>JANPER010000026.1:0-7685 GCA_031423015.1 Planctomycetota bacterium | reverse complement strand
CGTAAGCTCGGAACTCGGACAGCGGATGCGGTCAGACCGCGATCTGGACTTAGGGCTTACGTCTTACGGCTCATGACTCGCGGCAGAGCCGCCGTAGCGCCCACTTCGCCTCTCGTTGGTTGCGGCTCTGCCGCGCTGAGTTCCTCGCCGCCTCACCAGTGGACGCCGCCACCGATCATGAACCCGGACAGGTCGATGTCGATGTCCACGGTGTCTTGCTGTAGCCGGCCTTCGAGGCTGAGCTTGAACAGGCGGTAGCCGGCGAACAGCTCGACATGCGGGGCCGGGCGGACCTTCACCATGGCTTCGATGTCCAGCGTTTCGCTCTCCACGTCGTACTCGCTTCCCAGGTTCAGATCCTTGGTCTTGAGCGGCAGGTAGCCGACCTCGATGAAGCCCGCCACCACTCCAGTATCGAGCCCCACTTGGATGTACGGCAGCGGCACGCCACCCGGATCGTCGATCGTCTCGGTGAGCCTCGGCGTCAGCTGCGTGGTCTCGACCGTCATGTCCGGCAAGAACATGTCCGCGGCGATGCCCGGCCGAATGAACACCAGGCCAGCGATGTCGAAGCTCAGGAAGACGCCGACCTTGGCGTTGAGGATCTTGAAGTCCGAGCGGATCGGCGTGCCGGCGGTGATGTTGCCGTAGCTGGCCATCAGCGTGCCAGTGCCTTGGTTGTCGTACAGGAAGCCCGACGCGAACATGCCGGTCCCGACGAGCCCATTGTCGTTCACCAACTCGATCCGACCGTACGGTGAACCCACGTCGCTGCCGAGGCCGAGCCCTTGCTCCACCGGGGCGCGGGCAGACACGTTGGTGGCACCACGGGCGTAGCCGATGTCGCCGCCGAGTTCGAGGTTGAGGTAACCGGCGTCGACGCTCGCGGTCGTGCACGACGGGGTCGCCAGCGATAGAGCTGCCAGAACCAGGATTGCGAAGCGTTTCACGTTGAGCCCTCCCTTGGACTGTTGAGTCGGTATCGGTCTGCGTTGCCTCAGGCTGCACTGTTAGAGCCAGTGCTTCAGAAAATCACTCCGCCGCCGAGTGTCCAGCCGTGCAGGCGCAGGTCGGCCTCGTAGCGCCGTTCATCTGCGGTTCCGCGCGCGTCCAGATCGATCAGTCGGTAGCCGGCGAAGACCTCGACGAACGGCACCGGGTTGAACCGGATCAACCCTTCGAGATCGAAATAGCGACCGGTCGCGTCATCGAGGCTGGCCTGCATGTAGCCCACGTCGACCGTCGCGGCGACGACGCCGAGGTCGACTTCGGCCTGCGCGAACAACATCGGCACGAACACTTCGTTGTCGACGCGTTCGAAGTTCGCGGTGTTCAGCTCGGTCACCTGCACGTCGAAGTTGATGAAGTCGACGCCGACACCCGGCGATAGCCGAAGGACGCCGAAGTTCAGCAGGTCGAAGTGCACCGCCGCCTTGATGTTGGTGAACTCGAGGAACGACGTGATCTGCGAGCCGCCGGGAATGTCACCGTATGGGTGGCCGGCCCCCAGCGTGCCCGAACCCGTCGCGGTGTAGTCGAAGCCCGAGATCGTGAGTGAGCCGAGCGGGATGCCGAGTTCGGCGCGCACGTACGGCGAGTACTCCTCACCATCGAGGCCGACCTCGTCCTCGATGTCACTCGCGCTGGTGCCTAGGTTCAGGCTGCCCGCGCTGTTGTTGAGCGCGGCTTCGCCTTGGAGCGTGGTCTGCTGCACACCGGCGTAGGCGCGCGCGCGCAGGCTCGTACACGCGCCCAGCAGGAGCGCCGCGATGGGGATGATGAGTCTCATGTTGGTTCACCTCGGGGGGAGGCTACCTCGGCCCGCGGCCGACACTGCACACTTCGGCAACAAGGCAGGTTCGACTTGAGCCATGTCGAATGGCGCGACAGTCGGGTCCGCCGACTTCAGGCGCGGGCATGCACCGCAATCTGCACCGCCATCACGTGCGACTCGCCGGGCCCGAGCACGAGCGCGTCGTCGTCCACGTTGCCCGACTCGACGCAAAGGAACTGCGGCCACGCGTCGGCGCCGAGATCGGCCATGCGCGCCGCTTTGGCGTTCCACGGGTTCCAGACGATCGTCGAGCGCGAACCGCGCTTGCTCACCTCGAGGGTACGCGAAAGGAGCGGGTCGTCGACTCGACAGGTGGCCTCGGTGCCCAAGAAAACACGGTCGGTCTCGCCGCCGAAGGTCAACGGCGCGCGACCGTGGGTGCGTTCCGCCATCCCGGCGACCTTGTCCTTGTAGCGCACGCCTTCGAGCCCGTGCAGCGTGACTTGACGCACGTCGCCGACCGCGAGGTAGGTGTGCAGCGTTGGCTCGCAGCGAAAGGCTTGCGCGCCGCGGTTCTCGACGCGCAGCGCCAGCGAGAGCGCCGCGCTGACCTCGACCTCGAGGCGCAGGCCAAACCGGTGCGGCCACTGCGCTCGCGTCGCCTCGTCGTCTTGCAGCGCGAACGCCGCGCGCGCAGCGTCGCCACCGGCATCGACCCGCTGCCACGCGCACCGCCGGGCGAACCCATGCGCCGGCCGCCCCTTGCCCTCCGGGTCGTCGCCGAACCACGGGAAGATCACTGGCACACCGCCGCGGATCGCTTCGCCGGCCGCGAACTTGCTCGCCTGGCTCAGAAAGAGCACCGGTGCTTGGCCAGTCGGACAAAAGCCCGTGACGTGCGCACCATGCGAGTAGACCTGGGCTTCGCCAGCCGCGACACGTAGACCGAGAGCGCGCAAGGGATCCATCGCTAGACGAGCCCCAGCCCAAGGTCTGACAACCCTTGCCGCAACGCCAGCCGCGGATTCGGCCGAGCCTTTTCTTTCGACCACAGAGCCGCCATGCGATCGCTCCAGCCCTTGCTCTCGTCGACCGCCCTGCCGCCATAGCCGCCGCGTTGATTGCAGGCGCGCGCCCAGGCCTGCATCAAGGCATCGGCACCATCCAGCACGGCATCGAGGCGCGTGGTGTCGTACTGCTCGAAGAACAACACCCCATCGAGGGGCAAGCGGCCGCGCGGCGCGGGGTCGTCGGCGGCTACGCCGAGGCTCATGCCGAACACCACGTAGGCGTGCGGGGGCAGACCGAGCAGCCGCGCTAGCTCTTTGGGGTGGTCGCGCGCCGCACCGATCATGCAGCCGCCGAGACCCTGCGCTTCGGCCGCGAGCAGCAGGTTCTGGCCGAGCAACGCGGCGTCGACGGTAGCCTGCAGGAAGGTCTCGAAGGGCGCCGGGTCGAGCGTGGTGCCATGCCGCGCACACGCGCGCCCGAGCTTGTTGAGATCGGCGCAGATCGCGAGGAACACCGGCGCCTGACGGATGTGCTCCTGATCAGCACACAGGCGCGCTGCCTCGGCCTTGCGCGCGACATCGGTCACCGCGACCACGGCGTAGGCCTGGATGAAGCTCGAGGTCGACGCGTAGCGCGCGGCATCCACCAAGCCGGTCAGTTGCGCGCGCGGGATCGGATCGGCTTTGAAGGCACGCCGGCTGCGGTGGGCGCGCATCAGCTCGAGCGTGCCGCCACCGACCTCGGCCAGATGTGCGCGCGCCGCGGCGAGGTCTTCAGGCGTATCCAAGTCGCGCGCGATCCAGCGATCGCGCACCGGCACGACGTCCACACTCTGGCGGCGCACGACATCACGCAGGGTCTTGGTGGCCGCGTCGAACACGGTCGGCAGCAGCGCCGCTGGCAGCACGATCGGATGCCCGGGTAGGCCCTCGAACAACGGCAGCGTGATCGCCGGCTCGGTCGCAGCGCGCGCACGGCGCACGAGCGCGCGTACCGTGGCGGCCTGCACCAGCGCGTGATCGACTGGAAACAGCACAACGAGCTCCGCCGCGCCCAACGCCCGCAGCCCCGCGCGCACGCTGTCGATCATCTCGGCGTCGGGCTCGACCTCGACGACGCGCACCGCGAAGTCAGTGGTCAGATCGTCCGGCAGCGGCGCCGCATCCCGGGCCCGCACGACAACCACTTCGCGCGCGCCGGCGCCGCGACACGCCGCCACCACCCGCGTCAGCGCCGGCTCGCCGTCGAGGTCGAGCAGGGCCTTGTCGGCTCCCATCCGACGGCCGCGACCGGCCGCGGTGACGACCGCCGCGGCCCTCAATACGACAGCCCGTTCTTGCGCAGATGAACCCATGGCTTGACGTCGTGTGCCGCGCTGCCGCCGAGCACGTGCCCGCACAGTAGCAAGTGGTCGCTCCAATCGGCCTCGCCCGCGAGTTGACACGCGAGGTGCGCGCACGCTGCGGCGGGGAAGCGCACGCCATTGCTGGCGATCGCGGTGGCCACGTCGGCAAACGGGTCGTCGCCGGGCGCAAAGCCAGCCGCGAAGTGCGCCAGCATCGCCTTGTCGCCCTCAGGCACGACCGACAGACAGAACTGCCGCTCCTTGCGCAGCAGCTCGAGCACGTGGTCGCGCCCCTTCTTGAGGGCGAAGCTGACCGCTGGCGGCTCAAAGCCCACCTGCTGTACGAACGAGACGAGCATCGCCGTCTGTAAGTGGCCCCGGCCGACGCTGAGGATGAACAGGCCGCTGGGAACCCGCGCCAGCGCGCGCGACAGGTCGGTGAGTTCAGCCATCGCGATCACCCACCGCGCAGATCGCTGAGGGTTACCAGGCTGCGCACGTCGAACTCGGCGCGAAAGCCATCCGCGTCGGGGTCCTGCCGATCGGCGAGCGCCAGCACCGCCACCACTTCGGCGCCCACTTCGCGCACCGCGTCGATCGCCTTGCGCGCCGAGCTGCCCGTCGTGACGGTGTCCTCGAGGATCACGACCTTCTGTCCACGCGTCAGCGCGCCCTCGATGCGCGCGCCGGTGCCGTGGCCTTTGGCCTCCTTGCGCACCAAGAAGGCGCTCAGATTCTGGCCGGTCTCGAAGCTCAATGCGCACATCGCCGATGCGATCGGGTCGGCGCCCAGCGTGAGGCCACCCACCGCGGTCACCTGCGGCAGCTTCTTCAGCTCGTCGAGCATGAGCCGCGACAGCAACCACAGACCCTCGGGGTGCAGCGTGACGTCTTTGCCGTTGATGTAGAACGTCGAGCGCTTGCCGGAGGCAAGCACCACATCGACCCCATCGCGGTAGGCAAGCTCGCGCACGAGCTGCACGAGGCGCTTTCGAGCGGTGACAGGATTGAAGTTCATGAACGGTTCGCGGCTGCCGGGCGACGCTGGAATATGCTTGGAGACTATGTCGGGTGTGTCGACCACCGTCACAGAAAAGCACTTCGCGTACGTGGCGCAGCACACGCGCGGGGACGACGAGTTCCTGCGCCAACTGAAGGTGACGGCGACGGCAGCGGGCATCGCGTCGATCTGGATCGCGCCCGAACAGGCGAGCTTCTTGCAGATCCTGCTGAAGCTGCGCGGGGCGCGCGACGTGGTGGAGGTTGGCACGCTCGCCGGTTACTCCGCCATCAGCATGGCGCGCGCGCTCGGACCGCAGGGCAAGGTCAAGACGCTGGAGCGCGACCCTGAGCACGTCGCGTTCGCCCGCCAGTGGATCGCCAAGTCCGACGTGGCGGGCCGCATCGAGGTGCTCGAAGGCGACGCGCGCGCGGTGCTTGCCACCCTGCCAACCGCCTCCGCCGATGCGTGCTTCATCGACGCCGACAAGGACGGGTATCCGGTGTACCTCGACGAGTGCGTGCGCATCCTGAGGCCGCGTGGGCTGATGTTGGTCGACAACGCGTTCGCCTTCGGCCAACTGCTTGCGGCCAAACCCACCGATCCCGACGTGCCCGCGATCCGCCGCTTCAACGACGTGTTGGCCGCACGGCGCGACCTGCACGCGATCATCGTGCCGCTCGGCGACGGGTGTTGGGTGGGCGTGAAGGAGGACGCATGACCGAGTCCGTGCTGACCGTGGTGCCAACCTATGCCGCCGCCGACCAGAAGGTGCGCGAGGGTCTCGACAGCGCGAGCCTGGTGGTGCTCGAGGGACAACTCGAGGGACAAGACGCGACCGCTGCCCAGCAGGTCGCGCGCGACGGCGCGCAGGCCGGGCACGGCCCGATGCGAGCCGCGCCCTACGACTGCGGGCGTCGGTGCCTCGTGGTGATGCCGACCTACAACGAGCGCGACAACCTCGAGCGCATCGCGCACGACCTGCTGGCCTACCTGAAGACGCACCTCTTGGTCGTCGATGACGGCTCGCCCGATGGCACCGGTGAAATCGCCGACCGGCTCGCCGCCGCCGACCCGCGCGTGCGCGTGCTGCATCGGCAAGGCAAACAGGGTCTGGGCACGGCTTACATCGCCGGCTTTCGCGACGCAATCGCGCGCAACTACGAGCTGGTGTTCGAGATGGACGCTGACTTCAGTCATCCGCCGTGGGACCTGCCCCGCCTCGCCGCAGCGGCGCGCGACGCGGAGCTGGTGATCGGCAGCCGCTACATCGCCGGCGGCAGCACCGTGGGCTGGGACCTGCGCCGACGCCTGTTGTCGCGCGGCGCGAACCTGTACGCGCGCACCATCCTCGGCACGCGCATTCGCGACATGACAGCGGGCTTCCGCTGCTACGACGTGGCGGCCCTGAAGAAACTCGATCTGAGTGCCGTGTCGGCGCAGG
The DNA here is from genome assembly GCA_031423015.1 of Planctomycetota bacterium. Classification (GTDB taxonomy): domain Bacteria; phylum Planctomycetota; class UBA1135; order UBA1135; family UBA2386; genus DATGPD01. The sequence goes on along the minus strand of JANPER010000026.1, from coordinate 1,111 downwards.
GCTACGCGTTCCAGATCGAGATGGCGTTCCGCATGGTGCGCGCCGGTTTCCGCGTGACCGAGGTGCCGATCCACTTCACCGATCGCCGCGTGGGGCAGAGCAAGATGGACGGCAAGGTCGCGCGCGAAGCGCTGTTGTTGGTACCTCGGCTGCGCAGCCGCGTGCCGCGCTAGCGGGACGGACGGTCGAACCAGGTGGCGACCGGCGAGCGTCTGACGTCGAAGTGGAGCGCGGGGTCGTGGTAGACCGACGTCACCCACTGCAGCTTGCTGCGCGCCGCGAGTTCGGCACGGTCGCGCGGCGGCGTGCGCCAGTCCAGTTCGATCAGGTCCAGCAAGGTCCGCGCTTGTTCGTCGACGTAGGGCCGCCACGAGCGCAGCGCCGCTTGCCCGTGTTCGCCCAGGCGGTAGAGACCGTGCGTTGCCATCAGCGCATCGCCGAGGATGTGGTTGTCGGCGAGGTGTTCGATCAGCTCGCGACACACGATGTCGGTGTCGAGGGCGTGGCCACCCTGCGCCAACAAGTAGGCGCACAGGAAGCGCTGCTGCGAGTCTTGCGAGCCGAGTCCGAAGCGCAGCGCGCTGCGCGCAGCCTCGGTGTGATTGGCGAGGTAGCGCGTCGCGCTCGCCGCCGACGACGCTAAGCCGGAGGCCGACACGGCGCGCGCGACGTCGCGGCCGAGGGCCTGGACCGAGACGTCGACCAAGGCTTGCGACGCGCGGGCGTCGAGGCCGTAAAGCACTTCGGCAACCAAGTGCCGCTGTTGCAAGTCGTGCGAGGTCAACGCGCGCTCCAAGACGGGGATCATCGACTGGTCGAGCTGACGCAGGCGAAGCATTGCAGCCGTCGCGTTGCCCCGGATGTCATCGTCACGCAGGTCTTCGACGCAGCGTTCGACGTCGCCAATCGACAGAGGAGCCTCGGCTGCGCTGGCTTCGTCGCACGCCCGACGCGCAAGCGGTTCGGCTTCGAGCGTGTCCTTCCGGTGAGCGTGTGCAGCGGCGAGATTCTGCATCGAAACGCCACCGTGGCGTGATCGCGGCTGAGGTTCGCCGGGCAGTCGCCAGCCGATCAGCCTGTCGTGATCTCGGCAACGGCAGCAGCACGCGCA
>JANPER010000025.1:0-32358 GCA_031423015.1 Planctomycetota bacterium | reverse complement strand
TCCAGAACGCGGACAGGCGGTCAGACAGGTAGGCAGCGGTCTGGGACTTAGGGCTTACGTCTTACGGCTCACGACTCGCGGCAGAGCCGTTCATGCAGCCGCCCTCGCGTCTCGTTGGTTGCGGCTCTGCCGCGCTGAGCGTCCTGCGCGACTATTGGAACGTCAGGGCTTGCCGGTTGCCGAGCCGCAGCGCGCCACTGGCGTGCAGCAACTGCCAGTACACGGACTGGCCAGCCAGCGCTGAGTTGTTGGGGATCGTGAGCGACAAGGAGGTGTAGCCGCTCGCTGGGAAGGTCACCGGCGGCAGCACGATGAGGGTGCTGGGGTCGAGCAGCAGGTTGCCGCTGATCCCGGGGATCGGCAGATTCGCGGTTCCCGCACTGACCGCCAGCGCACCGCGCGCTGCGGCGGCTCCCAGCATCCCGATCTTGGCGTCGGTGCCGATCTGGCCGGTCGACATCAGGATGATCTCGGCGTCGGTGAGCGCTGGGCCCGCCAACAGCGCGATCATGCGAAACATGTGCTGATGGCGCGTGGCAATGTTGACCGTGGCGGTCGGGTTCGGCCAGAAACCACCCTCGTTGCTGCGGCCAAGCTCGGCAGTCCAGCTCAGGGATCCGTAGCCGACGTGATGATGGTCGACCGCCGTGCCCGACGCCTGATAGAGCAGATCGAACGTCGAGCCGTGCTGGATGCCGTTCGACGACGTGGCGATGCGGCCGACGCGATCGTAGTCGGCGACGTTGGCCGGGCCACCCGTCTGGTAACCCCAGGGCCGCAACAAGACGTCGGTGTAGGTGTGCGTAGAGAACGCCTGCACGAAGTTGCGACTGCGCGCAAACACGTCCATCGCGGCGGTCTCGGGCTCCGAGAACGGCGCCGTGCCGCGATAGGTCTCGGAGCTCTGACTACCCGACGATCCGCCGCCGCCGAACCCGGTGGGATAGTTCCGGTTGAGATCGACGCCGTAGCCGCCGCGCCGGTTCTTGCGCCACAGGCCGCCGCCACCGGGATTGGTCGTGCGGTTGTATTCGTAGCCGTCGGGGTTGAGGCACGGCACGAAGAACAGCTCGCGCTCGTTCACCAGGTAGTTGACCTCTGGATCGCTACCGCCGTAGCCGCTGAGCAACGAGTCCATGAACAGCAGCGTCGTTTCCATCGACAGCGGTTCGCGCGCATGATGCAGCGCGTCGTACAAGACCTCGGGCTCGTTCTCATCGATGCCGACGTTGTCGGAGATCTTCACCATCCAGATGTCTCGCCCCTCAATCGATCTGCCGATGCTCACCTTCTGTGAGCAGATCGAGGGGTAGTTCGCCGCGAACGCATCGAGGTTGGCCACGATCTCCGCGAGCGTGTAGTGGCCGCCCATCGAGCCTTGGCCGAGCGCTGGGGTGAGCGTGGAGTTGAGCACCGCCGGCGGTGGCGGGCTGTTCCTCAACTCGTCCGCGTGATACTTCTCGAGGTTGCGGATCGCGACCGAGAACTGCAGACCACTGCGCTCGAGCGTCGCGAGGTCGGCTTCGGTGGCGATCACCTCGATGGTCTTGGGCGCGCGTTGAACGTCACAGCAGCCGGCGAGGTCGAGGTCGAGCGCCTGCAACGTTTGCAACTGGGTTCGGTTCGCGACGCGCACCTGGACGAGGTGATGGTCGGGTTGGGTCGGCACGGACTGCGCCGACAGCAGAGGAACCGGCAGCAGAGGAAGGAGGGCGAGAACAGCGGCCAATGGGCGTGGCCAAGAACGGGCGGGGTTTTGCATGGGTGGGTGGCGTCGAGCAGGCCGGGCAGGCGGCTCGAGAACCAGTCTACGCCAGGCGGCCGCGGCTGCACGACCTCGACGAATGTGTCGGGCACATTCGATCGCATCGCGGCTAGCGACGCACCGGAAGCAGCATCAGGTCCGCGCGCGGGCTTGCTGACCGGCGAACACCTCGTCCATGATCTTTTCGAGGTCGTAGCGCGGCGTAGCGCCGGGGAAGTGGGACGCGAACTTGCGGCAGTCGCTGATCCACCACATGTGGTCACCAGTGCGGTTGCCCTCGGCGTACGACCAGTTGATCTTCTTGCCCGTGCGCCGCTCACACATCGCAATCGCCTCCAGCATCGAGCAGTTCGACGCGCGCCCGCCGCCGATGTTGTAGACCTCACCCGAACGGGGCTTCTCGAAGAAGTGCCAGAACGCGTTCACCAGGTCGAACGAGTGGATGTTGTCGCGCACCTGCTTGCCCTTGTAACCAAACACGGTGTAGGGCCGACCACTGAGGGCGCACTTGACCAGGTAGGCCAGGAACCCATGCAGCTCGGCGCCGGAGTGGCCCGGCCCCGTGAGACAACCCGCACGAAAGCACGCGGTCCGCATCCCGAAATAGCGGCCGTACTCCTGCACCAACACGTCGGCCGCCAACTTCGAAGCGCCGAACAGGCTGTGCAGCGTGGCGTCAATGCTCATCGACTCGTCGATCCCGTGCGCGAAGAACGGATGCTCCGCCGCCACCTCCCAGCGCGTCGCCTGCTCGACCAACGGCAGGCGGTTGGGCGTGTCGCCGTACACCTTGTTGGTGCTGGTGAAAATGAACACCGCGTCGGGGCAGTGCTTGCGCGTCTGCTCCAACAGGTTGAGCGTACCGTTGGCATTGACGGTGAAGTCGGTGTGCGGCTCGCGCGCGGCCCAGTCGTGCGACGGCTGCGCCGCGGCGTGCACCACCACCGCGATGTCCTTGCCGTAGGTAGCAAACACGCGCGCCATCGCGTCCTCGCTGCGGATGTCGGCGTCGACGTGCGTGTAGCCGCGCACGCCCTGTTCCAGCGCGCGCCGCGCCCACGCCGTGCTGGCCTCTTCGCCAAAGAAGTAGCGCCGCATGTCGTTGTCGATCCCCACGGTGTCGAGCCCGCGTCCAGCAAAGAAGCGCACGGTCTCGGCGCCGATCAAACCCGCCGAGCCAGTGATGAGGGCAACTGCCATGGTGTTCGGGGGCTCAGGCCAAGATCGGTTGTAGGTGAACTCGATGCTCGTCGAGCCAGGCGAAGACTTCGTCCAGCAGCGCCGGCAGCGACCGCCGCGGCGCCCAGCCGGTGGCCGCCGTCACGCAAGCGTTGTCGGTGACGTAGTAGGGAATGTCGGCGGCCCGGGTCGACGGATCGCTGTCGATCGCGAGCTTCGCGCTCTCAGGAACGCGCGCCGCACACAGCTTGGTCAACTCACCGAGCGACACGCTGCGCGCGGCACCGCCACCGACGTTGTAGGTCTTGCCGGCGTGGCGGTCGAGGTCGCGCAGTTGCACGCGCAGCAGGTCGCCGAGGTCGGCTACATGCAACACGTCGCGCACCTGCAGGCCGCGGCCCGAGAAGCCCGTGTAGGCCAGCTTGCCGCCAAATAGGTGGCGCGCCGCCCACAGCACGAAGAAGCCCTGATCGACCTTGCCCATCTGCCATGGGCCTGCGATCACGCCGCATCGGTTGACCACGCAACGCAGCCCGTAAAGCGCGCCATACTCAGCCAGGATCAGCTCGGACGCCAGCTTGGTGGCGCCGTACAGCGAGCGCGTTCCTGCCAGCGGGAACGCGGTGGTTATGCCGGCCGCGGACCACCCCGGGCCACCCGCGCCCTCGGGCAGCACCATGCGAGTCGCGGCCTCGCGCAACGGCAGGTCGCGCAGCGCGCCGATCGGATAGACGCGGCTCGTCGACATGAACACCACGTCGGCGCGGTGGCGGCGCGCCGCTTCGAGACAGTGCAGCGTGCCGACCAGATTGGTGTCGATCACGTAGGCCGGACTGCCGTCGTAGCCCGCATGCACCGACGGTTCGGCGGAGCACTCGAGCAGCAGATCGAACGGCCCCGCGTCGGCCAGGTCGGCCGCGCTGCGGATGTCACCATGCCGGAACTCGACCCCCCCGGCGTGCAGCCGCGTCAGTGCAAGCTCGCTGCCACGGCGCTTGAGATTGTCGAACGCGATCACCGCCGCGTCCGGTCGATCGCGCTTGAGGTCGAGCGCCAGATGCGAACCCACGAAACCCGCGCCACCCGTCACGAGTACCTTACCGGTCACGGCACGCCTCCCACCGACTCAGTCTCTTCCGGTGCCTGCACAAAAGGGCCGCGTGACCATTGGGCCCGCAAGAACGGCCGGGGTTGTCTCTGAGATGCTCCGCGCCTGCGATCACGCGGCGCATGGTAGCGTCGGGGCGACAAGAGCTGGCGCAACTTCAAGCCTTGCTCGATGCCGCAACGCTACCGATGATCTTGTCGCTGCGGTCGGACCGGCAAGACGCGGTCGAGTCGCCGCCTGACGTGAAGCAGCCCCTGACGCGTAGCAGCCCGCGACGCGTAGCAGCCCGCGACGCGCGGCGACCACCCAACTCAATTCAGCATCGCGTGTCGAAGTCGTTCCGCGCCCTCGCCTGCCTCGCAGCCCTGTGGGTGATCGCGTCCACCTTCGGCGCGGTATGGCGGCTCAACATGGCGCTGCCGACCTACGATCACTGGGCGGCTGTCGACTTCTGCGATCAAGCAGCACGCGAAGGCATGCCCTGGGAGTACTTGTGGCGCCAGCACAACGAGCACCGGCTGGCGGTGCCACGGCTGTTGTTCCTGGTCGACTTCTTCGCCTTTGGCGGGCGCGGGTTGTTCTTGCTGGCGACCACGGCGCTCGTGCAGCTTGCGCACGCACTCGTGCTATGGCGCCTGGTCGTCGCCGCCGCACGGCCGGCGAAGGGCTCGCCGCTCACGGCGGCATCACTCGTCGCAATCGCGCTGTTCTCGTCGGCGCAGATGTTCAACTTTCTCGAGCCGTTTCAGGTGTCATTCGTCCTGGCCCATGCGGCGGCGGCGGTCGCGCTCCTCGCGGCGGTGCGAGCCAGCGACTCGCACGATGGCCTGTGGTGGTGGTTCCTAGCCGTACTCGCCGCTGTGGTGGCCGCGTTGTCGTTGGCGAACGGAATGCTCGTCTGCCCGCTCCTGGTCGCGGCGGCCTGGTTGCGTGGCACGCGACGCGGGCGCCTCGCGATGATCACCGCGGTTGCGGCGGCAGTCGTGCTCGTCTGCCTCTTGGGCTTCAAGACCGGCACCGCGGCGGGTCTCGATCCTTGGCTCAACATCCAGCGGCCATGGCGCATCTTGGCCTATGCCGCGTGCTGGGTGGGCAGCCCCATCCGCCTGTGGAACGGCGATGGGCAGGTGTTGGTTGGGGGCATTGCCGGCGGAGCTGCGATCGTGGCGTTCCTTGCGCTCGCCGGCCCCGTCCTGCGGCACCGCCGTGCGTCTGCGCCAGCGACGTTCGTCCTCGCCATGATCGGCGTATTCTTGTTGGTCACGCCGCTGGTCGTCGCCGTTGCCCGCAGCGGCATCTCGCTGGAACAGGCCCAGAGCGATCGTTACGCGACGCCCTCGCTCCTGTTCTGGGTCGTCCTGTGCGCGCTGGGCGCGGCACGCCTCGAGGCGCGTGTGCGCACCGCCTCGATTGTCGTCGCCATCTTGCTGGTCGTCGCCATCTTGTGGCAGCAGAAGCCTCATGTCGCGCGGTACGCGGCTCAGCAGAGCGACCTGCGCCGGGCCGAGTTCGGCGTCATGAGTGGCGTTCGCGACGCACCGTCGTTGGCCGCGGTCCAGCCCGCCGAGTTCATGCGCGCGATGTACGACCATTGGATCCCCGCGCTGCAACAACATCGCTGGTCGGTATTCGCCAGCCCGCCGTTTGGTTGGGTCGGCCGCAGAGTCAGCGACTGTTTCGAACTGGCCGAGGCATCCGCTGGCAGCGCCGCAGTCGACCGGGCCGAGTGCATCGCCGAAACCGGCTTTGGCTATCGCGTGCAGGGTTGGGCGTGGGACCACATCGCCCAAAGGGCGCCTCGCTACGTGCTCCTCGTAGGCAGCGATGAAGTGGTCGTCGGCCTCGCCGAAACCTGCGCGACACTCGACGACGCCACGGCCACACCCCCATCGGTCACCCATCGCCAGATCGGCTGGGCCGGGTATGCCGCTGCGACGTCGAGCCGCCTCCCGCTGCGCGCGTGGATCGTGCTCACCGATGGCCGTGCGTGCCCGGGCGCCACCGTGCCACTTGTCATGCGGACTCAGCTCGCAACCACGCCCCGCGACCTCGTAGCCGATACGCACTTCTTGCCCCAGACTCCCTGTCGCTCGCTCGCCGGTGCTGGCACCGCTTCGGCCTTGGGGATCGTCGCCGGCCCCGCCACGCTCGACGCCGAACCTGGCCGGATCGACGTGGGACCGCTCCCGGCGCGCCCCGGGGTGATCGGCTTGCCGATCATGGTTGGCCCGTGCAACGGGGGCCAGTCCGTGCACCTGATCGACTTGGTGACGTTCGAGCCGATCGCTGGCATTCACCCACCGCCGACGCACGGCGACTGGGCGATCTGGCGGGTCGAGATCACACCGAGCATGGTCCGCGACCACCTGGGCTTCATCGCCATCGACCAGGGCGCGCGACCGGGGCAGTGGATCGCGGTCGGCAAGCCGGTCTATGTCGACTAGTGCGCTGCGTCAGCCGCGCGCGCCCACCGTCGCGTCGGCCGACATGAAGCGCGCCATCGTCTCGCGCAGCGCCGCGGCGCGCACTGGCTTCGTGAGGTAGTCGTTCATCCCGGCCGCGAGGCACAGCTCGCGATCGCCGGCCTGCGCGTTCGCAGTCAGCGCCACGATCGGTACCGCCTCGCCGGCAACCATCGTGCGAATGACCTTGGTCGCGGCGTAGCCGTCCATCTCCGGCATCTGCACGTCCATCAGGATCAAGTCGAACGTGTAGCGCCCGAACGCGTCCACCGCTTCATTGCCGTCGCTCGCCAGCAGCACCTCGACGCCAAGTCGCGCCAGCAGCGTGCACATCAGGCGCTGGTTCACTGGGTTGTCCTCGACCAGCAGCACGCGGCGTCCCGGCCAGGTTGGAGTGGCAGCGCTATTCGGGCTTGCGGTGCGCGCTTGCCCGCTGATGGCAGAGGCCAGCACGGCCCGGCGCAGCGGGCGCACCAACACGCAGTCGACGCCATCGGCCACGGCGTCGTAGGCCGCGGTTGCCGGGCGAACGACGATCAGCCGGCTGCCCACGCGACCGCGCACTGCCGCCAACAACTCGGCGTCGAGGGCGGTCGCGTCGTCTGCCAACACCACGAGCGGTTCGGGTCGATCGTTCCACGCTCGCACCGCCGCAAGCCCCTTGCTCGCGTCGGCAGCCGTCGCCACGTGGCTGCTGAACATGGCCAACGCCTTGGCAAGCAGCTCGCGTCGGCGCGGCTGGGCATCGATCACCAGCAACAGAACCGGCTGCGGCGCCGGCACCGGCGGCAGAGTCGCAGCCACCGCGATCGGCACGCTCACGACGAAGCGTGTGCCTCGGCCGACTTCGCTGTCGACGCTGATCTCGCCGGTCATCTGCTCGACGATGCGCTTCACGATCGCCAGACCAAGTCCCGTGCCCCCGAAGCGACGCGCCGTCGACAGCTCGGCCTGCTCGAACGGCGCAAACAGACGCGTGAGACGCTCGGGCGGGATGCCGACGCCGGAGTCGGTGACACTGATCTCCAGTTGGATCCGGCCACCCGAGCGCTCGGTGGCGCGCGCCGCCAACTCGACATGCCCGCGCGGCGTGAACTTCACCGCGTTGCCCACCAGGTTGGCGACCACCTGCCGCAGACGCACCGGGTCGCCGACCAGGCGCGCCGGCAAGCTGGCATCGAGGTCCAGCAAGAGATCGACACCACGCGCCTGCGCCGAGGGCGCAAACAGGCCGGCGACGTTCTCGAACAGCTCGTCGCGGTCGAACTCGATCCGCTCCAGCGTGAGCTTGCCCGCCTCGATCTTCGCCAAGTCGAGCACGTCGTTGAGCAGCGCCAACAACGACTCCCCCGAGTTGCGGGCGATCCCCACCCACTCGCGTTGCTGATCGTCGAGCGTGGTGTCGTTCAGCATGGTCAAGAAGCCCAACAGCCCATTCAGCGGCGTGCGGATCTCGTGACACAGGTTGGCCATGAAGTCGCTGCGGCCGCGCACCGCAGTCAGGGTCTCTTCGTGTTGACGTTGAAGCGTGGCAATCTCCTGCGTGCCGGCCTGGGTGCGCGCCGCCGCGCGGTGCGTCAGCCGTCGAATGCGCACCAGGTAGTCGTCGATCGCAATCACCGGGTTGCGCACGCTCAGTCCATGGCCGCCGACCCCGACCTCCAGCGTCACCTCGCCGTCGCGCACCGCATCGCCGAGCCGACTCACCGCCGCGCGCACGGCCAACGTGCGCCCGCGCCGCAACACCAGGCAACCGATGGTGATGGCCCAGGCGACGGTCTCGCCAAACGACGCACCGAGCGCCAGCAGCACCGCGCCAGCAAGCAACGAGGCGGCCGTAGCGAAGGCGCGCGCCTTCACGCACGACCTCGCCCGACGCATCTGCGGCTAACACCGCCGACTCTGCTTGTCGTGCAATCGAACATCCCCACCTGCGATGTCGAGTGGTTCGGCTGGCCAGGACCCGCCGCTTGAACGACTGCGCAGGTCGCCGTCCCGTCCCGGGATCGCAAGGCCCCGGGGCGAGAAGTGCACTGCCAATGGGCGCAGTGGTGCGGTGACCCGGCGCCTAGAGTCGGGCGCCGGGCCAGTCGTTCAAATACATGAACGAACTCGGCCGCGGTCAAGGGTTTCTGGAGCTGTCAGCTCGCTCGCCCGCGGTGGTGTCAGTCTCTGGTCAAGGGACCGTGATCTGCCTGCCGTTCGAGACCACGAAGATGGGTGCCGTGGCCCTTACCCCGATCCAGCAGGTGTAGAGGGTGCCGGAGAGTGCGGGCGGGATCGGGAAGGCGATCGTCGCTCTCCCGTTGCCGTTGCCAGTTCCGCTGAGCGAGAGGCCGAGGGTCACCGCGAGGTCGCTGCGGTAGATGCAACCGGGCGGGCTGAAGCCAAGGGCGCCCAGATCGAGGTTCAGGTTTGTGCTGCCGATCGTGAAGACCGCGAGCCCGCCGCCGACGCCGCTCCATGCTGCAAACGCGAAGCTCGCGTTGCCTTGCGTCGGCAGATAGACGTCGGACGCGGTCAACGTGTAGCCGCCCGTGCCCGGGCAGCCGGCGCCGTTGCTGTAGTCGGTGCCAACGGGCGCGGGGATGTGCGAGCAGCCGTTCACGCTGTTGCTGGCCAGGGTCGCCGAGCTGCCGACGCCGGGGATGATCTTCTCGGCGCTGTGCCCGTTGCAAATGCGCTCGACGTGGCCATCGCGCGACCCGACGATCAGATCGCGGGTACGAGGGTCGTAATCGGCGGAGTTCAGCAGATTGAGCGTCACCACACCAGCCGCGATCGCGCCCGAGAAGTCGTGCCGCACGACGGTCGCGGTGACCACATCGACGTGCAGGATGTCGCCGTACACACCGACCAAGATGATGCGGTTGGCGTTGTCCGGGTCGACCACGGCGTGGATCGGCCCCACGTTGAAGACGTTGACGCCGGACACGTACTGGCTCTTGGGAAGTTGCAGCATGACCGACGCCGCGCTCGCGACCGTGTCCCACTGCACCAGGGTGCCGGTGTTGGCTGTCGCACCCGAGTCGAACATCCCGAGGTAGACCTTCGTGCCGATCGCGCAGATCGAGTTGGCCAAGCCGTTCACGCCGGCAACCGTCAGCAGATCGACGTCGGTGACCACAGCACCGCCGGCGATCGGCATGTGCTGGAGGATGCCGCCGGTGTTGGCCGCGTTTTGCGTGGTGAAGTAGAGGTTGGTGCCGACGACCGTCAGCTGGGCGACGTTGGGGCCGGCGGTCGCCGTCGTGTTGAGCAGGGTCTCGGCCACGGTCGTGCCGCTGATCGCGATGCTGTAGATGTTGCCTGGGTTCGTGGTGACCGGCGGGTTCGTGCCGACGTAGCCCGCCGAGCCGCTCACCATCAGCACACAGTTCGGCCGCTCGGCCGCGAGGGCCGCCGAGAGGGTCAACCTAGTCGAGGACCGCGCCTGGTGATCGACGATGTACATCTCGCCGGGTGGTGTCGCGCCCGCGACCGTCGCAGTCATGACGGACTGCCCCGGGGTGGCCTGTGATGCGAGGGTTGCAGGGAGGGCGATAGCGACAGCCACCGCGATGAGGACGGAGTTTGTTCGCAGCATGGAGTCTCCTGATTGGAAACGAGGGTGAGCAAAGGTGGCGGCGACGCGCCGCAACCGGTGCGGAGTCTAGCACCCGACGACGCCCGTCATCAGATACCGAACTCAAGAGCAATTGTGGCAAGGCGCAATGCTGCAGTTGGGCCGGACGGCGCCTTCCTAGCACCCGGCCCCGCGCCGCCCGTGAGAAGGACTAGCGAGGCCAGTCAAGTTTCGGCCCGCTCCCGCTCCCGCTCCCGATGGGGTCGATTCGCGGCTCTTGCAGCCTAGACCGCCAGGGTCCCGGTGCTGTCCGCAAACACATCGCGCTCGGCGCCGCTCCATTGCAGATAGCCAAGGTACAGATTGGCCAGGGGCGTCTGTCGACTCGGGCGGAGGGCGCGGCCGCCGCGCACGCGGCCGTTGGCGCCGCCCAGCAAGAGGATCGGCAGGTCGTGATGGGCGTGGCTGTTGCCATCCGCGATGCCCGAGCCATAGGTCACCGCACACGCGTCGAGCAGCGAGCCGCCGCCTTCTCGGGGCGCGGCGAGCTGCTGGCCGAACGTCGCAAACTCCTCGATCTGGAAGCGATTGATGCGCCGTATCTGCTGCAGCTTTTGGGCTTGGCCGCCGTGGTGCGACAGGTCGTGATGGCCTTCCGGCACCTCCAAGAACGGATAGCTGCGATTGCTGCCGGCGTTGCCGAGCATCAACGTCACGACCCGCGTCGCGTCGCCCTGCAGGGCCAAGGCAATGATCTGATACATCAGGCGCAAGCGCGCGCGGTAGTCGAGCCCAGTGCTCGTCAAGCCTTCCGGCATCGCGCTCGGCGCCGTGCTCGCCGCCTGCAAACCGCGCTCGACTTCGCGTACCGCGTCCAGGTACTCAGTGAGCTTGTCACGGTCGCCGGCGCCGAGGGTCTGCGCTAGCCGACGCGCGTCGTCGCGCACGGCGTCGAGCACGCTCTGCCGACCGGGCCGCGCCGCCTCGCGTTCCTTGGCCCCTTGGCTCGACAAGTCGACGCCGAACACGCGCTCGAACGCGCCGCGCGGGTTGGTCTCTTTCACCATCGGCATCGTCGGCGTCTTCCAACTGATGTTGTTCGAGTAGGCGCAGCTGTAGCCCGAATCGCACACGCCGGCAGCGCGGCCAGGCTCGAGCCCGAGTTCGAGCGACGGCAAGCGCGTCGCGCCTTGCCCGAGCGCGGCCAGCTCCTGATCGATGGACACGCCGCAGTGAATGTCGGCGCCCCCGGTCTTCTTGGGATGCGCACAGGTAAGGAAAGCGCCGGCCGCGCGCGCGTGATCGCCAGGACCATCGCCGTGCGCGCGCGCGCCGTCGAGGGTCAAGTTGCCCAGCACGAGCAGGTGCTGGCGCAGGTCAGTCAGGGGCTCCAGCAGATACGGCAACACCAACTCACCGTCGCCCGGCGCCGGCCGCCACTCGTCCATCTTCTTGCCGTTGGGCGAGAAAACGAACACGAAGCGCAACGGCGTCGGGACAGTGCGGCGCAGCGCTGGCTGCATCGCGTCGAGCCAGGGCAAAGCCAAGGCAGCGCCAGCGCCGCGCAAGAAGGTGCGTCGCGACAGCGCGCGTTTGAAGAGGGGCTCAGCCACGGGGCGACAGTGTAGCGGCCCGTTCCCGAGCGACGTCACGGCTTGCGATTCGCCGGTCCATCATCCGCTTGCCCGCGTCGCGACGACCGGCGCCGGTGCGCCGCGATGCCCGCGACGGGTTCGCGGCCGACTCACGGCGCCGCGCTGGCGCTGCCGTCGTCGAGCACCTCGGCAAGCCGCGCCAAGGCGCGCGACAACAGGGTGCGCACGGCAAGCTCGCTGCGCCCCATCTCCGCTGCGATCTCGCGATGCGACATACCCGCATAGCGCGACAGCACCACCACCTCGCGATAGTCGTCGGGCATGCCGGCGAGCGCGCGCTCGATGCGCAGCGCTTCTTCGTTGGCGATCGCGTGTTGACTCGGCGTCGGCACGGCGCCCGGCGCCGAACTCCACTGTGAGCCCATCAAGCCCTCGCGGCCGACGTCGCGTTTCTTGGCGCGGTAGTACTCGTAGCGGTCGGCGATCTTGCGCAGCGCGGTTCGATACAGCCAGCGACGGAAGCCTTCGTCGCCGCCGTGCTTGTGCCGCTCGAGGTTCTCCAGTACGTCGCGGCACGCCGACTGCACGATGTCGGAGTGCTCTTCGTGGCCGTGCACGACATCGCCGGCCCGCAGACGCACAAAGGCCCGCAGGCCCGGGAGGTAGCGTTCGAGCAGGTGACTTACGGCGGCGGGGTCGCCCCGTGTCGCGGCGGCCAGGGTCTCGGCGTCCGGGTCATGCACTGGTGGCGATCATCAGCACGACGCCGTGCGCGCGTCAACCCGGATGCTGAGAGTCGTGTCCCCCGAACGAGCGCGCGCGGCTATTCGGCACATCCCGCCATGTCAGCGCCGCCTCGGGACGCACGCGCGATGGGTATCAACTTGCACCCCAGAGCCGGTCGATAGACCGAGAGACAGTTCTGAACTCAGGGCGGCGTGGTCATGCCTGGGGGGGGTGTGGCCGCGACGTTGTGTGCGCCTGTGCGGGAATCATGGAGGCGCAGACACCTGGGCACGCTACGGGATGGGGACTCGCGCGGGCCTGGGCCAGTGTGCCATGAAGTTGAGGTCTTGTGGGGGAGGCCGTCGTGGCCGGACACCCGTGGCACCCTGCGCTGCTGCGGGTTGTCTTTATGTACGGACCGCGCCGCGCACGACCAGCAGCTCCTTCATCACGTCGCGCAGGTCGCGACGCCCGGCGGCGGTGCCGAACGCGTCGTGCAAGGCGACGTAGAGCGGATACAGGCGCTGGTACACCGCCTGGTTGTCTTCTTCCGGCAGGTAGGTCGTCGACGGCGTGCTCACGAGGGCGCGCTGCGCTGCCGGCACGTCGGGGAATGCGCCCCCGACTACCGCGCCCATGATCGCCGCGCCGAGCGCGCTCGCCTGCGCTGAGGCGGCGACGTGGATGGCACGGCCGAGCACGTCGGCGTAGACCTGCATCACCAGCGGACTCTTGTGGGCGATGCCGCCGCAGGCGATGAGCGCGGTCACCGGCACGCCGAGCGCGACCAGGCGCTCGACGATCACGCGCGCGCCGAACGCGGTCGCTTCGATCATCGCCCGATACAGCTCGGCGTCGCTGGTGTGCAGGTTGAGGCCCAGCACGACGCCCGACAGCGCCGGGTCGACGAGCACGCAGCGGTTGCCGTTGTGCCAATCCAGAGCCAGCAGGCCACTCTGGCCGGCGCGCAGCGCGGCCGCGTCGCGCGCCAGCGCATCGAGGTCGCGCTTGTTCACCGCGCGCGCGCACCAAGCAAAGATGTCGCCGACCGCCGACTGGCCAGCCTCGAAGCCGAGCAAGCCAGGAATGATCGAGCCGGGCACCACGCCGGACAGCCCGTGCGCCGACGGCATGGGATCGCGCGCGGCGGCCACCGCCATGTCGCACGACGACGTGCCGATCACCTTCACCAAGTCGCCGGGCTTGATCCCGGCGCCGACCGCGCCGAGATGCGCGTCGAAGGCCCCGACCGCGACCGGAATGCCCGGCGCCAGGCCGAGCGTGTCGGCGGCCACTTGGCACAGCGTGCCCGCACGCTGCTCGGCGGTGACCGCGCGCGTGCGCAAGCGCTCGCGCAACGCCGCGAGTCCAGGCGACAACATGCCGAGGAACTCCGCGTCGGGCAGCCCACCCCAGTCGTCGGCGTAGAGCGCTTTGTGCCCCGCGGCGCAGATGCTGCGCGCGAGCTTGCTGGGTACGCGCTCCCCCACCAGCCACGCCGGCACGAAGTCGCACAGCTCCACCCACGAGTGCGCCGCAGCAAAGACCTCAGGCGCGGTGCGCTCACAGCGCAGGATCTTGCTCCAGTACCACTCCGATGAGTAAGTGCCGCCGCAGCGCTCCAGGTAATGCGGCCGTTCGATGCGCGCGCGCGCCGTGATCTCTTCGGCCTCGGCCTGGCTCGTGTGGTCTTTCCACAGCCAGGCGTGCGCCGCCTTGTGCGTGGCGAACTCGGCGTGCTCGGCGAGCGCGCGTCCCGCCTGGTCAACCGGGATCGGCGTGCTGCCGGTGGTATCGACGCCGATGCCGATCACGTCGTGCGGCTTGGCGCCAGCCTTGCGGATCACTGTCGGCCCCACCACGCGCAACGCGTCGAAGTAGTCGCTCGGGTGCTGGCGCGCGATGTCGGGGTCGCGCGGGTCACCGATCACCCCGTCGTCGCCGTGCGCGTAGGTCGCTTCCGCGTGCGCCGTCTCGGCGCCGGTGTCCAGGTCGACGAGGAGCGCGCGCACGCTGCTGGTGCCGTAGTCGAGGCCGAGGGCGTAGCGAGGCATAGGGGCGGTGAGGATACGTCGACGATCGAGGCATGGACACTGGCGTCCCAAGCGTGATTCCGACTCGAACCGCTGCGCGCTTCTCCAACGCCGCGGGACCGCAGAGTGCGGCACAGATTCTTCAAGTCACCTGTAACCAACGCGCGGTTGCGTGCCACAGGTCTTGCGAGCGAACCCGTGGCCACACCGCACGACGCCCTCTTCAAGCAGACGTTCTCCGACCCGAGCAACGCCGCCGGCGAACTGCGCAGCATTCTGCCCGCAGCGATCGTTGCGGCGATCGACTGGAGCACGCTGCGCCTCTGCCCCGGCAGCACGGTCGACGACGAGCTGGCTGAGCTGCACTCCGATCTGATCTACCAGGCGCTGATCGGGGGCCGCCCGGGCTACGTCTACCTCCTGCTCGAGCATCGGAGCTGGCAGGCACCGATGACTGCCTTCCATCTCCTGCGGTATATGGTGCGCATCTGGGAGCGGCATCTGCAAGAGGCCGACACAAGCGGTTCGAAGCGCAGGGCCAAGCTCCCACCGATCGTGCCCATCGTCATTGCCCACGGCAAACGACGCTGGCGCGTCGACACGAGCTTCGCCGCGCTTGTCGACTTCCAGGGTCTCGACCCAGCAACGGTCGGCGCGCTTCGCGCGCTGGTCCCCGACTTCCGCTTCGTGCTCGACGACCTACGGGCCCTGAGCGAAGGCGACTTGCATCAACGAACCGTGTCCGCCGCCGGCAAGCTCACGTTGCTTTGCCTGCAGCAACTCGGCCGCAGCAAGGCACCGCTCGACGATGTCCTGCGCTGGATCAGCATCTTCCGGGACATCGCTGGCTCCGACCCCGGCGCACCGACGCTCGCCGCTGTCTTGCGCTATATCATGCTCGTCACCAACATCGCCGCGCGCGACCTCGCCGAGGTCATGCGTTCGGCTGTCAGTCCGCAGACCGCAGACATCGTCATGAGCACTGGCCAACGTTTGATTCAGCAAGGCCGCCGAGAAGGCCGGGCCGAAGGGAAGGCCGAGGGCCATATCCAAGGCCAGCGCGCCGTCCTGATCCGCCAACTCACCACTCGTTTTGGCCAGCTGCCTCAAGCGACCGCGGATCGAATCGCCAACGCTAGCTCGGTGGAGGTCGAGTTGTGGGTGGAACGCGTGCTCAGCGCGCCCAGTCTGGCCTCAGTCTTGGAGTAGCCCGGTAGGTCGCACACCGCAGTCTGTCGCGCGATGACCTCGCACCATGACGCAGGCGCGGGACGACCAACCACACAGCCGACTACCCGCCGTCACGCCAACAGCGGCTTCACCACTTCGCCGGCCACATCCGTCAACCGATACCGCCGCCCCTGATGTCGGTAGGTCAGTCGCTCGTGATCGATGCCAAGCAGGTGCAAGATCGTCGAGTGCAGGTCGTGCACTGACACCGGGTTCTCGACCACGTTGTAGCCAAAGTCGTCGGTCTTGCCGTAGGTGATGCCGGGGCGGATGCCGCCGCCGGCGAGCCACATGGTGAAGCAACGCGGGTGGTGGTCGCGGCCGTAGGTCTTCTCGCTGTACTCGCCCTGGCAATACGCGGTGCGGCCGAACTCGCCGCCCCACACCACGAGCGTGTCTTCGAGCAGGCCGCGGCGTTCGAGGTCGAGCACCAGCGCTGCCGACGGCTGATCGGTCATCTGGCACTGCACGGGGTGCTCGCGCGGCAGGTTCCCGTGCGCATCCCAGCCATTGATGTAGAGCTGCACGAAGCGCACGCCACGCTCGCTGAGTCGGCGGGCCAGCAGGCAGTTGGCGGCGAACGAACCGGGCTTCTGGACGTCGGGCCCGTACAGCGCGAGTGTGGACGGGTCTTCGTTCTTGAAGTCGACCAACTCTGGCACCGACATCTGCATGCGGAAAGCCATCTCGCCCTGCGCGATGCGCGTGCGCACCTCGTCGTCGAGGCTGCGCTCGTACTCCAGCTGGTTCAACTCGCCGACCGCGTCGAGCATGCGTCGGCGGTCTTGGCGCGTGATGCCGTCCGGTTCATCGAGGAACAGCACCGGCTGCGCCCCCGACCGGAAGCGCACGCCTTGGTGGTCGCTCGCCAAGAAGCCCGCGCCCCACAGTCGATCCGACAGCGCCTGCGGATTGCCGAAGCCGCGGTTCAGCATCACCACGAACGCCGGCAGCTCTTCGTTCATGCGACCGAGGCCATAGCTGAGCCAGGCGCCGAGCGCCGGCCGGCCTGGAATCTGGCTGCCCGTCTGCATGAACGTCACGCCCGGCTCGTGGTTGATCGCCTCGGTGTGCATCGACTGCACGACGCAGATCTTCTTGGCGACACGCGCCGTGTACGGCAACAGCTCGCTCATCCACACGCCGTCGGCGTGGTTTTCGTGCTTGTGGAAGCGGTACTTGCTGGGCACCAAGGGCAGCGTCGACTGACCGCTGGTCATGCCGGTGATGCGCTGGTTTTGATAGACCCCAGGCATCTTGCGCAGGTCTTGTCCGGCGCGTTCGCGCAGCACCGGCTTGTAGTCAAACAGATCGAGCTGGCTCGGCCCCCCCATCATGTGCAGATAGATGACGCGCTTGGCCTTGGGCGCCAGGTGGAAGCCATCGAGCGCGCCCCTCTGCCGACGCCCATCTTCGCCGAGCAGATGCGCGAGCGCGCCGACGCCAAGGCTCGACGCCACGCTTGCGCTGCCGCGAGCAAAGAACTGGCGACGCGTCAGGTGCAACAGGTGTTCAGCGATCGGGTGCATCGGATCAGTCACGTACCAGGGTCTCGTCGAGGTTGAGCACGGTGCTCGCCAGCATCATGAAGGCCGCCAGCTCGACAGCATCGCCGCCGACTGGCCGCTTGGACTCGCCTTGCGCCAAGAGCGCCTCGGCGTCACTCGCGGCGTTTTGATAGCGCGCGCGGAACCCATCGAGCGTGCGCTGCAAGATCGCCTGCTCGCGCGCGCCGGGCGCGCGCCCCGTGCAACGCTCGAACATCGAAGCCAGGCGCGCGGCGTCGCCCGTCACCTCGGCCACCGTGCGTTGCGCCAGCGCCCGCGCCGCCTCCAAGAACTGCACGTCGTTCCACAGCACCAACGCCTGCAGCGGCGTGTTGGTGACGCTACGGCGCACTACACAGAACTCGCGCGTCGGGGCGTCGAACGTCGACATCTGTGGGTTCGGCGACGTGCGCTTCCAGAACGTGTACAGGCTGCGGCGATACAGCGCCGCGCCTTCGTCGCGCGCGAAGTTGCCGGTGTTGGAGCTGTCGCCGATCGACACCTCCTTCCAAAGGTGCTCCGGCTGGTAGGGCTTCACGCTGGGACCGCCGATGCGATCGACGAGCAGCCCCGACACGAACAGGGCCTGGTCGCGCACCAGCTCGCCAGCGAGGCGCTGGCGCGGGAACCACGACAGCAGCCGGTTCTCTGGGTCGACGGCCTTGCCCGTGGCGCTAGCGGCGGAGGCTTGGCGATAGGTCGCGCTCGTCATCACGAGGCGCAGCAGTGCCTTCTGATCCCAGCCGGACTCCATGAACCAAACCGCCAACCAATCGAGCAGCTCGCGATGGCTCGGCCAATCCGCTTGGAAGCCGAAGTTCTCCGCCGACTTGACGATGCCGGTGCCAAACAGCATCTGCCACAGGCGATTCACGTGCACGCGCGCGGTCAGCGGATGGTCTTTGCGCGTCAGCCACTGCGCGAAGCCCAGACGATTCTCCGGCGCGCCGGCCGGCAACTCACCGCCAAGCTCCATCGGCGGCCGCCGGGACACCGGGCGCGACTCGTCGACCATGTCGTAGCGGCCGCGCGCCAGCACATACGTCGGCTTCGGCTGCGGCAGTTCCTGCATCACCAGCACCGGCGTGGCCTCGGCGTCGAGGGCGTCGCGCGCGCGCCGCGCTTCGTCGGTGGCCGCGGCTAGCCGCGCGTAGGTCGGCGACATGAACTGGCCAAAACTGGCGCGCGCCCGCCGATTCAGCGCGTCATCCCGGCGGCTTGCGGGAATGAACGCGAGCGGCGCCATCGGCTGCGGCCCACTCTGCTGTGACCCACTGTGCTGGGCTTCAAAGAAGAAGCCCGCCGGGCCGCCGTCGTTCACCACCTTCAAGACCAAGACGTTCTCGCCGGCGCGCAGCATCACGTCGAAGGTGTCGCGCCCTTCGCTCACGCCGCGCAGCACCTTGCGGCGCAGCACTTCTTGGCCATTCACGAAGACCCGCAGTGCGTCGTCGCTGCCGAACGAACAGCGCAGCGTGCGCGCCTCCGGCGTGCGCAGCGTGCGCGCCAGGTAGAACGCAGCGCGCTCGCCCTTGAGCGCGTGCTCTTTGCCGTCGACGAAGCCAGGCCGGTGCTGCCAGCGCACGTCACCGAACGCCTGCTCGATGTCGAGTTGCGTGCGGTGCTCGGGACCGAACGCTTGGTCGAACGCGGCGTCGAAGGTCTTCGCCTTGAACGGTCCCGCCATGAACCAATCGCTGCTGACGATCGGGAACTCGGCGAGCATCCCCGGCTCGCGTTGGTGGTCGGCGTCCTGCTGCGCCAAGCTCACCCGCACGCGTCCCGCCACGTGGTTGGCGTAGCGACTGCGGTACTCGATCGACACCCGCAGCGTGGTGCCGCCGGTGAAGCCGAACGGCCGCTCGGCGAGCAGCAGCGCGGTGCGCGGCTCGATGCGTCGATGCCCATCCAACGCCCAGCCACCATCGCCAAAGGCCAGCACGTTGTGGACGTCGTGGTCGTTGTTGGGTTGCTCATGGTCGGCCCACGCCCAACTCCAGGCAATCGGCTCGACGCGCGCTGGATCGACGCGCGAGATCGCCTCGGCGCGGATGCCGCTGATCACCACGTTGCCATGCGATGCCAAGCCCACGCTGCCGTGGCCGCAGCCCTTGTCGGTGAGCACTTCTAGGCGCAGCAAGCGCAAGTTCTCGGCGTCGGTCGAAAGCTCGAGCACATGCGTGTCGCGCTCCGGGTTGTCCTTCGCTCGGGCCGAGCCGTCGTCGAGCAGTTCCAGCGCCTCGCCCGCCGCGGTTTGCGCCGCCACCAGCTTGGCGTCGACCCAACGCACGTTGCCGTGTCGCTGCCGCACCAACGCTTCAGCCGCGTCGCAGTGCAGCGCGATCGCGGGTTCCGCCGCGACCTGCTTGGCCTTGGCGTGCACCAACATGCGCTCGGCGGCCTCGGTCTTGCGCACGAGCTCGGCGTCGCGGAACGCCAGTCGCGGCGGATAGGCGCGCGCCTGCTCGAAGTCGGCGCCGTACACCCCGCGTTCTTCGACCGAGCCAAACAACGCATACAGGCTGTAGTAGTCGGCCTGCGTGAAGGGGTCGTACTTGTGGTCGTGGCAGCGCGCGCAGGTGAACGTCAACCCCATGAACGTAGTGGCGATCGTCTCGATGCGATCGCACACCGCCTCGACGCGATACTCGGGGTCCAGCGCGCCGCCCTCGTCGTTGATGTTGTGCATGCGACAGAAACCCGTCGCGATGCGCTGCTCGGTGGTCGGCGATGGCATCAAGTCGCCAGCGAGCTGCTCGGTGACGAAGCGGTCGTACGGCAGGTTGTCGTTGAACGCGCCGATCACCCAGTCGCGGTACGGCCAACTGGTGCGCACGTTGTCGTGATGGAAGCCGTTGGTGTCGGCGTAGCGCGCGGCGTCGAGCCACATCAGCGCCATGCGTTCGCCAAAGTGCGGCGAGGCCAGCAAGCGATCGACCGCGTGCTCGTACGCCGCCGGGTCGGGGTCGCTCACAAACGCCGCGAGCACTTCCGGCGTCGGCGGCAGCCCCGTGAGGTCGAGGCTGGCGCGTCGCAGCAGGCTCGCACGATCCGTTTGCGGCGATGGGGCCAGTGTCTGCGCGCGGGCCGCGGCACCGACGAACGCGTCGATCGGGTTGGGCGCACCGTCGTCGGTCGCTGGCACCAAAGACTTCGTCGGGGGCACGTACGCCCAGTGCTTCGCGTACACCGCGCCTTCGTCGATCCACCGCCGCAGCAGCGCTTTTTCCTCGGCGCTGAGGCTGACCCCCGAACTCGGCGGCGGCATCATCACCTTGCGATCGCTCGACTCGATGCGGCGCAGCAACTCGGAACGCGCTGTGTCCCCCGGCACCACCGGCTGCCGACCCTCGATCGGCGTCGTTTGACCCAACCGCGTGTCGAGCCGCAGTTTGGCCTTGCGCGCCGCCTCGTCGAAGCCGTGACACTTGAAGCAGCGATCCGACAACAGCGGCCGGATATCGCGGTTGAAGTCGACGGTCGCCGAGCCGTGCTGGGCCGGCAACATGACGAACGACAGCGAGACCACGGACACGCCGTGCAACCAGACGAGAAGCGAGATCGAGCGCAGCACGCCCCGGAGCTTAGCCCGTCACCCCCGGTCCGTGGCCACTGCTTTGCCCTCGGCAGGACTCAGTCCATCGCAAACCACGGCGGGTCGACCAGCAACTCGCGCAACACCGAGGTCGCATACCCGCCGCGGGGCAGCGCAAAGCGCAAGCGCACGGCGTCGCCTTGCGCCACCACCTCCACGTCGCGCACCTGCATGCGCAGCGAGCGCCGCTCGCCTTCGTTGCTACGGTGCGGCGACTTGCCGAACAGCGCCGGATCGAGGTCCATCTCGGCCAGCACCGCCGCCTCCATGGCGCCGGGCTCGCCGCGCGGCGCCAGACACTTGGGCCCTGGCATCGGGCCCGACGGCGACAGTTCGAAGGCGTCGCAGCGCGGCTGCTCGGCGGCGGCATCTTCGACCAAGAACGCGGCGCCGTTGGTGTGCAGGATGGCCACGTCACCCAGGAGCAGCGTGCCCATGCGGTCGAGGCGGCGCACCAGGACTTGGTTGAAGACCTCGCTCTGCACCGACGCGAGCAACAGCGTGAGCAGCTTCTTGGGAATGCGCCGCGCGGCGTGCGCCAAGTCGCCGCGCAGCAGGTCGAGGCCTTTGTCGAGGTTGGCGCCGCGCTTGCCGAAGCGTTGCTCGCCGAAGTAGTTGGGCACGCCCGTGCGCTGCAACTCGGCCAGGTTCACGTTCAGCGCCTCGACGTGCTCGCTGCCGACGCCGCGCAGCACCAAGTCGAAACGATTGCCGCGCAGGTGCCCCGGGCGCAGCTTGTTGGCGTGGCGCGTCACCGCCACGACCTCGAGGCCCTCGAGCGCGAGCGCGCGCACGCGCGCCACGTCGGCGTGTTCGAGACTGAGCCACTGCTCGGTCACCGCGAACGCGTCCTTCATCCCGGCGAAACCGAAGTCGCGGTCGCGGCGGTCGAGCGCGCGCGCCAGCATCTCCACGGCCTGCATGGTCGACAGGCCGCGCTTGCGCAGGCGCAGCCACACGTGATCGCCCTCGCCGCTCGGCGCGTACAGCTCCTCCTCGACGACGACGAAGTCCTCGGGCGCGACCTTGTAGCGCCCAGGAACCCGCGGCGCCGGCAGCACGCGCGGCACCGGCAGTGTCGGCTTGCGCTCGACCATCGGGCGAATGGAGGCTCAGACCTCCTTGGCGACCTTGTCCTTGTCCTTGTCCTTCTTGGCCTTCTTGGCCTTGGCGTCGACTTTCTCCGCCTTGGGGTTCGCGGGCGGGTTGGCCGGCAGGGTCACCGTCTTGCCGTTGGTCGCGTCGCTCTCCTTGGGCTTCGGCGGCGCATACGCTTCGACCGGGTTTTTGCCGGTCGCGTAGGCGATCAGCCGCGCCAGCTCGTCGCGCATCTTGTCGCGCGTGACGATGCGATCGATCTGCCCCTTCTCCAGCAAGAACTCGGCGCGCTGGAAGCCCTTGGGCAGCTCCTTCCTGATGGTGGTCGCGATCACCCGCGGGCCGGCAAAGCCGATGAGCGCACCCGGTTCGGCCAGCAACACGTCGCACACCGAGGCGAAGCTAGCCGTCACTCCCCCGGTGGTCGGGTTGGTCATCACCGAGATCGAGAACCCGCCCGCCTGGTTGAGCCGGCTCAGCGCGGCGCAGCTCTTGGCCATCTGCATCAGCGAGATCGCCCCCTCGTGCATGCGGGCGCCGCCCGAGCAGGAGAACAGGATGACAGGCAGTTTCTGTTGCAGCGCAAGTTCGACCGCCAGCGCCACCTTCTCGCCGACCACCATGCCCATCGAGCCGCCCAGGAAGGCGAAGTTCATGACCCCCAGCACGCACGGCAACCCCTTGATGTTGGCCGTGCCAACGATCATGGCGTCGTTCTCGCCGGTCTTCTTGATCGTCGCTTCCAGCTTCTCGGCGTAGGGCACCCGGTCGACGAAGCCGAGGCGATCCTCGCCGCGCAACTGGGCGTACAGCTCGCGGAACGACCCGTCGTCGGCAACCAGGGCGATGCGCTCGCGGGCGGGGTAGGTGAAGTGGTAGTTGCAGGCGCTGCAGGTCCGCAGCCGGGCCTCGAACTCCTTGCGGAACAGCATCGAGCCGCACGACTCGCACTTGATCCAGAGACCACCAGGCATCTCCTTCTTCTTGCCAAACCGTGACCAGGGCATGTTGTTGGCTTCGTTGGGAGGAGGTAAGGCAGCATTTGAGGCGGCCGGGGGCCACCGCAGCAACGGAAAACCGCCCGAATGCCGCGTTTCCGATACGGCCGACGCTACGCGCGATGCGCTACGGCGAGCGCACGTAGCTCATCGATGCGCGCCCTGCGGTCGGTTGCGCCGAAGATCGCGGTGCCGGCGACGAACGCGTTCACCCCGGCCGCGGCACACGCACCGATGGTCGCCGGGTCGATCCCGCCGTCCATCTCGAGGTCGCCACGGAAGCCGAACTCCTCGCGCAGCCGGCGCGCCCCGGGCAGCACGCTCGGCATGAAGCGCTGGCCGCCAAAGCCAGCGAACACGCTCATCACCAGGACCAGGTCGAGGCGCGGCAGGTAGGGCGCCAGGCGGCCAACATCGGCGTCGGGGTTGAGCGCAAGGCCGACCTTCACGCCCCGCCCCTTCAGCTTGTCGATGAGGGCCATCGCGTCGCCCCGCTCGGCGACCTCGAGGTGGAAGGTGAACACGTCCGCGCCGGCGTCGAGGAACGCGTCGGCGTACTTCCAGGGGTCGGTGATCATCAGGTGCACGTCGAGCGGGCGCTTGGCGACCTTCTTGATCTTGGCGATCACCGGCGGGCCAAAGGTCAAGTTGGGCACGAAGTGGCCGTCCATCACGTCGAGGTGCAACCAGTCGGCACCGGCAGCCTCGACCGCCGCCACTTCGTCGGCGATGCGGGCGAAGTCACAGGACAACAGAGAGGGTGCGATGCGGATCGGCGGGTGAGCTGACACGCCGACGATTGTAGTTCGGCGAAGCGCGGCGACACGCAATCTCTCGCGCACCGTGGCCAGGGGCCAGCCGACCTTCGGCAGCAGCGCCAACCCCAAGCCACACGAGCTGCCGCGCCCTCGAAGTGCTGCGCGCCAGAGTCAAGTGACGCGCGTCAGCGCGGCGCCGTCGCCGGCATGACGTCTTCCACGGCGAAGCTGGCGCGTTCGGCGGGCGACAGCCCTAGCGACACGTGCGCGTGCAACCACGCGCGCAGCGCCGTCCAATCGAGGCTCCACACGCGGGCGCCATCTTGCGTCAGCGTGATCGCGGTGCGTCCATCACTGGAGAACATGCCCGCGGCCAGCGGCCCGGCATGCCGCAGCACCAGCGGTCGACCGCTGCCGTCGACGTCCCAGATGCGCGCCGTCTGATCGAGCGAGGCCGAGATCACGCGCCGGCCATCGGCCGACAGCGTCGCGTTGGCAACCTCGTCGGCGTGCCCACGCAGCACCAACGGGGTGCCGGTGCCATCGCTGCGCCACACGCGCACGGTGTGATCGGCCGACGCCGTCACCACATGCAGGCCGTCGGCGCTGAACTCCGCCGTCCGCACCGGCCGCGTGTGCCCCTGCAAGCGCACCGGCGAGCCGGCGCCGTCGATGGGGAACACGCGGGCGACCGTGTCTTCGCACGCGGTGACCACGTGGCGGCCGTCGGCCGCGAAGGTCAGCGCGTGCACCTTGTCCGGGTGACGCAGCACCACCGGCTCGCCATCGCCCTTCACCGGCCATAGGCGCGCGGTGCCGTCCCACGACGCGGTAGCCACGGTCGCGCCGTCGGGGCTGAAGCGCACGTCGACCACCTGCCAACCGTGTCCGGTCAGGACGCGCGCCGCGGTGCTGCCGTCGCGCTGCCAGAGCCGCGCGGTGCCGTCGTACGACGCACTGGCGATGTACTCGCCATCGGGGCTGAAGCACACGCTCACTACCGCGCCGGTATGCCCTACCAACTCACTCGCCGGCCAACTGCCAGACAGCACCGTGCAGCGCACGCTGCCGTCGTCGGCGCCGCTCACCAGCATCTTGCCGTCGGGGCTGAAGCCCAAGCACCGCACCGAGCGCGCGTGGCCTTGCAACGTGGCGATCGTCGCCCCGGTGTCGGTGGCGAACACCACCATGTGCCCGTCGTCGCAGCCGATGGCCAGCCGCGCGCCATCGCCGCTCCGCGCCATCACCTTGCCGATGCCGCTGCCCACGGGCAGACCCAACGGCTGGCTCGCACCGCCACTCTCCCAGACGCGCGCCGAACCGTTGGCCGCAGCGGTGACCAGACGGCGAGCCTGGGCATCGCTGACCACCAGTTCGACGCCACTCTGATGTTCGAGCGTGCGAGGAAAGGTCGGCGACGCGAGGTCCCACACGCGCGCCCGCCGGTCGGCGGCCACCGTGAGCACGTGTCCGCTGAGGAAGTGCAGGCTCTTCACCTCCACGTCGTGGCGCAGCGTCACCGGCCGGTCTTGCCGCGTCGCATCCCACACCCGCACGATGTGATCGGCACCGAGGGTCGCGAAAAGGCGCCCATCGCGACTGATCTCGACGCGCAGCACGGCAGCGTCACCATCCTTGTAGGTGCCACGCGCTCCACCACCCTGGGCCGACCAGGTGCGCACGACCTGATCCGCGCCGAGGCTGAACACGATGGTGCCATCCGGCGAGTAGCCGCCCCACACGGCGGCCTCGGGGTGCTGCAAGATCACCTGTGCACCGACGTTCTCGACCGGCGTGAGACGCACACTGCCGTCGAGGCTCGCGCTCAGCACGCGTGAGCCATCGGGTGCAAAGCACGCGTGCTGCACCGCCGCGTCGTGACGCACGTCACGTTCCATGCCCTCGCCGTTGGCTGGCAGCAGGCGAAGGTTGCCGTTCTGCCCTAGGACCATGAGCCGCTGGCAATCCGGGCTGAAGGCGACCGAAGCGACCTGGCTGGCAAGGGTGCGCAGGTCGGCAGCCGGCCGGCGCACATCGAAGACGCGCGCCAAGCCGTCGGCAGCCAACGTGACGAAGCGCTCGCCCGCGGCGTCGAACACGATGTCGCGCGGCAGATTTGGATCGCGCGTGAACATTACCGCCCGATCGCCGCCCGAGAGTCCCCACAGGCGCAGCACGCCGTCACGACACGCGGTCAACACGCCGAGCCCACCGGGCGTGAACATGGCCTGCGTGACCTCGTCGGGATGCGCCAGGACCACCGGGTCACCGCCGCCTTTCCAGATGCGCACGGTGCCGTCGCGCGACGCGGTGAGAACACGCGCTCCGTCGGGACTGATCCCCAGGCTGGTCAACCGCCCCTCGTGACCGAGCAAACGCGATTGGCAGCGCCACGGGCCGTCGCAGGCGCTCAGCGCATCGTTGGCGACCTGCAGGCTCTCCGGCGCCAGCGAGCTGTCGGCCGGCACTTCGCGTACGAACGCGATCGACAACCACGGATCCGTGCCGAGCTGGCGCGCGGCGAGCGCCAACACCGTCTGATGCCGCAGCCGTTCGGACTGCCGCTGCAAGTACAGCGCGTTTTGGTTGGCGCGCTCGCGCTGGCGATCGGCCTCGAGCTTCTCGCTGCGCGCGCGCTCAGCGTTGGCCTCGGCGACGGTGGCACTTGCTTGCGCCGACAGCAGACCATGCGTCGTGCCGAGCATGCCGGCGATCAGCGTCGCCGCAACCGCCGCCGCCGCCACCACCCGCTTCCTGTGCCGGCGCAGGAGCTTGCGCAGGCGATAGCCGGCGCTGGGCGGCCCCGCGACCAGGGGCTCGTCGGCCAGGTACCTGCCGATCTCGTTGGCCAGCTCACTCGGCGTCTCGTAGCGCTGGTTGCGGTCCTTCTCCAGGCACTTCAGCGCGATCCAGTCGAGGTCGGTGCGCAGCTGCTGCAGCAGGTTGCTTGTCGTCGTTTGCCGGCGTTGCGCCAGTTCCTGGGCCGCTTCTTTCGACAGCAGCTCGACCGCCAGGCTCGGACGCGGCGGATCCTGCTCGACGATGATGCGCTGGATCTCGGCGAACCCACCGCGGCGCAGCGCCTCGGACGGGAACGGCAGCGTGCCGGTCAGGATGTTGTAGAGCAGCACACCAAGCGAGTAGACATCGCTGCGCGTGTCGATGTCCTGGCCCGGGTTGATCTGCTCCGGCGACATGTACTCGGGCGTGCCGACCACGAGGCCCGCCTCGGTGCACATCGACTGCTGCACCAGCTCGATGTCGGTGGCGCGCGCCAGGCCGAAGTCGATGATCTTCGGCACCGGCTTGCCCTCCTCCTCGGTCACCAGCACGTTGCGTGCGGTGAGGTCGCGGTGGATGACGCCCTTCTGGTGCGCGTGCTGCACGCCGCCGCACACCTGCTGAAAGAGCACGAGGCGATCGACGAGGGTGAGCGAGTGCCCGTCGCAGAACTCGTCGATCGGCACGCCGGGCACATACTCCATCACGAAGTAGGGCGCGCCATCGTTGGTCTCGCCCGCCTCGAACACCCGCGCGATGCAGCGGTGGTTCATCACCGCCAGCGCCTGCCGTTCGAGCGCGAAGCGGCCGAGCACCTGGTCGATGTCTACGCCGGCGCGGATGACCTTCACCGCGACCTCGCGCTTGACCGGCTCAGTCTGCTCGGCGAGATACACCACGCCCATGCCACCCTTGCCGAGCGGCTTGATCACGCGATAGGGTCCGATGTAGGTGCCGCCCCGCGCCTCGCGCTGCGCCTTGGTCATCCCCTTGGGTTCGTGCACCTCGCCGCTGCGCCGCAGACCGGTGAGCGTCTCGGCGAGCTGCCAGATCTGCTTGGCGAAGCGACCGTAGCGGCGGCACAGCGCCGCGACTTCGACACCGAGCTGGCCACGCACCCGCTCGCACACCGCGGCAACCTTAGTGTTGATCTCCGGCGGCAGTTCGTTGGCAGACTCGCTCACGTGTGCGCTATCGGCACACCAGACACCCCATCCGGAGCCGGATTGGGCCCGGGCGATCGGGTCGTTCGGCGACTCCGCTCGCTAGGCGCGCAACGCCGCCACGCCGGGCAGCTCGCGCCCCTCCAGCAGCTCCAGACTGGCGCCGCCGCCGGTCGACACGTGGTCGATCTGGTCGACCACGCCGAGCAGCTCGACCGCGGCCACCGAATCTCCCCCACCCACCACGGTCCAGGCATCCGCCGCCGCCACCGCGTGCGCGACGGCATCGGTGCCCTTGCGGAACTTCTCCATCTCGAACACCCCCATGGGGCCATTCCAGACGATGGTCTTGGCCTGCCGGATCGCCGCCACGAACTGCTCGATCGACTTGGGCCCGATGTCGAGCCCCATCAGGCCTTCGGGGATGCCCGGGCCGTGCGTCGTCGCCGGCGCGTCGGCCTTGAACTCGGGCGCGCAGATGTGATCGACCGGCAGCAGCAGCCGCACGTTCTTCTCCGCCGCGAGGTTCTTGATCTTGCGGACCGCGTCGAGGAGTTCGAGTTCGCAGCGCGACGTGCCGATGCCAAGGCCACGCTGCTTGAGGAACGTGTAGGCCATCGCGCCACCGATGATCAGCCCATCGACGCGCTGCATGAGGTTCAAGATGACGGGCAGCTTGTCGCTCACCTTCGCGCCGCCCAGGATGGCAAGGAACGGTCGCCTCGGGTCGTGCAGCACCTTGTCGAAGGCGGCGATCTCCTTCTCCATCAAGAGGCCCGCCGCCGCCGGCAGCAGCTTGGCCACACCGAACACACTGGCGTGCGGCCGGTGCGCAGTGCCGAACGCGTCGTTGACATACGCGTCACCCAGCTTGGCGAGCGACTTGGCGAACGCTTCGTCGCCGGCTTCTTCCTGCGCGTGAAAGCGCAGGTTCTCCAGCACCAAGCATTCGCCCGTCTTCAACGCCTTGGCGGCCTGCTCGGCCTCGGCGCCGACGCACGTCGCGCAGGTCCGCACCGGGCTGCCGAGCAACTTCGCTAGCCGGTCCGCCGCCGGCCGCATTCGCATCGCCTCGACGACCTTGCCCTTGGGCCGACCCAGGTGCGACATCAGGATCGGCATGCCGCCTCGCTGCAGGATCGCCTTGATCGTTGGCAGCGAGGCGACGATGCGCGCGTCGGAGGTCACGTTGAGCTTGTCGTCGAGGGGCACGTTGAAGTCGACGCGCACGAGCACGCGCTTGCCCTTGACGTCGAGATCCGGCAAACGCTTGAGCTTGGTCATGGGTCGCTTCCTGGAGGCGGTGTTGACTTCGCGACGCTGGCTGCTTGCCAGCGCTCACTTCATCGCGTGCGCCTTGGCGAGCAGGTCGACGACGCGGTTGCTGTAGCCCCACTCGTTGTCGTACCAGGCCACGATCTTCGCCATCTTGCCGCCGTCCATGACCATGGTGGAGTCGCCGTCCACCACCGCGCTGTGCGCGTCGTGCACGACGTCAGTCGACACGATCGGATCGTCGGTGTAGGCCATGATGCCCTTGAGCTTGCCTTCGGCCGCCTTCTTGAGCGCGGCGTTGATCTGCTCCTTGGTGGCCGGGGTCTTGAGGTCGACCACGAGGTCGACCAC
Organism: Planctomycetota bacterium; assembly: GCA_031423015.1. Taxonomy (GTDB): domain Bacteria; phylum Planctomycetota; class UBA1135; order UBA1135; family UBA2386; genus DATGPD01. Next base: position 3,129 of record JANPER010000025.1, on the reverse strand, counting down.
CGAGCCGTCCGGCACCGGCACGCGCAGGGCGAAGCCATCGAGCTTGCCCTTCAGCGCGGGAATGATCTTGCCGACGGCACGCGCCGCGCCGGTGGTGGTCGGGATGATGTTGGTGGCACCCGAACGCGCACGGCGCAGGTCTTTGTGCACCAAGTCGCTGATGCGCTGATCGTTGGTGTAGGCGTGCACCGTCGTCATCAGACCGCGCTCGATGCCGAACGTATCGTGGATCACCTTGGCGATCGGCCCCAGGCAGTTGGTCGTACACGACGCATTCGAGATCACCTTGTGCTCGGCCTTCAGCGTCTCCTCGTTCACGCCCATCACCACCATGGCGTCGACTTCGTCCTTGGGCGGCACCGTCAACAGCACCTTCTTGGCACCGGCGGTCACGTGCTTCATGCAGTCGTCGCGGCTGGTGAACACGCCGGTCGACTCGACCACGAAGTCGATCTTCATCGCGCCCCACGGCAGCTTGGCGGGATCCTTCTCGGCGAGGATCTTCACCGACTTGCCGTTCACGAAGATCTCACCCTCGCCGGCCTTCACCTCGCCCGCAAAGCGCCCGTGCACCGAGTCGTACTTCAAGAGATGGGCGAGCGACTTGGCGTCGGAGAGGTCGTTGATGGCGACGATGTCGTAGCCGCCGCGTTCTTGCATGACCCGGAACACGAGGCGGCCAATGCGACCAAAACCGTTGATTGCGATGCGAGTGGACATGGGGGCGAAGGGATTCTGCGGCGGCCAATCTGGAAAAGGGCGCGCCAGAAAAGGCGCGGGAGTATAGCCAGGCGTGCATGGCGTTCAGCCGACAAACCCCTTGCCGATGATGACGGCCCTCGACGATCTGCAAGGCCGCGTGGCGCGCTGCTTCGCGCGCTACGAGAACCTGCCCGCTGCGCCCACCGTGCTCGCGGCGGTATCCGGCGGTATCGACTCCACGGTACTCGCCGTGGTGCTGGCTCGGCTCGCCGCCGCCGGACGCTTGCCTGGGCCGCTGGTGCTCGCACACGTCGATCACCAGCAGCACGCGCACAGCAGTGAAGGCGTCGCCCACGTCGCGCAACTCGCGCATCGGCTTGGCGCTGGCTTCCTGCATCGCACCCTGGAGGGCGTGCCCGCGCAGGCATCCGAAGATCGGCTGCGCACGCTGCGCTACGAGGCGCTCGCCGACATGGCGCAGACCTGCAACGCCGGCTACGTCGTAACGGGTCATCACGCCGACGACGACGCCGAGACCGTGCTGTTCCGCATGCTGCGCGGCACCGGCCTACGCGGTCTCACCGGCATGCCCGAGCATCGCCAGCTGGCGCCGCGCCTGCATCTGCTGCGCCCATTCCTCGAAGTCCGGCGCCGCACGCTGGAGAGCCTGGCGGAACACGATGGCCTCGCCATCCTCGCCGATCCGAGCAACCAAGACCTGCGCTATGCGCGCAACGAACTGCGCCACGACATCATTCCGGCGTTGCGGGAGAAGATCGGCGGCAGCAACCTCGACGCCAGCCTGTTCGCACTGGTGCGCACCGCACGCGCCGCCGCCGACGTGCTCGACGCGCAGGCCCGCCGCCTGCTGACAGAACGCAGCAAGCAACCGTCGAGTTGGCGCGCCGAGTTCGACCTGCGTGGGCTCACGGCCGATGACGAGCCGTTCCTGCGCGAGGCGTTGCGCGAACTCGACGCGCGCTTGCGCGCCCCGGCGGCGGCCTCGCCCAGCGCGGTGCTCAACCGCGTGCTGGGTGAGCTGTGGCACGCGCACTGCGGCCAGCAGGTCACCGGGTTCGGCGCCGATGCGCTGCTGTTCGAGCGGACCCGCGCAGGGCTGTTGCTCGTGCATCGCGGGCGGGCGGGGGCGCCGTTCGATGGCGAGGTGATGCTGCCGCTGCGCGGCACGGTGCAGTTCGGGCACAGCGGTTGGTCGCTCACCGCCACCGTGCACGGCGAGCCACCGCTCGAACCCACGCCTGCCGAAGCCGGGGCCTTGCGCACTCTGCTGGATCTGACCGCGGCGCCGCCGCCCTGGCACCTGCGCACGCGCCGCACCGGCGATCGCTTCACGCCGCTGGGCCTCGACTACCCGGTCGCCCTGCGCCGCTTCATGCAGTCGCGCCACGTGCCGCGCTTCGACCGCGATCGGCTGCCGATTCTGGTGGGCGGCGACGAGACCGTGCTGTGGGTGCCGGGCTGCGAGATCGCAGCCTGCGCCGCGATTCGACCGCCGACCGCGGCTTGCGTCGAAGTGATCGCGACTCTCGGGTGAGCGTGAGCCGTCAGCGCTCGTGTCGAACCACGGGTCGCGCGGCGAGCCAGCCCGAGCCAAGCGACACCATCACCAAAGGCATGCACCACACGGCGTCGCGGCCACCGTAGTCCGGGATGTGCCAGCGCCAGATGCACCATGCCGCGACGATGCCGCCGAGCACAAGTACGCTTCCAGCGACGCGTGGCGCGCGCCACGCCAACAGGGGGGCGACCATGCTGAGCCCGGGGCACGTCAGCAAGTAGAGGAGCACCTCGATGCGCGTCACTTGCCGGCGAACGTCCCCCATCGCGGCGCCAAGTTGGAACCACAGCCAAAGCCACAGCGCGACGACCACGGCGAACCCGGCCGTCGCGGCGAACAAAACGCGGTGCATGAGGCCGACAGGCGAGCGCACGGCGCGCGATCGTAGGGCGTACCGCCAACCGTCGACGAAAGTCCTCGGCCACCGCACGGCCTGGTTCGCTGTGCGGCACGGCACAACAGGTTCTCGCGACGAGACCAAGAGGCACGGTCGAAAGGCTCGCGACCCCGCGTCGCGAGTATGCACTGTGATCGGCGAATGCAGCGCGCCCGGTTCCCGGACGATCTTCACTGACCTGGACTCGAGTGAAAATCGGGCCGCGACGAGTTGGTTGTTAGGAGTACCCTCCTCAGCGCGGCAGAGCCGCAACCAACGAGAGGCGAAGCGAGCCACCCGGCGGCTCTGCCGCGAGTCATGAGCCGTAAGACGTAAGCCCTAAGTCCAGATCGCGGTCTGACCGCAGCCGCCTGTCCGAGTTCCGAGCTTATGTCTTATGGCTAATGACTTACGTCTTTCCACAGCCGAAACATCTTCGCGCTTCGCGAAGATGCTTCGGCTGTGGAACTCA
>JANPER010000024.1:0-2956 GCA_031423015.1 Planctomycetota bacterium | reverse complement strand
CCGGAGTACATGTCGCCCGAGCAGGCGGGGCTGAATGCGCTCGACATCGACATGCGCACGGATGTGTACACGCTCGGCGTGCTGCTTTACGAGCTGCTGACGGGCAAGCTGCCATTCGAGTCGACGGAGCTGCGCAGCGTCGGCTATGAAGCGATGTGCAAGACCCTCCGCGAGCAGGATCCGCCGCGGCCGAGCACCAAGGTGACCACGGTGCAGGGTGGCACCGATGCTGCGGCGAAGCTGCGGCGCACGGATGCGGCGACGCTGTTGAAGCGCCTGCGTGGCGATCTCGACTGGATCGTGATGAAGTGCTTGGAGAAGGACCGCACGCGGCGCTACGAGACCGTGAGCGAGCTGGCAGCGGACGTGCAGCGGCACTTGGAGTACGAACCCGTCTTGGCGCGCGCGCCGAGCGTGCGGTATCGGCTGCGGAAGATGGCGCGGCGGTATCGCGGGCAGTTGCTGGCGGCCGCGGCGGTGGTGATGGCGTTGGTGGCGGGTTTGGCCGGGACGATGTGGTTTGCGTTCCACGCCAAGGCGCAGGCGACGGAAGCAAGACGGCAGGCGGCGATTGCGGAGGCCGCGCTGGCTGGCGAGGCAACGAAAGCGAAGGAGGCCGCGCAGCACGCGGCCATAGCGGAGCGCAACGCAACGATGTTGGTTGCCAAGGTGCGCGAGTTCGACCAGCTCGCTGGGATCATGCACCTCGAACGCCTGCAGACAGCCATGGAAGAACTCGCCGTGCCGTGGAGTGACCTGACCGCCGCGCAGATCTGGCTTGCCGATGCCGACCGCGTGCTCGCGCTGCGGCCCGAGTTGGAGAAGACCGTGGCCGACCTGCGCAGCCGGGCGCTGCCAGCGACGCCAGAGGAGTTGGCACGCGACCGCGCGACGCACCCGCGCTGGGCGAAGTGGCAGAAGCTAAGCGCGCAGCTCGCGGAGTTGGAGCAGGTGCAGGCCATGCAGGGAGGCGGGTCGGTGGCGCTGCCGAGCCTGACCGCCGAAGAGGAGGCGATGACCCCGTCCGAGCTGAACGGGCTCGCCTGGCCGCTGGTCGATCCCAAGGACCACGAAGGCAAGCAGGCCCACGCTCCGCGCGCGTTGGCGCTGGCTGCGCACGCCTGGATCAAGTCCGAGGCCGCGGGAGCGAAGGATTGCAACCTCGCCGACACCCTGGCGTGGGCGTGGTTCTGGAACGGCAAGGACGACGAGGCCGTGCAGCAGTCAAAGGCGGCGCTGGCCCTGGCGCCCGAGGATCGCAAGGACGAGTTCGGGGGCCTTCTCGCGAACCTGCGCGAGCGCATCGCCGGCGGCGAAGGTAAGGCGGCGGTGCGGGCCAACGCCGAGTTCGTCGGGCGCGAGGTCGTGCGCCTGCGTAGCGAGTTGCGGGACCTCGGGTATCGCTTCGAGTCGGAGGCACAGGGTTTCCTGCACGACGTCTTGACCGACCTGCTGGCGAAGCTGGCGGCCTTTGCGACCGCCGATCGCTCCGGCGTGTTCACCCGGGTGTGCTGTGCCGAGTTGACCGTGAGTCATCCCAAGGCGCGAGCGACGTGGCGACACGCGGCCGAGGCGGTCACGAAGGCCGACGGCGTGGTGGCGAGCGCGCTGTACAAGGAGCACCCGATCAAGCTGCGCCCGCAGCTTGGCCTGGTGCCGATAGGGATGAACCCAGTGACGAAGCTGTGGGAGTTCTACGAGCTGCGCTCGGCGTGGGACCCAGTGACGGTGCCTGACGCGGCGGCGCTTGAGATTCCGGTCCACGATGCCCACGGCAACATCAAAGTCGGCGACGACACCGGCATCGTACTCGTGCTGCTTCCCGGCGGCACCTTCATGGTGGGCGCGCAGAGAACGGACAAGGACGGGGCGAACTACGATCCTGATGCCCAAGGGGACGAGGGGCCACCACACGGCATCACCCTCGCACCATTCTTTCTGGCACGACACGAGTTGACGCAAGGTCAGTGGCGGCGGCTAGGAGGCAAGCTCGATCAGCGTCTGTTCGAGACCGGGGACGCGTTTCCGGTTGCCAGCCAGAGCTGGCTGACGTGCGATGCCCTGCTGCGTTCGCTTGGGGTGACGCTGCCGACGGAGGCGCAGTGGGAGTATGGCTGCCGCGGTGGGACAACGACACCCAGGTGGAAGAGTGTCGCCGCCAGCTCCGTGCCAGAGACAGACATACGCTTCGCGTTGGTCGGGAGTGAGCCCGGCAACCCGTACGGACTGTGTGAGACAGATGAGAACCTTGCTGAGTGGTGCGCCGATTGGTTCGGCTACTACAACGATCCGTGGCGTCCTGGCGATGGGTTGCGGTCCTTCCAAGGAAACTATCCGTCGTTCCGCGTGGTTCGGGGGTGCGGGGGATTCGCTAATGAACATCGTTTTCTGCGTTCGGCGCATCGATTCTCAGAGGCGCCGACCGTCCGCAAAGCCCGCCTCGGCGTGCGTCCCGCCAGGGCCATCACACCATAGCTCACAATGCCTTGCTCTCTGAGTCGTGGTCCCGCATCGAAGAGATGAGGTTGTTGACGATGGGGACATCCCTTCAGCAACTGCCATTAGCTCGAGAGTCCTCCCGAGACCTTGGCGACTTTCGAATCGACCTGCGCATGCCATGCCGAGAAGTTGGTCACATCGTGTTTCTACAAGCTCCTCCTTAGAAAACGAGTTTTCATGGTTCTCCTAAAGCAGGTGTAACGGATGGAGGTTGACCATTCGGCGCCGGAGCTGTGGAGAAGGCCTCTGGGGCCAGTGCGGCGTTCTCGCCGAGTCCTTGAATCTCGTGTACAGGCCGTGGAAGGTGCGCACCGACTTGCGTCGAGCAAGCTTGATAGGCACTCGACGCGTGGACCACACACGGGAGATCCGGTCGGTGCGCGTAACGACGTTATTCAACAAGCTGCTCAACCTCCAGGGCCTCTGGATCGAAGGCTTCGCTTTCGAAGACGACGAC
>JANPER010000023.1:0-15367 GCA_031423015.1 Planctomycetota bacterium | reverse complement strand
TTATGTCTAACAACTTACGTCTTTCCACAGCCGAAGCATCTTCGCGCTTCGCGAAGATGTTTCGGCTGTGGAACTCAGGTCGAATTACGACGACCGAGGATTTCGCGCTGCAAGCGAGGTTTCGCGGCACTTGCAGCACAGGAGCGTATGCTGCCGCGCTCAACGATGAACGCAAGGGAACTTCGCGTGTGTGGTGCGGCGGTGGTTGTCGCGGTTTGCCTGTCGGCCTGCGCTAGCACTCTGCGCGATTGGCGCGAGCTGGGGGAGCGGCCGGTGCCGTTCGAGGAGATCTGGAACGCGGTCGTCGAGGTCAGTGGCCGGCACGGCTTCAGGATCAACGAGCGCGAGAGCGATCGTGGGCGGGGCGACTTCACCTCGCGCTGGCGCACCTCTACGCAAGGGTTCGGTCAGAGCCGACGCACGCGCGTGCGGGCGGAGCTGCGCAGCGAGGGGCAGACCGAGGAGCGCATGCTCTGGCAGGTGCGTTTCTGCGTCGAGCGCCAGCGCGTGGCCGACATGGCGCGGAGCATGGACCCACGCGAGGAGGACTGGAGCAACGACGGCCAGGAACGCGACCTCGAAGACGTGATCGAGGCGCAGCTGCGCATGCGGTTTGGCGAGAGCCCGGCGCGGCCGCCGCGCGCGTCGCCGGAGAAGTCGATCCCCGGCTCGTAGTCGGATCTGCGCCGGACAAGAACGTGCCACGCCATCGCGCCGTTCGGCGTCGCGCGCTGGCTTCTGCCCCGCCATGGCCGATGATCCGGTGGCCCGTGACTGACCTCTCTGTGCTGATCGTCAACTACAACAGTTGGCGGATGTGTGTCGACATGGTGCGGTCCTTCGTCCGTCATGCACCGCAGGGCGAAGACGGCAAGCCGGTGTCCTTCGAGATCATCGTCGTCGACAACGCGTCGCCGCAGCGTGACCCCGGCGCCGAAGCTGAACTCGAGGGCATGCTGCGCGCGAACGCGGGCAAGCTCATCCGGCACGACGAGAACGGTGGCTACAGCAAGGGCATGAATCTGGCGTACTCGTACGCCACGGGTCGCCTGGTGCTGGTGACCAACCCCGACATCGTCTACTTGCCGAAGTGCACAGAGACCCTCGTGCGCTATCAGGACCGCAACGCAGACGTCGGTGCGGTTGCGCCGTATGGCTACTGGGACGACGGCCAGCAGGCCAACCTGCCGCCGAACGTGTTGCCGACCATCCGCGATCTGGTGGCCACGACCCTCGCCTCGATCAGTCCGTGGTGCGCGCGCCGCTACGCCAGGCGCCGCACCATCGACTCGCTGCCGGTGTGGTTGGCCAAGACCCCCGTCGAGCTGCCGATGCTGTCGGGCTGCTGCTTTGTGATGCGCCGCGTCACCATCGACCAGCACGGGTTGTTCGACGAACGCTTCCCGCTGTACTACGAGGACACCGACCTGTCGATGCGGCTGCGCCGTGCGGGTCTGCGCTTGGTGCAGCATCCCGACGCCAAGATCGCGCACCTGTACGGCCGCTCGGCGCAGACCGCGCCGGGCGAGTCGATGCGCCGCTACTGGCAGAGCCGGCGGCTCTACTACGAGAAGTGGTTCGGCAACTGGGGCCGCCGGTTGTACGACGCGTCGCTCTGGCTGCTCGAGACCAAGTGGGCCAAGCGACGCGCGACGTTGTTGCCGCAGCCGGTCACTGACCTGGGCACCACCAACGACAAACCGACGCTGCGCTTTCCCACCGCGATGTCGCGCTTCTTGGTCGAGGGCTCGCTCGACCCGCACTTCTTCTTGGCGTGCGGCATCTTCGGCAGCGGCGCGGAGTGGACGCCGGGTGACGAGATGTTCAAGAACTTCGGGCCGACGACCTACTACTGGCGGGTCGTCGACGTCAGCGATTTGCAGCGTCCGCGCCTGGTGGGGGTCTACCGCCACACGTTGCAGTACCCCACGCGCGTCATGCTGGCGCACGGCATCACTGTGTCGTCGTGAGCGAACCCGTGCTGTCGGTGGTGGTGCTGTCGTGGAACACCAAGGACATCACGCTCGCGTGCTTGCGCGCGTTGCGCGCGGATGTTGTGCGGCACGCACGCGAAGTGATCGTGATCGACAACGGCAGCCGCGACGGCTCGGCGGATGCGATCGGGCCGGCGCACCCCGAGGTGCAGCTGGTGCGCAACGTCGACAACCGTGGCTACGCCGGTGGGCACAACCAGGGTGCGCAGCTGGCGCGCGGCGAGTTCTTGTGCACCTTGAACTCCGACACCGAGGTGACGCCAGGGGCGCTCGACGCGTTGGTGGACTTCTTGCGCCAAGACGGTGCCTACGGCGCGGTGTCGCCGATGCTGCTCAATCTCGACGGCAGTGTGCAGCGCGCTTGCATGCGCTTTCCCGGTCTTTGGACCGCGCTATGCTACGACACATGGTTTGGTAAGTTCTGGCCTGGCTCGTGGGTGGAAAGTCGCTACTACATGCGCGACTTCGACCACCAATCGAGCCGCGACGTCGACCAACCGCCGGGCGCGGTGTTCGTGATTCGGCGCCGGGAGTACCTCGATGTCGGCGGCCTCGACGAGCACTTGTTCTTGTTCTTCAACGACGTCGACCTGTGTCGCCGCCTGTGGAAGATGCGGCGCAAGATCCGCTACCTCGCCGAGGCCAAGGTCACGCACCACGGCGGCGCGTCGACCAAGGGCCACGGCGACTTCGTGGTGATCTGGCATCGCAACCGGATGGCCTACTACCGCAAGCACTACGGGCCGTGGGTGATGCCGTTCGTGCGCGCCGTGGTGCGGCTGCGGGCGTGGCAAGAGTCGTTCGCCGTGCGCCGCCAGTATCCGGGCGCGCACGATCAGCGCGCCGCGCTGGCTGAGCTGGCGCGCTGCCGGCGTGAGATCCTGGCGCCATGAGGGTGGCGCTCGCGTGCCACAATTTCCCGCCGGAGTTCTGCGGCGGCACCGAGCGCGTGGTGTTGGCATTGGCCAAGGCGCTGCAGGCGGCGGGCGACGACGTCGTGGTGTTGGCAGGGAGCGACGTGGCGCACGACGGGCGCGATGTGATCGAGGAAGCGTGCGACGGCGTGCGGGTGCTGCGCCTGCGCCGGCTGCCCGACGAGGGCTATGGCCTCGTGCTGCGCAACCTGCGCTTGCGCGACTTGGTGGTGCGGCTGCTCGTGGCCGAGGTGCGCGAGGTGTTGCACATTCATCATTGGTCGACGCTGAGCGCGCAGATGGCGCGCAAGGCGCGCACGCAGGGCGTCGGCGTCGTCGCCACGCTGCACGATCTGTGGACGACGTGCGGCAGGTTCTTTCGCCGACCGCCCCCGGGCATCGTGTGTCCGGTGCGGGCCGAGCGTGGCGCCTGCGCGCCGTGTGCGGCGCTGTCGCTGGACGTGCCGTTGCCCAGCTTGGAGCGCGGCATCCGGCATCGCGACCGCGAGATCCAACGCGAGCTGGCGGCAGTGCAGGTGTTGACCGCGCCGAGCCGCTTCTGCGCCGACGCGGTGCAGGAACACGCGCCGTGGCGAGGCCCGATCGAAGTCTTGCCGCACGGCTTGTTGGAGCCGGTGGGGGCACACGAGCACGCCAGTGCCTGGGATGGCAAGGCGCCGCTGCGCGTCGGCACGTTCGGTAATCTGGTGCGCGACAAGGGCGTCGCGGTGTTGGTCGAAGCGATGGCGAGCGTGCCAAAAGCCGAACTGCACCTGAGCGGTCCGTTCCTCGACGCGGCCTTCGAACGCGAAGTGCGCGCCCGCGCCGCCGAGCTGGGCGTGCGGCTGGTGTGTCACGGTGCGTGGCGCCCCGGCGATCCGCACCCGGCGTCGCGTCTGCATCTCGCGGTCTTCCCATCGCTCTGCCAAGAGACCTACGGCCTCGTCGTCGAGGAAGCGTTGGCGCGCCGCGTCCCCGTCGTGGTGTCGAGTCTGGGCGCGTTGGCTGAACGCGTGGGCAATGCCGGCGTGGTGGTAGAGCCTACGCAAGATGCGCTAGCGGCCGTGCTGCTGCGGTTGACGCGCGAACCGCGCGAAGTCGCGGCGTTGGCGCAGCAAACGATGCGACCGTGGGGCACCATCCATGAAACGAGCGCACGCTATCGCGCGATCTATGCGCAAATTTGTGTCTGACATCCCCTGCTGTTTGTCGGGCCCCTAGATGACGCCAAGTTCGTCAGGCCGCGCCACCCCGCGCCCGCCCGCCGGCGCGGTCGAGTTGGCGCTGTCGCCCAGCGGCAGACTTCACCTGGAATCAGCGACCGAGTCCGCGGCCGCAGTCGCCGAACAGTACTACGACGGCCAGGGGGCCAATCGACTCGCGGCCGCATTCGGCAAGGGCGCAGGCCACGGTTTGTTGCACCTTGGAACGAGCGAGGTCGGCGCGGCGTTGCCGGCAGCCTTCGCGTTCTTCCGCGACTTCGGCAGCTTGGTGGTCGCGCGCTTGTGTGGACTGCCTGATCTCGAAGAGCAACGCGACCGAGCCGAGGTGCCCGCGTCGATCGACGAACTGGCAGCGCTGGCGCAAGCAGCACCACCCTTCGCAGGCGCCGAGTACCTGAGCGGGTCGGTCTTGGTTGACCTGTGGACGCAGACGCTGCTTGCCTTCCGCGCCGAGATCGCGGCGTTCGACGGCACGGTGCAGGAGTACCTGCGCGCGTGCAACCCGGTGTGGCAGGTGGTCGGCCGCGTGCACTTTCACCTCGCTGAACGCAAGGACGATGCGCAGCGGCCGTTCGCGTTCCTCGCCACCTACACCACGCGCGTCGGCGCCGGCAATCGCGTGCAGCATCGAGCGCTCGGCCAAGCGGTTGCCGACTCGGCGCACGCGCGCGACAAGAACGCGCTGCTGGCGCTGCTGCAACCCGTGCATCGCGCCGCCGAGCACAGCGACTGCATCAAGCGCCTGCTCGACGACGGCGCGATCATGCGGCCGTTGGCGTGGACGCCCGACGAGGCCTACGCCTTCTTGCAGGCGATCCCCGCATGTGAGACGGCGGGCGTCGTCGTGCGCGTGCCCGACTGGTGGCGCGCGCGCACGTCAGCGCGGCCGCAGGTGCAGGTGACGGTGGGTGGCAAGCAACCGGCGGCGGTCGGTCTCGAGGCGTTGCTCGACTTTGATGTCGGCGTGACGCTCGGCGGCGAAGCGTTGTCGGCCAGCGAGCTGAAGGCGTTGCTCGCGGGCGCCGACGGCCTGGTGCGCCTGCGCGGCCATTGGGTCGAGATCGATCGCCAACAACTTGCAGCCGTGCTCACGCATTGGCAGAACGTGCGCCAGCAGGCGGGGTCGGATGGCTTGACGTTGTTGGAAGGCATGCGTCTGCTCGCGGGCGCAGCCGTCGGCGGCGCGGCGGTGGTGGTGTCGCCGACGGCGACGCCGCAGTGGTCGGAGGTGCGCGCCGGCAAGTGGCTGGAACAGGCCCTCGAGACGCTGCGCGCGCCGGCGCCACTGGGAGTCGCTCGGCTCGGCAAAGACTTGCACGCCACGCTGCGCCCCTACCAAGACGTCGGCGTGGGCTGGCTGCGCTTGCTGGCGCGCCTTGGGCTGGGCGCTTGCCTGGCCGACGACATGGGCCTCGGCAAGACCATCCAAGTGATCGCGCTGTTGGTGGCGAACAAGCGCGAAGGCTTGCGCGGGCCGAACCTGCTCGTGGCGCCGGCATCGCTGCTGACCAACTGGCAGGCGGAGATCGAACGCTTCGCCCCGACGCTGTCGACCTTCATCGCGCACCCGTCGGCGACCGCGGCCGAGCGCCTGCGCAAGCCGCCGCGCGAACTCGCGGACACCGACCTGGTGATCACGACCTACGGCGCCACGCTGCGCCTTACGTGGCTTGCCGGCGTGGCCTGGCATGTCGTCGTGATCGACGAGGCCCAGGCGATCAAGAACCCGGGCGCCAAGCAAACGCGCGCGGTGAAGGCGTTGCCGGCGCGCGCGCATCGCGCTCACCGGCACTCCGATCGAGAATCGGCTGGGCGACCTGTGGTCTTTGTTCGACTTCCTCAATCCCGGCCTGCTCGGCAGTACGACGGAGTTCAGCCGCTTTGCCAAGGCGCTCGAACGGCGCGCGCCGCCCGACTTTGGTCCGCTGCGCCGGTTGGTGGCGCCGTACATCCTGCGTCGCATGAAGACCGACCGCAGCGTGATCCAAGACCTGCCTGACAAGACGGAGGTCAAGGCTTACTGCAATCTCACCAAGACACAGGCCGCGCTGTATCAACAGGGGGTCGGCGCCCTCGAGAAGCAACTCGCCGACGTCGACGGCATCCAGCGCCGCGGCGTGGTGTTGGCCTTCTTGATGCGCTTCAAGCAGATCTGCAATCACCCGTCGCACTGGCTGGGCGATGGCGGCTTCGACCCCGACGCCAGCGGCAAGTTCGCGCGTCTCGCCGAGATCTGCGAGTTGATCGCCGGCCGGCAAGAGAAGGCGCTGGTGTTCACGCAGTTCCAAGAGATGACGCAGCCGTTGGCCGCATACCTGGCCACGGTGTTCGGTCGCGAGGGCGTCCTGCTGCACGGCGGCACGCCGTTGGCCGAGCGCAAGCGCCGCGTCGAGCGCTTCCAGAACGACGACGCGGTGCCGTTCTTCGTGCTGTCGGTCAAGGCGGGTGGCACTGGTCTCAACCTCACCGCGGCATCGCACGTGATCCACTTCGATCGGTGGTGGAATCCGGCGGTCGAAGACCAAGCCACCGACCGCGCCTTCCGCATCGGCCAGCGCCGGAATGTGCTGGTGCACAAGTTCGTGTGCCGCGGCACGGTAGAAGAGCAGATCGACGCGCTGATCGACAGCAAGAAGGGCCTCGCCGCTGGCGTGCTGTCGGCAGACGGTGGCAAGCTGCTGACCGAGATGAGCGACCAAGAGCTGATGAAGTTCGTGGCGCTCGACGTGCACCGCGCGACTGCGGAGTTGTGATTCCGCGTCGCGCCGCGAAGTGCGATTCGGGCGCGCTCGGCTAAGCCGGGTTACTGGAGGAAGTCCACCAGATCTCGGTATCCGCTTACGACGCGCAGGATCTCGAGCGGCTTTGTCTCCGGGCGGTAGACGACCAGAAACGTGTAGACGACCCAGATGCGCACCGATTCGTTCCCCAGGTCTTCCCGCAGGCGCCCGATGCCCGGTGTGTTCGCAAGGCTGTCGAACGCCTCCGTCAACTTGACAAGCACCCTTTCGGCGTTGACCGGGCTGTCCTCGGCGATGTAGTCGGCGATGCCCTGGAGGTCAGACTCCGCCCGCTTGGTGAGGACGTATCCAGGCCTCATCTGGCTCGGGAGCGACGCTTGTGGACCTTCGCGATCAGCTTCTTCATGGTGGCCGGCCCATCCACAACTTCGCCGCGTCGAGCTTGATCGATGCCTTCCTGGACCTTCGCCCGCAGCTCAGTGAGCCGCAGCTCGCGCTGCTTCTCGCCATCGAGGAGCAGTCGAAGGCCTTCCCGCACCACCTCGCTTGCCGACGTGTAGAGCCCACCATCGACGCGCTCGGCTACGAACTGTGCGAGTTCGGGTGTTAGCGAGATGTTCATGCCTACGCGCTCTCGGCGGTCATCACGTGGTGCTTTCAGGCTCGGGCTCTTGCTCATGATGGTAGTGTAACACCAGGTAGCACCTTGTGCTACCAGCCTAGTCGCGGGGATCAACGCGGCACAGCGCTCGATGCGGGGGAGTGCGGGGGAGTGGGGAGCTGACCGAGATGAGCGACCAAGAGCTGATGAAGTTCGTGGCGCTCGACGTGCACCGCGCGACCGCGGACCTATGATCCCGCGCCGCGGCGAACGATCGACGATCGGCAACCGCCTAGCGAGGATGCAGATGGCACGATTCGGATCCAGATCCAAGAAGCGGCGGTTCAGTCGGTGGGCGCCCTACGTGCGACAAGCCGAGCGGCACGGGAACGCCGCGCGTCAGGCGATCAGTGCGCGCAAGGGCGGCGCGGCGCTGACGCCGGTGCGGGTCGTCGGCCGCACGATTGCCAGCTCGTTCTGGGGCAAGGCGTGGTGCGACAACCTGGAGGCCTACAGCGACTACGGCAATCGTTTGCCGCGCGGCCGCACCTACGTACGCAACGGCTCGGTGATCGACCTCAAGATCGTCGCCGGCGTGATCGAGGCGCTGGTGAGCGGGTCGAGCATCTACACCACGCGCGTGACGATCGCGGCCTTGCCGGCGCCACGCTGGCGCGCGCTCACTGCCGAGTGTTCCGGCCAGATCGGCTCGCTGCTCGACCTGCTGCAAGGTCGCTTCTCGCGCGGCGTCATGCAAGTGTTGGCGCGGCGCGACGCGGGGCTGTTCCCGGCACCCAAAGACATCGCGTTCTCCTGCTCGTGCCCGGACATCGCGTCGATGTGCAAGCATGTGGCGGCGGTGCTCTATGGCGTGGGCGCGCGCTTCGATGCGGAGCCGGGCTTGTTCTTCACGCTGCGGCAAGTGAACAGCGAGGACCTGATCGCGGCCGCGGCCGGTGCCGAGGGTCTGGCTGCTGTGGGTGCGTCGGCGGCGAGTGAGTTGGCCGGCGAGGACTTGGCGAGTGTGTTCGGCATCGACCTGGAGGCGGCCGCGCCTGCGCCGGCCGCGCGGCCGATCGGTCGCCGGAAGCGCGTGCCGCAAGGCGACGGCTTCGACGAAGTGTTCGGCCCCGGCCTGGAGATGACGACCGACCTCTTGCTGGGCTTCGGCGTGCCGCGCTCGACGTTCGCCGGTTGGGTGAGGAACGGCGTGCTCGTGCGCACGGGCAGGTGGGGCGTCTACAAGACCACCGAAGTGACGCTCGATCGGTTCCGGCGGGTGCAGGCGCGCCAGGCAAAGCGCGGCTGAGCGCGCCGGTCGGGGGTTGCCGGCGGGGCTTGCGCTCAGTTCGACGAGGCATACGATGCCTCACTTTGCCGCACCGTATGCCTCGCCAACCCCTACTCAAGCAACTGACCCTCCGCGGCGTGGAGACCGACCTGGCCGAGCGCATCCGGGTGCTCGCCAAGCAAGAGCGCATCTCGATCAACAAGGCGGCCCTGCGTCTGCTGCGCAAAGGAGCGGGTCTTGACCTGGCAGCAGCGGCATCGCGTCGCGAGACCATCGGCTCCACCCTCGACCGCTTTATCGGTTCGTGGACGAGTGACGAGGCCGACGCTGTTCTCGGCGCGACCGCCGACTTCCAGCGCATCGACGAGGCCTTTTGGCGATGAGGATCGCGCTCGATACCAACGCCTTCGTCGAGTTGCGACGCGGGCACGCGACGGTCGCCGATCTGGTTCGTCGCGCCGAGGGCATCGTGCTGTCGGCGATCGTCGCCGGCGAGTTGCTCTACGGCTTTCGACATGGCACGCGCTACCAGCGCAACCGACAGGATCTGGACGCGTTCCTCGAGAGCCCGGGTGTGGTCTTGCAACCAGTCACGATGGTCACGGCCGAGCGCTTCGGCAGCATCTCGGCATCGCTTCGGCGCAAGGGAACGCCGATCCCGACCAACGACGTGTGGATTGCCGCGCACGCGCTCGAGACCGGCACCGAGTTGGTCTCGCTGGACCGTCACTTCGAGGCGATCGACAACCTTCCGTGGATTCATGTGACCGCGTAGCTGGGGCGACCCTATTCGTCACAGAATCGGGCGGCTCTCGCAGCACTCCTTGCAATCCTTACCCCGTTGCCGCACGGGCAGGGATTGTTGCGGCCGACTTTGTTGCGTTGAGCGCCGGTGATGTGACGAACTGTGGCTCACCAGCCCCACTTCTTGCCACCGCACGGCGGTTCGTAGGCGCGGATCGCCTCCATCCCGTCGCGGGCGGCGATCGCGTCCAAGGCTGCGGTCCGTTCTGGGGTGGGCGGCTGGTCGCAGGCGCGGTTCCAATCCGGATCGTCCAAGAAGGTCCACAGGTCCACGCTGCGGCCGTCGTCGGTCTCGACGCGTTCGATGTAGTCCCACTCGCCGCAATCGTTGAACACGTAGAAGGTCCAGCCGTTCGACGCGCGGCAAGTCTCGACGCTGCAGTAGTCGTGCGTGTCGTTGGTGATGGTGATCTCGTTGCGCTCGATCGCGCGCAACACGGCGAGGATCTCGTCGGCGGTCAGGTTGTGCGGCATGGCGCTTCTGAAGCCTCCTTCAACTGGAAGACGATTTCGATCACGGATGTCAGCGTCCGCCGATTGGCCTCTGCATGCAATCGTCGAGCGTCCGTCGGCTACACTTGCGACGTGGAGCACGAAGACATCGCCACCTACCGCGCCATGAGCCCGGGCGAACGCCTTGCGCTGGCGCTCGAACTCAGCGCGATGTGTTGGGAATGGATGGACGTGCCGGACCGCGCGACCGGCGACAGGAAGTGGGCGGCGTGGCAACGCGAGCACGACCTGAGCAACGCGGCGCTGCTCGAAGGCCTGGCTCGGCATGCCAGGGAGTCTGAGTCGGGACCGCGGTGATGGAGCAGCGGCCTGATCAGGTTCTGTCCCAACTGCTGTCGGCGATGGCGGAAGCTCGCCTCGGCGTGGCTCTGATCGGTGGCTACGCGGTCGTTACCTGGGGCATCCCGCGCGCGACGTTCGATGTTGACTTGCTGATCGAGGCCGACGACGAACGACTCCGGCGCGCCTTCGTTGCTCTGGAGCGTCAGGGGTTCGGCGTCGACGACATCTACAAGACGGGCTGGCGCGATCAGGTGCGCGACATGCCGCTGGTGAAGGTGCAGATGTACCGCGGTGGTCGTGCCGTGTCGGGCGACTTGTTCCTGGTGACGACGCCGCTGCAACGGTCCGCGTTCGCGCGCAGTCGGACCGTCGAGCTCCCCGGAATCGCGCCGGCGGTCCGCGTCGTGTCGCCCGCGGACTTGATCCTGTTCAAGCTGTTGGCGGATCGACCGAAGGATCGGCTCGACATTCAGAACGTGCTGACCGTGCAGGGGGTGCCCGACGCGGACTACCTGCGCGCCTTCGCCCAGCAACTGGGTGTCCTCGAGAGACTCGACCGAGCGATCACCGATGCGGGACTCGGACCGAAGGTGTGAGCGCGGATCTCAGCGCGCGCCGATCGTCATCTGCATGCCGTTCGACAGCGCGTCGACGCAACCGGTGGCGAAGTTGAAGACGACGACCTGGGTGAAGAGCTGGTTGAGGCCGAGCAGGTTGCAGTCGTTCGGGATCGGGATGGACCACGTGGCTTGGTTGCCGGTTGGAGCGAGGGCCGAGATGAGATCGGGGAACGCGCGCAGCGTGCAGGCAGGCCGACAGAACAGACCGGGCACGCCCGGATTGCTGAAGCCCAGGAGGAATAGCGACACGGGGAAGAAGTTCGGGATCGACGTGACCTGTGCGGTGAAGGTGCGGCCGATCCACGGCAACGAACCGGGCACGGCGGCGAGGGAGGGCGTGCCTTGGATGCCGGGACAACCGGGGCCGGTTGATGTGTAGTCGGCGTGGGCGCCGTTCTTGGGTTCGAGGATCCAAGTGTCGGCGGGGTGGGTGGTACCGGTGGTGTTGCCGCTGAAGAGGACGGTCTGGCGCCGCACACCGTCATAGACGAGGAAGTGGCCGAACCGGGCAACTGGAGCTGGCCCCATTTCCGGCTGGCGTTCCGTCCAGTTGACTCCATCCCACTTCCAGAGGTCTGAGCGACGCGCAGCAATCGCATCAGACGTGCCTCCAAACACAACGGCGCAGGCTCGGTCGGCATCCCAATCCATTCCGAAGTGGTAGCGCCCCGCAGGCGTGCTGGTAGGTGTCAATCTAGTCCAGCGTGTCCCATCCCACTCCCATGTGTCGTTGCGCAGTGTATGTGTTGGGCGAGTCTTGCCGCCAAACAGGACCATGACCTCGCGGGTGGGATCGTAAACCATGACAGCGCCGTCGACGGGTGCGGGCGATGGTCCCGTCGTCGGAGTCCTATTTGCCCACTGCGAACCATCCCACTCCCAGGTATCGGCGACAACGCTGCCAGTTGCCGTCCCGCCGCCGAAGAGGACGACTACCCCACGCGCTTCGTCGTAGGCCATTGCGTGACTGCCTCGAGGCGGCGGAGAGACCGAGGAAAAGTGCTGCGTCCAAGTTGTGCCGTTCCAAGTCCAAGTGTCGTTCATTTCGACTGCGCTTTGCAGACCCCCGAACATCACTGTGACGCAACGCTGGACGTCGTAGACCATCTTCGAGTCCGACCGAGGACCCGGCGTTGCCTGCGTCTGCAGCAATGACCAGACTCTCCCATTCCAGGACCAAAGATCCGCGAAGTAAGGCTGGGTCCCGGTGCTGCCGCCATACATCAGAACGACACTTCTTGCAGCATCGAACGCGGTCGCGGCATACCGCCTTCCAACAGGCGAGCCCGACGGTGTCAGATCGACCCACTGCACTTGCCCCGCCGCATTGGCACTGAGCAGCGTCGCGATCCATCCCGTTGCTAGGACGCATGGCCACGTAGCAAGACGCATCGCGAGCCATGGACCCGGTGCGCGCTCGGCAAGGCGGCGACCGATGGGATTGTGGGCCATCAGCATTGCCGACGCGACCAGATATTGCACGGTGGACGGGACTCGACGCAGCAATTCACACTCTCTCGATGTCATCACGGCGAACTCCGTCGGCAGAATCGAAATCGACCCGGTATGCCGACGATGGGAGGGAGAGGCGGAGGCCGTATCGGCCGTGCGGGTTTCCTGGGATTCCTGGCCAAGAACCTCACGTGCGGTCGCGAACCGTCGCAACCGCGGCCACGACTCGGTTGTGTTCCAACTTGCCAGCACCTCCGTCACCTGCGTTGACATCGGCAAAGAGGTCCACCACGACTCCGCCAGTTCCCACAGCCTCGCGCCGTAGCGAGTGCGGTCGGGCTGCCTCTCGAATACCTCGAACAGCAGATCCATTGCGCGTTCCAACTCGCCCTCACGCTCCAGCAACCGCGCGTAGTGCAGGCGTGCCAGGCTGGCCTTGTGGTTCACGAGCATCCACTCGTAGTCCGCGTGTGCCTCCGCGTTCCGCCCTTGTGCCGCCCGCAGATCGGCTCGTACGCGCACGTGCGAACTGAACGGGTCGCGCAGGCCGAGGCGCTCGGCGACCGCCAGATACTGCTCGGCCTTTGCCAGATCACCAAGCCTTACGGCGCAGTCCGCCACCCCGACCGCCAAGAACCCTGCGTCGGGCCAGGCATCGAGCGCACGCAGCAGGCGGGGATACGCCTTCGCTGCTTCCTCGCGGGCGAGATGCATCTGGCCGGCGGCAGCGTCGACCAGCGGGTTGACCGCGCCCGGCGCGAGGTCGAGGTCGGCCCACGCCGCATGACACGTGCGTGCGTCGCCCAGCAGGAACGCGTGCAGGCCGCGGAGCCGGCGATCGGTGGCTAGGTGGGGAGGCAACGGCACGTGCGCGCGGATAGACGCCGGGGCAGCGCCCTTCTCGGTCACATAGGTGTCAGCGCGTAGGTCCGTCCGCGCGTACGCGACGACCTCCCGTTCGCGCCGTATGTCATCGCGCGCCGGCATCAAACGCAGCGCACCGTCGTAAGCTGCGAGCGCGCTCTCGGCACTGGTCGCGAACTGCGCCACTCGCCCAGGCCCGTCGCCGCGGTCGGCGAGGATCACGCGTTCCTCGTGTGTCGGCTCCAGCAACGCCCACTGGGCGCGGCGCACTTCAGCCGCGACGCGCTCGGGCAACGTCCAGCGCTGCCACAGGAACCAAGCGAGCAGCGCACACGCGGTCAGCACCAGAATGCCGCCGCCGACGGCGGCGACGACGGTTCTCTTGTTGCGCCGCAGCAAACGGAGCGTGCGCGGCAATGTGCCCAGCGGCCGCGCCGCGATCGGCCGCAGCGCCAGCAGGTTCTCGATGTCGTCGGCGACAGCCTCGGCGCTCGCATACCGATCCTCGGCGCGCGCTTCGAGACACTTGCCGACGATGGTCTCGAGGTCACGCGGCAGGCCGAGGGCGGTCAGGGGGCGGCGGGTACGGGCTTCGATGCTGGCGACGAGTTCGGTCGTCGTGCGCCCGGCGAAGGGCGCCTTCCCAGCGAACGCCCAATGCAACGTCGCCCCGAGCGCGAACACGTCGGCCGCTGGGCCGACGCGGTCGATCTGGCCCAGCAACTGCTCGGGCGGCGCGAACGCGGGCGTGCCGACGATCTGCCCCGTGCGCGTCAGGCTCGCGTGCTCGTCGCGCACCACGCCGAAGTCCGACAGCATCGGCGTGCCATCGGCGCGCAGCAGGATGTTGCTCGGCTTGACGTCGCGGTGCACCAAACCGCTGCGGTGCACTTCACCCAAGGCACGTGCGATCGCGATGCCCAACCGGCAGAACCACACCAGGCGTCGCGCGGCAGGCGCGCGCTGTGTTCATCGCCGAACGCCACCTCCGGCGCAGGACCGCGGCGCGACCAGTCCGCGAGGTCTTCCAGCAGATCTGCGAGGCTCTTGCCGTCGATCCACTCCATCGCGTACGCGCACACTTCGCCAGCGTCGACGACGTCGAAGATCGTCACCACGTGCGGATGCCGCAGCTTGGCCAGGCTCCTGGCCTCGGCGAGGAAGCGCCGGCGCGCGCGGTCGCTGCCCGCGACGGCGTCGGGCAGCACCTTCAGCGCCACCACGCGCTCCAGGCTCTTGTGCCGCGCGGCATACACCACGCCCATGCCGCCGCGGCCGATCTCGCGCAGCACGTCGTAGCCGGGAACCTGCGGCAACACCTGGGGTCGCAGCAGCGCGGCTTCGCGCGCTAGGTCCACCAGGGCGACCAGCTCATCGCGCAACTCAGGCCGCTCGCGAGCGAGCACCTCGACGCCGAAATCCTCGCCGTCGGCCCACGCGCGCAGGATGCGGTCGAGGGCGGCGTCGAGGAACGCCTGCGCGTCCGCGTTGCGTTGCAAGCTTGGTTGGTTCACCGAGGCTGGTAGAGGAGAACGCGCGGGCGGGCGTTCACTCATGGTGACAAAGGCCTGCATCCGGGTCCACGTTGGTCGTGCGAAGTCGATGGCCTGGGTCATCCGTGCTCATGCCGTCCGCGTTGGGTCGAATGCGTGAAGGTCGAGATCCTCGCCGAGTGAATCGAGGGGTAGGATGGCCCCGTACATGAAACTCGACCGCGGCGTGATTACGTATGGAGACTGACCACAAGACGTTCGACTGCTTGGCCTTCAAGGCCGCCTCTCAGCGGGATATCTTGAAGGAGCTCGAAGGGCTGTCCCCTGCCGAACAGCGCGAGCACCTGCGGCGAGCCGCTGAAGAGGGACCGCTGGGCGATTGGTGCAAGAAGATCAAAGCGGCTCTGGCGGCAGCGGGGGAGCGCTCAGACTCGGCGCGCTAGGAGTCTGCGTCACGGGAACGGACCGAAAGTCCTAATAGGCGCCGGCGCGGGCTAACGCCCAGCGGACGGCGTCGGGAGTTGGGACTTCAAAGACTGGTTGTACCGGACTGAAGTTGGTTCGGGATCGTCGAT
>JANPER010000022.1:0-8135 GCA_031423015.1 Planctomycetota bacterium | reverse complement strand
GGCGGCGGCGGCACCACGCGATCACGCAGCGGTGCCGCTGGCGCGAACATCCCGTGGTAGGTGACGAGTCGAATCAGTGGTCGCGGCACGAGTGCGGCGAGTCGCTCGATGAGCGTGAGCGGGTCCATCACGACATGCGAGCGGAACGTTCGCTTGAACTTGTAGAGGACCTTGCCGTCGGCAGGATGCGACAAGCGCTCATTGACGACGGGAGGGCGTGCCGCGTAGCGGCACAACTTCTCCAATCGCTCGGTTGCGCCGGCCGGGATGCGCACGGCAGCGTGCAGCGAGAAGCCGTCGATGGCAGCGCACAGCGGTCCACGACGAAACTCACGCGGCTCTTGCGATCCTTGTCCGACGCGCGGCACATGAGCGCCGGCCTTGGGTCCGAACGCGATGCGGCCCTGTACTGCCGCGGCAGGAGTCCGGGCGCGACGGGTTCGGGCCCGCTCAACGACGTGGCGTTCGGCGACGGACGCTTCGTGGCAGTCGGTGACCAGGAGCTGGTGCTCGAGTCGCTGACCGGGCTTCCGGGTACGTGGAGTGTGGCTGCCTCGCCCCCGGGGGCTACCGCCGCGCTGCTGCGCGTCCGGTTCGTGCCCTGAGCGCGCCTATCGGTCGTACTCCGCCACGATGGTCGTGCCGCGCACCGAGGTCGCGAACCCTCCCCGTTCGTGGCCTTCACGCCAGCAGCCCTCTACCCCAGCAACCCTCTACCCCAGCAACAGGGCCAACTTGTTCAGGGCCCGCGCCAGGATGTTGCGCACGGAGTCCGAGGTGCGCCCGGTGGCGCTGGCGATCTGGTCGTAGGTGAGGCCGGCGACCTTCGCCAGGGTCACCACTTCGCGGTAGTGCTCCGGCAGCGCGTCGAACGCCAGCTCGAGGCGTGCGAGCCGCTCGCGCGCCATCGCCACCCGGCTCGGCGTCAGCACGCTGGCGTAGCAGCTCTCGAGGTCGCTGCTTCCGCTCGTCGCGAGCGGCTCGTCGCGCGCGCCGTCGCGCTTCTGCGCGCGGAAGTGGCGCTCGTGGTTGCGCAGCTTGTTGAGCGCCGCCGCGTACAGCCAGGCGCGCAGCGCGGCTTCGTCGGCGAAGGCGACGCCGTGCGCGGAGAAGAGGTCTTGGCACACCGACTGCACGAGGTCGGAGCCGGACTCGCGGGCGCGCAGGAGCGGGCCCATGCGCAGGCGCACGAAGGCGCGCACCCGCGGCAGGTAGCGGCCGAGCAACTCGGCCAGGGCGGCGCGGTCCCCTTCCTGGCTGGCGCGCAAGAGGCGGGGCCCGTTCTCCTCCTGCGGCGACGCGAGCGGCTCGGACATGGCGCGCAGAGGATAATCCGTCGGCTCGGGCGAGAGGGTCGGCGCGTTTCGGGTCTTCCGCTGGTGGCGGGCGAGCGCATGGGGCGCTCACCCCGCCCCCAAGAGAAAGTCGCTCATGTCCGCCAAGTCCACTCGCTCTGGCCCCCGGCACCCGCGCCGGGCCTGGCCGTCTCCGTCCGTTGCCGTGCTCCTGTTCGCCGCCGGCGCATCCGCGCAGGGGCTCACCTGGTCGACGCTGATGGGCGGCGACCGGCGCGATGCCGCCTACGCGGTCGCCGTCGACGCGCAAGGCCTGGTCACGGTGGCCGGGCGCAGCGAGTCGACGCAGTGGCCGTACGGCCCGCTCAACGGCGCGAATGCCGACGTGTTCGTCGCCCGGCTCGATCCGAGCCAGACGGGGCGCGCGCAGCTCGTGTGGTGCACGATGCTCGACGGCGGCGGAGTCGACATGGCCTTTGACCTGGCGATGACGCCAGACGGGAGCAGGGTGACGGTCGTGGGTCTGACGACGTCGCCGAGCCTGCCGGTGACGGCGAATGCGTTTCAGCCGACGCGGCGCGGGCTGGTCGACGGCTTCGTGATGCAGCTCGACGGCGGCGGCGGCGCGATCACCTACCTCAGCTACCTCGGCGGCGATGGCAACGACTGGGTCAACGCAGTGGAGCTCGTCCCAGGGTATTCGAGTTCACGGTTCGTGCTCGCCGGCATCACCGACTCGCAGTCGTTCCCGACGACGACCGGCGCCTTCGACACGAGTTTCAACGGCGCCACGGACATGTTCGTCAGCGTCCTGGACATTGCGCAACCGCCCGCCAACCAGCTCGCGGCCTCGACCTTCCTCGGTGGCGGCGGCTACGAGGGGGTGCCGTTCGATCTGAGCACGATCATCAACTTGACCATCGGCGACGTGGCGATCGACTTCGACGGGATGAATGGCTCGATCCTGGTCACCGGGCGGACGGGATCGACTGCGGTCTCGCCGTTCCCGACGACACCGGGTGCGTTCCGGACGAGCTACGCGGGAGGCCAGCACGCCGACATGTTCGTGAGCCGGTTCAACTTCACGCTCGATAGGCTGCTGTACTCGACCTACCTCGGCGGCACCGGGGATGACGCGGCGATGAAGCTCGCGGTCCATGCCGGCGACGTCTGCATCGCCGGGTTCACGTGGAGTCCCGGCACATCCTTCCCGACGACCACAGGTGCGCCCAGCAGGACGCTCGGTGGCACGACCGACGGCGTCGTCGCCGTGCTCCGGACCGCGGGCATGGGCCCGGCCGACCTGCGCTACTCGACCCTCGTCGGCGGACCGGCGGGCGATTGGCTCTTCACGCTCCTGGTGGAGGACTCCGGCGTCATCACCGCTGCGGGTCTTTCGATGGGCGGTTTCTCCGGCACACCCGGCGCTCTGCAGCCGTCGCATCAGCCGCCCGCGGACACGTGGCTCGCGCGCATCGACCCGCGGGGCAACGGCAACGCCGACGTGCACTACGTGTCGTTCCTCGGCGGAGCTGGCGGCAGCGAGGAGTGGGCCATCGGCCTCGCGCAAAACGGCGACGGCCTGATGACGGTGACGGGCATCACGGACTCCCCGACGTTTCCGACCACGCCCGGCGCGCTGCAACCCAACTCGAACGGCGCGCTCGAAGCGTTCGTCGCCACGCTCGACCTGCTGCCGGCAAACGCGCGTCGCTACGGCACGAGCACGCCGGGCTGCCGCGGTCCGGTGTGGCTGCAGGTCAACTCGAACCCCGCCCCCGGCAACGCCGCCTTCGAGGTGCTCGGCAACGGCGCGCCGCGGTCGATGCCGGGTGCCATGGTGCTCGGGCTGGCGCCGCCCATCCCGTTGCCCGGCTTGCCCGTGTTGAACGCGTCGCTCCTCGTCACGCCGGCGCTCGTGCTGCCAGCGGTCTCCGACGCGCACGGCGCCTGGCGCATGCCGCTGGCGCTCCCCGCCAGCCTGCCCCCCGGCCCGTCGGTCTACCTGCAGTGGGTCTGGATGGAGCCGGCGAGCTGCACGCTCGGGCCGCTGAGCGCGAGCCACGCGCTCGGGTTCTGACCGGGGGCGGGCGCCTATGATGGCTCGAGATCCGGGTGTCAAGGGACGCGACCCACCACAATGCACGAGCTGCCGCACGAGTCTCCG
The DNA here is from genome assembly GCA_031423015.1 of Planctomycetota bacterium. Taxonomy (GTDB): domain Bacteria; phylum Planctomycetota; class UBA1135; order UBA1135; family UBA2386; genus DATGPD01. Next base: position 4,673 of record JANPER010000022.1, on the reverse strand, counting down.
CCGGGCGCCGACGACGACGACGACCTGTCGCCGATCGACGGCGTCGTGGTCGAACTGCTGCAGCTCGCCGGGCCGGCGCGCACGCAGCGGCTCGAAGCACTCGCCGCGGCCGAGCCGGAGGTGGCGCTGGAAGCGCGCCGCCGGCTGACGGTGCTCGACGACAACGGCCTGCTCGGCGCGCAGACGCACGAGGAGCCGCCGGCTCCGGACAGCATCGGCGGCTACCGCATTCTCCGCCGTCTCGGCAGCGGTGGGATGGGCGTCGTATGGCTCGCCGAGCAGCCGGCGCTACAGCGCACGGTGGCCTTGAAGGTCCTGCACGACGTGCGCCTGCACTCCGAGCGCGCTCGCGCGCGCTTCCGCCGCGAAGCGTTGGCGGCCGCGCGCCTCGACCACCCGGGGCTGTGCGCGGTGTACGAGGTCGGCGAGACCGACGGCGTGCCGTTCCTCGCCATGCGCTACGTGCCGGGCCCCACGCTCGGCGAACTGATCGGCAAGGCGCGCGCGCGGCAGCGGGCGCCGGTGGCCCTCGCCACGATCAGCGCCGACGGCGGGATGGCGGCGAAGACAACCAGCACTTCCGGCGAACGCCGCCAGGGCGTGCTCGCCGTCGTCGAGATGATCGAGCGCGTGGCGCGGGCGATGCACTGCGCACACCAGGCCGGGCTCGTGCACCGTGACCTCAAACCCGACAACATCATCGTCGAGCCCGACAGCACTCCCGTGGTCCTCGACTTCGGGCTCGCACTGGACGACAGCAGCGACGACGCGGCGACGCTGACCCTGTCCGGCGACCGCGTCGGCACCCCGGCCTACATGGCGCCGGAGCAGGTGGACGGCAAGGCCGCGCGCTCCGACGCGCGCACCGACGTGTACGCGCTGGGCGCCGTGCTGTACGAGTGCCTGACGCTGGCGTTGCCGGTGCCGGCGGTCGACCGCGAGGGCCTGTACCGGGCCATCGTGCACGGGGCAGCCGCCGACGCCGCCCGCCAGGCGCCCGGGCTCGAGCGCGACCTCCGCGTGATCCTCGCCACCGCGTTGGCGCCGGAGCGCGCGCGCCGTTACGCGAGCGCGGTCGCGCTGGCCGAGGACCTCGCGCGCTACCGCGCTCACCAACCGATCCTGGCGCAGCCGGCCGGGGCGTGGCTGCGGGCCCGCCGCTGGACGCAGCGCAACCCGGTGGGCGCGACGCTGTTGATCGCGTTGGCCATCGGCCTCGCGGTGACCGCGACGCTGCTCCTGCAGGTGCAGCGCTCGCTCGCTCGCGCAGAGGCGTCAGCGCTCGCGAACCTGGCGCGCGAGGTTGGCGAGAGTGACCCGCTCGCCGGGCTGGCGATCGCGCGGGAGGCGTATCGGCGCAACCCATCGGTGGCGACGCTCGGGGCGGTGTACTCCACCCTCGCCGCGTCACACGAGGAACGGCTGTGTCGGCACGGCCAAGGCGTCGCGTGGCGCTGTGCGTTCTCGGGCGACGGCCGATTCGTCGCGAGCTGCTCCGACGACGGGACCGCCCGGGTGTGGGATACGCACGGCGAGATCGCGACCGTGATCCTGCCGCATGCCAAGCCGGTCATGGACATCGATACCGACGGCGTCCACGTGGTGACAGCATCGATGGACGGCACGGTCCGGCTGTGGGCCTTCGACGGCGCGGAACTCGCCCGAGCGCCGCTCCCGAAGCGCGAGGGGCTCGCCGGCGAGTTCTTGCGGGCGCGCTTCTCGCACGATGCGAAGAAGGTGCTCGTCACGTCGTTCGACGGCGCTGCCTGGATCTGGGATGTCGAGCAGCGCACGGCGAACGAGCTGGTCGGCCACCGCGGCATGGTGTGGTGCGCCAGCTTCTCGACGGACGACCGGCTGGCGCTGACCGCGGTCGGCTACGGCAACGAGATCGCGCCCTATGCCGACGACTGCACGGCGCGCGTGTGGAACCTCGCCGATCGATCGTCGGTCGCACTGCAAGGCCACACGAGACCACTGCTGTGCGCGGAGTTCTCGGCAGACGGAAAGTTGGCGCTGACCGCGTCTCACGACCGCACCGTGCGCCTGTGGCGAACCGCTGACGGAAAGCTCCTCGAAACGTTCGAGGGCCACCCCGCCGCGGTGCGTTGCGCAAGTTGGCTGCCCGACGGCGAACGCTTCGTCTCGGCCGACCTCGCGGGCAACGTGCGGGTCTGGCGGTGGCGCGACGGCACCGTCGAGACGACGTTCCAACACGAGGACGGCGTTTGGAGTCTCGAGCTGTCGCACGACGGCACTGAGATCCTGACCGGGAGCCTCGACAAGACCGCCCGCGTGCACGACCTGCACGGCCGGCTGCTGCGCACCCTGCGCGGCCATGGCAACAAGGTCATGCACGCGACCTTCTCGCCCGACGGCGAGCGCATCGCGACGGCGTCGTACGACCAGACCGTGCGCCTGTGGCGCGCGCGCGATCCGGAGTTCCCGATCTTCGTCGGCCACGACGAAGGCGTGCGCGCGATCTCGGTGCGCCCAGACGGCGTCTTCGTCACCGGTTCCAAGGATGGCACCGTGCGACGCTGGTCAGGGGCCGAGGCGACCGTGCTCCCGGCACCTCAGGCAGGCGCCCGTGTCAACCAGGTCGCGTTCAGCCCTGACGGCAGGTCGATCGCGTGCGTGCGCGACGATCAGAGCGGGACCGTCTGGTCGGACGGCGTCGAATCGGTTCATGAGTTCGTCGGAGGCAGAACCAACTGGTTCGGCATAGCTGCCTGGCGCAATGCGAGCATCGCGTTCCTCGACAACGAACGGTTCCTGGTGGGTAGCCAGGACGGCAACGTCTGGACCTTCGATGCCAGCGGCGAGCGCCTACCCGTACCGGACGCGGGACTGCCGGCGGTGCCCGGGTCGGGCGAGCTGTTCGATCTCGCCGTCCACCCCGACCGCGGGTACTTCGCTGCGGGCCATTGGCACGGGCAGGTGCTGGTGCGCGCGCTCGACGGCGCCATCGTCGCGCACGGCCAACCCCAGCACAGCCACTGGGTCACCGCGGTCGAGTTCTCGCGCGACGGACGCTGGCTCGTGAGCGCGTCCGCCGACCGCACTGCAGCGCTGTGGCGCTGGCGCGACGGCCAACTCGAGCGCCACGCGACGATGGTGCACGAGGCCGCCCTGAGCTGGGCCGGTTTCTCTCCCGACGGCCAGCGCATCCTCACCACCGCGATCGACGGCACCGCCCACCTGTGGAACCTGGATGGCGACGAGCTACTGGTGATCCGCGCCAGCCGCCGGGCGCTCCGCTGCGGCGCCTGGTCGCACGACGGCAAACGCATCTTCACCGGCGCCGACGACGGCATCGTGCGCGGTTGGCCGGTCGACCCCGCGCACGTGCTGGACCTCGCGCGGCAACGCGACACGCGCGACCTCGGCCCCGAGGAGCGGGCGCGGATCGATCGGGTGACGCGGTGAGCGGTGGACCTGGCTACGCCTCCAGCAGCTCGCCCCCCACAGCCGTCGAAGGAACGCGGGTGGTCGACGTCAGCGAACGACCTCGACCGCTGCCACGTGACCAGGTGCTCCACCCAACGACCGATCGCAGGTGACAAGCACTGCTGGCAACGCCTCGGCGAGGGCGACGTAGGCCGCATCGTACGAGGATCTTACGTACGCCGCGGGCGGCCTTGGGGTCGAACGCGCACAGGAAGCGGATGTGATAGGGGAGCGACAGCACCCATTGGCGCACGGGCACGTCGGGGAAGACGCGGTCGACGAGCCATGCGGCGGTGTCGGCCATGCGGCGTGAGCCGCAGGATGGGCAGAAGCCGCGGTGCTTGCAGGAGAACGCGACGAGTGCGCCTTTGCCGCAGGCATCGCAGTGCACGCGACAGAAGCCACGGCTGAGCTGTCCGCAGTCGAGGAAGTTGCGCAGCTCGCGCACTACGAAGCGCGGTAGCGGCGCACGGGTGTCGTCGTCGGCGATGCGGGCAAGGAAGGTATCGAGGTGTTCCCCGAGCACTTGGTACAGAACGGTGCCCTCAGGCTCGCGGCGGCGCCAGGTGTTGGGGAGGGTTGCCACATGAGCGAGTGGCAACGAGGCGGCGAATGGTTACGGGGGAACCTCAGGAAATCGGCACGCTGGTGTCGTTCGGCAATGCGTCAGGCAAGTCCGATCCGCTCGATCCGCTCGATGTGCTCGAACTGGGCCTCCACGGTTCGCTGTTCCTCACTCGACCACGCCTGCACGACTACACCGGCACGCGCCATGAACTCGTGGCCAGCGCCCAGGCGGTGTTCACCGGCGTGCGTGAAGGTTGGCTCAAGCCCCACATCGGCGCCGTGTTCCCGCTCTCGCTCGGCGTCCTTGCCGACAATCCCGTTGCCTACGGCTCGACATCGTGCACCTGTTGACCGCGGTGGTGATGACCGCGCCCGGCGCGATCATGATGGCGAAGATCATGGAGCCGGAGACCGAGCACCCCGAGACCTCGGGCACGGTCAAGGTGTCGATCCCGAACCACGACGCCAACGTGCTCGATGCCGCGGCGCGCGGTGCCAGCGAAGGCGGCCAGTTGGCGTTCAACGTCGCGGTGATGCTGGTCGCGTTCATCGCGCTGGTCGCGCTGGTGAACGGCCTGCTGCAGGCGATCCATCCGAGCATGACGCTGGAGGCGATCCTCGGCACGGTGTTCCAGCCGTTCGCGTTCTTGATGGGC
>JANPER010000021.1:0-34924 GCA_031423015.1 Planctomycetota bacterium | reverse complement strand
ACCGCGGCGCGGTGTCGTTCCTGGAGCACGCGTTCTTCGCGTCGCTGCGCTACCTGGAGCCAGACGCGTGCGATGCAAGGATCGCGGGGACGGAGCGCTTGCGGATCGAGGACAGCTCGGGCGTGCGCCAAGTGGACGTCGATGTGGTCCTTCTCACGCCACCCTCGGGGGCGACGTGGCGTTGCGGCTTCGGGCAACAGGACGGTCGCCTGTACTATCGCGAGGACGAGTACTCCGGCGCCGCGCAGTGGGTGCAGGAAGTCCGTTGGCAGAAGTTCGACGGACTCACCGTGCCGGTTGCCCGCATGCAAGGCACGAAGGCACCACCATCGCGCGGGCTGTGGCGCATCGACGAAGTGCGCGCCGGGCGTTCGCGCGACGGCGGTCTGTTCGCCGGCAATCCGGAGCCGCAGGTCGAGGCGGGCGCCGCCTCGCCGCTCGTCGCCTTGCCCGACACGCTGCCCGGCAGCGCTCACTTCGCCCTGCCGAGCGTCGTGGTCAACGAAGCGTTCGCGGCACCCGCGCTGCTCGACACCGGCGCGGAGTTCGCCGCCGTGGATCCGGCTTCGGTGCAGAGAGTGGGCCTCGTCCGGCTCGGTCCCTCGCGAACGATCGGCCACTTCGGCGCGATCGAGTCGTCGCACGCGTGGTTCGAGTCGCTGCGGCTCGGCCTGAGTTCTCGCGGCGGCGGCGGCCCCCGCTTCGTGCATGTGCTCGGGCTCGCGACGCCGTTCCCGGCGTTCCCGGCGCTGCCCGGACGCGAGCGTCCAGCGATGATCGTCGGCTTGCGACCGCTGCTGCGTGCGTCGCCGGTGTTCGACCTGGCAGCAGGCAAGCTGGTGCTGCGCGGCGATCCACCGGCCCGCATCGGCGACGCGCGCTCGGTGATCGCCGTGCCGCTGCGCCGCGACACCGCGGGAAGCTGGACGGTGTCCATGGACGTGCAGGTCGACGGCAAGGACCTCGCGGTCATGGTCGACACGGGATCGTCCGCCGTGCTGGTCCTGACTGCGCGCGGCCTCGAACGCCTCGGCTTGCCCACCACGCGCGCGGCATGGCTCGCGCGCGGCGCCGTGCCGCTTGTCATGCACGCCGCTGGCGCACGCGAGCACGATGCCTTGGCGGTGCAAGTGGAGAGCGTGCAGATCGGCTCGTGCACGTTCGAGCGGCCGTGGGTGATGGTGACGCTGGGCGTCAAGGACGCGCTGCCGTTCGAGGGTTTGCTCGGCGGCGGCGCCTTGCTGCCGTTCGCGCGCGCCGGCATCGACCATCGCAGAAAGCTCCTCGAACTCGAGCCGGGACCGACCATGCGCATCGGCGACGGCGGTCGCAGCGTCGTGCCCGCGCCCGGTCGATTGCTGGGGCTCATGATCACGTCGCCGGAGCGCGGCGCCGTCGCCGGCGACGACACGCTGCCGCAGATCTCGACCGTGATCGAAGGCACCCCCGCCGAGCGCAAGGGCGTACGCGCCGGCGACTTCCTGCTCGCGATCGACGAACGCCCTTGCGCGGGGCTCGTCGCTGCTGAGGTCTACCCGGCCCTGTGGGTGGCCGAGGAAGCGAGCGTGACGCTGAAGCTGCGGCGGGGGAAAGAGGATCTCGTGGTGGTCTTGCCGTGAGGCAATTGGCGGAAGCCACCCGTCATCGCTAGCGGCCACGCGTGGTGTTCTTCCACGCCGACAGCGCGAGGCTGTCCTCGAAGAGTTGCGCGATCGACGCGAGGTCGACCACCGCCGGCGGCACGCGCCCCGCGCACACGTCTCGCAAGCGCACGCTGCCATCTGCCATGCCATCGGCGTAGCAGCGGCAACGGCACCCGCGCAGCGTCGGTGTAGCGCCGGAACGGATCTGATCTGCGGCGCGTCGTCGTCGTCGGGGAGTGCTGGTGGCACGGATGCGACACGGTACGCGCTGGCCACGATTGAGTGCTCTTCCTCGAGAACGTTCATCACCGAGCGTTGCCGTGGGCGCCAGCGGAAGTGAGTGAGACAAACCCTCGCCGCCGGCTCGGATTCGGTTCAGACCTGGCCCGATAGCCTCGGCGCGGCGCGGTCCACATCGGGTCCGTCGTCTTTGACAAGCGAGGAACGGGAAAGAGGAAGCACCATGGGAAATTGGATGCGGGCCGCCTTGGCGGCCGTGGTCTGTGGCGCGCTCTCGGTTGCAGCCGTGGCGCAAACGATGACGGTACCGAAGGACCCGACGGTGGGTCAGACGATCACGATCGGGTATTCGGATCCGGGGCGCGCGGGGGCGACGATCACGGTGACGATCGACAGTGCGGGCTTCCCCTCGTTGATCGTGCTCGAGAAGGAGATCACTCTCGACGAGAACGGCAACGGCAGCGTGGAGTGGGTCGTGCCGGAGTGGATGGCAGCCAACTTCAACGCGCCTGGCGTGGACGAGCAAACGCGAAGCATCCAGTGGGGGGCCATGCCGGTCTGCCACGCCTCCGATGAGGCCGATCTGGTCGCCGCAACCTGGCGTTACGAAAGCACGTGACGTGGCGTGCGCGAAGGCCAGGCTAGCGCATGAGCCACCGTTGCAGGCCAGACAGGTAGCGGTCACGGTCCTTGCCGAGGACTGGTGACATGGCCGGCATGGTCCGCATCGCACCGATCTCGCTACCCGCGCCCAGGATGAGGCGCTCGAGTTCGAGTGCACGCAGGGCCGGCGCCAGGCTCGGGTCGCGGGCGCGCTCGCCAGCGAGGTCGAGGTTCTCATAGTACGCATTGAGCCGCTGCGGTGGTTCGACGGCTAGGAGAGTCAAGAGTCGCCCCAGGCCGAGCCTGGCGCCTTCTGCGAGCGCCGGCGGGGTTACGACGTCGTCGCGGATTGCCTGCAGCGTGAAGACGGAACGTCCGACTCGGCTCGCGACCCAAGCCATGGCGGTTCGGCGGTGATCAACCGGCTGGTCGCTGCTCTCCAGCAGTTGCAGCTGCATCCGGTACGTCATCGTGTCGCGGCTGTCCCGAGCCCACGGCCACAGGAGGAACACGATCCCCGCCGTCAGCAACGCCGCACCCAACACCATCGCCGCCACGCGCGACCACCGCTGCACCCTTCGCGCCCTCAGCCGCAACAACGGCACCACCCGCGTGGCGTCGCGCACCATCGCCTCGGCCATCGCCGGCGACAGTGGCGCTTCGCCGCCTTGCTGTAGCCGTGCCTCAGCGGCGCGCAGATCGGTGACGTCGAGGTCGAGCTGCTCCATCAGCGCGTCCCAGCCAGCATCGTCGAGTTCGTTCATGTCCTTCATGGCATCGTCCTTCCCTTGGGCTCCTCCCCGGCGGCCGGGTATCCCTGCGCCGTCAGGCGCGTGCGCAAGGCCTTGCGCGCGGTGGCGCGCGCGACGTAGATCGCGTTTCGCGTCGTGTGCAGCTGCTGTTCGAGGTGTTCGGTCTCGGCCACACCGCCCGCCGCGAGATCCGCGAGGATGACGGCGCGCTGCTGGATCGGTAGCTCGTCGATGGCGCGGTGCAACGCGCGCACCAACTCCTCCCGCGGCGGACCAACCCCTTCGCGCGCCGTGTCGGCAAGCCACGCGAGCGAGTCGAGGTCTTCGACGAAGCGCAGCGCGTTCGGACTGCGCTTGGCTTCCAGGATGCGGAGCGCGCAGTTGCGCGCGATCGTGTAGTACCACGCGCGCAGCGTCCCGCGCCGCAGGTCGATGCGTGGTCGGGCGCGCCACACGCGATGGGTCGCCTGGCTGAGCGCGTCGTCGATTTCGGAGTGGTCCAGCACCTTCTTCAAGTCTGCACGCAGGGTCGCCCGAACCCGGCTCGCGTGATCGTCCACCAGACGCCGCAGACCCTCGGGATCGGACGCCAAGAGGAGACTTGCGGTCTCCGCATCGCGGTCGGACGCCGAGGGGCCCGTATTCGTCTGGCCAAGAGGTTCGGTCACGTGGAGTACCCGAGCATCTTAGTTGGCGATTCCGAACGTCTCGGCGGATCGACGCGAACGGCCCCGCGGCTTCGGGGCTTTGACCGCCCTCCCAGCGTGACATCCGTCTCGCGCCACGCGTGAAGATCTTGCTAAGGCCCAGGAGTACCTCCGTACGGCGGTGACCCCCCTCACCGCTCGCGGCTCGCCTCCTTGCCCCGGGGCCGTGGGTTGCCCAGCCGGACCTTCCCCATGTTCGCGATTCCTTCGCCCGACCTGCTCATCAACCTGTTCGCCAGCGGCGCCCAGATCATGGGCCTGCTCGCAGTCGCGCTCGGCGGCGCCTGGTTCGAGAAGTCACGCTTCGACGCCGACCCTCAGATCCGTCGCCGGTCGCCGTGGCCGTTCCGGACGGCGGTGCTGCTGCTGCTGGGGGTGTCCACCGCGTTCACCCTCTACGTGTTGCAGGCGAACGACGAGGTCAACCGCCGGATGCAGGCGAACCTCGTGCGCTCCTCGACCGAGGGCGGCAAGAAGGTCGGCGACACGTCCTTGAAGACGCTCGCGTTCAGCGCGCAGTCCGAGCATCCACGGGCGCTGAGCACGGAAGCCCTGGTCGCGTGGACCGCGGAGGGCCGGCCGCTGAACATCATCGACGTGCGCGAGCCCGAGGAGGTCGAGATGGGGCAGATCGCCGGCGCCTGGGCGCGACGCTTCCCCGACCTGCGGGTCGATCGGGCCGACCTCGTGAAGCCTGGCATGGAGACGGTCCTCATCTGCGACTCGGGCAACCGCAGCAGCGAGCTGTCCGACGCGTTCGCGAAGGACGGGCTGCACTGCTGGTTCATGATCGGCGGCTGCGAGAAGTGGGTCGCCGAGAGTCGGCCGCTGGTCAACGAGGCGCCCCGCAGCTCGATTCGCGACATCCCCGACTTCCCGAACAAGAATCAGTTGCTGCTCACCTCGGAGGTCGAGCGTCTGGTGCGCGAGGAGAACGCGCTCTTCGTCGACGTGCGCTACCCCGAAGAAGTCGCCAAGGGCGCGCTCCCCGGCTCGGTCAACCTCACCCTGCGCAAGCAGCTGCGCGAGGAACTCGAGTCGTCGTTGCTCGAACTGCCGCGCCGGCCGGTGATCGTGCCGGTCTACGACAAGCGCAGCGCTTTCTATGGCCTCATCCTCGGCCTGCGCATGCACCGCCTTGGCCTCGACTTCCGCGGCCGCTACTCGCTGCCGCACGAGTACTTCGTGCCGCCGCCGGACCCCGCGCACCTGGCCGCATGGAAGGCCAACCGCAAGGAGAACACCATGTATTCGGTGGCGTCGGGCGCGATCGCCGCCGACCTGGGCGCGCTCGGTCATTGGCTCGGCAGCCTTCTCCTGGCGGTGCTGCTGGTGGTGCTGGTAGCGCGGCTCACGCTCCTGCCGCTGACCCTCAAGGCCGACCGCGATCAGCTCGCGCTGCGCCAGCTGGCACCGGCGATCGCCGACCTGCGCGCCCGGTACCGCGGCGACCCTGCGCGCGTCCGGCGCGAGACCTTCGCACTGCACAAGACCGCGCGGCTCACCCCGGTGCGCAACCTGCTGGGCTCGTTGGTGCAACTGGTGTTGTTCATCCTGTTGTTCTCCGCCGTCGATCTGGCGGCGACCGGGCACGTCACGCCGTTCCTGTGGCTGCAGGGCCTGGGCATGGCCGATCCGCTCCGCATCCTGCCGGTCGCGGTCGGCATCGCGTTCCTCGGCCTGATGCTGGCGATCGCCGCCAAGCACGCCGTCGTCGGCACCCTCCTGCGCGTCGGTTTCGCGGCCTTGATCACGGTGGCGATTTGGACGGCGAGCGCCGCGGTCTCGATCTACCTGCTGATCAACCTGAGCCTGATGCTCGTGCACCGCGGCCTGCTCGCCCGTTGGTCGCGGCGACAAGCAGCGCGCGCCAACGCGCCGGCCACCGCGACGCTGCGGGTCCGCGCCGATCGTCCCGTCGTTGCGCTGCGGCACGCCGAACAGTTCCCGATGGCTGGGCGCAAGGCCCAGCGCCTCGCCGCGTTGCTGCGCGCGGGCTTCCCGGTGCCGGATGGCTTCGTCGTCGCCGACCCGGACGGCCTCGGCAACGACGTCGGCCGGCGCGCGATCCTCGGCGCGTTTGCGCGCCTAGGTGCCGAGCGCGCCGCGGTGCGCAGCTCCGGCATGGGCGAAGACGGCGTCGACTTCAGCCACGCCGGCGAGTTCGACTCGATCCTGCAGGTCACGGGTGATCGCTTGCTCGACTCGGTCGCCAAGGTGCAGGCCTCGCTGCGTGCGCCGCACTCGGACAACCTCGAGCGCTGCGACGAAGGCGGCGTGTTGGTTCAGGCCATGGTGCCGGCGGAGTATGCGGGCGTGTTGTTCACCGAAGACCCCGCGTGCACCGGTGCGATGCTCGTCGAGATGACCAAGGGGCTCGGCGATAGCCTGGTCTCCGGCCAGGTCGACCCCGACGGCTATCGCTTCGGCCGCCTCACCCTGCGCGCCCTGCAGCAAGGATCGTCGCCCATCGACCTGCGCGCTCTGCTGGAACTCGGCCGGCGCGCCGAGCGCTTGTTCGGCCGCGCCCAGGACATCGAGTGGGCCTACGCGCGTGGCAAGTTCTTCATCCTGCAGGCACGCGACATCACCTGCACCGCGCACGACGCGTCCGAGGTCGGCAACGCGACCGCGCGGCGCGAGACTGAGCGCGCCCGGCTGCTGGCCCTGGCGCCGGCTGGCGTCGTGCCCGGCAAGGCCATGCTGGCGCAGAATGAACTCGCCGAGCTGCTGCCCGAGCCCACTCCGATGAGCCTCGCGTTGATGAATGAGCTGTGGGGTAAGGACGGCAGCGTCGATCGCGCGGCGGCGCGCCTCGGCATTCCGTACGCGGTGAGCGCGACGTCGGCGCCGTACGCTGTCTCGGTGTTCGGCCGCCTCTACGTCAACCAGCCCGAGCAGCAGCGGCGCTTCAAGCGCGGCGTCGGCGCGTTGGCCAGCCTGTCGCTGGCGCGCGGCGTCGCGGCGATCGAGCGCGCCTTCAAGGAGGGGTTCCTGCCGCGATTCCAGCGCGAGGTCCGTCTGCTCGAGGCGGTCGATCCCGACCGTCTGTCGCTCGACGAGCTGATCCGTACGTTCCTCGACCAGAAGGCGCACTTCGTACGCACGACCTATGTCGAGGCCGAAGTCGTCAACCTGGTGTCGACCTTCTGCAACGACATCGCTCGCCGCCGCCTGCGCCGTGGGGGTCACAACCCAGCCGAGATCCTCGGTGCCGCCGACACGACCGTGCTGCTGCGCGCGGTCGCGAAGCTGCGGCTCGGTGGCGAAGCGGCGCTGAAGTCGGCGCTGCAGGAGCTGGGGCATCGAGCGCCCCACGACTTCGAACTGTCGCAGCCGCGGTACGCCGAGGCACCCGAGGCGGTACGTGGGCTGATCGAGGCGTCGCGTTCCGGCGCAGCCGCGCACCGCTTGACGACGGCGCCGCAAGCGAAGCTCAGCCGCGTCAACCAGATCGCGGTGACGAACGCCAACCGGTTCGAAGCGCTGAAGGAAGAGGCGAAGCACGAAGTGCTGCGCGCACTGGCCTGCCTGCGCGCCCTCCTGGTGGCGATCGGCGAACGGCTCGATCTGGGTGACGACGTGTTCTGGCTCTTGCCCGACGAACTCGCGACCTGCCTGGACAGGAGCACCGACGCACTGCGCGACCGCATCGCGCAACGCCGGGCGACGCACGCCGCCGGGCTGAAGATCGAGCTGCCGGCCGAGCTGAGCTTCGCTGATCTCGAGACCATCGCTTCGCCCTTCGAGCAGACCGCAGAACTCACCGCGATCGACGCCTCGCGCCTGCACGGACTGCGGGTCGCCGGCACGGGCGATGTCGTGGGCCGCGCGCGTGTGCTGCGCGAGCCGAGCGACATCGAGTCATTCGCCGACGGCGACGTGCTGATCGCACGCTTCACGGATCCGCGCTGGATGCCGTTGTTTCGGCGCGCGCGCGGCATCGTCACCGAGGTCGGTGGCTGGCTGAGCCACGCGTCGATCCAAGCGCGCGAGCACCGCCTGCCGGCGATCGTCGGCGTCCGCGGCGTGATGAGTCGGGTCCACGATGGCGACCTTGTCTGCCTGCGCGCCGACGGCAAGCTCGACGTGATCGAGGACCGTCGCCAGCGGGTGCGCGCGGTGGGCGGCCAGTCGGTGTGGCTGCGCGCCGACGACGCCGGCATGGCTGTAGGGCTCGTCGACATCAGCGAGTCCGGCCTGCGCGTCTCGAACGTGGACCGCGGTTTGGCCGCGGGGCAGATCGTCGAGGTTGGCATGGAGGGCGTGACTGCCCGGGCCACGGTCGTGCATCGTTACGGCGACGTTGCCGGCCTGCGCCTGCACGCGCCGGTGGCTTGGACGTCGCGCGCGCGGACCGCGGTCGGCTGACCGATCGAGCGGGAAACTCGCATGTTCGAGCGCGGCGCGCGACCCGCCGCACGTGCGAGCGCCGGCCCCGTGGTGGGGCCCGTGTGAAGCGTCGTTCCACGATGGTCTCGATTTGGCTCGCACGCGGCAACTCGCGCCCCTCGACCTGCCGATAGGGCTCGTGGGCTGCTGTGCGCCCACAGAGAGAACCAATGATCCGATCACGGCTAGCCTGTGCCTGTCTCGTCGCGACGATGTCGCTCGTCGCGCAATCCTCTCCGTCCACCGACCAAAAGCCGTCCGCGGCGCCGCGGTCGCCGTCCGTGGACCTGACCTTCGGCGTCTACGCGACGGACCTGCCGACGGTGGTCTATCGGCAGTTCCTGCCGATGCTCGAAGTCGTGCAGACCGAGCTGGCGAAGTCGCTCGGCGGCGCAGCCAGCATCGAGCTGCGCATCTTCAAGACCTACGACGGGGCGCTCGATGCGTTGGTGCGCGGCGACGTGGACTTCGTCCGGTTCGGCCCCGCGCCGTACATCCTCGCGAAGGCTCGCCAACCGCAGATCTCGCTGCTGGCCATGGAGGACAACGACGGCGCGAAGGTCTTCCAGGGGAAGATCGTGGTTCGCACCGACAGCTCGATCAAGACGTTGGCGGATCTGCGCGGCAAGCGGTTCGCGTTCGGCGACGAGAGCTCCACGATCGGCCGCTATCTGGCGCAACTTCAGCTCGTGAACGCGGGGATCACGGCCAAGGACCTGGCGGCGTACGCGTTCCTCGGCCGGCACGACAAGGTGTTCACTGCGGTGGAGCTGGGCGACTTCGACGCCGGCGCCGTGAAGGAGAACACGTTCGACAAGATGAACACCAAGGGCACGCTGCGCGCGCTGGTGACGTTCGACAACGTCACCAAGCCATGGGTGGCGCGCGCGAAGCTCGACCCTGCGGTTGCCGCCGGCCTGGGACAGGTCCTCCTGCGGCTGAAGGACCCCGCACTGCTCAAGGACGTCGGGATCACCGGCTTCCGCGCCGTGAGCGACGCGGACTACGACCCGATCCGACGCGCCATGCCCGCCGCCGAGCAGTTCGCTCAGAGCAAACTCGCACAGCCAACGCCGGGTAAGTGAACACCGAGGGACAGTGCATCGGCTAGGTCTCTTGCTGCCGCCTTTTGTTCGCCGCCGCGTCGGGCTCCAGCTCGTCGTGGTGTGCGGGACGGTACTGACCGTGGCGGCGTTGGCGTCCGGCACCTACACCGCCGAGAGCCAGAAACGCCTGGTGCTTGCCGAAGTGGAGCGGCAGGGCCAGATGCTCGTGACGGTGTTGGCGATGTGCTGCGTCGACCCGATACTCGTGCAGGACACGTCAGCTCTGCGGGCCTACGCCGCTTCGCTCGTGGACACCGACCGCGTGATCTGGGCGGAGATCACTCGCGCCGATGGAGTCGTGCTTGCGAGCCAAGGGCATCACTCGAGTGAGGGTCGTGGGTACTCGGCCCCGATCAGGGCGCCGATTGAAGGCGGCTCGCGGCGCTCGGACGATCGGGCTCTCGGCGTGGTGCGCGTGGAACTCTCGACGGCGTACGCCAACTTGGCGGCAGCGGCGAGTTCGCGCCTGCTGTTCAACCAGTGGGGGATGACCTTCATCGCGCTGGCACTCGCGCTGGCTGTGGTGTTCCGCTTCGTCATCCATCGTCGCCTCGATCGCTTGGCCCGACAGGCCGTGCGGCTCGGCGGCGGTGACCTGGACACGCCGATCGCGCTGGGAGCCGCCGACGAATTCGGCCAACTGGCAACCACGCTCGACAGCGTTCGTTGCCGACTGCGCTCCTCCTATCAGGAGCTGCAGGCGCGCAACACGCAGCTCCAGGAACTCGACCGGCTCAAGTCGGAGTTCCTCGCCAACGTCAGCCATGAGATTCGCACGCCGTTGAACGGGATCCTCGGTTTCTCGGAGGTGCTTCTGCATGGCGACCTGCCAGCGGACGTCACCGACGTGATCGAGACCATCTTCGCGTCGGCGCGCGGCCTGCGCAGCGTCGTTGACGACGTGTTGGAGTTCTCGAAGCTCGAGGCTGGGGAGGTGCGCATCACGCCGGAGCCGGTGGATCTGCGCGAGTTGCTCGCCGACATCGCGCAGCTCTACGCGCCCGCCGCGTGGCAGAAGAGCATCGAACTCGTGCTCGACGTGCAGTCGGCCGTGCCACAGCGTGTCCAGGCGGATCCGCTCCGCGTGCGACAGATCGTCGCCAACCTGCTCAACAACGCGGTCAAGTTCACCGAACGCGGCGAGATCGTACTCCGCGTCGAGGTGTTGGACGCGCCGCAGCCGATGCTGCGGATCGCCGTCATCGACAGTGGCATCGGCTTCGAGCCGCGGCTGCGCGATCGG
Source organism: Planctomycetota bacterium (assembly GCA_031423015.1). Taxonomy (GTDB): domain Bacteria; phylum Planctomycetota; class UBA1135; order UBA1135; family UBA2386; genus DATGPD01. The sequence goes on along the minus strand of JANPER010000021.1, from coordinate 24,238 downwards.
TTGTTCCAGTCGTTCCGGCAGCTGGATGGCTCGGTGAGCCGTCGGTACGGCGGCACCGGCCTCGGCCTCGCGATCGCGCGTCACCTCGTGGAGCGCATGGGCGGCAGCATCGACGCCGAGTCGACGCCCGGTGTGGGCAGCCGCTTCTGGCTCGAGGTCCCGTTGATCAAGGTCGACGAGCCAGCAGCGGTCGCCACCGAGCATGGTGCGGTGGCCGTCATCGGCTCGCGCGATAGCCTCCGGCGCGCGCTGGTGCAGGAAGTGCAGACGCAGGGTCGCGCGTGCGTTGCGGGCGCAGATGTCGCCGGCTGCGACGCGCCCGACGGGCGACCGTGGGAGGCCGTCCTGTTGGTGTTGGATGGGCCGCCCGAGGGCTACGCCGCGCAGCTCGCGGCCGTGCGGACGCAGCTGCCATCGCCCGCGACGCGGGTGCTGGCCGTGGTGCCGCCGAATGTTCCGACGACGTCGGCCGCGGCGGGCGCCGATGGAGTCGTGACGCGCCCGGTGCGGGCCTCGCGCTTGCGCGCAGCGCTGGCTGGCAAGAGCACCAACCCGGCGCGTCGCGCGCGCCGCGACCCCTTGGTGTCCGCCGCGCGCGCGGCGCGGGTGCTGGTGGTCGACGACAACGCGGTGAACTGCCGCCTTGCGGTGGCGATGTTGCAGCGGCTGGGCCACGCGGCCACGGTCGTGCACAGCGGCGACGCGGCCATCGAGATCCTGCAGGGCTGCGCCGACATCGACATCGTGTTGATGGACTGTCAGATGCCGGGGATGGACGGCTTCGAGGCCACGCGGCGCATCCGCGCGCTGCCCGGTCCGAACGCCGGGATCTCGATCATTGCGTTCACCGCGAACAACCTGTCGGGCGACGCCGAACGCTGCACGGCGGCCGGGATGGACGACTACCTCGCCAAGCCGATCGACCTCGCTCGGTTGGGGCGGACGATCGACAAGTGGACCGACGTCGCGACCTCGGCGCGCTCGACGTCGTAGACACACAGCCCGCGGGGCCTTTCTTGTGTTGCGCGGCGACGCCGCGGTGCTTCCTGCTGGCGATGGTGTAGCCTCGCGGGGGTGGATCGATTGGACGGCGATGCGCAGGCGATGCGTGCGGTCGAGCAGTATCTCGAGCGGCGCCGGCGCGGCGAAGACGAGTCCGAGGCAGCGTTCTTGGCACAGCACCCCGAACTGTTGGAAGTGCTGAAAGCCATGCTGCGTGCGGCGACCGGTGGCGCGACAGGAGCAGCACCGACCGCGTCGACGCACGATCCAACCGACACACCGTGGCGCGGGCTCCCATCTTGCGGCGAGATCGTCGGCGGCTACCGGGTCGAGCGCATCCTGGGGCAGGGCGGCATGGGTGTCGTGTTCCTCGCCGAGGACATGCGGCTGGGCCGCAAGGTCGCGCTCAAGCTCGTGCGGCCGGAACGTCTGGGCTCGGACGCGGCACGCGAGCGTTTCTGGCGCGAGGCCAAGCTCGCCGCTCGGCTCGAGCATGCGCACATCTGTGCCGTTTACGAGGTCGGGGAGGCGCTCGGAGTGCCGTTCATGGCGATGCGGTACCTCGAGGGAGAGACGCTGGCGGCACGCATCGCGGCGCGCGCGACCGCTCCGGCGGCGGAACACGGCACGACAACGGCCAGCCGCATCGATGGCGACATCGAGCGGACCGTGCATCTGATCGAGCGCGTCGCACTCGCGCTGCACTATGCGCACGAACGCGGCGTCGTGCACCGGGACATCAAGCCAGCGAACATCCTCATCGACGCGCAGGGCGACCCGTTCGTGTTGGACTTCGGCATGGCGCGCGATGTCGAGGACGACTGGGCGCTCACGATGACCGGAGAGTTGGTCGGCACGCCGCTCTACATGCCGCCGGAACAAATAGCGCCCAAGAAGGGCCGCGCGCTCGATCGCCGCGCCGACGTGTTCTCGTTGGGAGTCACGCTGTACGAGGCCCTCACCGGCGTGCCGCCTTTCGATGGCGCCTCCATCCGCGAGCTGCTGGATGCGATCGTCCGGCACACGCCTCCCCCGGCCCGCCGCTGCAACGCCCGCGTGCCGCACGACCTCGACGTGGTATTGGCGAAGGCGATCGAGAAGCATCCCGACCGGCGCTACCGCACGGCGGCGGAGTTCGCCGAGGATCTGCGGCGCGTGCGCGCGCGCGAGCCGGTGCGGGCACGACGGGCCGGCTTGTTCCTACGGTCTTGGCTGTGGATCCAGCGCAACCCGGTAGCGGCAAGCTTCTTCGTGGTCGTGGCCACGGCGCTCGGAGTGATCGCGTACCTCTATGTGCGCGAGCGGCAGTCCTACCAGCGCGAGGTGCAAGCGCGCAGCGACTACGACTTGGTGTCCTTGGTGCCGCGCCTGCGCGACCTCAAAGACGAGGAGAAGGACCTGTATGCCAACTGGCCGAACCACGTCAGTGCGGTCCGCGCGTGGGAGCAGAGAGCTGTGGATCTGCTTGCAGACGCCCACTCGGTCGAGGTCGCGCATGCCCGTCTGGCGCGCGTGGCGCAGTCCGGAGTGGCGGCCGCCGGCCAGACCGAACGTTTCGTGCGCGAGACGCTTGGCACATTCCTGCGCGAGCTCGCGGCGTTCAGCGATGGGAAGACCGGGTTGCTCGCGCGCGTCCGGCGCAACCTCGCATGGTCGGAGCATGCCGAAGAGGCGACGATCACGCAGCAACGGGCGGCATGGGATGCGACGATCGACGCGATCGCCGCCAGTCCGCGCTATGGCGGCCTTCGGCTCTCGGCGCAGATCGACCTGATCCCGCTTGGCCACGATCTTGTGAGCGAGCTCTTCGAGTTCGGGCATCCGCGCTCCGGCCGGGTGCCGACGCGCGGCGCCGACGGCAAGCTCGGTGTGGCGGAAGACACCGGCCTCGTGTTCGTGCTGCTGCCGGGCGGCAGGTTTTGGATGGGTTGTCAGAAGGATGACCCTGCCCAGCCCAACTTCGACAAGTTGGCGCGTGAGGTGGAAGGGCCCGTAGAGCTCGTTTCCCTCGGCGCTTTCTTCATCTCGAAGTACGAGATGACGCAGAGCCAGTGGATGGCGCTCGGTGACCAAGTCAATCCCAGCGGGTGGCAGCCCGACGCTGCCCCGGTCACGGTGACGTTGGCGCACCCCGTGGAGAAAGTTTCGTGGACCGAATGCGTCGAGCTTCTGGCGCCTTATGGGCTGCTTCTTCCCACGGAAGCGCAGTGGGAGTACGCGTGTCGCGGCGGCACGACGACACCATGGTGGACTGGCAGCGAGGACCTATCGCTGTCGGGCAAGGTGAACTGCGCGGATTCCGCGGCGCGCAATCAGCACTTGGCGGCCGATCTTCGGCTGCACGACGGCTACATGCTCCATGCGCCGGTCGATGCGCTTGCCGCCAATCCATTCGGGCTGCACCATGTCGCGGGCAACGTCTTGGAGTGGTGTCAGGACGTCATGATGTACTATCACGAGGCGCAACCCCGCGCGGAGGACGGTTTGCGCATCGGCCCGGTGGTAAAGGAGCACGTCTATCGCGGTGGCGACTACACCGAGAGTCCCCTTCGCTGCCGGTCGACGCATCGTCGGCAAGGCAACGTCGACCAGCGCGTGAACACGCTCGGGTTGCGGCCGGCGCGGCGGGTCTTGCCACCGCAGTAGTCGATTCTCGCGCTGGCGAACGGCGACCTAATCGATCGCCAGCACCAGTGCGTTGGTCGCGCGCATGACCAGCGTGGGCTCCACGACCAGCGCCTGCGCGTCGAGGTCGAGCCCGCGCAGCGCCGAATCGTTGGGGATCGGTAGGCCGAGGTCGCCCAGACCCAGGGCCGACAAGGGGAGCGGCAGCGAGATGGTGAGGTCGCTGTACCACTGGCACACGGGGAAGGCCGGGCTGATGAGGCGGAGGTCGATGGGAAGCTGGATGGTGCCGAGAAGATACGGTGTCGCGCCGAGCGTCACCGCGGCGAATGAGCCCGGCGCACCCTCGACGCGGATCTGCAAGGCGCCATTGCCCAGGCTCGGCAGACCGTTGGTCCGCAGGTTCGCGCCGCAGGTCGCCGAGTAGGTGATGGTCTTGGCCGGCGAGCCGTTCACCCAGGTCAAGATCTCGGCGGCGGACACCGGCCGCGCCACCATGCGGAACTCGTCGATGGCATAGCCGGTGATCAGGCTTCCGATCTGGAGGGTGGCGGTGCCCGCCGCGATGCTCGGCCGGCCGGGGAGGCTGATCGCTGGCAGCTCGGCCGTGCCATTGACGTACCAGGTCGCAGACGAGGTCATGTCGTCGACGACGAGGGCGACGTGGACCCAGCCCGCGGCGGCCAGCGTCTGGATGGCCGTGGTCGTTGTGACGCCGCCGGGCCCGCTGCCGGTGAACGCGCAGCGCACCTTGTCTCCAGCAGGGCCGCCGGTGAAGCAGCGGAAGGTCGGTACCGGCGGCGGCATGCCCAGGCGGAAGAGGGGCGTCTCGGCGGTCGTCGCCGGACCCTGCATGAACCAGCCGATGCTGAACGAGCCGCCGAGGTCGCCGGTCCAACCCGTGTCGCAGGTGTTGCCGGCGGCCAGCGCGGAGCCGGAGCGCCCGGCTGTCCACGGCGCCGGGCCGAGCATTTGCCCTTGCGCCGGTGCACCGCCGCCGACGCCGGCGTAGTTGATCGCCGTCCTACCCACCCCGCGGTCGAAGCGATAGTCGACGATGTCTGCCGGTTGAACAGAGAACGGCAGCGTCGGAGTGAAGACTCTACCGATTCCGATGCCGGACTGCGTGGCGTGCGCCAGCCCGATGCTCGGGGTCAGGTTCATGACCAGGTTGTCGAGCGTGACCGGCCGGGAGAACGTGACGCGGAAGCACAGCGCGACCCTGGCGTAGCTCGGCACCACGCCAACAGCGGGAGGTGCGAAGAAGCCGGTCCAACTCGTGCACAGCGGCGTCGCACAGAAGATGGGGATCACGTTGGCATTGCTCGTGAACACAAACGCAATGGCTTCTGTTTGCTGCTCGGTCGCGCTCTCCTCGCTCTGGACGGTCAGGATCGTCACCGAGCCGGTGGAGGAAACCACCGGTGGGATGCGGATGCCGACGCCCTGTCCGGCGCCACCGAGGGGCGGGAAGCTCGTGGTCGTCCAGCCCGGCGAGCACATGAAGAACTGATTCGGGGTGCCTGACGGCGCCAGCTCGCGCACGCGCAGGACGGGCACCACCGTCTCAGGCATCATGAGGTTGTCCGACCAACGGATGCCGCCTTGCGCAGGCAGCGAGAGTGCGGCGACCAGCACCACACACGAGGCGAGAGCTTTCATGGTAGGGTAGGTGGGGGCGCGAGAGGTCCGACCCGCGCGCGCGTCCAGGCTATCAGTTGATGGTACCCGGAGTGCTCAAGTGCAGGCTACCACCGGCAACGGCGAGCGCCTGGAACAGGATGCCGCCCGCGAGAGCCGGCGCCCATGGGATGTTGATCGAGCCGAAGTGCCCCCCGCCCGCGGCCGCCAAGGCAATGGGGATCAGCGGGTTGGGTAGGATCGTCGGGTAGTACTCGGGGTAGCAGAGCGTGTTGGGTGCCAGACCCAGGACGCTCAGGGACGGCGACACCGGCCATGCGCCGACGCCGAAGCCGAGGAACACCATGGCCACCGGCAGGTTGGTGCCGACGTGGACTTGGAACCCACCGGGGAGCACGCCAGGCCCTGGCGTGGGCGTCGCGAGCACGAAGTAGCACGGCTCGTGATCGAGAGACTCGAGGTTCTCAACGCTGCTAGCGACGGGCGCCAGCAGACCCATCTGCGCACCGGTGGTGGGCGCAGCGGCCACCGAGGCAAGCGGGCAGCCGTTGACGATCGCGATGACACCTGGACCGCCGCCCGTGGTGATCACACCGGCGCCGGTCAACGTCTCGCCGCTGAGCAACAGGTTGTTCAGGTTGAACAGCGAAGCGCCCCACGCGACTGGGAAGTTGCCACCGTTGGGGTCGGTGGCGACACCATTCGTGTCGGTGATCACCCCGGGGTTTGCGCCCGCGCTGTTGGCGACGTTGGAGTTGACGACCATCGCGTCCACCTGCGCCTCGGTCAACGCGATGATGCCGCGGTTCGGCTGCACGACGCTGACCTCGCCGTCGGCATTCGGCGTCCACATGGCGCCGCGGATGCAAGCGACCGCGCCGTCTTGCAGGAAGAAGTTCATCAGCACGCCGTTCTGGAACAGCTTGACGAAGTGATCGCCCTCAAACGACAAGAAGATGTGCCGTTGCAGGCTCACCGTGATGGCGTCGAGGTTGATGTCGGCGGGCGTCAGCGGCTGACCCTCCTGCGTGACCATCCCCAACGCAGCGATGAGCTGCTCGGCTCTGATGAAGTAGCGGACCTGACCGTTGCCGGCCGCGGTGCGGACGAACCTGCCACAGTCACCCTTGCGTAGGCCGGGCGCGCCGCTCACAGTCGTACCGACGTCGCTGACTGGCGAGATGTAAGTGTCGTACACTGTCACGGGTGCCGTGCGCAGCTCGGTCATCTGCGTCTGCGGGTTCCACTTGTAGGGAAGTGATGCGATGGCGTCGATCCCACCCATGAACGCGACGCGGCTCACGAAGCCATCGCCGTCGGTGTCGCCGGCCATGGTTTGATAGTTCCAGTCGGCGGCGAACTTCTCGGCCGACTGCGTGCACCCGGGCACCGGTGTGACGACGGAGATGGCATGCGGAGTCTGCCACTTGAGATAGGTGCCGGCGCTGCCGGACTTGGACTGCTCGATGCCCTTCTGAGTGAAGAGCAAAGAGGGGGCCTGCTGGGCAGCACCCGCGGTGGCGATGCACACGGCGACCATGGTCGCGATCGAAGGGTTTTTCATAGTCGGTTTCTCGGTCAGCCCCGAAGGAAGTAGGGCTCATTCGAGAAGCACCAACCGCCCGACCCCGTCACCGACTTTCTTGGTCACTTGTCCGGCGCTTGCGCGGCCAAGATCTCGTCGAGGCGGCCCTGCTTGAGGCGCATGACTGCGCGCGTCAACCGCTCGGTCGCGCGCTGCCGTCGCATGTGAGCGGCATGCGGGTCGATTCCTAGCTGGGCGGCGATCTCGGCGTCGGCGCCGCCATCCCAGTAGAGGTCGAGCACTTGCTGGTCTTTGGGCTCGAGCAGGAAGAACCCGAGGCGCAGCCACTCGCGCTGCTCGGCCATCTCGGCGGCCTCGTCTGGCTGTGGCGTTTTATCGCGCGGAGCGTCCAGATAGAGCACCGAGGTGCCGAGCGACTGCTCGCGTGCGGCGTCGCGCTTGAGCCGTCGATACGCCGTGTGTTTGTTGCGAATCACGTTGACCACGATCGTCGCCAGCAGCGCGCGAAACTGTTCGCGCGCGGCAAGGACGAAGCGCGGCCCGTCGTGCAGCACGCGCACCGCCGCTTCCTGGACGAAGTCGTCGGTGTTGCCGAAGCGCCGCGGCGACGGCCCCAGCCGCTTGTGTACGAAACCTCGGATCCAATCGATATCGCGAGACAACAGGATGCCGAGAGCCTCGCGATCGCCCGCGCGCCATCGGGCCAGAAGGTCGAACGTAGAAGCGCCGTCGAGCGACACGGCGGTCGATCGTAGCGGGAACTCGTTCCGCTCGCGTGCTGGCGCCGGTTGGTCCAGCAAGTTGCGGCGCCGATGGCCACCGAGACACGGGGTTGCGGATCCTCACTGAACGGTCATCAAGACTGCATTCGTTAGCGTGAGCTGCGGCGCCAGACCGCTCAGCGCTTGCAGCGCGACCTTCATGCCGCGCAAGCGCGGGTTCTCGGGCAGCAGCGTCTGGACCAAGCGCACTTGGTCGGCCTGGACGCCAGCGTCCAGCACCATCACGGCGGCCGGGTTGACCAAGAGTTCGCCGATACCCACCTGGACCGGCGCGATCGGCGCACCGAGCATCACGATGCCGTAGTGTCCGACCGGCGCGCGTAGGTGCACCGACAAGATCTCGCCCGGGGCGACGGTGTCCGAGGCCGAAAGCGCGGTGCCTAGCAGCGACATGGGGCCATTGCCGTTCCGGGCCGCGGACAGGATCACGGCGCGGCCGTTGATCATCACCGTGACCAGGGCAATGCCGTCCAGACCGCTCGCGCCGAGGTTCGACACCTCGATGCCGATGTCGTGGTTGGGGCCGGACAGTTCGGCGACGCGAACGGGTGCGCCGAAGGGTGACTGCCTGGTGCTCCGGCCCGCGACGTAGATGTCGAAGTTGCCGCCGCGATTGCTGGAGAAGAACAGCCACAGCCCGTCGTCGGTGAGGCTCGGTGACTGCTCGTGGTTGGCGGAATCGATGGTGGTCAGCGGCACCGGGGAACCCCACGCGTCGTTGACCGACGCGCGCGTCGCATGCCAGATGCTCTTGCCGCCGAGGCTGCCAGGGCGATTGGAGGTGAAGAAGAACTCGAGGCCGTCGCCGGTGAGGGAGGGTTCGGCGTCGTCCCAGGGGCTGTTCAGTGAGCTGAGATTGATCCCTGGCGACTGCAAGAGGTCATAGCCACCGGCCCCGCCGGGTCGATTGCTGCTGAAGAACCAAAGGTCAGTCCCCCACCACTGCGCGCTCCCTTCGTCGTATGCCCCGCAGAATCCCATCGGCCCATACGAGGTGAAGCTCGACTGCGTGGTCGCGCGCTGGAGGAGGAAGAGATCGCGGCCGCCGCGCCCACCGGCGCGGTCGGTCTCGACCATCGCCTGCAGCCCGTCGGCGCTGAGCGCCATGCTGTAGCTGTTTGTCCCAGCCACGTTGACCGGCGCGGGCATCTGCGTGGGGGTCAGGAAGTGCGGCCGGCTCTGGGCGAACGCGACGTCCGCCAGGGTCAGCACGGCGGTGAGGAACGGGACAGTGGCAGTGAACGAGTTCATGGTTGGCTTCATGGTTTGAAGTTCGTGTTTCGCGGACGCCAGTGACAGCACCGGATCGGGAGCGTTGTCACAGGAAAACGCTCTGCCGCGAGAGGACCGCTACGGGGCCTGGTGTTCGAAGTGCCGTTTTGTCTGTAACCGTTGCGGCGTTCAGAGCCACTAGGAAGCGCTATGAGGTATTCTGCATGCCACACAACGACGCCATGTCACTCTCCACACAACCGTTGGTCACCATCGAGCAACTGGGCGAGCCTCCTTACAGCCAACGCAGTTGCGAACTCGTCGACGGCAGGGTGGTCGATGTGAGCCCCGCCTACGCTGGGCACGGGCGCACCGCGGGCATCGTTCACCGCAAGTTCGTGCTTTGGGCCGATCAGGTGGATGCCGGTGAGGTTCTCAGCGCCGAAACTGGCTTCATCCTGCGCCGCAACCCCGACACAGTCCGGGCGCCGGACGTTGCCTTCGTGCGCAAAGGACGCCCGATGCCGAAGCGCGCCTTCATCGAAGGTGCGCCCGACGTCGCCGTCGAGGTGCTATCGCGCGATGTCAGCGTGCGCGAAGTCAGCCGCAAGGTGCGCGACTACCTCGAAGCCGGCGCGGCGCAGGTTTGGATCATCGACGACGAGGACCGCACGCTCACGGTGCACTCGACCGGCGGCCACAGCGTGACGTACGGCGAGGACGACACGCTGGATGGCGGCGACGTCCTGCCCGGCTTCCGCCTCGAGATCAGCACACTGTTCGCCGACTGACTCGCTTTCTCTCCTGCTAGACGCGATGACGTGGTGACCTTCTCTGCAAAGCAAGGTCAGGAGCTGTCGGTCGCCGCCGCCCTCTTGCGTCTGTCTGGGTGACCGCCGGCCGACGCCGGCTTCGGAACCCTCGCATGTCCCACCCCGCATCCTGCGTCGCCCTTCTCTTTGGCGTGTCGCTCGCCGCCCAAGACCTCATCGGCGTCAACTTCGCGGGCCAGGCATTCGCGATCGACTCGACCACTGGCCAAGGCGTCCTGCTTGGTTTGACCGGCCGCGTCGGTCACAACGCCATGAGCCGCGCGGGCACCACGCTGTTCGCGACCGAACAGAGCACGACCGCGTCAGGCGTGCAGTTCCATCTCGACACCCTGAACGAAGTGACCGGCATCGCTTCGCGCGTTTCGACCACGACGCGCGAGCTGCGCGGCCTGGCCAAGAACCGGCAGGGCGAGCTGTCCGGCATCACCAACGAGGCCGGCGGCGATCAGTTCGTCCACGTGCAATCGTCCACGGGCGCGATCACGGTGGTGGGCAACACCGGCTTCACGCAGATCCAGGCGCTGGCGATCAACCCCACGTTCCTCGGCGACGTCGTGTTTGCCTGGGACTTGGCGGCCGGGCTCCTGCGCATCAATCCGCAGACCGGCGTGGCGACCGACGTGGATCCGGCCTTCGGCACGGGCGGCGTCAACGTGCAGTTCCTCACCTTTTCACGGGGTCGCCTGCTCGGTGGCCGCGACGCGCTCTACACGATCGACGCGGGCACGGGCGTACCCACGCTGATCGGCGGCAGTGGCTTTGCCGACGTGCGCGGCCTCGAAGAACGCTTCGGCGTCGCGGTGGACTACGGCACGGCCTGCGGTGGCGTGACTCTGACCGCGACCGGCAGTTTCTTTGCCAACTCGACGCTCACCTCGACCTCGCGCGGCCACGCGCGTCAGGCCGCGGGCGCGTTGATGCTCGGTCAGTCGAACACGTCGTTCCTCGGCATCCCGTTGCCGTTCAACCTCGACCCGCTGCTCGGCACGTCGAACTGCAGCTTGCTCACCAGCGCCGACCTGATGGTCACGGGCAGCGCCTCGCTGCTCGGCGCGATGTCGTTCTCGATGCCGATCCCGCTGTTCACGCAGGGCGGCCTCTTTCACTTGCAGCACCTGGCGTTGGATCCGGCGCCCGGGGGGCTGGTGTTCACCAACGGCGTGACGGTGCGCGTGCACTTGTGAGGCACGTCCGCGCCGCGCGATCGGTCAACGGACCTGCACCGCGACCGCGCGCGTGAGCGCGAGTGAACTCCCGGCGACCAGCGCTTGCGCGTAGACCGTGTAGCCCGGCAGGCCCGGTGGAAACGCGAGGTTGAGAATCGAGCCGCCATAGGCAGTCACTGGCTGCGATGCGGCGATCACGACGCTGGGCTGCAGGAGCAGCGAGCACGCCGAAGGAAACAGCGGAACCGGCAACGCGATTGCCGCTGGTGCCATGCTGAACAACAAGACGGCGAGCGCGCCGGGTGCCGCCTGGCTCACTTCGAGCGAGGCGGACAGGCCTGGGCCCGGGCAACCAAAGGGCGTGAGCTTGGGCACGTTCGCGGTCGACGTCGCGCAGCCGGAGCCATACGTCGCGGCCGAGCCTTGGCACCCGGTCAGCGCATTGACCGAGATCGAACACAGCGTCTGCGCGCGGGTCGTCTGATTGGTTGCCACGAAGACGATGACGAAGGCGCCGGCCTGCGCCGGCGTCCACGTGAAGCTGACCGAAGCCGGACTACCGGTCACCGGCAGCACCGGCGTGGTTCGCGCGCCGGGCGGCAAGCCGGCCACCGTGAGCTGAACCGACTGACCCGCCGCAGCCGAGGCGGAAACCGGAAAGGACAGGGTCTGTCCCGTCCCCATCACGAAGTGCTGGCCAACCGGCGTCGAAGTGCTGAAGCTCTGCGCTCCGGCCGACACGCACAGAACGGCGCCAAAGAACGCAGCCGAAGCCGCAGAAAGAGCAGTGTGTTGCATGGTGCGATTGCCCGCCGGTTTGTCCCCGACGCCCTCCGCATCATGATCGACGCCGCCTAGAGTCTTCCCCGACGAACTTCAGAACACTGCCCCAAACTGAAACGAGTTCTCTGCTGAGCGTCCTCGCCATCGCGATTTCCAGCCTGTCAGTGCCTCTGCTAGGGCCTCTGCCAGTGCCCCTGCCGCGTGCGCCGCGGGGTGGACTGGTGCCGTGATGCTGGCGCTCGTGCACGCGGTGGGGGACGCGCTCGCACACTGTGAGTTGACGTTCATGGCGCGCACGCCGATCGACGTGGCTCGAGCGCGCGCGCAGCACGCGGCCTACGGTGAGCTGCTGCGCGCCTGCGGCGTGCGCGTGCACGCGGTGAACGTTGGCCCCGAGCACGCCGACGCTGTCTTCATCGAGGATGCGGCGGTGGTGCTCGACGAACTCGCGGTCGCGACCTCGATGGGGACGCCGTCGCGGCGGGCAGAGGTCGACCACCTCGTGCCGGTGCTGGCGACGCTTCGGCGCGTCGTGCGGGTCGAGCTGCCCGCGACCCTGGAGGGCGGCGACGTGCTGCGGGTCGGTCGCACGTTGTTCGTCGGTCTGTCGCCGCGCACCAACGCGGCGGGCGCGGCGGCGCTCTTGCGGGCGGTGGAGCCGTTCGGCTATCGCGTCGTGCCGGTGCGGGTGCAGGGTTGCCTGCACCTCAAGACGGCGTGCACCGCGCTCGACGATGCGACGCTCCTGCTCAACCCGGCCTGGGTCGACGCCGCGGCGTTTGCCGGCATGCGACCGCTCGCCGTGCCGGCGGCGGAACCGTTCGCCGCCAACGTGTTGCGCCTTGGCGCCACGCTGTGCGCGTCTGCCTCGCACCCCCGCACCGCCGACGTCCTGGCCGGCGCGGGCTACGACCTGCGCACGGTCGACATCAGCGAGTTAGAGAAGGCCGAAGCAGGGATGACGTGCTTGTCCGTGTTGATCGCGGACGATCAGCCCCAGCGACGCTAGCCTTGCCCTGATGTCGGCTCGTCTTCTCCTCGTGGTGGCGCTCGCCACCGGTTCGCTGGTCGCGCAGGAAATCTACCGGCGACCGCCCGAGCCGATCCCGGCGATCCTGCTGGCGGAGGATCCGCCGAGCGTCGCGCTGTGTCCAGATCAGCGTCACCTGCTGCTGGTCCGCCGCGAGGCCATGCCGTCGATCGAGACGGTGGCGCGGCCGCATGCGAAGCTCGCGGGTCAACGCATCGATCCGCGCACGCATGGACCACAGCTCGGCACGCGTATCACGCGCCTGTCGCTGCGCACGCTCGACGCGGCGACGGAGAAGGTGATCGCCATCGATGGCGGCGGTCATCCAGGCACGCCGACGTTCAGCGCCGACGGCGCGCGCTTCGCTCTCACCAACACGCGCGACGACGGCATCGAGTTGTGGGTCGGCGACACGGCCACCGCCAAGGCGGTGCGCGTACCTGACGTCGTGCTCAGCAGCGTGCTGCTGGCGCCGCTGCGCTGGATGCCCGACCAGGCGACGCTGCTGTGCGGCTTGCGCGTGCCCGGCAACGCGCCGCCGGCGCCGCGCGCGCCGTCGGGTCCGAATGTGTCGCTGACGAGCGGCAAGAAGGCGCCGGTGCGCACCTACCAAGATCTGTTGCGAGACGAGCACGACGTGGCGCTCTTCGAGCACTACGGCACCGTGCAGCTCGCGTTGGTCGACGCCCGCACGCACGCGGTCAAGAAGCTTGCGGCGCCGGCGATCTTCGACGACGCGTCGCCGTCGCCCGACGGGCAGTTCCTGCTGGTGCAGCGCCTGCACCGGCCGTTCTCGTTCCACGTGCCCGCCAATCAGTTTCCCACCGAGATCGCGGTGTGGTCGATCGGCGGCGAGAAGGTCAGCGTGGTCGTCGACCGCCCGCTGGCCGACACCACGCCGATCGGCGGCGTCATCACCGGCCCGCGCTCGATCAGCTGGCTGCCGACCAGCGAGCACGCGCTCACCTGGATCGAGGCGCTCGACGGCGGCGATCCGAAGAAGAAGGTCGAGAAGCGCGACCGCGTGGTCGTGGCCGACGCGCCTGGAGCGGCGCCGCAAACTTGGTTCGAGACGCAGCATCGCTGCCAAGGCATGCAGTTTGGCGAGGACGGCACGACGGTGTTGGCCACCGAGTTCGAGCGCGAACGACGCTGGGCCAAGTCCTGGCGCTTCGACGCCAAGCAGCTCAGCGCGCCGGGCACCCTGTTGCTCGAACGCTCGATGCAGGACGCGTACGGCGATCCCGGTCGACCGATCGCGCGCGTCGACGCGCGTGGCCGCGTCCTTCTGCGCATGGAAGGCGACGCGCTGTTTCTTACCGGCCAAGGCGCGTCGCCAAAGGGCGATCGGCCGTTCCTCGACCGCTGGGATCATAAGAGCGCCAGCAAGAAGCGCTTGTTCACCGCCGCCGAGGGCGCGTTCGAGACGTTCGTCGGCTTCGTCGGCGCGGCGCACGATCGCATTCTCATCACCAGCGAGTCGCCGACCTCACCGCCCAACACCTGGCTGGTCGACCTGGCAAGCGGCAAGCGCACGGCGATCACGGCCGACGAGGACCCAGCGCAGAAGCACCTCGCTGGCATCAAGAAGGAACTCATCCACTACACGCGCAACGACGGCGTGCCGCTGTCGGGCACGCTGTACCTGCCGGCGTCGCATCTGCCCGGCCAGAAGCTGCCGCTCTTCGTGTGGGCGTATCCGCGCGAGTTCAATCAGGCCAGCGACGCTGGCCAGGTGCGCGGCTCGCCTGACCGCTACATCCGCATGGGCGGCCCGTCGCACCTGTTCTTGTTGTTGGCGGGCTACGCCGTGCTCGACGAGGCGTCGATGCCGATCGTCGGGCCGGTCGAGACCGCCAACGACACGTTCCTCACGCAGCTCGTCGCCAACGCGGAGGCCGCCATCAACGCGGTGGTCGAGCGCGGCGTCGCCGACCGCGATCGCGTCGCCGTGGGCGGCCACTCGTATGGCGCGTTCATGACCGCGAACCTGCTGGCGCATTGCGATCTGTTCCGCACCGGCGTCGCGCGCAGCGGCGCCTACAACCGCACGCTCACGCCGTTTGGTTTTCAGAGTGAGGAACGCACGCTGTGGCAGGCGCCGGCGATCTACGCGCAGGTGTCGCCCTTCATGGCGGCGGACAAGGTGAACGAGCCGATCCTGCTGATCCATGGCGAAGACGACAACAACCCGGGCACCTTCCCCGTCCAGTCGCAGCGCTTCTTTGCCGCGCTGCAAGGTCATGGCGCGACCGCGCGCTTGGTGATGCTGCCGCATGAGAGCCACGGCTACCGCGCGCAGGAGTCGGTGCTGCACGTGCTGGCGGAGACGGTGGAGTGGCTCGACCGGTGGGTCAAGAACGCGCCGCCGCGCGGCCAGGGCGGATAGCCGCTCGCCGAGCCGGGTGGCAAAGGGGGGCAGCCGAGGAACGCGACGCATCCTGCCGTTGCTGTCGAGCGAAGCGTCGGGGCCGTCCCCCGCGTCGGTCGCCCGGCCTCACGTTTGTCGTCTGGCAGTCCCACCCGCCGCGGCAAAAGCCTAAGGTATCAGCGGCTTCTGATCTTCCCTCACAGTCCTCATGCGCTCATCCCTCCCCGTCCTCTCCCTCGCTCTCGCGTTCTGCGCCAATGCAGACGCCCAAACCCCTACCAATCTGTTCGACATCTACTCAGGTACCACGAACTTCACGTCGCGCGGCATTATCGGCACGAACGCCGGCGAGTATCTGCTCCAGGTTCGCGCGTCCCACTTCAGCGGCCTGGGCCACGATCAGTCGGGCGGCGGCACGCGCCTCTCCGGGTTTCACTACGTCCTACAGGATCAGAACGGCGCAACGCCCGAGACCTACAGCCTCGTGCTGCGCGCCGAGGCGGCTGGGGTGCCCGACTGCACAGCGGCTGGCCTGCTGCTCAGGGTCGGCCCCTTCACCACGGCGCCGGGGGGAGCCGGCGCGGTCGTGTTCGATATGAACCAAACCCTCGCCACCCCGTCGACCGTGCTGCCGCTCTGTGCCACGTTCTATCAGGGCATCGACTTTGCGGCCGCGCCGGGGTGGACCGCCGACGGCTTGTCGGTGCACGTCACTGACTACTTCCTCGGTGACAACCCGGCGCCCGGCGCGCCGAGCTTGTCGTGGAACTGTCTGAACGGCAGTCCGCAGCAACCAGCGTTCTTCGAGACGATCCGAGTCGACACCTTGGTCGAGTCCGCGGTGCTGCAGATGGGCAATGTCGACCCGACGGCGTCCAATCGCCGCAGCTTCGGCGCAGGTGGCTTGTTTGCGCGGTGCGAGGGCCCGGCCGGCCTGCGCAACGACGGTCTCGCCTGCCGCGTGCGTGATGCCGCGAACGCCAACGGCATCTTCGTGCTGTTCCTCGGTACCAGTCTGGGCTGCCCTGGCGTTCCCGTGTCCGGCCTGGCCAACGGCGCGCTGTACCTCAATCCAACCGGTGTGTTCTTGCAGCTGACTGTGGGCCCGCTCAGCGCCGCCGGGGAAGGCATCGGCACTGCGATCCCAACCGGTCTCTCCGCGTGCATTCGCGTGGTCAACCGGTTCGTCGACTTCCAGGCGTTCACCCTCGGCCCGAGCCTGACGCTGCCCGGCAACCTCACGAATCGGGCGAGCGTCAGCTTCCTGTAGCCCAGACGATTGGACTAGTCCGGGCTAGAAGGAACTCGGCCGCACTTCGAGTCCGCGGCTGAACGCGAGGCCCTGCGGCGCGCCGGCGTCGACGATCGCTGCTTGGAAGAACACGGCGTTGCCAACGAGCGACAAATCGTTGGGGAACGGCAGGCCGATGCCGAGGCCCGCGGCCGGCACCGCGATGGTCTGCACGAAGGTCGGGGTCACCAACACCGTGCCGCCGAGCACCGGGATCGATGCGCTCGTGCCACCGATCACCAGCGCGCCGCCGGTGTTGGCGCCACGCGAGTTGCCGATCTGAAGCGTCACGATCGACGCGATGCGCGGCCGCGCGGCCGTGCCGATCGTCGGCACGCCGTTCGTTCCGGCAAGTCCGTCGCCGTAGAGCGCAGCCTCGAAGCCGAACCGCGTCACGCGCGTGCGCCAGACGTTGGTCTGATAGATGTACTCCTGGTTGGTCCAGAAGCCGAGGTCATCGACTGGATCGACATCGATGTGGCTGTAGTCGCCGAAGCGGTTACGGCCTGAACCATCGAGGCGGTTCCACGCGGCTTCACCCGCCTTCACCAGGGTGGGTGGCGACGTGACGCCGACGGGATCGCTGGCGCGGCGGCCGGAGATGAACGTCGAGCAGTACACGCCGGCGTGGCTCCCCGAGAAGCCAAGGCCGACGTTGTTCTGCGCGTCCACCGCGATGGCGCCGAAGTAGTAGTGCCACAGTGGGTCGGCTAGCGTGCCTGATTGCACCACGCTCCCTGACGTCGGGCTGAGCTGGTACCAGCGGCAACCGGCGCGGCTGTTCACGCTGATGTTGTGCACGGTGTAGACCGAACCGTTGCGGAACACGGCGTTCATCGGCCGCGAGTCGATGGTGTTGATGTTGGTGGTGCTGCCCAGCGCAGGCGCCGTGGGCGCGGCGCTGTGTGACGGGATGCCGATCGACGCGACCTGGGTCAGCGTCGGCGCCGTGAGCGGCGGGTTGACGCGGCGCAGGCGCAGCAGCGTGCTCGATTGACGCGACACGCAGTATTCGCCGCCCGGATCGCCGTACGTCGTGCACGGCTGGATGGCGCCTTCGAAGGGCAGCGAGCGGAACGCCGTGATCGTGCCGAGCGACGGCGGGTTGGCCACCAGCGGCGCCTTGTCGATGGCGAAGATCGTCATCAGGTTGCCGGTGCCCACCATGTAGGCCGCGGTGTAGACGCCGCGGGCGTCGACGCCCAGCGTCGGGAAGTCCGGCCACTTGCCGGCGTCGGTACCCTGCGCGGTGACGAACGAGAACTTGAACCACGCGCCGGCAGGATCGGTGGTTTGCGACACCGCGATGTAGACCGTCGCGCTGCCGCTGAAGTTGGTCGCCAACACCACGTAGCGTTGGGCGTGGGGGTCGTACACCGCGCGCGGATCGCCCACGGTGCCAGTCGCGCCCGGCCAGAACGCGGTGAGGCTCGAGTTCACCGTGCGCACTTGGTCCGACTTGCGCCACGCCGAGATGTTGGAGTTGGTGATCGACAGGTAGTGGTTCGGTCCGTTGCAGCCGCAGGTGTCGGGCGGGATCAGGTTCGCACCCGGGTCGCCTTGGGTCGTACCGATGAAGTCGTCCCACTTGTTTGGCGTCGTCGGATCGAGGCCCATCGGCGACAGCCAACTATCGTCGATTCGCTCGTCGCCAACGTTGGTGCTGGACGCAGGCGCCGGCACGATGTCGTCGGCCTGTTCCAGTGGCGTCGTGAAACCCGTGCCGCTCTCCCAGGTGAGGCCGGCGTACTTGGTGCCGGTCAGCGTGTGGCGGAACGAGAGGTCCTCGAAGTCGAGCACGCGACGGTTGTCGGTTTGGCCCGCCGGTGAGAACGTGAGGTCGTCGAGCGCGACGAAACCAAAGCGATCGGTGAACGGCACGGCTTGCACTTCGACGCGGTCGACCGCGGCAAAATCGAGGGCGACTCTCTGGTGCGTGCCCGTGAGCTGCAACCACGCGGTGTGCGCCACGGGCTGACCATCGCGCATGCCGACGAAGCGCACCGCGCGCGCTGGCGCGCCGCCATGACCCGCGGCCCACACTTGCGCCACATCGACCAGGGCGCCAAAGCCGATGCCCATGCGCGGGTCACCCCACTCATTGACGATGGCGAATAGCCCCGAGTGCGCCGGCGTCTTGGCGCTGGCCGAGGGCACGAACCAACGGCCATCCTCGCCTTGCCAGATGCCACGCACGGCGGTGTCCTTGGGCATCGCGCGCTCACGTGCGGCCACTTGATCCATCGTCTCGAGCACGAGGGGCGAGATCGCCGAGTCTGGGACGCGTTCGCCTGGAACCGTCTGCGCGCACAACGCGGGGGTGAGAACCGGGGCTGCTACGAGGGCAGCGCCGACAACGGAGAGCAGTGAGAATCGCATAGGGAGAGATCGCACGCGTTTCGCGCGCGCTGAGAGGCGGCCCGACCAGTGTGACCTCGGTGCTGGCTGCCGGCAACTGGGCTAGCCGGCGCACGGGAAGAAAACGATGCGCAGCGACGATGCTGCCGGGTGATGCGCCGACAAAACGTCGACACAGGCCACCGATCCGGGGGCCCGGCGTGGCTATGTTGCTGCGCGGAGCCCGCCATCACCTTCTCGCTGCAGAACCTCATCACAGCCGTCGACTCGCACACTGCGGGCGAGCCGACGCGCATCCTCACCGGCGGGATACCGCCGATTCCGGGCGCGACGATGATCGACAAGCGCGCCTATCTGCGCGATCACCTCGATCACCTGCGCACCGGTTTGGTGCACGAACCGCGCGGCCACGATGCCATCGTGCTCGCATACCTGACGCCGCCGGTGAGTCCGCATGCGCGCTACGGCGTGGTGTTCGCCAACGACGCGGGTTACCTCGGCATGTGCGGACACGGCGCCATCGGCGTTGCGACGGCGCTCGTGAGCCTGGGCATGGTCGAGGTGAGCGAACCTTTGACGGTGCTGTTCCTGGACACGCCGGCGGGCTGCGTGCGGGCCGAAGTGAGCGTGCGCGATGGCCGACCCGCGGCGGTGAAGTTGCGCAACGTGCCGTCGTTCCTGCTGCATCGAGACCTCGAGGTGCCGGTGCCTGGGATCGGGCGCGTGCGGCTCGACGTCGCGTACGGCGGCAACTGGTTCGCGATCCTGCCGGAAGGCGAGGTCTTTGCCAGCGTCGACTTCGCGTCGCTCGCCGCCACGCTGCACAAGGCGATCGACGTGCGGCAAGCGCTGCTGGATCAAGGCGTGTACGGCACCGACCCGCTCACCGGCGAGCGGCAGGTGATCGACCACGTCGAGATCTATCGCGACCTCGGGCACGGCGCATCGCACCGCGCGCGCACGCTCACGCTGTGCCCGGGTGTCGCCTACGACCGTTCACCGTGCGGCACGGGTACTTCGGCCAAGATGGCGGCGCTGTGGGCCAAGGGTGAGCTGCGCCTGGGCGAGACCTTCGTGAACGAGAGCGTCATCGGCACCGAGTTCATCGGCCGGCTGATCGAAGAGGTCGACGCGAATGGCCATCACGGCGTGGTGCCCGAGATCGAGGGGGCCGCGTTCCTCACCGGCTTTCAGCAATTCGTGTTCGACCCTGATGACCCGTTGCGGTTTGGCATCCCGGGGTTTGCCCGAGCCTAACCACGCGCGCGCCGAAGACCGATGGTCGGGGAACGCATCGCGGCTACATTCGCGCCGGTGTTGCGCCTCGTACCGATCTTGCTTCTCGCGGCCTGTGCGCCGCTGTTGACCGAGCCGCCGATCCGAACCATGCCGCGCGAGGCGACGGTGGCCGTGACGCGGCCCTCGGTGTCGGCGTGGCGTGAACTCGGGCGCTCCGTCGAGGGGCGTTCGATCCGGGCGCGCACGGTGGGATCGGGGCCGCGCAAGGTGCTGTGGATCGGTGGCATTCACGGTAACGAGCCGGAGGGCTCGATCGCCACCGCGTCGGTGCCCGCGGACTTCTTGGCCGCCGAGCTGGCCGATCGCGTGACGCTGACCATCGTCGAGGATCTCAATCCCGATGGCCGCGCTGCCGACAAACGCGGCAACGCCAACGGCATCGACCTCAACCGCAACTTCCCGTCACGCAACTTCACGCCGAGTGCCGAGCGTGGCTCGGCGCCGCTGTGCGAGCCCGAGGCGAAGGTGTTGCACGACCTCATTCTGTCGTTGCGCCCCGATCTCGTGTTCGTGTGTCACAGCTGGCACGATCGCCACTTCATCAACTTCGACGGACCGGCGCGCGAGCTGGCGCAGTTGTTCGCTTCGCTCAGCGGCTATCCGTTGGTGGAGTCGCGCGCCTTCAATCCGACGCCAGGATCCTTGGGCTCGTGGGTCGGCGGTGACCTCGGCCTGCCGATCCTCACGCTCGAGTGGCACAAGGGCAAGAACTGGCAAGCGGCGTGGGAAGACGTGCGCCTGGCGGCCTTGGCGGTGATCACTGGGAGATGACCTCGTGGTGTCCGTCACCTTCTTGCTGAAGCGAGTTCTGTGCGCGCTCTCGGCGCTGCTCGGCATCTCGTTGGTGACGTTCGCCATGGTCGA
The DNA here is from genome assembly GCA_031423015.1 of Planctomycetota bacterium. Taxonomy (GTDB): domain Bacteria; phylum Planctomycetota; class UBA1135; order UBA1135; family UBA2386; genus DATGPD01. The sequence goes on along the minus strand of JANPER010000021.1, from coordinate 3,435 downwards.
CCTGGCGCCGGCCGACCACGCGTTGCTCGCGCTCGAGGGCACCGAGTCGGCGGAGACGGCGCAGGCGCGCGCTGCCACGCTGCGCAGCTTGCGCGTGCGCTTTGGCCAAGTCGATCCGGTGTCGGGTATCGAGTACTCGTTCGGTGAACGCTACGTGCGTTGGCTTGGTCATGCGGCGCAGCTCGACTTCGCGGCGGCGAGCGACGACCCCGCCGAGTTCGCGGCGCGCATTCGTTCCGCGCTGCCGGTCACCCTCTTGCTGGCGTTCTTGTCTCTCGTGCTCGCCGTGTCGATCGCGCTGCCGCTGGGCACTTGGCTCGGCCTGCGCCATGGCATGGTGGCGAGCACGGTGGACACGCTGCTCGTGGCTTTGTGGGCGGTGCCACAGTTCCTGTTGGGCACGCTGCTCGTGCTGCTGGTGGGCGGTGGGTTCGGTCCGATGCTGTTGCCGACGACGGGTCTTCGCTCGCTCGGTGCCGAGACCTGGTCGCCGGTGGCGCAAGCGCTCGACCTCCTGGCGCACCTGGTGCTGCCGGTGCTCACGCTCGCCGTGGGCCCGGCGGTTTGGCTCACGCGTCAGCTGCGCGAGTCGGTGGCGCGCGCCGCGGGCGCCGACTTCGTGCGCGCGCTGCGGGGCCTCGGCATGGAAGAAGACGTCATCAAGCGCCGGATCGTGCGCAACGGCCTGGCGCCGCTCGCCACGGCGGCAGGCACGTTGATGCCGATGTTGGTGTCGGGCTCGGTCATTGTCGAGCGCATCTTCTCGGTGCCGGGCTTGGGCGACTTGTCATGTCGCGCGGTGTTTGCGCGCGAGGTGCCGATGGTGATGGCGATGACCATGCTGGTGAGCGTGGCCACGCTGCTTGGCTTGGTCGTCTCCGACGTTCTGCACCGCGCGCTCGATCCGCGCATCAGCTCGGGGAACACCGCGTGAGCGCGCGCCGCGTCGCTGGCTGGTCACTTGCGCTGCTGTTCGTCGTCGGCTTGATGGCGCCGCTGCTGAGCAACGACGTGCCGCTGGTCGCGAAGACGCGTGCCGGTTGGCGCCTGCCGGCGCTCGCTGCGTGGCGTGGCGTAGCGCCAGCGCCGCCAGCCGGCAACACCTGGAAGGACTGGTGGGCGAGCGCGGATGCCAGCGCGGGCGAATGGGCTTTGATGCCCCTGTGGCCTCTTGGACCCAACGAGGTCACCGCGGAGATCACCGCGCGGCCCAGCGTGCGTCATCCGTTGGGCACCGACGACACCGGACGCGACGTGCTGGCGCGGCTGGTGCACGCGGCGGCCACGTCGGTGATCATCGCGCTCGGTTCCGTGTTGCTGGCGTGCGGCATCGGCGTGCCGCTCGGCGCGCTGGCTGGCTACTGCGCGTTCACGTGGGTCGACGCGCTCATCCTGCGTGTCATCGAGATCTTCTTGTGCTTCCCCGCCTTGTTCCTCGCGCTCAGTGTCGTGGCGCTGCTCGGCGGATCGCCGCTGTCGCTGGTGTTGGTGCTGGGTGTCGTGCAGTGGACGCAATTCGCACGCGTCGTGCGCGGCGAGTTCTTGTCGCTGCGCGAGCGCGAGTTCGTTCTCGCCGCCAAGAACCTCGGCATCGGACCGTTGCGCATCATTGCCCGGCACATGCTGCCGCAGGTGAAGGGCGCGATCTTCGTCGTCGCGGCCTTTGCCGCCGCCGGCGCGATGGTGGTGGAGTCGAGCTTGTCATTCCTGGGACTCGGTCCCGGGCTGCGCTTGCCGTCCTGGGGCAGCATGCTGGCGCAGGGCAAGGAACACGCCCACCTCGGGGCCTGGCACCTGTGGCTGTTCCCGAGCTGCGCGCTGATCTGGGCGGTCATGAGCCTGCACGTGCTGGCCGACACGGATCAACACAAGCGTCGGGCTGCGGTGTGACCCGCGGTCAGCGCGCCGCGCGTCGCAAGAGCGCCTCGACTTCGCGTGGGCGCAGGGCGACATCGGCCTCCGGATCGAGCGCGGGCCGTCGCAGCTCCAGGATCTGCATCACCGCGAACGCGCACGCTTGCCGGCCGTGTGGCGGGAACGATTGGTCGCCGAGCTTCTCCACCAGGAAGTTCGTGACGCTCGGATTGCGCATCATGATCGCGGCCTTGACGACCTCGTCGTCCACTGGTTCGCGACGCAGCGCCCGGTCGATCGCGCCGAGATCGCCACGCTGCACGACATCGAGTGCCGCGACATCGGTCCGCCGAGCCTGCTTCTCGACCAGCGCGTACACCTCATCGAGGTCGCGGCGGCTGTCGCTGCCAAACGCCAAACTCAACACCTGTTGCAAGACGGCGTCCTCGGCCTCGAGAACCGAGTACTGCCCCTTGCCGTCGCGCGCGATGTTCTGGAACGTGCGTTGGGTCTCGGGGTTTGCCCGGTTGGTGCGTGCGGTGTCGGGGGTGGCGATCGTGTGTACGAACGCGTGCGTGCGCGTGAAAGCCTGCACCACGTTGCGCAAACCCGCCTCGTCGCTCTTGTGCGGCGCAGCGTCGCCAATCACCACGACCACCCGCCGCGAGTCAGGCTGCCAGCGTTGTGTGGTGGCGACCTTGAGCCCTTCGAGCACGGCCTCCTCGGTGTCGCCGCCGCCGCCAGCCGCAATGGTGTGCATGAAGTTCATTACGCGATACACGTCGTGGGTCACTGCCACGCTGCGCGTGACGTAGTCTTCGGCCTTGCCTTGGTCGCGGTAGGTGACGATGCCGATGCGAGCGAGCGGCACCAACGTGTGCAGCACCTCGACCATGCGAAAGATCCGCCGCTTGGCGCCGTCGAGGACTCGGTCCATGGACCCGGTGCTGTCGAACACGAAGACGATCTCGAGGCCGCTGTTGCGCAGTTTCGCTACCGTGCCGCGCAGCGAGCCCCTGCGCAGCGCGTCGCTGCCCAAGCCAAAGATGTCCTCGGCGCCGCCGCCCGACTTGCCTTTGCTGCCGCGCACCGTCGATAGACCGATGAGATCCAACCCTTCGGTGAAGGCTTCGCGCTCGAAGGCGGTCTCGGTCTCGGGCTCGGGGAGGTAACGCGCCTGCGTCTCTGGCTCGGTGGTGGCCTCCGACATGTCGTTGGTCTCGACCTCCACGACCTCATCCGGTGCGGCCTCCAGTTGGATGTCGGCGTCGGCGTCGGCCAGCACGATCTGCGCCGACGCCGTGCCGCCTTGCCTGGGTGGAGGGGCCCCGATGAGCCAGCTGAGGAGCAAGAGGATCACCGCGTGCAGCACCAACGACAGCAAGAACCACGGCGCGCGCGCCAGTTCACGAGCCAGGAGCTGCTGGAACGACTCAGAGCGTGAGCACCAATTGCTCACGCTCTGAGTTCCTTGCTGGTGGGGGCGGCGGACCCTCCCCCACGCCGGCCGCGACACCCGGCCACCCCCACCACGGCGCCCGTTGGGGGCCCGGCGGCGATGGCGGGGCGCTTTAAGCTCAC
>JANPER010000020.1:0-10871 GCA_031423015.1 Planctomycetota bacterium | reverse complement strand
GGCGGCGGCGGCACCACGCGATCACGCAGCGGTGCCGCTGGCGCGAACATCCCGTGGTAGGTGACGAGTCGAATCAGTGGTCGCGGCACGAGTGCGGCGAGTCGCTCGATGAGCGTGAGCGGGTCCATCACGACATGCGAGGAGCCATCGGAAACCAGTGGGAACTGCACCTCATGCATCCGGTGCGGTTGATTCGGCTCGAATCACGCACCCGTTCCATCCATGGTCGGGCCGAGAGGTTGAGATCCTTGATCACCGCAACATAGGCAGCGGGAAGCGAGTGTTGTTGGCGGGGGTGGACGGCCGCAGAACATGGATGCTGGCGTGTTGGACGGACCTCTCGTCGCCCGATCCGTTCCTGGTCGCATCGGATTCACGATCGTCTTTCCGAGTGGATGATCTGCTGCGGCTCGTCGAGCTGGTGGCGGATGTCACGCTAGGAGGCCCGCGATGAGCGTCAAGGGAATGTTGCACGTGGTGTCAAGACAAAGATGCACGGGGGATCCCGCGTGCAATGCCGGGAATGGCACAATCGTGCCATGGAGCATCGCGAATTTTCAGATTCCGATCGATGCGATGCTTGTCTCCTGGATCATGATGTGCATAATGGAGCTTACATACAGAGGCAACACGTCCCAGCGAGGTCTCGATGCCAAAACGCAAGCGACACGACGCCAAGGCCGAAGTCCTGAGGAAGCAGGGCGCCCTCAACACGCGCCCGGACAGCGTCGAAGAACCGCTGTTCCGCGACAGCCCGTTCTTCGACCCCAGGGACCTCGTGCAGCTTCGCTACGAGATGCTGCGTGCGGTCAGCAAGGACGGGCGTGTGGTGTCGGAAGTCGTCGTCCACTTCGGCTACTCGCGGCCGACCTACTACAAGGCTCTGGACGACTTCGCCGAGAAGGGGCTCGTTGGTCTGTTGCCGAAGAAGCGAGGTCCCCGCGGCGGACACAAGCTGTCCGACGAGATTCTCGACTTCGTCGAGGCGCAGCTACAGGAGAACAGTGCGCTGTTGGGCGAAGAGCTTGCAGACCGGGTGCGCCGACGTTTTGGGATGGAGGTGCACGCCAGCAGCGTTCGGCGCGCGCTTTCACGGCGCGAAAAAAGGGGCGGATGAGTACTGCGTCGATGACCAGTGTGCCGCCATCGTCGCCGCCCGCCGCCGGGTCGTCCTGGGCCGATCGCTACGAGTGCTTGCGTGCCCGCGCATTCGATCTCGGTGCTCGACAGCTCGACGGCGCACAGGGGCTGGTGCTGTTCTTACGCCAAGGGATGGCGTCGTGGATGAGCGAGGTCGTCGCAGAAGCCCAGACCCCATCTGTGCGCCCGTCGACACAGCAGCACTGTCTACCCGCCGGCAATGATTGCGCCGAGATCACACAGATGCTGGCGTCCATGGTTGGCTCGGCTCTCGCTCGGCTCTCGAGGAGGTACACGCATGAAGCTGCCCGTCCACGGCAAGGTCACATCTGCTCATCTCGAACGAAACGCCTATCTCTACGTGCGCCAATCGACGTTGCAGCAGGTCGAATGCGGTGGTCTCCGGCGCCTCCTCGCCGCCATCTTCGACCCGGTCCCCATCCGCAGGATCCTCCTCCACCTCGGTCTGCCGGCCGACCCGCCCGCCGTCGCTCCGGCCCGGCCACCACCCGCCATCGCCCTGCCCTGGTCCTGACCTCTCGATCACCGGCCCAGCTCGACGTGTTCGCGCCGTGGTCGCTCTCCGTTTCGACTCCTGCACAACGGCAACTTCGTCCGACCGCTGCACGCTGACGGCCGTGCCTCCACCCACACGCGCGCGCAGCACGCCCGTGACCCGATAGCGCGAGCGGTAGGAAACGCAGCTTGAATCACCTATCCTGCTGTCGATGGAAAATGGGTCTTCCCCACATCGGGAGCTGCCACCGTCACATCATGACTACCATGAACACACGCGCTCTTATTTCCGCCGCCATCACCTTGATCACAGCAGCGAGCCTCGCCGGAGTCTCGTTCGCGCAGGACAAACCCTTCGCTGCACAGCCGGAAATCAAACGCCCCGACGACAAGCCCGCCGACATGGCAAAGCCGGTACATGTGTTCATTCTAATGGGCCAGTCGAACATGGTCGGTCTCGGCAAAGTCACCGGGCCGGACGGCTCGCTGGAGTTCGCGGTGAAGGAAAAGAAAAAGTATCCCTACCTCGTGGATGACACGGGCGCGTGGCTGGAGCGGAAGGACGTGCGCTTTGCGCGCGTGATGTCCGGGCGCGGCGGCGGGATGCAGCGGCTCAACAACGAGTGGATGACCGTCAAAACGTGCAAGACCATCGGGCCGGAGTTCGGCATCACCGCGCCGCTGGGCAACGCCGTCGAGGCTCCCGTGCTCATTTTGAAAAGCTGCATCGGCAATCGCAGCCTCGGCTGGGACCTCCTGCCGCCGGGCAGCGAGCGGTATGAGTTTGCCCTCAAAGACAAGGCGGGCGTGGAAAAGCCGATGGTCTATGCCGGCTACAAAGAGCGGCCCGACTCATGGGAAATGGACAAGGCGCTCGGCCTCAAGACCGAGCCCGGGCCGTGGGTGGACAAGACCGGGAAGCCCATTGACTGGTATGCCGGCAAGCAGTGGGACGACGATCTTTCCTACGCGAAGACCGTGCTCACCGAACTCGATAAACATTACCCCGGCGCGAAGGGCTATGAAGTCGCGGGGTTCTTTTTCTGGCAGGGCGAAAAAGACGCCGGCAACCCCGGCCACGCCGCCCGCTACGAGCAAAACCTCGTGCATTTTATCAAGTCGGTGCGCAAGGAATTCAATGCGCCCGCTGCGCCCTTCGTGCTCGCCACGATGGGCGAATCCGCAAAAGTCGGCGGCGGTAATGGCGGCATGGTTCTCGACGCCCATCTCGCCGTGGACGGCAGCAGCGGCAAACATCCAGAATTCAAAGGAAACGTGGCCACCATTTACACCAATCCGATGGCACAGGGCGGCAGCGGCAACGGCCACTACGGCGGCAAAGCGGAGGTTTATATGGATGTCGGCGAAGCCATGGGGCAGGCGATGGTGGATATGCTCAAAACGAAAAAATAGCAGCTTGCCATGACGCACCAAAACCGGAAGATAACTCGCAGCTTCAAGCTGGCGGCATTGCTGGCCCTCGCTGCTGCTCTGCCCGCCGTCGCGGCTCCGAAGCAGGCGGCGCCGGCAATTTCACTCACCGCCTCTGGCAAAGAACTTGATGCGAAGTTTGCCGCGACGCTCACCGCGCTGAAGGCGGAGATTGCGAACGGGCTGCCGGCAGTCGCGGAGCAGAAGCGCAGCGCGCTGGAAAAGGCGCGCGCGTCGACCAAAGCTGCACAGAAAGAAGCCGACGACGCGGCGAAGGCGTTCGGTGGCATCACCACGGCGAAGGCGCTCGTGGAGCACGCGAAGGGGAAATGGCTGGGCGGCGCGGCGAAGGGCATCGCAGCGGCGGAGGCGGCGCTAAAAAGAGCGACGACGGATGCCCAGCGCGATGCGGCGAACAAAGACGTCGCGAAGTGGCAGGCGGATAGAGAGGCGGGATTGAAGGCTCTGGCGGAGCGTCAGGCCGCGCTGGACAAAGCGAAGGCCGATGAGCCGCGACTCACGCAGGCGAACGACGCGGCGAAGGCCGCGCTGGCGAAGGCGAGCGCGGAGGAAATGCTCGCCGCAAAATTGCTGCTCGCTGACGTGGATGCCGCGCTCGCGAACAACAAGCTGGACGCAAGACTCGTGCGCTGCATTGTTTTGTCCGAAGCGACGCCGCATGGGTTGGCGGGGTTTGCACAGCAGGGCGCAGCGCAGCGCGCGCTCGTGGAGAGGCTGCTCGGCGACGACAAGCTGATGCGCGACATGCTCATCGCGGGCGGCGCGAACGGCGGGAAGTATGGCCGCGCGATGGAGATTTACGCGGCCATCCAGCAGGCCAGCGCGAAGGCGCGCGATGGCGCTTTGCAACGGCTCGCGCTCGCCACCGCGCTCGAACACGCCGTGCCCATTGCGCAATCAAACGCGCAGAACCAGACCGGCGCTCCAGCGACCGTGGACCCGGTGAAGCGCTACCAGCATTATGAAAAGGCATTTCTCGGCGGGGAGCTGGACGCGGCGTTCGCGGACTTCTCCTCGTGGGAATACCGCATGGTCGTCGAGTGCGACGCGCCGGACGAAATCCTGTCGTGGGGCCGCGAGATGCTCCGCGCTTACCGGCCCGACCACATCGCCACCGCCGACTACGGCTGGCGCTACGTCTCCGCGGTGAAGACCGACGTGAGCTACGGCTCGCAAAACGTCAGCAAAGACCTCCCGACTTTGCACAACTACCAAAACATCCCGCTCAACGGCGGCGTGTGCGGACGGCGCGCGTTTTTCGGGCGCTTCATTCTGCGAAGTTTCGGCATCCCGGTGTGGGGCGTCACGCAGCACAAGCACGCCGCCGCGAGCCACTGGACGCCGAAGGGCTGGGTGGTGAATCTCGGCGCGGGCTTCAACGCGAGCTGGTGGGACAAGGACGACGCACCCCGCAGTGGCGCGGACTTTTTGCTGGAGACGCAAGCCCGCGCGCACGGGCCGGAGTTCCTGAAAGTGCTGCGCGCGCAGTGGGTCAGCCGCACGCTCGGCGAGCAGGCTTACAACGACCGCAAGCAAATTGCCGGCGGCTTTTGGAGCAGCGTCGGGCATTACCAATCCGTGCTGCTCGCGGGGAAGGCCGTCACGCTCGGCCCGCTGGGACAGGAACTCGCCGACGCCAACGAGAAGAAGGAAGAGCTGGAGCGCGTCGCCGCGACCGATGCCGACCAAGAAGCGGTCGTCACCGTTGGCATCATCACCATCCCCGCCGTCGCCCACAGCAAACCCGCAGGGTCGTTTGTGACGATGAAGAGCTTCGGCAGCGGCCAGCAGATGCACTGCAAAGGTGGCTTCACCGCGCAGTATGAATTCGAGGCCCCGCAAGCCGGCAAATACGCGCTCACTGTTCGCGTCGCGACATTCAGCGACGGCCAAACATTCCAGCTCACCGCCAACGACGCTAAGCAAACGGTGGAAACCGCGCTGCCTTTCACCGTCGGCCTCTGGCAGGAAACGAAGCCCGTCGAAATCACGCTCACGCAAGGTCGCAACGTCCTCACTGTGGCTGTCCCGCAAGGCAGCCGCGGAGTGACGGTGAAGGAGTTCACGCTCATGCCGCGCCGATGAAGAGCCGGGCCGCCGTCCTCATTTCCTTTGCTGGGATGATTTCAGGGCCGGCCGCACCGCGCGCGCAGCCGCAGAGCGCGTTCCGCATCGTACCGGCGGCGGAGCAGATCCTCGATAACCACTGCTCCTCCTGCCACGGCGAGGACAGCCAGAAAGGCGATGTGCGATTTGACAAGCTGGGAGCGATGGTGCTCGCCGAACGGCTGGCTTTGCTGAACCGAATGCAGGAGCAGACCTACCTCGGGCAGATGCCGCCGAAGAGCCGCAAGTCGCAGCCCACGGAGGCGGAGCGGAAGGCGCTGCTGCAGCAATAGGCAGAACAAGCTGCGTGTTAGGGACCTAGCGGGGGAGTGGTGGTCGTTCGGGTCGCGGTCCGACTGTGTAGATGGCGAGGACAGAGGACGAGGAAGGGGTCGTTCTTGCTGGTTTCGGCGATGGGGACGGAGTCCACCCCTGCCGCGATGCGAGGAGCGTGCGGGGCGCGTAACCGACGCGGTCGAGTTCAGATCAAGCCCAGGGGAGGGCGAGCCCGGGGAGCGATAGGTAGCTCAAGCTGCGTGTTCGTGCGGCGCGGCAGCGCCCCGAGTCGTCAGCGCGGGTAAGCGCGGGTGGAGGAGGTGAGACCACGGCCCAGAGTGGTGATGGAGCGAGGCGAAGTTGCTCGAGTCTCTGATGGCGGGCAGAGTCTGGGCACGGGTCGGTGTGGCGACGACATGGATCTCGACTGGAGGCAGGGCTGTCGACGCCGGCGCGCGCATCACGCGAACGGAAGCGGCTGGATGGGTGGAGGTCTGGCCGAGGCATGCGGAGGTGGGTCTGTTGGCAGACCGAGGTGTGTGAGGATTCTGCGGATCGAGTCTCTGTCGGTGGCCGAGCTGTGTGGCGCCAACCCCTTCGACTACCTCACCGCGCTGCAGCGCCACGCGGTTGAGATCGCGCGCGACCCGACGGCATGGATGCCGTGGAACTACCACGCGGCGTTGGGTGCGCGTGCTGCTGCCGCTGCCGAGATCACGACAGGCTGATCGGCTGGCGACGCCCTGCGGACCTCAACCGCGATCACACGGCGGCGTTTCGATGCAGAATCTCGCGGCTGCACACCCTCACCGGAAGGACACGCTCCTGCAGAGCTGAGGTCGATAGACCCGCGATCAACGTGTGTCGCATGCCAGGCATTCGTCGTCGAACGCCGCGCGGTCGCGATCCTCCCGGCGCCACCGCATCCGCGCCGTCGGGAAACTGGCGCGCATGCATCCAGGCCCACCACGGTGGCGAAGGCTCAACCACGAGGTAAGCCTCGCACTCGCATCAGGATCAAACCATGAAACTCCTCACTTCTCTCGCTCTCCTCACGCTCGCGTTCGGGCTCAGCACCCCGGTCACGGCTCAAACGCGCACCCTCACCGAAATCGTGGCCGCCAGCGGTGGTCAGTTCGATCGCAACTCGCGCGACTAGGACATCCTCCTACGCGCAGTGCAAGCGGTGCCGGGCCTCGCCGACGCGCTCAACAACTGCGAGGACAGCCTCACGCTGTTCGCGCCCACCGATCTGGCCTTCATCCGCCTCGCCAGCGATCTCGGCTACGCGGGTTCCGACAAAGAAGGCGCCTTCAATGCGATCGTGGCCGCGTTGACTCGGATCGGCAACGGCAACCCGATCCCGGTGTTGCGCACCGTTCTGCTCTACCACGTCGCGCCACGTGACCTGAACCCGTTCGAGGTGCTGTTCGCGCGCGAGATCCCGACCCTGCAAGGCGGCACGATCCGTCCGTTCTTCTTCGTGCTGCGCGACAACGACCCCGACCTGCGCGCTCCACTCCTGACCTGGCCGATCAACGTGCGCGCCTGCAACGGCCGGTTGCACTCGATCGATCGCGTGCTCCTGCCAGTCAACCTGTAGGTGCGGCAGCGGGACACCGGCAATGGGGGAAGCAACGCGTAGTGGCTAAGGCCGCAGGCGCACCTGCCCCATTGCCGCCACGTAGTCGGCGCTCTTGCCGAAGTCGCACGTCACCAGCAGCGCGTCAAACCCGCCGACGCGCGCCGCAGCCGGCGTAGCCAGCGCGTAGGTCTCCAGGCCCTGGCGAGGGGCACTGCGAGTCACGACCGTCGCCGTCGCCACCACTTGGCCTTGACGAAGGAACGAGATCTCGTAGTGCCCTTGGCTGTGCAGGCTGATCGCGACTTCGGTGGCGTGCTGGACGCTACCGAGATCGACTTCGACCCCGCCTTCGTAGACACCGATGTTGCGCTCGGCATGCCATGGCGTGTGCTCGGAAGTCTCGGCCATCGTCGCGAGCGCGACGCGTTGCGGCGGCGGGGCGAAGTACTCCTCTTCGATGTAGGCGCGGATGATGTGGTCGTAGCGACCGCGCGCGAAATCCCAGATCGCTGCCCAACGTCCGGGCGCCGCCAAGTCGGCTCGCGTCAGCAGGCACAGCCGGTCGTAGTACTCGGCGAGACCCGAGTGCCGAATCTTGTTCTTGCCCGTCGCGAGCGTCTCGAGGTAGCCGGTGGGGACGTAGCGTTTGAGATGGCTGATGCGCCAGCCGTGGCGTTGGACGGTCGGGAGGCGAGCGATCAACGGGTCGCAAAGCAACATGTCGACCACGTGGATCGCGGGGCCGAAGTTGAAACTAGGCCACCCAGCAACGTGCAAGATCAAGACCTCCGTGGTCCCGTGGCCAACCGTGCGCAGCGCATCGGTCAAGGCGTTGGGGATAGGGGGCGATCGCTTCGGCGACAGCAGACCGAACTCGGCGTAGTAGTAGTCACGCGTGTCGGAGATGCCGTGGTCGAGGAGCCCCTGGCCACGATAGTTCGGGCCGTTCGCGAGAGTTGGCCTCGGCGACCACAAGCCCACGCCGACGGCGACCACCGTAGCGGCCAGCGCCGGGCCCGTGCGCGCCAGCACTCGCCAGCGCACCATGACCAAGACCGCTACGAGCATCGGTGACGCCACGAATCGCCCCAGCATGAAGTCGCCGCCGATACGTAGGACATAGGCCAGGTGCAGGAGCATGCCGACGGCCAGCGCGGCCCACGGCGGTCCGTCGCCGAGGCTGCGGCGACCAAAAAGCGCCGCGAGGATTCCCGCGACGAGGGCGCCGATGGTGATGCGGTCGTGATCCCAGTGCACGATCAAGTAGTTCCAGCCTTGCTGCAGCGAGTCCCGCACCGGCACGCCGGTGGCGAACAACTTGGCGTGGCTGATGATCGGCAGTGGCGTGCCGTAGTAGATCGTGGCAAACACCAACCAGCCGAGCAACGGCAGCATCCCAGCCGCGACGACCGCGACAGCCACCAGGCTGCGTTGTCGCCACCATGCGAGCACGAGAGCCGGGCCGATCAGCAGCACCAGATCGTGACGGGTAGTGAGTGCCAGGCTGGCCACCAAGCTCAGTACGGCGAGTCGGCGCAGGCCCGCTGCTCTCCGCGAGAACGTGCCCACGAACAGCGCCAGCAGCAGGAACGCGAGCGGGTTCTCCAGGCCACCCGTAGTGAAGTCGACGAACGCGCGACTGGACAGCAAGATGGCGACTCCGACCGTCGCGGCGCTCGCTGTCGTAGCGGTGCGCGCGACCAGCACAACAGCCAGGAGCGACAGCGCCATGCTGGCAAAGATCGTGGTGAAGTAGACCTCGCCGGTCAGCGGGCGCAAGGCCGACAACAGCAGCATCCACAGTGGATGTGCGTTGATCAGGACGCGGTCGGCGGCGTTCCAACGCAGACCCAAGCCGTTGGCGCAGTTCTCGACGACCCGCAGCGTGATGTAGCTGTCGTCGCACAACCACGCGGTGCGCACCATCACGCCAACCAGGCAAATGACCAACAGCGCCAACGCCACGCGCCAGACGATCGCGCTGGTGCCGGTGGGCGTCCCCGCTGCGTGGTCGGCCGCTGGCTGTGACGTGGTGCTGTGATCGGGCATGGTGCGGATTCGTGACCGCGGACCCAATCATGGCGCCCGGGCCGCAACTCGGCACCAGCCCCGGACACCCACCTTGCTCCTTTCATCTTGCTCGAAGGTCATGCTGGGGTCTGGATCTCCCCCTGAGCATCGCCTGCGGTTTCCGACGCCCGCTTGTGGCTGAGTCGATGAAAGGTCACAACATATTGTAAATATTGGACTTGTACAAAAACTCGCCTCTCACTACCGGATGCTGGATGCGAAACCAAGATCCAGTGAGAGGCGAAGCCGCAGTTTCTGCAGCCACCGGCATCGTCCTCGTGATCCCGTCGAACCTCAAGCACCTCGCGCCACCGATCCAGAAGCTCATCGGCGCCGTCAAGCAGCAGGCCAATGGCCTGCGCGACAACGGCCGAGCGGTCGATTACGCAGCCGTCGAGTGCGCCTACGCGGAGCAGGTGGCCGCGATCGAGAGTGCAGCGCACCAGTGCACGCTCGAAGCCTTGGCGATCGACCGCAGGGAAATCGAAGTGCGCGGCCAAGCCTACGTCCGCGTTGCCGAAGGCAACGGCACCTACTTCACGATGACCGGCCCTGTGGAGGTCCGTCGTGGCCTCTACCGCAAGGTTGGGGAGCGCAATGGCAAGGTCACCGACGTGCTCAGCCTGCGCGCCGGCGTTGTCGGCGACGGCTGGCTGCCGCACACGGCGCAGGCCATGGCGCACTACCACCAGTTGGGCACCTCGCGCGATGCTCAGCAAGCTGCGCAACAAAGCTGTCGGCTGCCCTACTCCAGAGCCAGTTTCGAGCGTGTGCCACACCTGATCGGCGCGCTCTGGCTCGAACACCGAGCGAACATCGAGGACAAGTTGACCCAGGACTTCGAGAGCCCGGCCGAGGCCGCCTCGATCAGCGTGTCGCTCGATCGAACCAGTGTGCCGATGGAAGAAGTCGTGCCGCGGCCAAAAGGCCGACCGCGCAAGAACGCGCCCAAGCGCTCCGTGGCCCGCAATTACCGCATGGCCTACTGCGCCACGGTCACCGTGCACGATGGCGAAGGGCGGGCCTTGCACACCCTGCGTTATGGCCAGATGCCGAACTGCGATCCGCAGTTGTTGTGCAACACGCTGGCCAACGACGTGCTGCACCTGAAGGAGAAGCGACCCGACCTGAAGATCGCCCTTCTGGCCGACGGCGCTCCCGAGATGTGGAACCTGCTCGAGTCCAATCTCCCCGCGAGCGTCTTTGGCCCCGTGCACCGCTGCATCGACTTCTGGCACGCAATCGAGAAGCTCGCTGCTGCTGCGAAGGTGATGTGCCCCGACGCCGCGACAGCAAAGGCCATGGTCTGGCGCTGGCGGCAACTGCTCCGCCAACGCAAGGACGCTGCGGACAGCATCCGTAGCGAGATCGTGGCGTCGGGCTGCGAGACCATCGTCGCCGATGGAGAGTGCCCGGTGCACGACGCCATCACCTACCTCCAGAATCATGCCGAGCGCATGAACTACGCCGGCGCCATCTGGAAGGGGCTGCCCATCGGCAGCGGCAACGTCGAGGCCACCTGCAAAACCCTCATCGGTGTACGCATGAAGCGCTGCGGATCCCGATGGCACACCGAGACCGGCAATCACGTCGTCCACCTCCGCGCCCTTGCTCTCAGCGATCGCTGGGACGCAGCCATGGCAGCCCTCCTCGCAACTCAGAGGACCTCGGTCAGGATGCGCGCCGCATGAAAACCTGGAATCCGCTCAATGCAAGATCCACACCC
>JANPER010000019.1:0-65328 GCA_031423015.1 Planctomycetota bacterium | reverse complement strand
GACGGCGCGCGCGCCGCGGCGCTGCGCTGCACGTTTCCGGCCCGTGTGGGTCGCTGCTTGTGCGCGCTCGCCCGCTCCCGTGCCCGCACCGGGGAGGGGAACGGCGAGCTGTTGCCGGTGCTCGATCCCTGGCTGTTCAGCGAACTGGCCGAAGCGGTCGCCGCGCGGAACGGCGACCTGGCCGCCGAGGTCTTGCCCCTGTGGCGGCGCGACCTGTCGGCGATCGCCGCCCTCGATGGGATCTTGGCTGGACCACCCGCCTCGCGGCACGCGCTTGCCGCACGACTCGGCGGCCGCGGTGACGCTGCTGCGCGCGAGTTGCTCGCCCGCCTGCTGACCGACGCATCGTTGCTGGTCCGCCAGGGGGCGGCGACCGCGTTGACCCGCACCGCGGCTGGGCGCATCACCTACGACCCCGAAGGCAGCGAAACCGAGCGCGCGGATGCGGCGGCTGCCGTGCGTCGCATGCATAATCCTCCGCCATGAGCGAAACCGTCGGCTCGTTGGCCAGGCTGGTGGGCGGCACCGTGCACGGTGACGCCGAGCGCCCGATCGTCGGTGTCGGTGACCTGCGCTACGCCGGCGTGGATCGCATCGGCTTCCTGCGCGACAAGAAGCTCACCGAAGACGCGCAGCGCTCGCGCATCGGCGCGTTGCTGGTCGATGCGCTGATCGAGACGTCTGCCGTGCAGGTGCTGGTTGGAAGCGTCGACGTTGCGTTCGCGCGCGTCGCAGGCCGCTTTCATCCGCCGCCGCGCGCGACCGAACACTTCGTCGATGCCGTTGCGGCTGTGCATCCAACCGCGGTGCTCGAAGCCCCGGTGCGGATCGAGGCGTGCGCCGTCGTCGCCAAGGGCGCGCACGTTGGGGCTGGCACCGTGGTGGGCGCCGGCACGGTGGTGGGCCAGGACTGCCGGGTGGGACGCAACTGCTTGTTGCATCCGCGCGTTGTCCTCTATCCAGGGGTCACGCTTGGCGATCGCGTGGAGCTGCACTCGGGGTCGGTGATCGGCGGTGACGGCTTTGGCTACGCGCGCGACAAGGATGGCTCTTGGGTGAAGTGGCCGCAGCTCGGCACGGTGCACGTCGAAGACGACGTCGAGATCGGCTGCAACGTCACGGTTGACCGGGCGGCGCTCGGCGCGACGCGCATCGGCCGCGGTACGAAGATCGACAACCTGGTGCATATTGGGCACAACTGCTCGCTGGGTGAGCACGTGGTGATCGCCGGGCTCTCGGCGCTCGCCGGGAGCGTGACGCTGGGTGACCGAGTCCAACTCGGCGGCCATACCACCTCGGCTGGGCACCTGAAGGTCTGCGCCGACGTGCGTATCGGGGGAGGCTCCGTGATTACCGAGGACATCAACGAAGTGGGCGACTACATGGGATTCCCGCTGCTCGACAAGCCGAAGTGGATGCGGGTGTTGCGTTGGTTGGGGCGGTTGCCTGAGTTGGTGGCGGAGGTGCGTGACTTGCAACGCGCGGCGAAGGGCAAGGGTGGCGACGGGCGGCAACCTGCGCGGCAGGATCCCCCCGCGCGCTGATGGTCGCCTTGCCGTCGCGGCCTGCCGCCTTCTGACCGTCGGCGCCGCGAGCGGCAGTAGACTGCGCGCCTCGCGCATGTCGACTCGTCTACGCCAGCTTGCATTCGTGCTCTGCGTCGCCGCACTGTCGCCGGCGCAGAGCAGGGCTGGCAGCGCACAGCCGTGGGACCTGGCGGCGTGGCTGCCGGCCGAGACCGCGCTGCTGATCGAGTGCGACGACTTGCCGGGCACCGTCGCGGCGCTCCGTCGCGTCGTTGGCCGCTTGCCGCCGCGCGCCGTACTGGCGGAGGTCGCCTTGGCGGCCGCGCTGAAGCTGCAGTCGGGCCACGACATCGATGGGCTACTGCGCGTACTGGCGCCAAGCAAGGTCGTGTTTGGGCTGGCCTTGCCCCCAGACGGGCGCCCGTTGCCGATCCTGCTGACGCGCCTGCACGACGTCGAAGCGGCGCGCGAGATCGTCGATCTGGTGCCGCACATCGGTGCCGAGTTTCGCGACGGCTGGTGTGCCTTGTTCCCTGACCCGGCGTCGCTCACGCGTTGGCGGCAGTGCATGGCGAATGGGCCAAGGATGTCCGCCAAGCACGATGGTCGCCGGCAGCCAGCGTCGAGTTCAACTGGCTTGCGCCTGTTCCTCGACCTTGCCTTGTTTCGTCAGCGCCGCGGTTCGTCGCTGTGGGCAGCGCTGGATGCCGGCGCGCGCGTGCTCGTTGGTCCGCTCGTCGCCGCGCTCGACACCGCGACCCGGCTCGACGCCGAGGTCACCGTGCAAGGCGACGCAGTCTGCGTGCGCGGCGCACTCGACGCGACGGCGCTGACCGCCGAGCCACAGCGCCACCTGTTGGCGTGCGGTGCGACGCCGCGGCCGACGATCATGGTGCCGTCCGACGCGTTGGCGGTCGTGCGCCTCGACCGCAGCCTGCACGGCTACCTGTCGAACCTCGATGCGCTGCTGCCGCCAGCCGTCGCGGCGCAAGTGCGCGGCGAAGCTGCGAACCTGGACTTGATCATCGGCGGCGGCTCGTTCGTCGGCGAACTGCTCTCCGGCGTGGGGGAGCCGGCGGAACTCGTGGTGGTCGCCGCCGCCGCAGCGAACCTCGACGACGACGCGCCGCCACGCCCGCGCGTCGAGCTGCCTGGCGTAGCCTTGGTCGTGCGGGTCGACACCGAACGCGCGCGCGAGCTTCTGACCAAGGGCTTCTATCGGTTGTCGGCGATCTTGGCGGCGCAGCGCGCGCAGCGCCGCTTGCCACCGCGCCTGGCCCAGCGGCTCGATGCAGATGGTCTGCGTTTGCACGTGATGCGTGGCATCGCGTTCCAAGGGGTTGGCGAGCCGCCGACCGACGAACAGATCGAGGCGACGCTCTTGTTCGGCGCGGGGCACGCGGTGTTGGCGACGACGCCCGCGTGCGCCAAGCAGGTGTACGCGGCGCTGCAACAAGCGACGGCCGACGTGGTGGTCGGGGATGAGGTCCGCCTGTTCGGGCCGGCCATCGCCGCCGCCCTGCGTCGCAATCAATCGGGGCTCGTTGCGGGCCGGTTGCTCGACGAAGGCGAGAACCCGCGCCAGGCCGAGGCATTCGTGCGCGGACTGATCGCTGCGATCGAGATGGCGGCGGAACTGCGGATCGGCGTGGTGCCGGCGGCGCAGGCCACCACGTTCAGCGTCACGCTGCGGCGGGCGCCATGAGCGAGCCGTCCCGCAGCGACCTGCTCCGCCCGTTCATCGCGAGCGTCGCAAGGCCGTTCGACCTGCGCCTGGCCGGGCACTTGGCGCGCCGGGCCGGGTTTGGCGCGAGTCTCGTCGCGCGCAAGGACTGGGTGGAGCGAGGCGTGCAGTTCGCGTTGCAGCAAGTGACGACGCGCCGCCCCGAGCAAGACCTCGACCCGCTGCTGGCTGATGTGCTGGCGAGCGACGACATCGAACGCGGGCGCGCCTACCGACTCGCGCGTGCGGTCTCGAACGACTGCCCGCTTGCCGAGCGCGTCGCCATGTTCTGGCACGACCACTTCGCCACCGGGCAGCAGAAGGTGCAGAGCGCCCGCCTGATGCTGCGCCAACTGGCGCTGTTCGACGCGCAAGGGCTCGGCCGCTTCGACGACTTGTTGTTGGCCGTGAGCCGCGACCCGGCGATGTTGCGCTGGCTCGACGCCGACCGGAACGTCAAGGGACGGCCCAACGAGAACTTCGCGCGCGAGCTGTTCGAGTTGTTTGCGCTGGGTCGCGGGGCGTACGGCGAGCGCGATGTGCAGGAGGCGGCGCGCGCGTTCACTGGCTGGCGCGAACGCCACGAGCGCTTCGCGCTGCTGCGCCAAGACCACGATGCCGGCGACAAGGTCGTGCTCGGTGTGCCGGGCGTGCGCGGCGGTGAGGACGTCGTGGCGCTCGCGGCGCGGCTGCCGCAGTCGATGCAGTTCCTGGCGCGGCGGTGGTTGCAGGCGTTCGTGCATCCCGAGCCGACGGCGGCGGAGGTGACGGCGCTGGCCGCCGAGTACGACCGGCAGCACCGCGACGTCGGTCGCACGCTAGGCACCTTGCTCGGCAGCGAGCTGTTCTTCTCGGCGCGCAGCTACCGCTCCAAGGTGAAGGCGCCGCTCGACTTCGTGGTCGGCTTGGTGCGCAGCGTCGGCGCGCGCGCCGCGCCAAGCGCGTTGGCGCGCGCCACCAGCAAGCTCGGCCAGGTCATCTTCGAGCCGCCGAGCGTCGAGGGCTGGCCGCGCGAGCGAGCGTGGTTGAACTCGGCGACGTGGTTGCTGCGCGCCAACTTCGCGGCGGCCTTGTTCGGCGAACGCGACGGCTACAAGCTGCGGCCCGGTGCGACGGCGGTGCTGGCTGACGCGGCGACCCCGGCGGCGCGCGCGACCCTCGCGATCGAGATTCTCTTGGATGGCGATGCATCGCCCGCGTCGCAGCGCGCGATCCTCGAGGTCGCGCGCCGCAGCGATGCTCCTTCCTCGGCGGCGGCGATCCTGCATGCCGTCGCGTGTTTGCCGGAGGCTCAACTGCTGTGAACGCTCCCTCTTCTTCGTGGTCGTCTGGCCTGTCGCGTCGTGACCTCATGCGTGCGGCGGCGTTGCCGCTGGCAACACCTTGGCTGCGCTTTGCCGCCGACGGCGACGATGCGTGCCTCCTGGTCTTGGAGTTGGAGGGCGGCAACGACGGCCTCAATACCCTGATCCCGATCGATGATCCGACCTACGCGCGGACGCGGCCGCACCTGAGCAGCGTGCGGCAAGGCGCGCATCGGGTCGCCGACGGCTTTGCGCTGCACCCCGAGCTGCGTCAGCTGGCGGCGTCCTTCGGCGACGGGCGCGCGGCGGCGGTGCACAGCGTGGGCTATCCGAATCCCGATCGGTCGCACTTCTTCAGCCGTGATGTGTGGCACACCGCGGCGGTCACGCCCGACGCCGTGCGCATGCGCGCCACGGGTTGGCTGGGGCGCGCGGCCGACGCGTTGGTGGCGGCGTACGCCACGCCGATTCCGGCGATGGCGCTCGGATCGCTCAGCCTGCCGCTCGCGCTGCGCGGCGAGCGCGTGGTGGTGCCGGTTCTCGAATGCATGGAAGACTACGCGCTGCACGGCAGCGGCGGGGCTGGCAGCGAGTCCGCCATGTTGCACGCCGCGGCGCTCGCGGGGGCGGATGCTGACGAGCTGCAGGCGTTTGTGCGCGGCGTTGCCGGCCGAGCCATCGCCGACGCCGAGTCACTGCGTCAGGTGCTGGCTGCCTATCGGCCGCGCGCCGAGTTTCCGGGCGGCGCCCTCGGCGACGCGCTGCAGCTGGCGAGCCGCGTGCTGGTGAGCGGGCACGGTACCCGTTTGCTGCACGTGGCGTTCTCCGGGTTCGACACGCACGCGCAGCAGTTGCCGACGCACAGCCAGCTCCTGCGTCAGCTCGACCTGGCGCTGGGCGCGTTGGTGGCCGACCTGTCGGCGCATGGTCGGCTCGATCGCACGGTGATCTGCGTGCACTCGGAGTTTGGTCGACGCGTGCAAGAGAACGGCAGCCTCGGCACCGACCACGGCGCCGCCGCGCCGGTGTTCGTGCTCGGCGGTGGCGTGCGCGCCGGGCTGCACGGCGACGCCCCGGACCTCGGGAATCTCGACGACGGCGACGTGCGTAGCCGGGTCGACTTTCGCGCCGTCTACGCCGCGCTGCTCACTCGCCTGGGGATCTCGCCGCGCCCCGTGCTGCAGCATGACGTCGAGGCGCTGCCGCTGTTCGCGTAGGACGTTGACGGCAAGAACAGTGAGCGGTGCGGGCGCTGGTCGCCGGTACAACCCTCGCCGTGCCGAGCCCCCTTCTCATTGGCGACGTCCTCGCGTCCATCGAAACCGTGGGTGCGTTGGCACACGCGGACACGCGCCTTCGACTCAGCCCCGCGGTGCGCGCGCGCGTGCTGGCGTCGCGCCGCGTGATCGAGCGTGCCGTCGACTCTGGCGCCACGGTCTACGGCGTCAACACCGGCTTCGGCAAGTTGGCGCACGTCTCCATCCCCAAGGAGCAGACCGAGCAGTTGCAGCGCAACCTGATCCTCAGCCACGCCACCGGGGTGGGGGATCTGTTGCCGGTGGCCACGAGTCGCTTGGCGTTCGGACTGCGCATCCACAACTTGGCGCGCGGCTTCAGCGGCGTGCGGCTCGAGCTGCTGGAGTTCGCGATGCAGCTCTACAACCTTGGCATCACGCCGTCGATCCCGAGCCAGGGTAGCGTCGGCGCGTCTGGCGACTTGGCGCCGCTGGCGCACATGGCTCTGCTGCTGCTCGGCGAGGGCGCGGCCTTTGATGCCGACGGCAAGCGCATCTCGGGCAAACAGGCGCTGGTGCGCGCCAAGCTCGCGCCGCTGCGGCTATCGGCCAAGGAAGGCCTGGCGCTCATCAATGGCACGCAGATCATGACGGCGATTGGACTGCGCGCGCTGGCACACGCGCAGCAGGTGAGCAAAGCCGCCGATATCGCTTGTGCCACCACGATCGAGGCGCTGCGCGGGTCGGCCAAGCCCTTTGCGTCCAGCGTGCACGCGTTGCGTCCGCATCGCGGCCAGCAGCGCACCGCTGCCAACGTGCGCCGGCTGCTCGAAGGCTCGCAGATCCTGTTGAGCCACAAGGACTGCGCGAAGGTGCAGGACGCCTACTCGATGCGCTGCGCCCCGCAGGTGCACGGTGCGGCTAAAGATGCGCTGTCGTATGCGCATACGACCTTGCTCACCGAGGCCAACTCGGTCACCGACAACCCGTTGGTCTTTCCGCGCGGCGGCGTGGTGTCGGCGGGCAACTTCCACGGCCAGCCGGTGAGCCAAGCGATGGACTTCCTGACGATCGGGATCGCGACGCTCGCCAACATCAGCGAGCGGCGGATCGAGAACTTGGTGAATCCCGACATCTCGGGCCTGCCGCCGTTCCTGGCGCACCAGCCGGGGCTCGAGAGCGGCTTCATGATCCCGCAGGTCGTCGCCGCGGCGTTGGCGTCGGAGAACAAGACGTTGGCGCACCCGGCGAGCGTCGACAGCATTCCGACGTCGGCGAATCGGGAAGATCATGTGTCGATGGGGGTGACCGCGGCGCGGCACGCCAGTCTGGTCGTGGAGAACACGTCGCGGGTGATCGCGATCGAGTTGTTGTCAGCGTGTCAGGGCCTCGACGTGGGCGAGCCGTTGCGTCCTGGGCGTGGGGTGGCGGCGGCGCACCGGGCGGTGCGCGCGCGCGTCGCGACGCTGCGCGGGGATCGCATCCTGGCGCCGGACATCGCTGCTGCCGACGGGATGATCCGCAGCGGTGAGTTGGTGCAGCGCGTCGAAGCCGCCGTTGGCGAGCTGCACGCGCGTTGACTCTGCGTTGCTGCGCCACGCTGCGGTCGCGAACTTCGCCGACGGGACCTTCGTCGGCGCTGGGGCGGAGCCAGGTCGAGAGAATGCCGGCAACCCGCGCTGCGGGTGGCTGATCGGGCACGACTCGGGCGTGCCTCGCCAGAGCCGTGCGGCGGGCGGCCTTTGACGCCGACGGGGCGGCGGCGCAAGATCGTTCCGCATGCAAGCCCGCGCTCGTGTCGACCGCCGTGCGCGCCAGCCGCTGCTGGTGACAGCGTATTGGCTGACTGGGCGTCGTCGCGGTGGGCGCCGGGCCGTCGAACAGACCAACGTCTGCGTCGACCGCTGCGCGGGTTGGGAGGCCGCTCTCGTGCTGACGTTGGTCGGCCTGTGCGTAATCGACTGGGCCTGGACGCTGGTGCACCTGCAGTATGGCGTCGAGGAGGCCAACCCGATGTTGCGTAGCGTGCTCGAACTCGGTGGCGTCTGGGCCTTCTCGGCGGTCAAGCTCGGGGTCACCCTGCTCGCCGGCGCGTTCCTGCTGCGCCACGTTCGCTACCGGGTGACGAGGTGGCTACTGCCCCCCGCCATTGCGGTCTACGCCACGTTGCTGCTGGTGCACGCCGCGACGTCGTTCGCGACTTCGGACATGTGAATCTGCGGCGTCGGCGGTTGCGCCGGTTTGCGCGGTGGGCGGGCGGCGAGAGGTCGGCTAAGTTCTCGCTATGTCCGCCACCCGAACCCCCCTGCGCGCGCCGCGCGGCAAGCAGATCACCTGCGCCAACTGGCAGATCGAGGCCGCCTACCGGATGCTGCACAACAACCTCGACCCCGAGGTTGCCGAGGATCCGGATCGACTGATCGTGTACGGCGGGTCGGGACAAGCGGCGCGCAACCACGAAGCGCTCGCGGGGATCTTGTCGACGCTGCGCCGTCTGCAACCCGATCAGACGATGCTCGTGCAGTCGGGGAAGTGTGTCGGCGTGTTCTCGACGCACGAGGACGCGCCGCGGGTGCTGATCGCCAACAGCAACCTGGTGGGGGATTGGGCGACGTGGGACGAGTTCCGTCGGTTGCAGGCGCTCGGTCTCACGATGTACGGCCAGATGACCGCGGGCTCGTGGATCTACATCGGCAGCCAAGGCATCGTGCAAGGCACCTACGAGACCTTCGTGGCGGCGGCGAACAAGCACTTCGCGGGCAGCTTGCGCGGGCGCTTGGTGGTGACGGCGGGGCTCGGAGGGATGGGCGGGGCGCAGCCGTTGGCGGTGACGATGGCCGGCGGTGTCTGTCTGGCAGCCGACGTCGAAGAGTCGCGGATCACAAAGCGATTGCAGTCGGGCTACCTCGATCATCTGGCGGGCTCGATCGGCGAGGCCCTCGCGCTGACCAAGCAGAAGCAGGCGGCCGGCGAGGCCTACTCGATCGGTGTGGTCGCCAACGCGACGGAGTTGCTCGAAGCCCTGATTCGGGCCAACGTGGTGCCAGACCTTCTGACCGATCAAACCAGCGCGCACGACATGCTGAACGGCTACGTGCCGGACGGTATGCCGCTCGCCGCCGCCGTGGCACTGCGGCAGAGCGATCCGCAGGCCTACGTCGAGCGTGCGCGCGCGACGGCAGCCAAGCACGTTCGCCTCATGCTGCGACTGCAGGCGATGGGCGCCATCACCTTTGACTACGGCAACAACATCCGCACCGAGGCGCGCGAGGGCGGGGTCGAGGACGCGTTCGCGATCAAGGGCTTCGTGCCGGAGTACATCCGACCGTTGTTCTGCGCGGGCAAGGGGCCGTTCCGCTGGGTGGCCCTGAGCGGCGAAGCGAGCGACATCGCGCGCACCGATCGGCTGCTGCTCGAGATGTTCCCGGACGACAAGGGGCTGGTGACCTGGGTGGAAAAGGCGCAGCGGCAGATCAAGTTCCAGGGGCTGCCGGCGCGGATCTGTTGGCTCGGCTACGGCGATCGCGCCCGCTTTGGCGTCGCGGTCAATGAGCTGGTGGCGACGGGTGAACTGCAGGCGCCCATCGTGTTCGGGCGCGATCACCTCGACAGCGGCTCGGTGGCGTCGCCGTACCGCGAGACCGAAGGCATGCTGGACGGCTCGGATGCGATCGCCGACTGGCCCTTGCTCAACGCGCTGCTCAACACCGCCAGTGGGGCCACGTGGGTGTCGATCCATCACGGGGGTGGGGTGGGGATTGGCCGGTCGATTCACGCTGGGCAGGTGACCGTCGCGGACGGTTCACCGGCAGCGGCCCGCCGGCTTCGCACCGTTCTCACCAACGATCCAGGTACCGGCATTGTTCGCCACGCGGACGCCGGCTATGACTTGGCACGCGAGGTAGCGACCCGCAAGGGCGTCGACCTCGGCGACGGTCTTCGCCCCATCTGACGGGTCCGACAAGGTCCCCCGACCGGGCGAGCCCTGATCGAAGCAAGTCGACGTCCCCGTCAGGTCGATGATGGATGCAGAAGTCCATCGTTGACCGAGGTTTGGGCTGTAGCCGTCGACTTGGGCTCCGCGTATCGACTATGGGACTGTTCGGAAAGCGCCGCGCAACGCCCGCAGACACCGTGCTGCCGGAAGACCTGGTGGTCGTGGTCGACCAGGCGATCAATCCGTATCTGGTGAGCTTTCACGACCCGACCGGGTTTCGCGCCGAACAGGTGCGCGCGCTGCGCAACAAGTTGATGGCGATGAACCCGGAAGGTCTCGCGCGCACCCTGGTGGTGACCTCGGCGATGCGCGGTGAGGGCAAGTCGGTGACTTCGATCAACCTGGCGATCGCCTTCGCTGAGCAGGAACGCAACCCGGTGCTCTTGGTCGACGCCGACCTGCGCAGCCCGAGTGTCGACAGATACCTCAACCTGAATCAGCGGCGCGGGCTGGCTGACGTTTTGCTGAACCGCGTGTCGCTCGACGACGCCGTGCAGAACTCGGGCGTGCGCAACCTGTTCGTCCTCGGCGCCGGTCGTGTGATGTCGCGTCCGTCCGAGATCCTGACGCCGCAACGTCTCGAGGCCTTGTTCGACGCGTTCAAGGAACGCTACCAATACACGATCGTCGACACCCCTCCGGTGGTGCCAGCGACGGACGCAAGCGTGATCGCGGCGCGCGCCGACGGTACGCTCGTGGTCGTTCGCATGGAACACTCCGCCAAGTCGCATACCAAGCAGGCGCTGCGCATCCTGCAGGATCTGGGCGCCAATGTTCTCGGTGCGTTCGCGACGCAGGTGCGGGGGGTCGACCCCGATCGCATGGGCTACGCGTACCCAGGCGATGATGAAGAGAGTGCGGAAGGGCGCGGATGAAGAAGCTCTCCGAGCAGCTGAAGATGGCGGTGCGCGACATGGCGTACCGCACGTCGGTCGACCAGCTCAAGAAGCGCGGCGTCACGCAGGTCAACATGCTCAGCATGGACCGCATCGTCGCCCTCATCGACGAGGCGGTGCACCGCGCCGTGCGCCACCACCTGATCGGCTCCGAGCGCGAGCAGGTGATCGACGCGACGAAGGAAGAGTTCCTTCGCCTGATGCGCAACAACGAGCAACTCGAGAACGAGGCGAGCGAGCTGCGCAAGTTGCAGACGCGCGCGCAAGACGAACTCGACATGTTGCGCCGCGACCTCGGCCAAACGCAGCAGGTTCTCGAGGCCAAACTCGCGGCGGCAGCGGTCCCGGCTCAGGTGCGCATCGCGGGCGAGAATGCCGACCTGGCGAAGCGCTTCTACGCGACGTTCGCTTCGCTCGAAGAGATCACCGGCGGCAACATGGACCAGTTGCGCGACGGCGCGCTGTCGATCCTGTTGGAGTTCGTCGAAAGGGAGCGCAAAGTGACGATCGCCGCGACCGAAGCGGCGCGGGACCGTGAGATCGACCTGCTGCAACGGCGGGTCGGCAAGCTCTCAACCAGCCTGGAGGAGAGCGAGAAGCGCATGGTCGAGATCGCGGCGCTCAAGAGTATCGACCCCGGCATCAGCTCGATCTATCGAGATGTGCAGGGGCTCGTTGGCGAAGATTCGATGTTCAAGAAGAAGTCGGCACTGATGTCCGACATCTTCAAAGCCAACATGGCACTGCAGAAGAAGAGCTGAGGCGCGAGGCAAGTTATGACTGAGACGAGCAAGGAGGCGGCAACGCCTGACAAGGACCACGGTGTTCTGTATGTGGGTATGGACCTCGGCACGTCGCGGACCTCGGTGTCCGCGAGCAACGGCGTGCGCGAAACGGTCTACTCGGTGGTGGGCTACCCCAAGGACGTGGTGGCCAAGAAGCTGCTGAAGAAGGACGTTCTCTTCGGTAAGGAGGCGATCGAAAAGCGCCTCTCGCTCAAGTTCTACCGGCCGCTCGAGAAGGGGCGCCTGAAGTTCAGTCAGCACGACAAATCGGTGGAAGCCGACAACGTGCAGGCGGCTAAGGACCTCATCAAGGAAGCGGTGCGCCTGGCGCGTCCCCGCAAGGACGAGCTGGTGTATTGCGTCATCGGTGCGCCAGCGCAGGCGTCGGTGACGAACCGCGAGGCGATCGTCGACGCGGCGCGTGAGGCGGTGGACTCGGTCATGCTGTGCAGCGAGCCTTTCGCCGTCGCCTACGGACTCGACATGCTCGAGGACGTGCTGGTGATCGACATCGGCGCCGGCACCACCGACTTGTGCCGCATGCACGGCACGATGCCGGAGGAAGCGGATCAGGTCACCTTCGACATCGCCGGCGACGCGGTGGACGAAGAACTCGGCCGGCTGATCAAGCACGCGCACCCCGACGCACAGTTCACCAAGGAGATGATCAAGGAAATCAAGGAGCGCTACTCCTACTTGGGCGACCCGCCGGAGCGCGCGGTCGTGGACCTGCCGGTGAGGGGCAAGCCGACGTCACTCGACGTGACCGAGCTGGTCAAGCAGGCCTGCAGCATCCTGGTGCCGCCGATCGTCGAAGGGCTCAACAAGCTGATCTCCAGCTTCGACCCAGAGTTCCAGCACAAGCTGCGCAACCGCGTGTTGCTGGCCGGCGGCGGCTCGATGATCAAGAACCTGGACAGCGCCATCGAAGCGGCTATGCGTCGCGACCTCGGCGGCGGCAAGGTGCAGCACGTCGACGAGCCAGTGTACGGCGGCGCCAACGGCGCCCTGAAGATCGCGCACGACATGCCCGAAGACTTCTGGGAGAAGCTGCGCTGAGGGCGAGACAGCCGCAGATCAACGTGGAGGCAGCTTTGCAGCCACACATGACCTGCGTTGCGCCAGTCGCGCCACTCCGGCAGATCAAGCGAGGCAGCTTGCTGCCTCGCTTGATCTGCGTCGCGCCAGGCGCGCCGCGGATCAAAAGCCGTAGTCTTTCACCAGGATCTGCCGCAACTCGTAGAAGTTGCTGACGACATGGTCGGCGGCGTGCTTGCCGATCACGGCGGCATGTCGGCCCGAGCGTCGGTTGTGTACGGCGATGATCCCGAGCTCCTTGCACGGATCGATGTCATGCGTGGTGTTGTCGCCCACGTACATCGTCCGTTGCGGCGACAGTCCTAGCGTGTCGAGCACGCGTCGGTAGAGCTTCGGGTTTGGCTTGTTGATGCCGATCTGGTCGGTGAAGAAGATCGCGTGCGGCGTGAGGAACTCGTTGATGCGCAGGCGAATGACCTTCTCGGCCTGCTTGATCGTCAGGCCGGCCGACACGATGCCGCGCACCACCGGCTTGCTTGCGAGCCAGCGCAGCACCTCGTAGACGTCATCGTAGACCTTGAGTTCACTCGACTTGGTCTCGTGATACGCACACACCCCGGCGGCCACCAAGATCGCTGGATTGCGTCCCTCGCTGGCGTTAGCTGGCAAGCGTGAGATGACCTTGTCGAAGTGCTGCGGATAGTTGGACGAGAACTCGGCGAGGACCTCCTCCAACTCGCGCATGCAGGCGTCGCGGTCGATGCGCAGGCCCGCCTTGATCATCGCATCGACGGCAGCGCGGCGCGCCTTGTCGGCGAACACGGTGGTCGAGAACAACGTGTCGTCGATGTCGAAAAAGATCGCGTCGAGCTGCTGAGCACCCATATCTAGAACGCAACGGCGAATCCGCGAGGGACTTGGCCGCGAGGACTGTGGCGGAAGTCGCCGAGGCGATCAGCGCTTTTCCATGTGTTCGACGACGTCGGTCACCGTGGCACGAATCAGCACCATGAGCGACGTGTTCTCGTCGGCGACACCTTCCTGCTTGAAGAGGAAGGACACCAGCGGAAGCTTGCCGAAGAACGGCACCTCGGCGCGACGCTCGGTCGTGAGGACTTCGCGCAAGCCGCCGATCAGCACCGAGCCGCCGTCGGGAACGGTGACCGTCGTGGCGAACTGGCGAACCGTCATCGTTGGCAGCTGCAGGGTAACCGGGAGGGTCGAGCCAGCCAGCGAGGTCGTGAACGTGGGGATGGGCAGCTGCAGCTCAGCGACCGTGGGCTGCAGGTTCAGCGTGATGTGCTTGCGGTCGAAGGAGATGACGGGCCGCACGTCGAGCGACACGCCGTCTTGGATGACGTCGACCTTGGGGTCGGCGATGAACGACGCCTGCGCGACTTCAACTTCGTAGTCCTTGACGTAGGAAGTCTGGTTGATGATCGCAACGTGCGCGCGCTGCGCATTCAAAACTGACAGCTGCTGGCCGTTGACCAACTGCACGTCGGACCGCTTCTCCACCGCGCGCAGGATCGTCTGCAGCTGCAGGTCGTCCAGCCAACTCCATGCGGCCGTGAGCCCACCCGTGTTGGACAAGTTGCGGGACAATCGGTTGTTGAAGAAGTTCTCGGTGCGACCACGCACATCGCCGTCGCCACCGTCATTGAAGAACGCGCCCGACGTTGGTGCGCCGGCCTCGTCGCCCGTTCCGGAGTTGTCCAGCCCGCGCGAAGCATTGTCGTCGAGGCGGTTGGTGACGTTGTCGAGCTGCGCGACCGAGCCCTTGCCGGAGCCACCGAGGCCGCGGAAGTCGACACCGATCTCCTGCAGGAAGTTCTGGCTGATCGTCAAGAACTTCGACTCGATGCTCACGATGGCCGTGGCGAAGCGACGCATTTCCCCCAGGAAGACGCTCACGCGCTTCTGGTAGTCGGCGTTGGCGCTCACCACCAGGTAACCGCTCTCCATGATGTCGATCTTGCCACCGCCCTCGCTGTCCCAGTACTTGGCGCCAGTTGAGTCCTGAACGTTGGTCTTCAGGGTGGTGGGGTCGGCGTACGGCGTCTTCTCTTCGGCTTCGCCACCAGTGCGTGGACCCGTCGAGTCGCCGACGGGAATGTCACGTAGCGTAGGTGGGATGAAATCGGTCAGCGGGAAGACGAGGTCGCGGATGTCGTAGAGCACCAGGACGTTCGAGCCGCCGGCCTTGGCCTTGGTGGTGAACTCGACGACGCCGTTGCGCACGGTCCAGGCCAACTGTTCGCTCTTGCTGGTCAGGAAGGTCAGGAAGTTGGCGAGCGAGATCGGCGAACCGACCTCGATCTGCGCGACCAGACTCTCGGCGTCGATTGCGACGCGCGCCTCGGGGGTGATGATGATCGGCACATCCGTGCGCGTCTGCAGGACCTTGATGACGTCGCGGTAGGCGCCGGTCTCTTCGGTGAACGAGACCTTGTCGATCATCGTCGTGCGCACCTTGTTGCGCAGTTCGTCGTCCATCGTGGCTGCCTCCACGGAGCCCGGGGTCGCGCCGCGAGCTGTGGCACGTTGCCAGATCTCACCATCGACGCGGAGGATGTCAGTCTGCGGGATCTTGAGGTCGAGATCCCGTTCCTTCATGCGCGACCACTCCCGCACCTTGGCGTTGTAGTAGTCGTCGTCGCGCCGCTCCCGCTCGGCCTTGATTGCGGCGTTATGCACGTCGCGCGCCTGCTCGTTGGTGGGATCGATGCGCATGGCCTCGAACGCCGACTCTTGTGCGCCCTTGAACTGCTTGCGCTCGAAGGCAGTCATCGACTCACGGACCAACTCGCTCACCCGCTGGTTGCGACGCGCAGTCTGCGCGCGATCGGCTTCACGCAGCTTGTCGGCGATCTCCTGCTCCGCCCGGTCACGATCGGCACGCATCGCTTCGTCGCGCTGCGCCTCGGCCTGCGCCAACGTGTCGTTGACCTCTTGCGAAAGAGGACCCCAGTCGAAGGCGGTGCCGACATCGATGCTGAGACGCGCAGCCTTCAGCTCCTGCACGGCGCCCGAGTAGTTGCCGCGCTGCACGAGTTGCCGCGCGCTCGCCAACCGACCTTGCACCTCGGCGCGAGCCCGCTCCTCGCGGATCATCGCGAGGCGCATCTGCTGCTCGGCGAAGGTATTCACGTTACCTGCGCCCTCGCCCTGCTCGGCGCTGATCTGGTTGAGCATCTCGAGGGCTTTCTGGTCTTGCGGCGCCAGGTCGCGCGCCTTCAGTGCGAACGCCTTGGCCTCGTCGAGCTTGCCCTCGACGCGCAGTTTGCGGGCCTCCTCCAAGAAGTGCGCAACCAGGGCACGCGTGCGCTGCGCCTCGACCGAGTCTTGCGGCTTCGGATCCTGTGACGGGGTTGCCGTCGAGGAGGACATGGCGGCGCCGGTCTGCGGATCGACACCGAAGGACTCGTTCGCGGCCTGGTCTGCTTGGCACGAGCCAAGGGCGAGGGCAACCGAGGGAACCAAGAGCCTGAAACGTGACTTGAGCATGCTTGCTGTCACCGAGAGTGCGGGCGGGACTCAGTGTCCCGTTGGTAGGGCGGGGGGGATGCGTCGTAGACGACGCGGCCTAACAAAGAACGCGAGGGTCAGCAGTGGGGCGACACCGCTGGACGGAAGTTTGACGCGCAAAAAGCTAGCGGGCGACCACGGTGCGTGCCAGCGAGATTTCATCGAGTTGGCGTCCTGGCATCGACACCGACCGCCATGTCGCCGCATACGGAGTTTGACGCCGGGCTCGATGACGCCGGGCTCGATGAGGAGGGGCTGCGGCTTTGGTGCCCGGGAACAGAAATCGCGGTCACTTGGTGAGTTCGAGGCGGGCCTCGCTGGCCCACGTCGACGTGCCGTAGTACTTCACGACCGTCTCGAAGTAATCGCGGGCGCGTTGTTTGAAGTTGTCGGCTTCGTGCTGCGCCCCGAGGGTCGTGAGAATCTTGCCCTGCAGGAAGAGGGCCTTCGCTGTGGTGTCGCCGTTGGCGGTGTCCAGCAGGATGGATTCGGCGAGCTTCTGTTGCGCCTCGCGCAGGGGCTTCACTTCGACCTTGCCGGCGGTTCCCAGGACTAGGGCGTGCGCTTCGCCCGCAAGCGCCGCGGCGCGCACGGGATTGGCCTGGCTCGTCGATGCCAACTGCGCGAAGTACTTCTTGGCGTCTGCCAGCTTGGCCTCGCGTAGGTAGGTCTCGCCCTCGCTCACGACCGCCAGCATCTTGAGTGCTTCGAGTTCGGTAGCGTCGTTGCCCTGCGCGCTGCCCATCGCGGCATCGACCGCGGAACGTACGCCCTGGAACGTCGTACGCGCCTCTGCGGTCTTGTTCTGTCGCAACAGAAGCTGCGCTCGCTCGAGCTTGGCCCGCGCGTCCCATCCTAGGCCCCAGCCTTGCTTGAGGCCGTCCTCTTCGAACGACTTCAGCGCCGCCTCCGTCGCTGCGGCATCGCCGCCGACGCGCAGCGTGCGCGCGTGTAACAGGCGGGCTTCAGGTACCCGAAAGCCGGTCGCGGCGGCATCGAGGTAGGCCTGCAGGGCCGCCTTGGCCGCGCTCGCACGATTCGTGTCTTCGCCCATGCCGAACGCGAGCGCGCGACCAGCGAGGAATTTACATTCCAATTCGAGTGCTTTGCGGCCGCCTTCGGCCGCCTTGGTGGCCGCTTCTTGGAAGAAGTTGGCGGCCGCCTCGGACTCGCCCTTGTCGAGCGCGCCGCGCCCGAGGTCGAACGAGTCTGGCGGTTCGGTCCACTCGACGTGGGCCAGCTGACTGGCTGGCAACGTCGCTTCGGCCCCAGCCCGACGGAACTTGATGGTCTCGACGCCCAGTTCAAGGATCTCGACGGCGCGGAGCCGCTCACCTGAGCGCTTGACAAGCGTGTCCTTGACCGCGCCCTGCGCGCGCGCGGCGGGCGCCGCGAAGGTGGCCATCGCGACGCCGATCGTCGTGATCAGCGGCAATCGGCCGCTCTTTGAACTGAGTATCGTCGGGCGCATCAGCGGCTGGTCCGTTGCAGGTTAGTGAACAGTTGAGCCAGTTCGCGACCGCGCTGGCCGAGCTTCCTCAGGGTCTCGAAGCTGTCGGTGGAGCTGGCGATACCGTGGAGCTTGTCGCTAAACACCTTGTACTTCGAGTCCTTCGCAGCGGCGAGCGTGGCGTAGTAGTAGGCCTCCCAGTGGAACTCGTACCACTCGAGCGAGAAGTCCTTCACCCCGCGTTGGCTGCTGAGCGCGAACAGGCGGACCTCACCCCATTGTTTGTCATAGGCCTCGCCAGGCTTACCTAGACCGGGAAACGACACCACGTCGCCACGCCCGTCGAACTCTTGCCACCCACCGAGTGCCTGGCAGATGAGCTGCTTCACCGGGAACGCTGCGGCCCGGAGCTTGCCACCGGCGTCGAGCTGGGTCTCGGCGGCAACCAGCATGTCGTAGGCCTCGCGATACTTCTGCTGCCGCAGCAGGATCTTGCCGAGGGTGGGACGCACGTAGGTGTCGACCTTCTCCTTCTGCTCGGGATCCTTGCCGAAGGTGTCGATGAGCTTGGTGCAAAGCTCTTGCGCCGCAGTCCAGTCGCGCAAATCGTCGGCGCTCTGCAGCGAGATGTAGAGGACGCTGTACTGCGGGCTGAGCGCCGAACGCGCGTAGTCGCGGCCGAACGTCACTGTGGCCTGGCGCGCTGCGGCCAACTTCTCCTGGATCTCCTTGAGCTTGGGCGAATTCGCCTTGATGGCACCGTCGAGTTCGAGGCTGAGTGCCTTCAAGTTGTCATAGTGAGCGGTGAAGATCACCGTCGACAGCCGGGGTACCATCTGGCTGTTGGGCGCCAACTTGACCAGGTTCCGATAGGCCTCCTCGGCCTTGTCGCGCTCGCCCAGCTCGGTATGCGCGCGCGCCAACAGGTCGTACGCGAACTGCGCGAGGGAGGGTGCCGTCTTGCCGAAACGGTTGGCGTAGTCTGAGAGTCGAGCAACGACCTCTTTGAACTTGGTGGGATCCTTCTTGCCGCCGATGTCACCGGTGGCCTGCATGAACACCAAGTCACCGAGGTTGTACTCCAGCTCGGCCTCGGCGAGTTCGCGGTTGCTCGTGTCGCCTTCGTTTGCCGCGGCGGTGCTGCGCCACTTGCGGTACGCCTCAGCGGCCACGGTCGCGCGGTCGGCATCCTTGGCGGCCTTCCACGCTTGCACCTGACGCACGAGGGCCAGCTCGTAGTACGGCGACTCCGCGGTGACCTTGGCGTAAGCCTCGGCAGCGTCAGTGAACTTGTTCTGCGACATCTTCTCACTGGCGTCGGACCAGTTCAGCTTGTCTTGGCTCTTGAGCCCGCCGGCCGCAGCAGCGAGCGCGGTGCACTCGGTGTTCAGGGCGTCGAACGCGCTGTCGTTCTTGGTGAACTGGCGCAGTTGACGCAACGCCATCTCCATCGCACGGCCGGCGTCCACTGCGGCGGCGGCGTTCACCGTCTGATACCGCATGAGACCGGCACGCAGGGCGTAGACCGCTTCGAGCGGCCGGCTCTGCGCGCCGAAGCTCCGGCCTAGGTTCAGGTAGGTGAGCATGCCGAAGCGCGTGGCCTCTTCGGGTGACATCGCCCCGATGGCGCGCTTGAAGCCTTGCACCGCGGGCTCGTAGCGCCGGGACTGCAGGTCACCCAAAGCCACTTGGTACAGCAACTCGCCACTCACCAGCGACGATTGCATCACGAGGATGTCGCGGAGGATGTTCTTGGCCTTGAGGCCGACCAGATCGGCGGGGTGCAGGTCGTTGATCTTGGCGGCGATGCCGAGCGCCTCGCTGACCTTGGCCTTGTCACCCGACTCCGCCAAAGCACGCGCGTAGTTCAGGCGCACCGAGTGACCGTAGCGAGGGTCTTCCTCGGCCTCGATCTTCTTCAGCCGCACATCGAACTCCTTGACGCTGGCCAACACGTCGTCGGTCTTGCCCGACGTGAGTAACGTAGCGGTGAGGTGCTCGTAGGCTTCCTGCATCATCGAGCCGAGCAACTCGCGGGAGGCTGGCGGCATCTCTTGCTCGGTCAACGCCTCGAAGATGGCCTCGATGGTGTCGCGATAGCTGCTGGCGGCAGTTTCCGCCTTGCCTAGTACCTCGTCGACCTGCGAGCCTTCGAACATGGCGCGCATGCCCAAGATCGTCTCCTCACCGTAGGTGATGGCGAGGTCGAACAGAGTCGAACGGGCGGAGTTGGCGAGGTAGTCGCGGTCTTTCTTGACGGCTCGTCCGTGCTCGCGCAGCAGGATGCCCTTGCGCAGCCACGCCACACCGCGCTTGAGCCGGGCGTCAGAGTCAGTCTTGGCCGCCGACCCCAAGGCCGACATCACCTCTTCGCAGGTGTCCTTGCCGAGCTGGAACACTCGAGTCGCGTCGTCTTCCAGGCGCTTGACCTGGTCGGGAGCGTCGCTGCGCGCGATCTCGACGTCGTCGGCCAGGAAGCGTCCGAACTCGTAGCACGCCTCGGTGAGCGTGATCTGCGCCGGCAACGCCGAAGCATCGCCGCGGTACTTGTCGATGAACTCCTTCGATCGATCGAGCGCATCCTTGAACAGGGTGCGCTGCTTTTCGCGGTCGTTGCGGATGCCTTTGGCGCCATGCAGCGAGATCTCAATGCCCAGTTGCGCCACCATCTTGAACTCCTCGGCGGCGCGCTTGTCCTTCAACAAGCGGTCGGTCTCTTCTTGTGCAAGAGTGACGAAGCCCAAGTCGCGGGCCAGCGCTCGAATGAACTCGATTTGCCGCTTGATCGCCGGGTCCTGCGATTGCACCGCAGCGGCTAGAAGAAGGGGAACGAACGCGGAAGTAGCGAGTCGCATCACTCCAGATCGGTGGCTGAACGGGCCAGCAGGCCGGCAGAGTTCAAAAAGGAACGGTCACCGCGGGGAGGGCGGGACCGGGAGACAACGGCGGACACGGGCGAATGGTTCAAACGAGTCGACCGCGCGTTGGCGACGCGCCGCCGTCTCGTTGTACGGACTTCAACGCTGGGCAGCGTTGAGTAACTGTGGCATCGAGGGTTCGTTCTCGAAGGGCATGACGACCTGAGCTCGCACCAGAATGATCACCTTCTTGTTCTGCACGAACGTGCCCTTGCGGCTGAAGAAGAACGACAGACCGGGCAGGTCCTGCAGAATCGGAACGCCGGAGACCTGGGTGCTCTTCTCGGCGAGCTTCATGCCGCCCAGCATCACGGTGGCGCCGTCCGGCATCGTGACCGTGGTGCGTACCCGCTGCAGGGTGACCCGCGGCAGCTGGATGGAGATCGGCTGGCCCACACCCAACGTCGTCACGAAGTTCGGGATCGGCAACTGCAGTTCCATGACGGTGGGGCGCAGCTCCATGGTGATGTACTTGCGATCCGCCGATACCACGGGGCGCACATCGAGCACGACGCCATCGCGCACGACATCGACCACCGGGTTGGCCACGGCAGCCGACTGCGCGATCTCGACCTCGAAGTCGCGGATGTAGGACGTGTGGCGCAGCACGGACATGTTCGCGCGCGTGTTGTTGTGCACCAGCAGGCGGGGCGCCGTGATGATCTCGCTGCGCTGCCGCTTCTCGACCGCGCGCAAGATCAACTGCAGCTCGGTGTCGTCGAGGTAGCTGTATTGAATGGCCAAGCCGCCCGCGTTGTCGAGCTCGCCTTCACCACCGCCCAGCGTCGTGTCGAACAGATTCTCGGTGCGGCCGGCGATATCGCCATCGTTGCCGTCGTCGAAAAACATGCCCGGCTCGCTGCCGGTGCCGATTTGGCCTGGCGCTGCCGGGCTCGTCAGCTGGGGTTGACCGTAGTCGTCGAAACGGAAGCTGCTGCGATCGCCCTTCTTCTCCAGGCCGCGACCGGGGATGCCGCCCGAGGACTGGTCGCCCAGGCCGCGGAAGTCGACGCCGATATCTTCCAAGAAGCTGTCCTCGACCTTTAGGAAGCGCGCTTCGATGTCCACCAGGATGCCGACGGCTTGACGCAGTTCGCCGAGCAGCTTGTCGACTGCCGCGTGCGCCTCCTTGGTGTTGCGAACGATCAGCACGTCCTTTTGGGTGGCGACGTTACCGTCGCTCTCCCACGAGCCGACCGCGACATTCTCGCGGATCAGCGCTTCGAGGCGGCTGGTGTCGACGACGGTCGGCTTCGGCTCTTCGCCTTCACCGAAGTCGCCTGCCGCATCCTCGCCGGGTACGGTGAGCTTCAGTTCGCGGCCGGGCTTGTCGGCCACACCGCGCACTAGGTCGCCTACCGGGTAGTGGCCGACATACATGCGGCCACCGGCCTTCTCGGCGGTGACCAGTTTGACCATGCCTGACTCCACCTTCCAGTGGACGTTGGTCAGGCTGTTGATCACGTTGAGCGCTTGCTCGACCGAGGCGTTCGGCAGCGAGAAGTCACGCAGCGTGGTGGTTTCGGGATCCAGCTCGGCGACTTCCTTGCTGACTACGAAGGTCACCTCGGTGACGGTGCCGTAGTACTTGGCCCAATCCGACACCGGCGCCGCGGCAAAGCGATGGTCGATGACCGTCGTGCGGAGCTTGGCGGCGATCGCACTCTCTTCCGGGCTGTCCAGCTCCTCGGGCGGCGTGAAGGAGATGGGTCGACGCATCGCAACTTCGGCCCAGCGCGCCATGTCGTACTGCACCGTCTCGGTCTGCGGCACGTCGGCCGTGCGCAGGTCGTCGAAGGTCTTGGTCCACTCGGCCTTCCAGTCCTGCCGCAGCAGATTGATCGACTGGTCGTGCCGGGCACGGGTTGCCAGTTCGTGCAGTGCTCGCGCGTTGGCATTGGTCGGCTCATCAGCCAGGGCCATATCCAAGTTGCGCGTGGCGGCAGCGAAGTTGTTGAGCTGGAAGTCGCTGTTGGCCTGGTCGAGCAGGCGCTTCACGCGCGCTTGCCGCTGGATCCGGAGGCGATTCTCTTCCTCATCGAGCTGGGCCCGCGACGCGGCGCGCCGACGCTCTTCGCCGTCTTGGTCAGCGCGCACTTTGGCACGCTGCGCGTCGGACAGCTTGCGATCGAGTTCACGCTCGAGTTCGTTGCCCGGCTGAAAGTAGACCGAGTACTGCAAGACGAGCAGACCGCGTTGGAAGGACTCAGCCGCATCGCCGAACTTCCCCGTCTCCATGGCGACATCGCCCATGGCCATCTCGGTGCGCGCGCGATCGCGATCGCGCTCGGCGCCGACGCGTGCCAGCATCTCGTGATCCTGGGCGGCACGCGCCATGCTCGGCTTGTTGTTACCGAGCAAGTCCTGGGCGGTGAACAGGATCTCGCGCGCACGCTGGTTGCTGGGTTCGAGATCCAGCACTTCGCCAGAGATGCGGGCGGCGTCCTGCCACAGCTTGAGCTCCAGCGCCTTTTCAGCGTCGCGGAGCGAATCGCCGATCAGGGCGCGCCGACGCTGATCACCGATGTCCTGTCCTTGGTCTTGCGCTCCCGACGACCTCAAGGGCGTGCCCCGGCTGGCGTCGGGTTGGGTGGAGCGATTCGTCGAGTCGGCATTGTCATCCGACATCGTGCAGGCGACGAATACGGCGGCCAGCGGGACCAAACGGCCAACGCGGAGAAGGGACGGCATGTTCATTTGCGGTTCCTGATGCGATTGTTCAGGACAAGTGCCGAGCGGCGTCGAGGGGCTGGATGCCGATCGTGTGGGGAGAGCGGGCCGGGCGGTGAAGCTTGTGCGGCTGCTGGCCTGGCGGGTCGAGGGCGCGGACCGTAGCGACGTCGGCAAACACGGTCAAGCAACAACATGGGCGGGATCGCGCGGCTACCTCAGGAAACTGGCGGGCGCTCGGGCAGCCCGAGCAGGCGGTTGACCCGCTTGATGTCGTCCCAGGTTTCGCGCTTGGCGCTCGGGGTGCGCAGCAGGTAAGCGGGGTGCCAGGTGACGACGACCGGGATCCCTTCGTAGGTCAGCGCGCGGCCACGCAAGGCGCGCATCGGCAGCGAGGTCCCCAGCAGGTTGCTGCTGGCCACCCGCCCGAGACAGACGATCACCGCCGGGCGGATGATCTGCACCTGCTGGCGGAGGAATGGCAGGCACGCCGCGACCTCGTCGGGCTCCGGTTCACGGTTCTCCGGCGGCCGGCACTTGTTGACGTTGGCGATGTAGGTGTCGGCGCGCTTCAGGCCCATCGCGTTCTCGATGATCTTGTCGAGAAGCTGCCCCGCCGCGCCGACGAAGGGCAGCCCTTGCTGGTCCTCGTGAAAACCTGGCGCTTCGCCGATGAACATGACCCGCGCCCGCGGGCTGCCGTCGCCGAACACGACCTGCTTGCGGCCGTGTGACAGTTTGCACCGGGTGCACACCCCGATGTGTTCGCGCAGGGCCGCGAGGGAAAGCGCCGGGTCGGCCGCGGCGGGCGCGACCGGTGCCGCGGCGGTGGGAACCATCGCTGGTTCCACGGCGCCCGGCACGCGGTCGTCACTGGTTGCCGGTATCGTCGCGCGTATCGACGTCCGATCTTGCGACGTCGGGCTCGTTGTCGGCTGCGGGGCCGACGCCTCGTGCTCTGCCACCACGTCGCCGAGCGATGGGGCCCCGATGGTCAGGTCTCCAGGCGGCCGCAACGGCAGATCACCGCCGTGCGTATCGACGACATGCTGCATCCACAATCGGCAAGCGCGCGTGACGTCCACCCCGCACGGCATAGACGACGGCAGCAGCCGAAGCAACGGGCTCAGAGCCTGAGCAACAATTGCTCAGGCTCTGAGTTCCGCAGCCGAAGCATCTTCGCGAAGCGCGAAGATGTTTCGGCTGTGGAAAGTCATGAGCCGTAAGTTGTTAGCCGTAAGTCCAGAACGCGGACAGGCGGTCAGACAGGTTGGCAGCGGTCTGGGACTTTGGGCTTACGTCTTACGGCCCACGACTCGCGGCAGAGCCGTTCATGCAGCCGCCCTCGCGTCTCGTTGGTTGCGGCTCTGCCGCGCTGAGGCCGTCACGACAACTTGGATAACGGATGTTGTCAGTGTTGTCAAACACACCACCGACCGAGGCCGATGTCCGTCGCATGACGTACGGCTACGCCCGCGCTCAGTTTGAAACGCCACGCGCCGCCGGGCGCGTTCCGCCACCGCCCTCGCGCTCCGCCATCAGCAGCAAGAACCCGACGCCGCCCGCGCTGATCCAAGTGACCAACGCAAACACCATCAGCAGCGGCGCCCACACCAGATACCAGAGCTGCTCGGTCGAGCCGGGCTGCAAGCGTGAGCGGCGTGCGCGCCAAACGGTGCGCGCAGAACTCGACGCTGTGCACGTCGAGGCCAGTGCCCCACTGCGCGCGCGTGGCAAGCGTCGAAGGAAGGAATCAGGGTAGGTGGTCAGATCAATATTGATCGTAATTGGACGATGTTAGAGGCTTCCGACCAGGGCTTTCAGACGTCGCAGGGTGCGGGGATCCAGGCAGTAGCAGACGCGCGGCCCGGCGATCTCTCCCTGGATG
Organism: Planctomycetota bacterium; assembly: GCA_031423015.1. GTDB lineage: Bacteria > Planctomycetota > UBA1135 > UBA1135 > UBA2386 > DATGPD01. The sequence goes on along the minus strand of JANPER010000019.1, from coordinate 40,370 downwards.
ATCTTCGCGTCCTTCATCACCTTGAGGTGCTGCGAGACGGTGGACTGGGCCAGCCCCACTTCATCGACAATCTGCCCGCAGACGCAGGTGCCGCGGCGCGAAAGTAGCCTGAGGATCTGGATCCGGGCCGGGTGGCCGAGGGCTTTGGTCAGCATCGCGAGCTCTCCGTCGGCTTCACCGCCCTCCACGGGGCGCAGGTCAGGCCCCGCCAGTTCGGTCGGGCAGCAAACAGTTGCCTTGGATACTTTCATCGTGTAGACACGATAAAGTAACCGGAGCGGACCACAAGCCGCGAGCTTCTCGCGGTCGTCACCGACCGGCAGCAAGGACGCACATGGCACGCATTGCGATCAACGGTTTCGGCCGCATGGGCAGGTTGTTCCTGCGCGCGGCGTCGGCCCGGAGGGAGTTGCAGGTCGTCGCAGTCAACGAGCCCAAGGGCGATCCGGCGACGCTGGCGCTACTTCTCGAGTTCGACTCGACCCAAGGCCGCTGGTCGCAAGCCTGTGGTACCGAAGGTAGCGACCTGTTGATCGGTCAGCAGCGGCTGCGGTTGCTCCAGCAGGAAGGCTGGGACACTCTGCCATGGCGCGATCTGGAAGTGGACCTGGTCGTCGACTGCAGCGGCAGGGTCAAGCAGCGCGACCAGCTCGAGCCGCATTTCCGCAACGGAGCGCGCCGCGTGCTCGTCTCCAATCCGGTGCCAGGAGTGCCCAACCTCGTGTTTGGGGTAAACGATCGCAGCTGTGACTTTGCCGTGGAGAACGTGGTCACCGCGGCATCGTGCACGACCAACTGCCTTGCTCCGCTGGTTCGCGTTCTCCACGACGGGATCGGCATCGAGCGCGGTCTCGTGACGACGATCCACGATCCGACAAACACACAGAGCGTCGTCGATCGAACCGACAAGGATCCAAGGCGTGCCCGTTCGGCGCTCGTCAACCTGATCCCGACGACGACGAACTCTGCGACGGCGGTGACCCTGATCGTGCCCGAACTGAAGGGTCGGCTCGACAGCATCGCCGTGCGGGCGCCAGTGCTCAACGCCTCGATCACCGACTGTACATTTCAGATGGCGCGCAGCACGACGGTCGACGAAGTGAACGGGCTGCTCGCTGCTGCCGCGGCGAAGGGACCTCTCGTCGGGATCCTCGGCTATGAGATCCGTCCGCTGGTCAGTGCCGACTTCGCGCGCGACCCACGCAGTTCGATCGTCGATGCCTTGAGCACAAGGGTTGTCGATGGCCGGTTGGGCAAGGTGCTCGCCTGGTACGACAACGAGTGGGGCTATGTGAACCGCATGGTGGATCTGGCCCTTGCGATCGCCTCCGCCCTGCGCGCCTGACCATGCAACCGCGAGCGCACTACACCGTCGTCACGGCCGGCTATTGGGCGTTCACGCTCAGCGACGGGGCGCTGCGCATGCTCGTGCTGCTGCACCTGTACGCCGTGGGCCGCTCGCCCGTGGAGTTGCTGGCCGTGCTGCTGCCGTACGAAGTCGCCGGCGTCGTCACCAACCTCGCCAGCGGCTTCCTCGGCGCGCGACTTGGACTCAAGGCGACGCTGGTTGCGGGCCTGCTCTTGCAGATCGCTGCCTGCGCCGCACTGACCGTCGAGCCGGCATGGTTGACGTTGCCGTTCGTGATGGTCACTCAGTTGGCGAGCGGCGTGGCCAAGGACCTCACCAAGACCGGCGCCAAGAGCTACGTGAAGCTGCTGGCCCCGGCCGGCGACCACGGCGGACTCTTCCGGCTCGTTGCGCTGCTCACCGGCAGCAAGAACGCGCTCAAGGGGATCGGCTTCTTCGTTGGTGGCGCGTTGCTTTCTGGCGTCGGGTTCCGCGGCTCGATGCTTGCCCTGGCCCTGATGCTCGTGGCGGCCGCTGCGCTCGTCGCCGTCACGCTGCCGCCCGCCGCAGGCAAGGCGAAGAAGAAGCCGGGCGTCGTCGCGATCTTCGCCCACGAACCGTGGCTCAACTGGCTTGCCGCCGCGCGGTTGTTCCTGTTCGGCTCACGCGATGCATGGTTCGCCGTGGCTCTGCCGCTGTTCCTCGTGGCCGAGGCCGGTTGGTCGCAGGCGGCGGTGAGCGCGTTCCTGGCCGCCTGGGTCATCGGCTATGGCATCGTCCAGGCAGTGGCCCCGATGCTGGTGCGACCCTCGGACCCTGCAACCGGTGGCGGCGCCGTCGCGGTTTGGACCGGGGCGCTGCTCGTGCCGCTTGTCACGGCCGCCTGGCTCCTGGGAGGGGATCTGCCGCCAGGATTGGTTCTGGCGGGGACGCTCATGGTCTACGGCATCGTTTTCGCGGTCGACAGCAGCCTGCACAGCTGGCTTGTTGTCGCACGCGGGGGCGAAGCCGTCGCCCTCCAGGTTGGCTTCTACTACGCGGCCAACGCAGTCGGACGCGTCGCAGGACTCGTTGCCTCGGGGCTGCTCTTCGCTGGTGCAGGCGGGGGGCGATCAGGCATGCAGGCATGCCTGATCGGGGCAGCGGTTGCGGTGGTCGTCGCGACGCTGTGCAGCCTGCCGCTCCGTTCGGGGGCTCATCCCCATCGCAGCCGGGCCGCACCCAAGGGGTGATTTCGGCGCAGCGCCGACCAGCATCCAGCTGCTGGGGCTGTATTTGATCCTGCGCGACACGCGTGGCTGGATCGGTTGAAGTGACCGCATCCGGCGTCGGTCATCGACATGGGTACCTTCGAACGCTTCCTGTCCCTGTGGGTCGGCCTCGCGATCCTCGCTGGCGTGCTGCTCGGACGGGTGGCGCCCGACACCATCGCGGCCGTGTCGCACCTCGAGGTCGCGCGCATCAACCTGCTCGTCGCGGTGCTGATCTGGGTGATGATCTACCCCATGATGCTCGCGATCGAACCGCGCTGCATCGCCGCCGTCGGCAGGAAGCCGAAGGGGCTGATCTTGACGCTGGTCGTCAACTGGCTGATCAAGCCGTTCACGATGGCGGCGCTCGGCGCGCTGTTCTTCCGCGTCGTGTTCGTGGATCTCGTGCCGGTCGCGGATGCGACGCAGTACATCGCTGGCCTGATCCTGCTCGGCGTCGCGCCGTGCACGGCGATGGTGTTCGTCTGGAGCCAGCTGACCAGGGGCGACGCGGCCTACACGCTCGTGCAGGTGACCGTGAACGACCTCGTGATGGTCGTGCTGTTCGCGCCCATCACCGCGTTCCTGCTCGGCGTCAGCGACGTGCAGGTCCCGTGGTCGACACTGCTCGTGTCAGTGCTGCTGTTCGTCGTCGTGCCGTTGATCGCCGGCATGGTGACGCGGCGCCGGCTGCTGCACAGCGGCGGCGAGGCGGCGGTCGCGAGGCTGGCCGGCGCTCTGAAGCCGTGGTCGATCGCGGGCCTGTTGTTGACCGTCGTGCTGCTGTTCGCATTCCAGGCCGAGACGCTGGTCACGCAGCCCGAACGCGTGGCGATGATCGCCGTGCCGCTGCTGATCCAGAGCTACGGCATCTTCGCCTTGACCTATGCCGTGGCACGTTGGCTGCGACTCGCCCATCCGATCGCCGCGCCGGCCGCGTTGATCGGCACGTCGAACTTCTTCGAGCTCGCGGTCGCGGTCGCGATCGGTCTGTTCGGGCTGTCGTCGGGTGCGGCGCTGGCGACCGTGGTCGGCGTCCTGATCGAGGTCCCGGTGATGTTGTCGTTGGTCTGGTTCGCGAATCGCACGCGGCATTGGTTCCCCGCGAACGGCTGAACGGCTTCACGGGTTGACGCGGGACTCGCGCCCGCTCTCACCTTGAAACGCCACGCGCCGCCGCGCGCGTTCTTTCACCGCCCTCGCGCTCCGCCATCATGAGCAAGAACCCCACGCCGCCCGCGCTGATCCAAGTGACCAGCGGAAACACCATCAGCAGCGGCGCCCACACCAGGTACCAGAGCTGCTGGGTGGAGCCGGGCTGCAGCGTGAGCGGCGTGCGCGCCAAACGGTGCGCGCAGAACTCGACGCTGTGCACGTCGAGGCTCGTGCCCCACTGCGCGTGGGTGGCGAGCGTGCCGAACACGGCGGCTGGCAACCAGATCAACGTGGTCACGAGCAGCAAGACCGCGGCGTAGGCGATCAGGCGCGGGCGAGAGCGCGCCAGCGTGACGGCGGCCACGATGGTCGCCAGCCAGCAGGCGCCGTGCAGGCGGAATGCAACCACGGCCGCAGGCGCCGCCAGCTTCTCGAGCGCGAGCGCCAGCGCGATCCCACCAAAGGCCAGCAGGAATGGCCAGAGCTGCGGCACCCGCGCCGGCAGTTGCGCTAGCGCCGTCAGACTCAGCACGAGGCAAAACAGCGCGCTGGCCAAACCCCAGGCGTAGCCGGGCGCATCGGTGGTCTCGATCAGGAAGTCCTTGCTCTCGACCTGGTTGCCGACGAAGGCAGGGTGCTGCAAGACGATGTCCAGGCTGCGGGGCGAGCTGCCCTCCGCGACCGCGATGGCAGCGCAGGCGACGGCACCAAGCAGCAGAAGGAGGCCGGGCCAGCGCGCCCGGGGCACGAGGCCGGCCGCGGCCGCCGCCAGGCAGGCAGACCACAAGATCAAGGCCCCAAGCACGCGCGCGAGCGTGCAAGCGCGCGCGGGTCGGCGCAAGCGCGGGCCGAAGTTTTGTCGCCGCGGCCTTGCTCGCGCCTCGCGGGCTCGTTACCTTCCCCGCCCCCGAAAAGACGCGTTGCCATGACCAAGCAGAAGACCAAGAAGGCCGTGCGCAAGCGCATGAAGCTGACCAAGACCGGTAAGGTCAAGCGCCACCAAGCCTTCACCTCGCACATGCTGGTGCGGCGGTCGGCCAAGCGCAAGCGACAGCTGCGCAAGGGTGTCATCCAAGGGGGCGCGATCGGCAAGCAGATGGCCGAAGCCCTGCGCAACGCGTGAGCTTGATAAGGAACTAGATCGATGCGCGCCACCAACGGACCCGCGACACGTCAACGTCGCAATCGTATTCTCAAGCGGGCCAAGGGCTTTCGCGGCGGCCGAGGTCGTCTGTATCGGACGGCCAAGGAAGTCACGATGCGCGCGGACGTGTTCGCGTTCGCCGGTCGCCGCGCCAAGAAGCGCGACTTCCGTCGCCTCTGGATCACCCGCATCACCGCCGCGGTGCGGTCCCGCGGGCTGATGTACAGCCGCTTCATCTGCGGCGTCACCCGCGCCGGCATCCTGCTGAATCGCAAGGAGCTGTCCGAGCTGGCGATTCACGATCCGGCGGCGTTCGATCAGATCTGCGAGAAGGCGAACGCCGCGTTCGCCGGCTGAGACCTGCTTGGTCGAGTGAGGCCGCCAGTGCGACTCGCACGGCGTGGAAAGTGAACCGCATGGCCACCAAGCCTTTGCCCACAGCCAAGCCGTTCCCCGACAACCGGGGTGGACGACGGCCCGGCGCCGGACGGAAGCCCAACGGCGAATTCGCCGGCGTATCGCACCTGGCGCGCGCTGAGTTCGCCGCCAAGTTCCCCCTGCTGATCACGATCAAGTTGCTGCCGGCCCTGCCGCATCTGCGCCGAAACCGAGAGCACGCGGTGGTGCAGTCAGCATGTATCCGCGGCTGCGAACGCCCTGGCTTTCGCGTCGTGCACTACGGGCTGCGCGACGAGCAGGTGATTCTCATCGTCGAGGCGCGCGGTCGCGACAGCTTGTCGCGTGGGCTCCAGGGTCTGTTGATCCGCTTCGCCAAGCAGCTCAATCGGGCATGGCAACGGCATGGGAAGGTGTTTGCAGATCGCTACGACCAGCGCCCCCTGCAGACGCCGAGCGAGGTGCGCTCGGCGCTCCTCGCGACCCTCGGCAACCGTGACCCGTTCTCGTCGGCGGCGTGGTTTGCCGGGTGGAAGGAGGACGTGCCGGTCAAGGATCTCGCGTCCGACGATCGACCGGTCTGCGCGGCGCGCACCGAGTTGCTCGCCTCGGGCTGGCGCAAGCTCGGACTGCTGAGCGTGCACGAGGCGCCCGCCAACGCGACTCCTTTGCGCCCCTGATCGCTTGCGCCGCGGCGGCGCATGCGGTTCAACACGCCGATGAATCCAGATCGCGACGGCTGGCTTGCAGAGGTCGCCGCGGCGGCGGACCTCGAGGCGTTGCGCGCCGTCGATACGCGGCTGCTCGGCAAGAAGGGCCTGATCACCGAGCTGGTCAAGTCGGTGTCGTCGTTGCCCCGCGAGCAGCGGCCCGAGGCCGGCAAGACCTTCAACGCGGTGAAGGTCGAAGTGCAGGCGGCGCTGGAGGCGCGGCGGGCGCATTTCGCGGCCGGCGCGTTGTCGGCGTCGCTGGCGGGCACCGACTTCGACCCCAGCGAGCCGGGGCCGGTGCTGCCCCGAGGCACGTTGCATCCGATCACCATCGTGCAGAACGAGCTGGTCGATCTGTTCGTGTCGATGGGGTTCACCTGGCAGGATGGCCCCGAGGTCGAGGCCGATTTCTTCAACTTCGAGGCCCTCAACATCCCGCCCGATCACCCGGCGCGCGACACCCAGGACACGTTCTGGAACGCGGATGGCACCCTGCTGCGCACGCACACTTCGCCGGTGCAGGTGCGGACGATGCAGCGGTTCAAGCCGCCGCTGAAGGTGATCGTGCCCGGTCGTTGCTTCCGCGCCGAAACCGTCGACGCGAGCCACGAGCACACCTTCTATCAGATGGAGGGTCTGGTCGTGGACAAGGGCGTCTCGGTGGCGCAGCTCATCTACACGATGAAGTTGTGCCTGCGCCACATCCTGAAGCGCGACATCAAGGTTCGTCAGCGACCCGGCTTCTTCCCATTCGTCGAGCCGGGCTTCGAGCTGGACGTCAACTGCACGTTCTGCGCCGGCAAAGGCTGCAAGGTGTGCAAGTACTCGGGCTGGGTCGAGATCTTGCCGTGCGGCATGGTGCACCCGCGCGTCTTGCAGGCCGGAGGCATCGACCCCGAGACCTACACCGGCTTCGCCTTTGGCATGGGCCTGCAACGCGTGGTGATGATGCGCTACGGCATCGATGACATCCGCCTGTTCATGGGCGGCGACGTGCGCTTCCTGCGCCAGTTCGACGAGGTGGGGCCGTGAAGATCAGCTTCCGTTGGTTGCAGCGCCACGTCGAACTCGGCGACAAGACGCCGCGGCAGATTCGTGATGACCTGACGATGAGTACGGCCGAGGTGGAGGCCATCGAGACCCTCGGCGAGGGTCTCGAGCACATCGTGGTCGGCCACGTGGTGCAACGCGACAAGCACCCCGACGCCGACAAGCTGTCGGTCACCAAGGTCGACGTCGGCACCGGCGAGCTGCTGACGATCGTGTGCGGCGCCAGCAACGTCGCGGCGGGACAGAAGGTGGCGGTCGCTGTGCCCGGGGTCACGCTGCCCGGCGACGACAAGCCGCTGAAGAAGGCCAAGCTGCGCGGCGTCGAGTCGTGCGGCATGATCTGTTCCGAACGCGAACTGAAGCTCAGCGACGAGCGGGCCTTCATCTTGGTGTTGCCGCCCGACGCGACGATCGGCAAACCCCTCACCGAAGTCATGTCGGTGCAGGACAGCGTGTTCGAGATCGACAACAAGTCGATCAACCATCGTCCCGACCTGTGGGGGCACCGCGGCGTCGCGCGCGAGCTGGCGGCGATCTACGGTCGCCGTCTGCTGCGTCTGCCGGCCGAAGTGCCGCTGCCGGAGACCGGCGAGACCCGCACGGTGACGATCGACGACGCTCAGGCTTGTCCGCGCTACTGCGGCATCGTCGTACACAACCTGCGCGTGCAGGCGTCGCCGGCTTGGTTGCAGGCGCTGCTGCGCGCGGTGGGCGTGCGGCCGATCAACAACCTGGTCGACCTCACCAACTTCGTGATGCTCGATCTCGGCCAGCCGATGCACGCCTTCGATCTGCGCCACGTCGATGCCGGCGTACGCGTGCGCTTCGCGCGCGCCGGCGAGACGATGCGCACGCTGGATGGGCAGGAACGCGGGCTTGCCGCGCGTGACCTGCTGATCACGGTGGGCGACCGGCCCGTTGCGTTGGCTGGCCTGATGGGCGGTGAGCATTCGATGGTGGCAAGCGACACCACGGCGCTGTTCCTCGAGTCGGCGAACTTCCATCCGGCGACGATCCGCCGCACCAGCGTGCGCCTGGGTCTACGCACCGACAGCAGCGCCCGCTTCGAGAAGTCGCTCGACCCGACCCATGCCGAACTCGGGATTCACGCGTTCCTGCGCGCGCTGGCCGACATCGGCTCGCCCGGGGCACCCGGCCCGTTGGTCGACCCGGCGGGCTTCGTCTACCAGCCGCGTCGCATCGCGCTGCGCCAGGCCCGCCTCGACCTCAAGCTCGGCAAGAAGTTGCCCAGCGCGGAGGTCGCGCGGATCCTGACGAGTCTCGAGTTCGACGTGCGCGAAGAGGACTCCGGCCAGGACACCGCGCGCTTCGAGGTGGGAGTTCCGTCGTTCCGTGCGACCAAGGACATCACCATCGAGGACGACCTCATCGAAGAGGTCGGCCGCATGCATCGCTACGACAACATCGGCGAAGTGCCGCTGGTCGCCGAGTTGGCGGTGCCGCACCGTGAGCCAGAACTCTGGCTCGCGCGCGCGCTGCTCAAGGGGGCGGCAACCGAGCTGTCGTGTCACGAGGTGTACAACTACAGCTTCGTTCCCGACGCGGTGCTGACGGCCTGTGGTGACGACGCGTATCCGCATGTCGTGGTGCGCAACCCGGTGGCGCCCGAGGTCAGCAAGATCCGGCGCCACGTGCTGCCGAGCCTGCTGGCGGCATTGACTGATGGCCTGCGCACGCAACTCGAGGTGCGGTTGATGGAGTTGGGCAAGGGCTATCACCCGGAGACGCGCGGTGAACGCAACCTACCCGCCGAGGTCCTGGAGCTGGCGTTCGCTTGGAGTCGCAGCAGCGGCGCCGCGCCGTTTCCCGAGCTGCGTAGCGGCGTGGCGTCGCTGTTGACGCGCGCTGGCTGCACGCACGCGATGACGACCCGCGCGGAAGTCGGCGATCGCGGCTTCGTGCATCCTGGCGGTACCGTCGCGATCGTCAGCGGCGGCCGCGAGGTCGGCTATGTCGGGTTGTTGCATCCCGACGTGGCGCGCAAGCTCGCGGTGCCGGCGAGTACCGCGATCGCCTGCCTCGACCTGCGCGCCGTGCTGGCCGCGGGCCTGGTCCAGAAGGTGATGTCACCGATCCCCCGGTTCCCCAGCCAGCCGGTCGACGTGGCGCTGGTGGTCCCCCGGGCAACGACGGTGGCCGAGGTCGACACGTTCCTGCGCGCGGTCGGCAAGAAGTTGGTGCGCGAGGTCGTGCTGTTCGAGGTCTACCGTGGCGACCGCGTCCCGGCCCAGAAGAAGAGCCTCAACTTCACCGTGGTGTTGGGCGCCGATGACCGCACCCTGACCGCCGACGACGAAGCGAAGTTCTTGCAGCGGGTGCGCGAGCAGTGTGGCTCGATCGGCGCGGAGCTGCGGGGCTGAGACCGAGTGAAGGCAAACGCTGGGCGCTGGTCGCCGGAGGCCCAGGTTTCGACCCTAGGATCTCTCCTAGGGTAGCGAGGTCTCGGGGTTGCCTGGCGTGCATCCCTCGTCACGGCGCGGCCGTGGATTGCCCCGACCCTATTGAGTTTGCAATCCTCGCCGGGTACCAATACGCCCCGTCCGCGGCGGGCGACTCGCCGAGTCGCTCGGGACCGCGGCGGATGGCTTTGCAGGATTCTGTCTGTTGATTGCGTGATTCGTCGGCTCGCGGGAGAGCGAGCGTGGTTCCTGAAAGCCGATCGGTGGCGAGAAGTCTCTCGGTTCCGCCGGCCATCTTGGGAAGCCACGCTTGCCAGAACGCGAGCGGACACGTGCGGCAGCGGCCTCGGGGCCGATTCGTGAACGAGCATCGGCCTCTGGCCGATCAAGAAAGAGCAAGAGAGATAGTTCGATGAGTACGCGCCTCTACGTGGGCAACCTTTCCTACAACACGACTGAAGAGAGCCTGAATGCGGCTTTCAGTTTGGATGGCCGCAAGGTCGCTGCTGTGCAGCTGATGATGGACCGCGAGACCGGGCGGTCGCGCGGCTTTGCGTTTGTCGACATGGCAAGCGCCGACGATGCCCGCAAGGCGATCGAAGCCATGAATGGCTACGACCTTGATGGTCGTAGTCTGCGCGTCAACGAGGCCGAAGAGCGTCGGCCGCGCCCAGGTGGTGGCGGCGGTGGCGCCGGCGGTGGCGGCGGTGGCGGCTTCAGCGGTGGCGGCGGCGGTGGCGGTGGCCGTCGCGGTGGTGGCGACCGTGGCGACCGCGGTGACCGTGGCGGTGGTCGCGACTGGTAGGGCGTTCCATTGCGCGGGCGCTAACGCACCTGCGCGACCAACACCTTCAGGTAGCTCGTCTCCGGACACTCCAGGGCGACTGGGTGGTCCGGACCGGCGCCGCGCCGATACAGGATGCGTACGTCGCGGCCAGCTTGGCTGGCCGCCTGCCGGATCGTCGACTCGAATTGCTCGGGGGACAGCACCCCAGAGCACGAGCAGGTGACCAACAATCCGCCGGCGCGCAGCTTGCCTAGCGCGCTGCGATTCAGATCGAGGTAGCGCGGCAAGCCAGCCTCGAACTCGCCCTTGCCCGCGATCCACTTCGGTGGGTCGAGCACGATCAGGTCGTGAGCGCCCGGGGCGACCGCGCGTAACACGGCGAAGGCGTCGTCGTGGCGTGCTTCCACCGCAACTCGGTTGCGCCCGGCGTTGTCGACCGCGAGCGCGACAGCGGCCTCGTCGAGGTCGATGGCGAGCACGCGCTTGGCGCCGCCGAGCGCGGCGTGCACCGCGAAGCCGCCGGCGTGGCAGCACAAGTCGAGCACGTGGCGGCCGCGCGCCAAGCCGCGCACCAGTTGCCGATTGTCGCGTTGGTCGGCGAAGAAGCCGGTCTTGTGGCCGTGGCCAGGGATCACCACGAAACGCGCGCCGTGCTCGGTGACTTCGCTCTGCTGCGGCCGTACCGGGGGCGGGGCGTCGAACCCCTCGCGCGATGCCGCGTCGCGGTCGGCACCGAGCAGCAAGCGTGCCTTGGGGTACAGCGTGCGCAGCCGTTCGCCGATCGCCTCGATGCGTTCGAACATGCAGAGCGTCGACACCTGCGCCACCAACGCGTCGCCGATGCGGTCGATCACCAGGCCAGGGAACCCATCGCCTTCGGCGTGCACCAAGCGATAGGCGTCGGTGACGCGCGGCAGCTGCAGGGTCTCTTCACGCAGCGCCACGGCAGCGTCGAGCAAGCCGAGCAAGTAGGCATCGACATCGTCGACCTTGGTGCGCGCCAGCATGCGCAGGGCCAGTTCGCTGCGCGGGTTGTAGAAGCCGACGCCGACCAGCGTCCCGTCGCGGTCGAGCACGGTCACCGCGCCGCCCTTGTGCAGGGGGGTGGCCGGCTTGCGCACCATCTTCTTGAAGAACCAAGGGTGGCGGCCGTGCACGCGCACGGCCAGCTTGACTTCGGGGAGCGCGCGCATGGCTTGAGGGTGTGGTTTTCGCCGCTGCGGGCCGCGTTGCAAGCGTGCTGTCGCCGCGGCGAGCGCATACTTCGGCGATATGGGTGTGCACTTCTTGGCGGCCTCGGGCCCGATCGGCTGCGTCGTCGGCACCGTGGTGCTGGCCATGCTCGCGGCCTGCGAACGAGCACCGATGCCGTGGCAGCGCGACGGATGGCAGGGCGAGGTGACGGTGCATGGCCCAGACCTCGATGTTGCCGGGCGGGTGACGTTCGTGCGCCCGCAGACGGCCGACATCGGCACGCTGCAACTCGACGTCATGCGCGAGGGTCGTCTCGACAACGCCACGCTCCTGGCCAGTGGCAAGACCACTGCGTTCACCGATGGTCAGCCGCGCGCCATCTCTGCGGGTGAGCAACGCGCGCTGGCGGTGCTGGCGGCGTTGTTCGCGTGGCCACTGGCGGAGGCAACTCGACAAGCGAGGGCGGACACGGTGTCGGTACGCCTTCCCGACGGCTCGGAGTACGTGTGCTCGCTCCTACCGACGCCGCAGGACGTGCCCCACCACGGGCGGCGGTGAGCGCCAAGTCGCTTTGGTCGGTAGGCGTCTCGCGCTGAGACGACCGCATGGTCGCACAGGCAGCAGAGCGGCCTCGTACGCTAGCCTTGAGCATGCTCGACGGGAACTACGCCATGCCGCTCGCGGTACCGATTGCGCCTTATCGCCGCGGCGCCGAGCATCGTCGGATCGCCGATCGGCGCCGCGCGCCGACGCCCATGCTCTCGCGCTTCGCCTGCGTTGGTGGCCGTCGGGCCGTCGGTCGGCGCGTCGCCGAGCGCGCCAACATCTACGTCGACCAGCATGGGCCGCTCCTGCTCCTGGTCGTGGTGTGGCTGACGGCGCTGAACTTCCTGGATGCGTACTTCACGTTCTTGTTCTTGTCGTATGGCGGGCAAGAGTTGAACCCGGTGGTGGACCACCTGTTGACCTATGGGCCCTGGCCGTTCCTGCTGGCCAAGTCGGTCGGCGTGGGTCTGTGCGTTGGCTTCTTGACGGCGACCAAGAACTTCTTGTCCGCCCGTATTGGGCTCGGCCTCCTGACGTTCGGCTACACCGTGTTGCTCGGCTGGCATTTCTATCTGCTGAGCTACTTGTCGCTGTGGAAAGACGTAAGTCGTTAGCCGTAAGACATAAGCTCGGAACTCGGACAGGCGGCGCGGTCAGACCGCGATCTGGACTTAGGGCTTACGTCTTACGGCTCACGACTCGCGGCAGAGCCGTTCATGCAGCCGCCCTCGCCTCTCGTTGGTTGCGGCTCTGCCGCGCTGAGCTACTTGTCGCTGTGACGGCCCGCGGCGCGTGTGCGCCATGTCACGGGCGCTGACGCTTGGGGCGCGGCTTTCGTCTTCTCGATGACCAGTCGCGGCTTGCGTCGCGCAGCTCGGTTGCCGAAAACACACGCATGCCGCACAGGCTCTTGGTTACCGGCGCCGCCGGCTTCATCGGCGCGCGCTTCGTCGAGTCTTTGGCCAGCGCCGGCCATGGTCTGCCGATCTCGGTCGACCGCCGTCCCGCCTTCCGCGAACGGCCTGAGCACCGCTCGGTTGCGTTCGGCGACATCGTCGACATGGACGAGCTGTTCGATTGGTTGGCAAAGCACAAGCCGCCGCTCGGCGGCATCGTCCACCTCGGGGCGTGTACCGACACCACCGAGCTGAACGAAGAGTTCCTACGCCGCGTCAACTTCGAGTACTCGCAGCGGCTGTGGAACGTGGCGCGGCAGATGGGCGTGCCGTTCGTGTACGCGAGCAGCGCCGCGACCTACGGTGATGGCGCGCAGGGCTATGCCGATGACGAGGCCAAGACCGACCGGCTGCAGCCGTTGAACCCCTATGGCGCCTCGAAGCTGCACTTCGACCAGTGGGCCCTGGCCGAAGAGACAGCCAAGCGCACGCCGCCCGCGTGGTCGGGCTTCAAGTTCTTCAACGTGTACGGCTTTGGCGAGCGCCACAAGGACGCGATGGCCAGCGTCGTGCTCAAGGCCTACGACCAGATCAAGAGCGGCGGCGTCGTGCGCCTGTTCCGCAGCCACCATCCCGACTACCGGGACGGCGAGCAGAAGCGCGACTTCGTGTTCGTCGACGACGTGGTGAACGTGCTGCACTTCGCGCTGAAGCACCCACTGCGCCGCGGCATCTACAACCTCGGCAGCGGCGAGGCGCGCACGTTCTTGGACCTCGTGCGCTGCGTGTTCCGCGAGTTGGGCGCCAAGGAGCGCATCGAGTTCGTCGACACGCCGATCGAGATCCGCGAGCGGTATCAGTACTTCACGCAGGCCGACATGCGGCGACTGCGCGACGCGGGCTACGCGCGTCCGTTCCATACGCTCGAGGAAGGTGTGCGCGCCTACGTCGCCCGCCTCGCGGCGAGCGGCGTAGCGCGGCCGGCCGCTCGGAGCTAGTAGAACGCGGCAGCCTGGTCAGTGCGGTAGCCATACCGCACGACACTCGCATCCGTGGTTAGCTCCACGGTGATGGTGTTGCCGCTGATGAAGCACCAGCCGTCGGTACGACCGAACGCCGACCCCGCGCCGTTGGTGATGAGGTTGCCGCTGACCGTGTAGAGCGTGGTGCCCGCGGCGTTCTTGATGCGCACGAAGTCGTAGCCAGACTCGGTGTCGAGGCGGTTGAAGTGCACGCCTACCTGCGTCGCGCTGGCGTTGGTGTAGGTCGACGTGTAGACGCGGCTGTTGGCGTAGTTGTGCGGCGTCTCGCGCACCCAGGCCTCGTAGCGCCAGGTGCCGCCGGTGCCGACGGTCCAGGTCGCGCGGATCGTGCCCGAGGCCGCGGCGTAGCCGTGCACGAGCACGTTCCACGTGGCGGCGGCAGGCGTCGCGAAGGTCACGCTCTCGGCCGAGCCGCCGGCGTACGGGCTCTTGAACTCGGCTTCGTTGTGCGCGCCTTGATCGGCCGGCCAGTTGATCGCCGCACGCTTGACGTAGAGGTCGGCGTCGCCGGTGCCAGTGATGGTCACCACCAGGTTGCTGGCGTTGGCCGGGATGGCGATGGTGTAGCTCGTCGTCGCGCCGGTCGCGACGGTGTAGTTCTGGGTCACGCCGTTGGCTAACGCGGGCACGGTGCCGCCGCCGCCGCCGATCGCCGCGGTGAGGTTGATGCGCCGCTTGCTGGTGTCGCCGAGTACCGTGACGCCGGTGGACTGATACAGGCTCACGACCCCGGCGCGGTCGCCGATGTACTGCGGGCGCGCGTGCAGGAGCTGGGCCGTGAGGCCAGCCGCGGCGGGTGTCGCTGACGACGTGCCGCCGAGTGCGAACGTGCCGCCGGCGCAGCGCGCGCAGATGACCTCTTCGGAAGGCGCGTAGATCGACAGGAAGGGCGCGGTGTCCGAGTAGCAGCAGCGCTCGTCGACGACGCGCGACGTGTCGCTGCAGTACGCGGGTGGGAAGGGCGCGTACGCGGCGTTGGTTGCGTCCCACGTCGAGCCCACCGAGATGCAGTTGGTGGACGCCGCGGGCGAACCCATCGAGTCACCCCAGCCGTCGTTGCCTGACGCGGCGAGGCACAGGATGCCGTTGCTGTTGGCGGTGCCGCAGGCGGTGTGCATGGTGCCCGTGGTCTGCGCGGCGTAGTAGCGGCCGCCGCCGAGCGACATGCTGATGATGCGAATTGGCGAGCCGCCGCCGGTGCCGTTCTTGTTGGTGACGCACCAGTTGATGGCGTTGGCGATCACGCTGTCGTAGGCGTTGGGGAACACCGTGAGGCAGTAGAGGCTCACGCCCGGCGCGTAGCGGCGCACGATCGAGGCGGTGCCGGTGCCGTGGTAGCAGTCGTTGAAGTTGGTCGAATAGATCGACGTGCCGGGGTCGCTGAAGTTGACGCCCGCCTTCACCACGCTGTTCGGCAGCGTCGTCGAGCCGCCCAGTTCGGTGTGGCCGATGTCGAAGTGGGTGTCGATCACCGCGACGCCGACGCCGGCGCCGGTATGGCCGGCGGTCGCCGCCGCGGTCGAGCCGGTGACGGTGCGCCCCTGAATGGTGCGCACCGTGTTGAGGTTGTCTTTCCAGACGAACTTCACGTCGTCGCGTTGCGCCAGCGCGATCAGCGTGCGCACGTCGCTGATCTCGGCGACGACCGAGTACTGCAGGCGTAGCGTGTCGATCACGCGCAGGTCGCGCCGCAGCACCGGATCGAACGTGCGATCCAGCGCGTCGACGAACACCGATTGGCGCGCGGCCACGGCATCTGCGACCGCGGCCACCGGATCGGCGGCGAGGATCGGCACGCCTTCTTCGAAGGTCGGGTCGGCGGGATCGCGGCGCACGTCGATCACGACGCGCGCCGTGCGACGCACGGTCTTGCCTTCGCCGAGGAACCCGACCTGCGCCAGCTTCTGCAGGTCGGCGCTCACTGCGGGGTCGATCTTTTCGACCGTGGCGTGTGCCAAGGCGGGCAGCACGGGTTGGCCTTCTTGCGAGGACGACTGCTGGGCGGTGAGGCCAACAGCGAGGCCGACGGAGACGACGGCAACGCACGCCGCGAGATGGGCGCGGCGGGGCAGGGCTTGCTTCAAGTGAACCTCCTGATTGGATGAGAGGCTCGCGACCGCCGTTTCGGCTGCGCGAGCCGACACGAGACGCGCGGAGTCTAGGCAGGCCCACGTGGCGCCGTCCAATGACAACTCGCGGCACCCGCGCCCCGCTTCAGCACTCCGGGAGCGATACGGCCAAGCCGCCCTCGCTGGTCTCTTTGTATTCGCGGCGCATGTCCAAGCCAGTGCGCTTCATCACCTTGATCACGCGGTCGAGGCTGACGATGTGGTGGCCGTCGCCCGACAGCGCGAGCTGCGCGGCGCTCCAGGCTTTCGCCACGCCCATGGCGTTGCGCTCGATGCAGGGTGCCTGCACCAGGCCCTTGATCGGATCGCAGGTGAGTCCGAGGTTGTGTTCGAGCCCGATCTCGGCCGCGTTCTCCACTTGGTCTGGCGTGCCGCCGAGGATCTCGCACAGCGCGGCCGCGGCCATCGCCGTCGCACTGCCGACCTCGCCCTGGCAACCGACTTCGGCGCCCGACAGGCTGGCGTGCGTCTTGATCACCATGGCGATCGCGCCGCCGGTGGCGATCGCGCGGTGGATCTGGGTGCGCGACAACTGCAAACGATCGGCGGCTTCGAGCAGCACGCCAGGGAACACGCCGGCCGCGCCGTTGGTGGGGGCGGTCACCACGCGCCCGTACGCCGCGTTCTCTTCGTTGATAGCGAACGCATACGCCTGTGCGGTGGCGATCTCGCGATAGCTCGCTTGCACCTCGCCGGCTCGCACGCGCGCCAGCAAGTCGCGCGCGCGGCGGCGCACGCCGAGGCCGCCGGGCAGCTCGCCGGTTTGCGACAGGCCGCGCTCGGCGCACGCGCGAAACGCCGCGTACACCCGGTCGAGGCCGAGCGCCAGCGCGCCGGGCGCGCTTTGCCACTGGTGCTCATTCAGCAGCACGATGTCGCCCAGGCCGATGCCGCGCGCCTTGGCTGCGGCGACGAGTTCATCGCCGGTGCGGAACGGCGCTACCGGGGGCGAGGGCGGCGCCGTCGTCACGCCCGGGTCGGTGCCGGCGCGCTGCACGAAGCCGCCGCCGATCGAGAACCACATCTCCTCGCGCAGCACCGTGCCGTCGGCCGCGAGCGCGCGGCACACCAGCGTGTTGGGGTGTGGGATCGCGTACTCGGGCAGGTCCTTGGTGCGGGCGAAGATCACGTCTTGCGGCGCGACGGTCGTGCTGCCCTCGCCCCACGCGATCTTGCTGTCGCGGACCAAGGTCTCGGGCAACGCCAGCAAGGCGTCGGGGTCGCAGGTCTCGGGCTCCCAACCGAGGAGGCCCGCGAGCACCGCGCGGTCGGTGCCGTGGCCGCGGCCGGTGGCTGACAGCGAGCCGCGCAGTTCGACCTGCAGGCGCGCCGGGATGATGTTCGCCTGCAAGCACCGGCGGCGGAAGAACAGCGCCGCGCGCATCGGGCCCACCGCGTGACTGGAGCTTGGGCCGGGTCCGATGCGGAACACATCCAGCAGGCGGACGGTGATGGGCGAAGTGACCATGCAGGGGCGGGGAGGATAGCCACCCGTCGTCGCACGCGCGCGGGGTGTTCAGCTGCCCTGCGGCACCGTTCGCTCAAGTGGTGCCCTCTCCGGTCGGAGACTGGGGTCAGGCGCGCGGTGCCAGGAGGTGTCAGTGGGCGAGAACGAGATCGGCGGCATCCGTCGCTTCGATGGCTTTGGCGAGGCGCCTTCTGGCCACGCTGAGCCGCCGCCGCCACGCGCCACGGAGCCCCGACCGCACGCCGAGGATCGCGTCGAACTGACGGCGCCCGAGGTGGCGGCGCTGCGGGTATTCCGCCAGCGCCTGCACGCGCACACGCAAGCGCAACTGCAACTCGCTGAGCTGCCGGTCACGCGGCGCGTGCACGAGGGACCGACGCTGGCCGGCGACGCCTTCGTAGGCCGAGTACTCGCCGAGCAAGCCCAGCTCGCGGCGCCGCGCCGGGGTGCGTGGTCGGCGGCGCGCATCGAGGCGGCGTTGCGCGAAGCGATGTGGCTCGCCGCCGGCGAGACGCTCGAGATCTTGCACGAACTCGATCAGCTCGACGCCGCGACCTGGCGCGTGGTGGGGGAAGTGTTGGCTGCTTGGGGCGCCAAGCTGGAGCGCGCGGCGCAAAGTTGAGGCGGCGGCCGCCCCCGCGACGCTCACCCGCCGCTGATGGCCTGCGCGTCGTCGTGGTCTTCGAACAGCGTGCGGTCGTCGTCGCGCGCGTCGAGAAATCCGTGCGGCAGGGCGACCTTCTGCTCGCGCCCGTCTTTGCAACGACGCGCGCGCAGGGCAGCCTCGGGAAACGCTTGATCCAGCGGCAACGAGCGCAGCGCGCTCTCCAGGTCGGCCAGACTCTCGATGCGTTGCATGGCTTCGTGGGCACGTTTGGCCCCGGGGAAGCTCTTGGTGTACCAGCCGCAGAACTTGCGCATCTGCAACATTGCCGGGCGCTCGCCAAAGAAGTCGACGAGCAACCGCCCGTGCAGCAACGCGACCTCGACGATCTCCGACAGGCGCGGCGGCGGGGCCGGCTCGTTGCCGTCGAACACGGCGCACAAGTCGCGAAACAGCCAGGGCCGGCCCAAGCAGCCGCGGCCGACCACCACGCCGTCGCAGCCAGTCTGCCGCATCATGCGCAGCGCATCGAAGGCCTCGTAGATGTCGCCGTTGCCGAGCACCGGGATGGTGCTGACCGCCTGTTTGAGCTCGGTGATGGCGTTCCAGTCGGCTTCGCCGGCGTAGAGCTGCGCGGCGGTGCGCGCGTGCAGCGCGACCGCGCGACAGCCCTCGCTTTCACCCACCTTGCCGGCGTCGAGGAACGTCGTGAGGCTGTCGTCGATGCCCTTGCAGAACTTGATCGTCACCGGGATCGCCCCCGCGTTCTGCACGACCGCGCGCACCAGGCGCGCCATCAGCCGCGGCCGCGCCGGAATCGCCGCGCCGCCGCCGGCGGCGGTGACCTTGCGCACCGGACAGCCGAAGTTCATGTCGATGTGCTGCACGTCCCACGAGTCGCGCAGGATCTTGGTCGCGTCGGCGAGTGCGATCGGGTCGCTGCCGTAGAGCTGGATGCTGCGCACGCTCTCCTCGGGCCCGAACGAGGCCAAGCGCAGCGTGCGTTCGTTGCCCATGGCGAACGCCTTGGCGGTGATCATCTCGCTGACGTAGAGGCAGCGATTGCCGGAGAAGCGGCGGCACAGCGTGCGAAACGGCGCGTTGGTGACGCCCGCCATCGGCGCCAGCACCACCGGCGGATCGACGGTCAGACCACCAAAGCGCAGCGGTGCAAACTCACCCGGCCGGGCGAGGGCGACATCGGCGTTGAGTGGGCTGCGCACGCGGCGAGCTTAGCTGCAGCCCGCTCGCGTGCGACCCGCCGCGCGCAGATGCGCGGCGAAATGGTGCCCAGGAGAGGACTTGAACCTCCAAGGGATGTTACTCCCGCTAGGACCTGAACCTAGTGCGTCTGCCAATTCCGCCACCTGGGCGTGGGGAGGGCGGGGAGGGTAGCGCGGCCCGCGACGGATGCAAGCTTGTGCTCTCTGCGTTCGCTGCGAAAGTCGCCGGTGGTCGGTGCGCAGCAGCCGGACCGGGCGGTTCCATCGGTCAGGCGGCGCCCTATCGTGACCAGCGATGGCTGGCCCCGCAAAACAGGCAGACAAGAAGCACGACAAGAAGCCGGCGCGTCGGGCGGTCAGCGTCAACAAGAAGGCGCGCCACGAGTTCGAGGTCCTCGACACCTTCGAGGCCGGGATGGTGCTGCGCGGCACCGAGGTGAAGAGTCTGCGTGAGGGTCGCATCAGCCTGGAAGAGGCGTGGGCCAAGGTCGAGGAGAACGAGGTGTTCCTGGTGGGCGCGCACATCGAGGAGTACACGCACGCCAACCGCCTGAACCACGATCCGGTGCGTCGGCGCAAACTGCTGCTGCACAGGCGGCAGGTCAAGAAACTCAAGTCGCAGGCGACGCTCAAAGGGCTGACCCTGATCCCGCTCGACGTGTTCTTCAACGAGCGCGGCTTGGCCAAGCTGACGCTCGGCGTGTGTCGCGGCAAGAAGCTGCACGACAAGCGTCAAACCGAGAAGGACCGCGAGGCCAAGCGTGACATGCGGGACGCGTACTGACCCACCAGGAGCCATGCGTTGAGCGACGACTTCTACTGCGATGAAGTGCTGAGCGGTCGCACCAAGGTCCGCGTCGTGCGCGAGACGGCGAGCGTGCTCGCCTTTCACCACACCCGGCCGTTCTGGCCGGTGCACGTCGTGGTCATTCCCAAGCAGCACGTGCCTTCGCTCGTCGACCTTGGCGGCGCCGAGGTGACGTTGTTGCACGATCTGCTGGCGATCGTGCGCGAGGTGGCGACAGATGTGGTGGCCGAGCATGGCGCGGCCCGCGTGCTCACCAACCTCGGTCGCTACCAAGACAGCAAGCACTTGCACTTTCACGTGAACTCGGGCGAGCCCCTGCGATGAAGCACCTGCGTGAGATCCCCGATGGCGTCTTGTCGGGCTTCGCCGTGGACGGCGAACTGACGGGCGTCGTGCCGCACAGCCGTGGCCACATCCACGACACGTTCATCTCGACCTGGCAACAGGGTGCCGTGCAGCGTCGCTACCTGCACCAACACATGAACGAGGACGTGTTCACCGACATCCCGTCGGTGATGCACAACGTCGTGCAGGTCACGCGGCACCTCGAGCGCATGCAGGTCGATGCCGGTGACGACGGCTTTCACACCCTGCGCCTGCGGCCCACACGCACCGGCGAGTCCTACCTGCGAGTGCCGTCGGGGCCTTGGCGCACATACGAGTACGTCGAGAACACCGAGAGCTTCGACACCTGCCGCGACGCCACGCACGCCTACGAGGCGGCGCGCGCCTTTGGCCAGTTCCAGGCGCGGCTGACCGATTTGGATCCGCAGAGTCTGCGCGAGACGATCCCGAACTTCTTCAGCACGCCGTACCGCCTGCAACAGCTCGACAGCGCCGTGGTGCTCGACGCGGTGCGCCGCGTCGAGCAAGTGCGGGCCGAGATCGAGTTCGTCGACCAGCGCCGCAGCATGACGCGCGTCATCGAGAAGGAGCTGCGCGCCGGCCGCCTGCCGTCGCGCATCGTGCACGGCGACACCAAGCTCAACAACGTGCTGTTCGACATCGAGACGGCGCGCGCGGTGTGCATCGTCGACCTCGATACCTGCATGCAGGGATACTCGCTGTACGACTTCGGCGACTTGGTGCGCTTCACCGCGGCGACCAGCCAGGAAGACGAGCCGGACCTCGGCAAGGTGGGCACCGACCTGGCGCTGTATCGCGCCTTGGTGGATGGCTACCGCGACACCGCGGGACGCTTTCTGACGCCGCTCGAGTTGGAGCTGATGCCGTTTGCCGCGCGCCTCGTGACCTTCACGATCGGCATGCGCTTTCTCGCCGATCACATCAACGGCGACGTCTACTTCAAGGTGGCCAGGCCTGACCACAACCTCGCGCGCGCGCGCGTGCAGTTCGCGATGGTGGCCGCGATGGAACGTCGTGAGCGCGAGATGCGTGTGGTTTGAAAGGGCCGCGCGAACTCAGCGCGCGCGCTGGTGGCGCGCCACTAGCGATAGCGCGACCAGCCAGGGCAGCGAGGTCGCGGCGCTCGTGATGGCCACGCGCGACAACGCCCTGCGCAAGGTGAGCGCGACATCCTCGTGCGCGTGCGCGCTCGCGAGCTTCTACTGCCGCGACGCCGAGAGGCGCGGAACCGAGAATGCCAAGGCCGGCGCCAATCGTGTCGGTCCAGAGATTCGATTCCGCCCTTCGTCTCAACTCAGGAAGTTGCAGGCCGACTTCCTTCCCGCGCGCCAAATCACAGATCGCAGACCAACGCCAAGCGCTCGTGGACGATGGATGGCGTGCGGCATACCTGCCGGTGCCAGACGGCACCCAGCCGCCAGCCGAGAACGACGCAGACAAGCAACGGCAAGATGGCTGTAGAGGCCGCGTCGGGCTAGCGACCAGGTGCGGCCAGCCGCTCATCCACCTTGAAGCTGTCGAGCCGGTCTTCACCGACGTAGATTGTGCCGCCAGTCTGGATCACGAAGTACGACTTCTCGCCGACATAGCCGCCAAAGCGGTTCTTCCCGTTCAGCCCGAATCGCATGCCCCAGCCGTGGTTCCAACCGCCTCCGATCAGCCCCCGCCACAGCGCCGCTCGACGCGGTTGCTGATCGAGCCAACGATCGCGTTTGCTCTCTGGATCGAACATGGCGCGGTCGAGATGATTCTTGGCCGCGGCCTGTAGTTCGGCGACGGAGGGGCAAGGTCCGAAAACCTGGTCCGGCGCTTCGAAATTCAGGCCCGCGCAGGACGTCAGCAGGGCAAGAGTCAAGGTAGCAGAGGCTCGTAGCATGATGATCTCCTTTGCGTAGCGATCGTCGGGGTGGCCCGCGGGGCTTGATCGGATCGACAACGGCTCCACTGCGGCCGAGCGTTCGGAGCCTCCACTCGATGTGGGTGCGCACCCGGCCACTCCTCGAGTTGGTCGGTTCGACAAGGCGTGACTCATAGTCCGTAGACCGATCGTCGACAGGCGCCGACCCTCCTCCGCGTGCCGTCGCGCGAGGCCGACGAGTTTCTGGTTGCGTTCGGGCAGGCCGTGCGCCGAGCCCGCGAGGCCCGCGGCATGTCGCAAGAGGACCTGGGGTTCGAGGCGGAGCTGGACCGCACCTACGTGTCGGGCATCGAACGAGGCGTGCGCAACCCGACGGTGAAGTCGATCTTCAGGTTCGCGAAGGCGCTGGGGGTGCCGCCAAGCGTGCTGATGAGGCGGGCAGAGCGGGGAGCGTGAGCCAGAGACGGGGAGCGTGAGCCAGAGACAAGGTCGCTTGCGTTTCGCGCACGAAGCGAGTGATGACTAAAAGTCACGTCCAAAGTCAAGTCCCGCCGCGTCGAAGCTCGAAGAGTGACGCATGAGGAAGGCCACGCTCTGCCTGTTGCTCTTCGCTGTTCTAGCGCTCCCGTCCTGCGCCACCACTCATGCCGTGAGGTGGACCTACGGTATGGACTCCATCTACGACAAGCCGACCCGCCTCGCCGAGGACACCGGTGTGCGTTCGGTGGTCGGCCTGCCGCTCATCGTCGGGTCGGTCGCCGCCGACGCTTTCACCTGGCCTTTCCAGCTGATCTTCGGTGTCTGGCCGATGTGGGGGCGTGCGTCGCAACACATGAAGCCGTCGGCGAGTCTCTGAGCAACACGCGCAGGCTTCAAGCGACTAGTACGTTTGCCCTCGGTCGCGCAGCCCGTCACCGTCCCTCGCCTTGAAGCCCAGCTCCGATCGCGGCACCACTCGGCGATGTTGCCGAGCATGTCGTGGAAGCCGAACGGGTTGGGCAAGAGTGAGCCGATCGGTGCGGTGCGCGGCCAGCCACGACGGAGTGAAGACACGACCTCGATCACGTAGGCCGGGCCATGAAGCTGCGGGACGCCTACAGCCCCGTGCGCTGGTAGATCGCCGACACTGGCAGCGAACACCCGATGGTCGGGAGCTCCAGGGTGTCGGTCTTCTCAGTGAGCAGCTCGCGCGTCCATCCGCCCTCGCTCCGCCGGTACACCGTGACCGCGACGCGGTGCTGGTCCACGAGCACATAGGCATCGAGGGAGGGCAACGCCTGGTAGGTGCGCAGCTTCTCGCCCCGGTCGATGCGCTCGGTCTCGGGCGAGAGCACTTCGAAAATCACCCGCGGCTGCTCCGCAAACAGCGCAGCGTTGGCCACGCCCGAGCAGTCCACCGTGACATCCGGGTAGTAGTAGAACTCAGCCGTGTTGGTGCGGATCCGGACCTTGAGGTCCGCGGAGAACGCCTCGCATGGCTTGCCGGCAAGTTGGCTGCGCACTTCGGCGAACACGTTCCCGGCGATCCGGTTGTGGCCTACGCTGGCGCCCGCCATCTGGTATTCCACACCCGCCAGGTACTCATGCTTGTGCTGCCGCGTGCGCTCCGCCGTGAGGTAGGTCTCAGGTGAGATGTAATGCCCGACTCGGAGCGCGTCGCCCATGCCGGGCAGAATAGCTGCGGCTTGGCGGAGCGACAAGCCAGCCTCCGAGCCTGGTATTCCGGCCCGCACGTCACCTCCACCCGTGACGACTTCTCGCGCGCGCACCCCGGCGCGACGGCCGTCGCGGCGCCTCACGCGGCTGCGTTCGGTCGCCCTTGCCGCGGAGGCTCGCCATCATGACCGCCAGCGCTCGCCGGCGCCAATGCGCTGGGCGCGACCGGCGTGCCGGCCGGCGAGTTGGCCACCGGCACCGGTGGCGTCTCGCTTCCCTCGCCGCTGCTCCTGCCTCGCGGCGAGGCCACGCGCCCGATCGTGCGCAGCGCGGTCCACCGGCTCAGCAACGCTGCGTCACGCTGGAAGCGGACGCGGTTGTAGGCATCGAGCAGCCGCAGTTGCTCGGTGAGTTCGGCCATCGCGCGCTCGAGCTTGGTGCGCGTGTCGTGGTGGTGCGCCGACGAACCTGCGCCAGCGTCGTGGCGTCGCGGAACTGGGCCAGGCCGTTGGCAAGCTCGGTGACGCGACTGCGCGCCAAACCGCTCTGCGCCAGCGCTTCCTGATGGGCGCGCGCCGCGTCGAGGAGATTCGTGGCGCGGGCGACGAACGCTGCCTCGCTCTTGCTGCGCGGCGGCGGCGCAAACCGGCTGGCTTCCTGCGCGTCGCCGCGCATGGCGAACCCACCGATGCGCTCCATGCCTGGCAGCAGGTTCGCCTCCAACCCGCGGCGCAGATCCACGCCGTGACGCTTCGCCGCGGCGGCGGCGAGCCGGTCCTTCTGCTCGGCGAGAAACCACGATTGAGCCTCCACGAGCAGCGCCGCAAACTGCGTCGCGACCGTGGCCTGGCTGCGATCGGTGAACGGATGCGCGCGCAAGAACTCCAACGCGCGCGCGGCCATCGCCAACTTCCTCGTCAACATGCGAATCAGCGCGTCCTTGGGGCCGAGCGGCAAGATGGCCGCAAAGAGACGCCGGCGGGCTCCGCGGTCGGCGGGGCGGGGTTTTTTGCGCGCTGGCCACGACGTCGTGCGCGTGGCGCACGCCTTTGCACGGCTGCGCGCGCGTTTTGTCGCGTGGATGGGCTCGCAAAAACCTGGGCCTGCGCGCGAAGACCTTGCGCGACGCTTTCTGCACGCGGATCGGCGTTCTGTCCGTTGGATCAGGCTGGAAAAACCTGGCGCGGTGACTTGTGCAGCGCCGGTGCACGGTTACGCCGGGCATGGCTGGGCTCGGGGGCAACCTGTTGTCTTCAGGATCGAGTCCGCGCGCGGTGTGCAGACGACCAGACGGGATGACAGGACTCTGCCAGACGCCAGTGGGGGTCTTGCGCTATCCTCGGAGCGTGAGCAGTTCGCAGCCTCCGTCGCCACGCCGCATCACCGGCCGCCTCGTGCCGATGGGCGAGGCGGAACGTGACTTCGACGACCAGTTTTGGCGCTCGATCCCGCCCGAGCACCGCGTCGAAATGCTGTGGGACATGGTGCTCGATGCGCTGGCAGTTAAGGGGCAGCTCAATGGTGAACCGCGACTTCAGAGATCTGTTTGCAGCATTCGGCGCCCATGAAGTGCGCTTCCTGGTGGTTGGTGGCTACGCCGTGACCTTCCACACCCGTCCCCGCTTCACCAAGGACATCGACCTCTGGGTCGCGCCAACCGTGAGGCGCTCGCGGCGCACGACACCGCGGGACGCTTTCTGACACCGCTCGATCTGGAGCTGATGCCGTTGTGCGCGGCCGCGCGAACTCAGCGCGCGCGCTGGTGGCGCACCAGGAGCAACAGCGCGACCAGCCACGGCAGCGAGGTTGCGGCGCCGGTGATGGCCACGCGCGACAACGGCGCGACGTGCCAAAGCTGATTGTCGAGGTACAAACCGAGGCCAACCGTGGCCACCAGCGCGCCGGTGGTGCACGCGTCGCGTCGCCATACCTTGTAGCCCTGGCGGTCGAGGCCGAGCGCGGCGGTGAAGTAGCGCGTCATGTCGGCCACGATCATGCCGATCAACGCCCCGGCCAGGCCACCGTAGTGGTAGCCGAGCGGAATGGCGATCAGCAGCGAGACGAACTTCACCGCGTGGCCGGCGGCCATCCAGTGGTTGGTACCGAGCGCCTTCACCAGGCTGCTGCAGCAGGCCTCCAAGATCGAGAACCAGCCAACCAGGCCGAGCAGGCGCAGGATCCAGCCGGCCTGCATGTAGCGGTCGGGGTACAGCAAGTCGATCAACGCGGGCGCTCCGACGATGAGCGCCGAGAGCAAACCGCCCGCGCCGAGCTGCATGGTCAGGCTGACGCGCGCGAAGTTGAGTTGCACGTTGCCGCCCGAGTTCAGGCTGCGCGCGTACGCCGGAAAGGCAATCCACTCGACCACCTGGGTCACCATGCCGAGCACCATCGACTGCCCGACCAGGGCGATGTTGTAGATGCCGAACATCACCTCGGACACGTAGCTGGCGAGGACGAGGCGGTCGGTCTGCCGCGCCAGGAAGGTGAACAGGGTGCTGACGAAGACCCAGCGCCCGTAGCGGAACAGCGAGCGAGCGTGCTCGCTGCTCCAGAGCAAGCGGTTGTTGTCTCCGGCCAGCACGAAGTGGCTGATCAGGAGCTGCACCAACGGGCTCATCAGGGACCCGAGCGCCAGCGCGTAGATGTTGCGCAGCTTCCAGGCAAGCAACAGCATCACCACGATCATCGCCAGCTGCCCGCACAACTGCACCGCGAGCGCGTGCGCCGGTCGCATCGCCCGCATCGCGGTGAGGACCTTGGTCGAATACAAGCCGCTCAACACCGCCGCGAAGCCGACGATCGGCATCAGCGTCGCGATCTCTTCGTGCTTAGGCGCGTAAAGCCACGCCAGCAACGGTCCGAGCGCCATGGCGATCAGCCAAAGCGCCACGCCGCGCGCCACTTGGATCGTCCACGCGGTGTTAAGGAAGTCGCGGTTGTCGCCGAGCTTGCTGTGGATCACTGCCGGCCGGATGCCGACGTCGGAGAACAGCTCGATGCCTTCGAGAAGGACGAAGCACAGCGCCATCGTCCCGAACACGTCTTCGAACAGCAGGCGCGTCAGGGCGAGGTTCAGACCCAGCCGCAGCGATTGGGTCAGACCGTAGAAGAAGATGGTCTGCATTGACCCGCGGATCACCTGCTTGCGCAGGGTCGGCGGCTCGTCAGTGGCCGCGGGCGGCACCGCGGGGATCGGTTCAGTCGCCTCAGCGGTTGGCGGCATGGGGTCGGCGCTCAACTTATCGACCACCAGCGATGGGTCTCTTGCCCAATGCCGGGTTTTCCACGCGGGCTCGATCCGTTAGCGGCCCACCGTTCTGACCCAGGGCAGCATCACTTCGACGGCGATCCCGGAGAGGTCGGGCAACACGAACCCTGACGTGTAGATCGGCAACCCGGTGAGTACCGGGATCAACGGCAGCGCGATCGCCGCTTGCGCTTGGCCCTGCGCGTCGAGGCCGCCGAAGAAGTTGACGAACACACCGTTGCCTGGGCTCAGACTGATGTTCAACAAGCCGTCGACGTTGAGCGGCAGCGTGTAGCCGCCCGGCAGGGGTAGGCCCGGCGCGGTGCCGAGCGAGGCGGCCAGTAGGTACGGCTTGTTGGCGGCCTGCGGCACCGTGAGCGACACGACGCTGGCACTGCCGAGCGCCGTGGTCGCTGGCACTTCGAGGCTGCGGGGCGACAGCAAGAAGCGCAGCGCGCGCGCCATCATCGCGGCGCGCAAGCCTGGATCGTTGATCGCCTCGAGCGGGAACCCGAGGTGCACCACGCGACTCTGGTTGTCGACGCGCTGGATGCCGGCACCGGCACCGCCGGTGTAGGTGAGGCACAACGTCGAGCGCGCGTCCGGCGGCGCGATCGTGTCGGCGAAGTCGACGTCGTAGGTGAGGCCGCTGCCGTTGTCGAACGTGCCGGCCGGCAGGCCGGCGAAGATGCTGCCGGCGACCGGCGCGAAGCCGTAGGTGCTCGCGTCATCGCTCACGTAGCGGGCGCCGAGGGGGCCGTTGTAGAAGGCGCGATCGGCAGCGCTGCCGCGGGCCTCTAGATCCCAGCCGATCTCTGCACCGGTGACCAGCAGACGGCCGCCCTGCGCCAGGTAGGCACTGACCAGAGTTTGCTCCGCGGTCGAGAAGCTCTCGTCCTCGGTGCTCTCTTCACCGCACGCCCAATCGACCACGCGGTAGGGCGCCAGGCTCACGCGACCCAGCGTGATCGCTTCGTTGGTGGCCGCATCGAAACCGAACGAGAACTCACCAGCACGCGCGATCGCGTCGGCGTGCAAGCGCAGGTAGTCCTTGGTGTTCTCCAAATGGCGCACGACCTTGTCGCGCCGATCGAAGCCGTGCACCAGCAAACCCTCGGCAACCTTGGTGTGCGAGGTGCCGGCGCTGAGCACGTCGGTGGGCTCCGAGCGGCCCGACGGGTTGCACGCGCGCACGCGGAACGACCACACGCTGTCGTGCGGCAAGGCTCCAGTGCTCCAGATCGTGGTGGTGGCCTGCGCCACCTCGACGAAGCCCTTGCCGTCCGGTGACTGCTCGATCGAGTAGGCCGTGGCCCCCGCGACGGCGTCCCATGCCAAGCGCAGCCCGCCCGCGCCATCTTGTTGCACGCGGAACGCCAACGGCGGCTCCGGCGGGAAGGGCGCCGCCGGGAAGAAGTAGCGCAAGATGCCGCGCGCCATGGCGCGGCCCGCCAGGCTGCGGAAGTCGGCGTCGCGCAGTGCTTCGTGATCGCGCGAGCCAGCCACATCGTGGAACGCCAGCTCCACCAAAATGCCGGGCATGCTCGACAGCAGGCGCACTTCGCCGAAGTTAGCCGACAGTCGGCCGCGGTCTGTCCACGCTGGCTCGTAGCCAGCTCGGATGTCGGCGACGATCTGGTTGTGCACCGCGGTCTGCAACGCGGCCGACCCCGCGGTGGCGCCGCCGTCGTAAATGTAGGTCGACGTGCCGAGGCCGCCGCCGGCGTTGGTGTGCAGCGAGACGAACGCGTCGCAGCCGCCGACCCACTCAGCAAAGCGCGGCCGCGCGGTCACGTCGTCGTCGTTGTCTTCGCCGCCGCTGATCGAGTCGAACACCGATGCTGGCGCGCCGCTGAACTGTGTCCAGTAACGGCTGCACTCCTGCCAGCGCGCCTTGTTGCTCAGCACGCCGCCACGCGCGATCGACCCGAGCCCGCCGCCGATGCGCACCGCGTCGGCGATCACCACGCGCCCCGCGAGCACGCTCTGGTTGTCGAGCACCACGCGCGCTCCTTGGCTCGGCGTGAAGCGGAACGTGCCGAGATACACCCACGTGAGGTTGTCGATCGTCTGATCGACCGGCACCACCGTGACGCCGCCCGTATGCCGCACCGAGTACCTCGCGTCGAACGCCCGGTTGCTGCCGGCGCGGAAGAACACATACACCGGGTAGTTGCCTTCCACCGGCACGAGCAGATCCCAGGTCGCCGTCGCGGTGGGGGTAAAGCCCGTGGTCGCGTAGCGATAGCCGCCGCCGCCATACCCCATCGACGCCGACGTGAACCAGCCGCCGGTCTCCACAAAGCGCGGCGCCCCCTGATCGTTGTCGACCAACGCCTCGCGCGTGACTTCACCCCGCTCGCGACACGCCACCACCCGCGCCCCCATGTTCAACAACATAGGAATGAGCGCCTGCATAGCGATTTCGTTGGTGTGGATGTCCTCGATCAGCCCACCGATGTTGCCGCGTTGCGTCGTCCACCCCAACGTCGAGTGCCAATAGAACCCGTGCCCCGCCGAGATCGCGATGGTCTTGCCCGACAGCGCGCCGCGCACCGAAGCCTGCACCGAGTACCCCGGCGGCACCGCCTCCGGCACCACCGCCGTCTCCCCCAACGCCTCCCGCAGCGGCAGCACGCCTCTCTCGGTCCGCACCGACAAGCTCACATGATCGAAGCCCGCCGTATGCAGCGTCTTCGTCACCTGCTCCACCGCGTCCTCCAGCGTTCCCAACGCCCGCGCCGCCAGAAACCGCGCATTGAAGGTCACCACCACCCGCCGGCCGCTGACCTCAGTCCCCACCAACGTCGTCCCCGGCGGCAAAGCCGTGTTCAACGCCGCATCCCCCGCCCCCGCCAACAACCCCCGCACCAACCCGTCGGCATCCTTGACCCCAGTCTCCACCGCCACCAACTGATGCCGTTCCCGATGCCAGAACAACAACGACTGGGAAGGCGCAACCGAAGCCAGCACAACAACAAGGGCAAACAAGCGCATGGGCCCAAGATCCTAACCCAAGCTCCGAACGCGTCCCGCTCGCGCGCCTCTCGCGTCACTAGCGTCACTAGCGTCACTCGCTCCACGCCGCTTGCCGTGCCAAACGCCTCGCGCCGCCTCCGTCGCCTTCTCGGGCTACCGCCCGAGAAGGCGCCGGAGTCGCCGAAGGCGGCGGGAATTGGCGGTGCCGCGGGCGGCGCCAGCCGCGCGCGTGCTCCACGACTCCCGACGCCTCCTCCACTTTCCCGCGCTACCGCGCGGGAAAAGTGGTGGAGGCGGCGGGAATCGAACCCGCGTCCCAAGACGCCCTAGTGATGGCCTCTACGTGCGTAGTTCGTCGTTTGATCTCATCGCGTCAGCTCCGGCGAACAGGATCTGCAGCGACCAGCTCGACTGTTGTCTCGTCATCGCCGGGCCGAGCAGCCGGCGGCAACCAGCCTGGTGTGTTTCGGCACCTGTGCCCCCAGACAAGGCACCGGCACCGTGACTGCGCTGAACTAAATCAGGCAGCCAGGGCTACGTGCGAGTTGGCACGTAAAGTTTTCGGGTTTTTAGCGAGGCCACCCGACCCTCGGCACGCCACCAACACCATGACAGCATCCGGTCGAAACCGATCGCCCCCACGGAGAGGTCGCGATGATGGGGCGACGGCAGGCTGACTGCAAGGGGCGAGGCTCTTTCTATGCACGGTGCAGCTACACGCGCACCGCTCACCTCGCAGCTACCGACGGCGGCGTGCCAGCCCCAACCACAGCAGGCACAGCACCGCGCCAAGCGCAGTCATCGGCAAGCCGAATCGCTTCGCCCACGGCGCATAGCGCAACACCACCTCGTGCTCGCCCTCGGGAATGGCGATCGCGCGGAACGCGACGTCGGCTGGCAGCAACGGTACCGGCTCGCCATCGAGCGTGGCGCGCCAACCTGGCGCGAACGCGTCGGCGATCACCAAGTAGCCGCGACCCTGGCCGACATCGACCTGCAGGCGAGCGTGCTGCGCTTGCCGCTCGAGCACCTTCACCGCGGCCGGCCGGTGTGGTGCGCGGGGCACGAATTCGCTGGGCTTGGTCTCGAGGATGACGCGTTCCGTCGGCCGTGGCAGCGCAGCGAGAGCGCGGCGTGCGGCGATGGTGGTGTCGAAGTGGCGCGCCTCGAACACCAAGCGCGCCCATGGCGACGGGGCGGGGGGCTTGCCGTCCGGACCGGCCGGCATGGCGGTGTGCATCGGCGTGTCGCCGAGCAGCACGTCGATCTGCGCCAGCGCGGCCAGCTGCGGCGTGAACAGCGCCGCGGTCGGCGTTGCGCCGCACACCCGAGCTCCGGCACGCAGCGCCCCAGGCATGGCCTCGTCGAGGAACTCCTGCGTTCGGCTGAGCACGGCGTCGCCGCTGCGGTTCACGCGCTGGACCGGTGCGCGACCTCGGTGTAGCCGATCGAGGCTCGTGGCGTCGGTCGCCAGCACCCGGGCGTCGTCGGCGCCGATGATGTCGAACGTGGTGGGCGTGGCCCGACTCGGCGCGGTGGCCCACGCCAGGTACAGCAACTCGACGAAGGCGATGCTGGCGATCATCACCTTCAGGCGCAGGACGCCCAGCCGTCGCCAGAACAGCAGCGCCGCGCCGAGCAGCGTGAGGCCCGCGGCGGTGGGTGCGAGAGCGACTACGAACGCATCGACGATCGACGCCAGCGCCGGGTTGTCGCCGGCCAGACTGGTCGACGCGAGCCACGTCTGAAGCGCTGGCGGACGCGTGATCGCCAGGAGCAACCCCGCCGACCCAGCCGCCACGGCGACGCCGCCGATGCCGAGGATGGCGCCCGTTCGCTTGAACGGCCGTTCCAAGAAACCGTCCAGGCCCAGGCTCGCGAGCACCAGGACTCCGAGCTGCAGGAGCACCAAGGATGCACCGGGGCGGGCGCCGTCGAGGGCCAGTTGGTCGTGCAAGAGATCCGACCACGGGCCATCGGTCGCGATCATGAGGCCGAGCGCAGCCAGCGCGAGCCACGGCCAGCGCGGCTGAGCGGGGCTCGGGCGCAGCAGCGCCAGGGCCAGCATCAGCAACACGATGGTGCCAGGAAACAACGCGAACTCGAGCACGTCCGCGCCCGCCCGACCGATCGCGAGTTGTGTGGCAGGCAGCGGCGTCGCGGCTGCGATCGCCATCGTGTGCGACATCAGCGTCGCTGTGGGCCTGATGTCGCCGCGCGACAGGCTGTCGGCGAGTTGCCATTGCTCGAGCCAAACCGGCGCCGCGAGCAACAGCGTCGCCAAGGCGACGAGGCCGAGATGCGCGACGACGGGCACTCGAGCACTGCGGGGCAGGCGCGGCAAGTTGAGCGCGGCCAGCAAGACACCGGCGACGACCCCGAGCCAAGGCACCGCGCGCGAGCCGGTCACGAACATCGCCGCAAACCCCAGCGCCGCGACGGCAACGTACGGCGCGCGTCGGCCGGGCCGCGTCAGGCGCCACACACCTTCCAACGCCAACGGCAGCCAGGCCGCCGCAGCCGCGTCGGGCAGGCGCAGCAGCTGCATCTGAAAGAAGACGCCGGCGCCGTAGCTGCCAGCCCCGAGGAACGCGCTGAAACGACTGGCTGGCAGGGAGCGCAACCAGCGGAACATCAGCACGCAGGCCAGCACGCTGTGCAGCACGAGCACCCAGGGCAGCGCGCGCGCACCGCCAAACAAGATCGGCCAGTAGCCTGGGTAGAGAGGTTGCACCCCGCTGGCGATGAACGGCTCGCCGAGCCGCGCGAACGGGTTCCACCACGGCCAGTCGCCGGCTTGCAACACCGCGGCAGCATCGGCGAGTGCCGGCATCACGATGTCGGCGTTCACCGCCGATTCCCCACTCGGGCGCAGCGGTGTCGTCCAGCCAAACAACAGGGGGGCCTGGGCCGCAACGGCCAGCAGCATCAGCAGCGACATCGCCACCCAAGCCTCGCGCCGACCGGATCCGAACAGACTCAAGAGTGTTTGCCGGCTGCCCTTTCAGACCTTGTTGAAGCCAACGCGTACAGATCGCTGCCTTCTAGGCCTGATGTCGACCCCCGATCGGCAGCCACTTGAGCCTCGGCAGCGGATCAGGGCAGCAGTTCGGGCACCATGTCCGCCCCGTAGCGTCGGCGCGTTCGCGGCAGCAGGGTCAGGCCAAGCAACACAAGGAGCGCGGCCGACGACACCGCCGCGCCGAGCGCCAGGCGGGGCGTGACGTAGGTGAAGCGCACCTCAGTCGAGTCGGAGCCGATGGGCAGCACGCGCATGAACAGGTTGCCCCGCACGATCGGTACCGCCACGCCGTTGACCTCGGCGGTCCAGCCGCGCATCAACGCGTCGCTGACCACGAGGAAGCCTGGGCTTCCGGCTTGCACTTGCAGGGTGAGCGCGGTCGGGATGTCTTCGAGTACGCGCACGGCGCGTTGCTCGGCGCCGGCCTGGCCAGAGTGACCGTGCAGCGCTGGCGCCACGTCGGTCGTCACCAGCACGGCAGCGCGCGGCTGCAGCGTCGGTGCGGTCATCGCGGCGATCACCGCGTCTTCGTCGGCGAGTTCGTGTACGTCGGGCACGATGAATGCGCGTGGCAGCGCACCCGGGCGCTCGTAGACGAAAAAGCGGCCAGCGGGGGGAGGTTCGAGCCCGATCTCCTTGCCGCCAAAGCGGAGCGGCTCGTCGGTGGAGAGCGCGTAGCGCACGCCGAGCAGGTCGAAGAGTGGGCGCGTCAAGCGCTCGTCGTCGGGGAAGGCGCTGGGCCAATAGCCCCGGATCATGTGGTCGGGCCCGTACAGCGTGCTGAACAGTCGGTGTGAGCGTGCGTCGACGAACGTGTAGGCATGCACGTCACGGATCCGCTCAGGCACCAGCAAGCAGGGCGGCAGCGCCCTCGGCAACGTGTCGGCCGTCGCCGTACCGCGGATCACGGCGAAGCCGCCCTCGTCGGCGCGGGCCACGCGTTCGCGCCGCAGCAGGTCGAGTGCCGGCGAGATCAACGGGACGTTGGGCCGGCCACGCGTGAGCGGCCAGGCCAAGGTCAGCAGCTCGGCGAGCGTGGCCAGCAGGGCGACCAAGCGCAGGCCGCGGGCTACGCGTTCGCCGCGCGCCCAGAGCGCCCACAGCGCGAACCAGACCGCCGCGAGCGCGAAAGCGGTTGCGCCATACGTGAGGTTGTCGCGCAGCAGGCCATACGAACTCGCGGTGTGTTCGCCGAAAAACCCTTGTACGAGTTCGGGCGTCGCGTTGGGAAAGCGCGCCTTGTAGTGCTCGATCAAGTGCGGCGCCTCGCGCAGGAGCCAGGTCGTTGGCGTCAGCGTGGAGAACGCGATGCGCGTGATCATGCAGGCGGCAGCGAGCACGACGGCAAGCCCCGCGAGGGCCGCCGCACGCGCGCGGGTCAGCGCCGCGCGCTCCGTGCCCAACGCCGCGAGTACAGCGACGAGCACCGACGCCGGTCCCATGAAGCGCATCGGCGGCACACTGCGCACGAACGGCAGGTCGTTGATCGCGGCGGTCCACGGGCCGGCGCACGCCAGCGTCCACAAAGCCGCGAGCGTGAGGATCAGACCCCATCGCCAGCCTCGACTGCGGCTGCCGAGCGCGCCGGCGATCGCCAGCAGCAACACCAGCGCGCCGGGGTACTGGGTGTACTCGATGAAGTTGTAGTTGGGCTGGAAGGCGATGCCGGTGTCCCAGCTGCGCCGACTGAACAGCGACCACGCCAGCAGCGAGTAGGCATATGGCGGCTGGCCGCTGTGCGCCGGGCTGCCGAACGCGTCGGGCAGCAGATAGCCGAGGAAGCCCATGGGGTCGAAGGCCTGTCCGGCGGTCGAGTCGCGCGTGGGGTTTGGGTCGCGATTCGACTCGGGGAAGAACGCGAACATCGGCAGCAGTTGCACCGCGGCCAGCAGCAGCCCCAAGCCGGCGAACACGCCGGCGCTGAGTGCGAACGTGCGCGCCGCCGCGGCGCCGTTGGCGCGGGCTTGCTCGACGCAGAGGCAGAGCGCGTAGGCCGCAGCCACCAGGGTGGCAGGCGCGGCAAACGCTGGGAAGCCCGCAAGCCAACTCATGGCAAGGCACAACGCCAAGCCTGAGCCAGCAACCCGTCGCGACCGAGCGCTGCGCTGCTGCATGCGGGTGAGCGCCCACAGCGCGCCGGGCAGCCACACCACCGCGTGCAGGCGCTGATAGAAGTGCAGGTTGGCGCTGCAGAACCCGCAGTACGCAAACGCGATCGCGCCGAATAGCGCCACCATCGGCGACAGGTTGCGTGCGCGTAGGAAGCCGAACATCAGCCCGCCGGCGATCACGAGCGCGAGGTAAGCGGTGATCGCCAACCCGTGCGCTGGGTCGGTCGCCAAGAACCCCAGCCAGTTGGGCGGATACATCAGGCCAACGACCGAGGTGGCGAGCAGCGCGGCGCCAAAGCGTGCGTGCGGGTTCCAGTGGGGCAGGCGACCGGCGGCGAGTTCGTCGCGCACGAACTGCAGTTCCGGCAAGAACGTCACCGGGATCTCGGTGACGTCCATGTTGGCGTGCTCGGCAATCGCGGCGCGCTGCTCGGCGGTCAGCTCGGCGTTGAACGGCGGGAAGGTCGCGGCCGAGAAAGGGACGAACACTTCGAGTCCGACCACGCTCCGCCACAGCAAGCTCAGCGGCAGCAGGAGTAAGAGTGCGAGTGCGAATCGACTTTGCCGGCGCCACCACGCGCGGTCGGCGCCGTCGTCACCGGGTTCGACTGCCGACAGCATGCTCATGGGCCCACCTGGGCACGCATGCTGCGGACAAAGCTCGCGGCGATCAACAGCAGAGCGAGGAGCGCGCCGAGCCCGCCGAGGCGCGGCGGCCACAGGACGCTCGGCGCGTCGTAGGCCAGGTCGATGCGGTGTGTGCCCATGGGGACGGCGACGGCGCGCAGGTAGTGGTCGGCACGGAACAGCTGGGTCGGAGCGCCGTCAAGCCGAGCCGTCCAGCCGGCGTCCCACGGGTCGGCAATGCGGACGAAGCCGTCGGTCGGCGCGTCGACTTCGAGCGCGATGCGTTCGTCGTGCCAGGCCAACACGCGAACTTCGGTGTTGATCCCGTGCTCGGGTTGCGTCGGCGGCGATGCGTGCGGTTCTTCGAGCAGGACCTCGTGCACCGCGTCGCGCGCGCGGTCGGCGAGAAGGCGCAGGCGCTCGGCGCGGTCCTCGACGGTGCGCACGCGCGTGATGAAAGTCGCGCGCGGCGCGCAGGTGGTGCGCTCGTACAGGCGTTCAAGGCCTGGCCACGCGGGTGGCGTGCGATCGATCAGGCTGTCGAGTTCGACCGGCTGCGCGGTGAGCACGAACTGCAAGCCGAGCACGTCGAACATCGGGTGCGACACTGAGTCGACGCGGCGCAGCGATTGGACGCCAGCGCCGCCCAGCGTCGCCTTCGGTTGCCCCGGCTGCGGCGGCTCGATGGCGTCGAACAGTTCCTCCAAGCGGCGCGGCGCCAGGGATGTGTAGATCGCTAGGTCCTCCAGGCCGTAGAACGCGCCGAGGTTAGGTTGCACGAGCTGCGTTGCTCGCACACTTTGGTCGATCGGGTCGGGTGGGTCGACGCGGTGAAAGCGCGGCCGTGGCTGCGCCTTGGCCGCCGCTTGCTTGGTGGCGGTCAGCGCAGCCGCCAACAGAGTGGGTGGGGTATCGACGCGCGCGGCGTCGACCGCGACGACCGGGCCGCGACCGGCGTGCGTGAGTTCGATCATCGTCACTCCGGCCAGCGCGACCATCGCCAGCGCTGGTCGCCGCCGCATGCGCAGCAAGACCCAGACCGCGGCAGCGCTGAGCGCAGCACGACCGAACGTCGCCAGCAGATGACTGCGGTTGTCCGCGGCCTCCCCCGGATGAACCTCGCCCTTGAAGTGTTCGGGCGTGATCTGGATGGCGTTCGTGCTGTGGCGCCACGTCGCCATTCGGGCATGCGCGTCCAACACCCGGTCGGAATCGACGAGGTGAGCACAGAACAAGACTCCTGACAGGCAGGCGATGGCGGCACACGCGAACGAAGCGCCACGCATGCGCTCACCTGTGAGCCAACGCTCGGCGCCGAACGCTGCCAACACCGGCAACGCCATCGCCGTGAGGAAGAGGAAGCGGCGGGCGTCGCCGCTGCGCACGCCGGGCAAGACCACGATGGTGTCGAGCACTGGCCACGCGGCGGTGGCGAGCAACAGCCCGAGCGCGGCGGCGGCCGCAAAAAACACAGCCAAAGCGCGCTGCGCGCGTGCGGCGACACCCGCGACGGCCAGCACACTGCCGCCGATGCCGATGGCAAACGCGGTCTCCGGCCAGTTCATCTGCCGCGCACTCAGCGGGTCGAGCAGCGTCAGCGCCGCAAAGGGAATGCGCGCGTCGTCGAGCGACTGGTTGTAGAACGCCGGCTGCGCCCAGGTCAGCAGGTCGGGCCAGCATGCGGTCAGCAAGTGCGGCCAGCTCATCGCGGCCTGGCGCAGCGCTTCCACGGTGGGGGTGCCGCGCGCGGTGTCGGTGGTGGCGGCGAGCACCGGCAACATCTGCGGGCAGGCGATCAAGCCACCGAGCGCGAACGCGACCAGCAGGTGCGTCAGCGGGCGGCGGCGCGCACCGCGCGGCGTGCGCGCCGCGCACAGCAAGGCGAAGGCGAGCACCAGATACGAACTCTGCAACGCCACCGGCGCGAAGCCCGAGAGCCATGGCACACCGACGGCGAACGCCAATAGGCCGGTGGCTCGCCAACCGGCGCCGGCAAACAGCGCATGCACGCAGCTCAGCGCGCCGAACAGCGGCAGCGCCCCCGACAAGATGACGTTGTGATGGATGCGCGCTTGGGTCCACAGGCCGACGACGGCGCAGGTCATGCCAAACAGCGCGGCAGCATGCGACACGGCCAGCCGGCGGAGGAAGTGATACAGCAGGAGCCCGAGCAGGCACTGGTGCGCGAAGAACCACGGGCCGTAGATCGTCGTGCTGTCGAACCAACGCAGCAGCCAGGTCCACGGCATGTAGACCTGACCCATCTGCGGCACCACGGGCGCCCCCCCGCCGAGGTCGCGCGTCCAGCGCGGGATCTCGCCTTGCCGCAGACGGTCGCGCGCGATGCGATCCCAGGCCAGCGATTGGTTGTACTTGTCGCCGCCGCTCGGGTTGCCGATCAGCAGATCGTCGGCGGTCAGGCCGCGCGAACTCGCTTCGCTGCGCAGCGGCGGGATGTGCTCGGGTGGAAACGGGACCATGGCTCGACCGGGCAGCAACGCGGCGCCAAGGAAGGCGACCGAAGCGACCGCGGCGAGGAGTAGAGCACAGAGGTAGCGAGCGACCAAATCGCGTCCTGGTGTAGCTGGATGAAGCCGGACACCGATACCTTATCTCACATGACCGTGGCGGCTGAAACCCATCGCGAGCAGAGCCCGCAACCGAGGCGCGAGCTTGGCGCCGGCCGCGTTGACGCGATGGATGCCTCGGAGTCTGCCGCGCGTGAGTCGTCGGCGTTCACGCGGGACCACCTCCTGTTCCTGGTGGTGATCACGCTGCTGGCTGCGTTCTTGCGCCTGTATCGGCTGGGGGACTGGTCGTTCTGGGTCGACGAGGCGCACACGTTCCGCGACGCGACATCGCCGTACGACACCTTCCAACAGTCGCACGTCACGCGCTATCCGCTGTCGTTCTTGTTGTTGCGCGGCATGCTCGCCATCCTGCCGTCGAGCAGCGAGGGATGGCTGCGCTTGCCGTTCGCGTTCTTCGGCATCGCCTCGGTGCCGGCGCTGGCGTTCGTGTCACGCGGCATGGTCGGCCGGACGGCGGCGCTGACCGCCGCGCTGCTCATGGCGATCTCGCCGTGGCACATCTACTGGAGCCAGAACTGTCGCAGTTACGCGATGGTGTCGTTCCTGAGCGTGATGGCGATGGGGGCGTATTTCGAGGCGACGCGCCGGCATAGCCTTTGGCTCGCGGTGCTGACGGTGGCGTTGACGGTGGTGGCCGGGATGTGTCATCCGTCGGCGTACTTGCTGCTCGGCGTGTTCTTGGCGTTCTCCACGCTGTCGCGTCTGCTCAGCACGGGGTCGCCGAAGGCCGACGCGGTGCGCACGCCGATGGAGAAGTGGCTGCCGTGGATCATCCTGCTGACCGTGGTGGCGATGGTGCCACTGATCGTCAGCGGCCTCAGCTACTTCGCGCGCGCCAAGCCCGGGTTCTCATTGAGTCACCTGGTGCAGACGACGGTGTACTTCGTGCGGGCACCGCTGATCGTCGCCGCGATCGGCGGCTTCTTGTGGCAAGTGCACCGTGGCGAACGCACCGCGTTCTTCCTGCTGTGTTGGATCGTGGCGCCACTGGTGGTGTTGTCCACCGGGATGTTCAAAGTCACAGCGCAGTACGCGTTCTACACGTTGCCGGCGTTTTGTCTGTTCGCTGGCTCGGCTATGCAAGGCTACGTGGCGCACATCGTGGCCGGCGGGTTTTTGGCGCGCGTGATGCGAGTCGTGCCGCTGGGGATCTTGGTGGCCGACGCGGCGGGGTACGGGTTTCTGTACTACACGTCGCAGCACGGTGATCGGCCCAACTGGCGCGCGGTTCGCGACTTCGTGGAACGCGAGCCCGGCCAGCCGCGGATGGTCCTCACCACCAATGGGCCAAGCCTGTGCTACTACCTCGATCCTGACAACATGCTGCCGGGCATCGACCCGGAGCGCGCTGGCCCTGGTGTATCGAAGGTGGTCATGCAGATGGTCGACTGGGCGGCGGAGCCTGATCTGGGTGGGCAGGCGGCGAGCTTGGGTGACGGCAAGCGCCCTACGTTGCGTGCTGATCCCGTGGGCTATCTCGAGCAGTTCGTGTCGGTTGCGAGGCGCGACGGCTTGCGCTTGTTCGTCGTGGTGACCGAGCCCGAACTCGACGAGATGGACCCGTCGGGCCGCTTCGATCGGCACCTGCGCGCGAACTTTCGGCAGGTGTTGCGCTTGCCGGTGTGGACCGGGCCGAAGGATATGGAAGTGTTGGTGTACTCGTTGCCGGAGTGAGGTCTGTCTGTCTGTCTGTCTGTCTGCAGCTCCCTCCCAAAGCTCCGAGCAGGCCAGCCTGCCCG
>JANPER010000018.1:0-23340 GCA_031423015.1 Planctomycetota bacterium | reverse complement strand
CTGCGTGCTCGGATCGATCGAGGCGCCTTCCGCGCTCTCTGAAGCGCGGCCCCATTGAAGCCAGCAGGCGGCATCGATCGCGCTCGGTGAGAAGCACGCCCTTCCGCGCTCTCTGAAGCGCGGCCCCATTGAAGCGACCATGCGCGTGTCTGCGCCTTGGACGTGCTGGAGAACCTTCCGCGCTCTCTGAAGCGCGGCCCCATTGAAGCCGGCCGGGCAGCTCACGCTCGCGCAACACAGCGTGCCCTTCCGCGCTCTCTGAAGCGCGGCCCCATTGAAGCAAGAGGCACGAGCATTTCGACATGAACCGCGACGTCCCTTCCGCGCTCTCTGAAGCGCGGCCCCATTGAAGCGTGCCAAAGGAAAGGCGCGTACCGAGTGCCGCCGAGCCTTCCGCGCTCTCTGAAGCGCGGCCCCATTGAAGCCTACAGCGGCGACAGCCGTTGCCCACTACCTGTTCGGCCCTTCCGCGCTCTCTGAAGCGCGGCCCCATTGAAGCGGCCAAGACGGTTGGGTGGTCCTGCACGCTGAGGAGGTCCTTCCGCGCTCTCTGAAGCGCGGCCCCATTGAAGCCGGCTTCTGACGACGACGACTAAGACTCCGCGTCGACCTTCCGCGCTCTCTGAAGCGCGGCCCCATTGAAGCCAGCCCGGCTCAGTTCACGTCGTGTTCGAACA
Source organism: Planctomycetota bacterium (assembly GCA_031423015.1). Classification (GTDB taxonomy): domain Bacteria; phylum Planctomycetota; class UBA1135; order UBA1135; family UBA2386; genus DATGPD01. Next base: position 22,663 of record JANPER010000018.1, on the reverse strand, counting down.
CGACCTGCTTGAGGCGACCGTGCGCCGCGTGGCCCGCGACTTCGACCGCGAGCTGCGCGATCGCATCCGGCGACAGGCGCCGGGTCCCGGTGTCGAGGCTGGCGCGCAGCTCGGCCGGGAGCGTCTGCGTGATCTGCGTGTCGACGGCGCCGGGGCAGATCGCGCACACGCGCACGCGCGCGGCGGCCCATGCGTCGTGCAGGCACGACGACAGCGCCAGCACGTAGGCCTTGCTGGCGGCGTAGGCGGCGAACTGCGGCGCGGGGGTGAACGCCAGGTTGGAGGCGATGTTGATGATGGTGCCACCGCGCGCACCGAAGTGGCGCGCGGCGTGGCGGCACGACAGGTCGACTGCGGCGCAGTTGACCGCCAGCAGGTCGTCGAGGGCGCGCAGGTCGATGGCGGCGAACGGACCGCCGAGCACGACGCCGGCGTTGTGCACGGCGACGTCGACGCTCAGGCGATGGCGCTCGATGGTGTCCCAGAGGGCGCGCGCGCCGTCGAGGTGCCGGAGATCGGCGACGACGCCGATCGTGTCGGCTTCGCCCAGGCGCGCGCGCGCGGCGGTCACGTCGCCGTCGGTGAGGCCGTGCACGACCACGTGGTCGCCGCGCCGGAGGAACGCGCGCGCGATCGCCTCGCCGATGCCGCTCGTGGCGCCGGTGACGATCGCGGTGCGGCGTCGCTCAGGCGCTTTCAGCGCGCACCACGGCGCGGACGCCGCGGCGGCCTGACTCACGCCACGCCCCAGCGGCGACAACACGATCTCGTCGAGGCGCACGCCGGCCGGCGCGTCGATCGCGTACTCGATCGCCGCGGCCACGTCGTCGGCGGCGAGGCGCGCCTCGTTCTCCACGCCGTGCGCGGCGAGGTAGCTCGGGGGAAAGTCGCGCAAGATGTCGGTCTTGGTGGCGCCCGGCGTGACCAAGGCCACGCGCGTTCCTTCGGCGCCGAGTTCTTCCGCCAAGCATGCCGACAACGCACGCATCGCGGCCTTGGTCGCCGTGTAGGTCGCTTGCGTCGGCAGATGCCGAATGGCCGCCAACGACGCGACGTGCACAAGCGTGCCGCCCGCGCGCAGTGCGCTCGCCGCGCGGCGGCTCACGTGCAGCATGCCGACCAAGTTGATGGCGTAGGTCGCCCGCCACGCCGCGTCGGGCATCGCCACCGTGGCTTCACCCTCGGGCGCGGCGACGCCCGCGTTGTTGACGACGGCGTCCAAAGGTCGAGCACTGACCGGCCCCGCGTCGAACAAGGCGTCGACCGCGTCGGCGCAGCGCAGATCGGCGATCAGCGGCACGATCTCGCCCGCGCCACTCGCCTCGCTGACCAGCGACGCCAGCCGATCCGGGCGCCGCCCCACGGCGAGCACGCGCGCACCGCGGCGCGCCAAGCGCAGCGCCAGCGCGCGCCCGATGCCAGACGACGCGCCGGTGATCAGGACAGTGGGCTGTGCCATCCTCGCGATGATCAGGCCGCATGCCGCTCAGCGCTACGCCTCGTTGCGGCGATACTGCTGCGGTGGCGACCCGCACCATCTTGCACGCCGACATGGACGCGTTCTACGCGGCGATCGAGCAGCGCGATGATCCCGCGCTACGCGGCAAGCCCCTGCTGATCGGCGGTCTCGGCCCGCGCTCGGTGGTCGCCACCGCCAGTTACGAAGCGCGGCCATTCGGGGTGCATTCGGCAATGCCGATGGCGATCGCGCGTCGGCGCTGCCCACAGGCCATCGTCGTCGAACCGCGCATGGCGCACTACGCCGCGGTGTCGACGCAGGTGATGACGGTGTTCGAGAGCTTCACGCCGCTGGTCGAGCCGTTGTCGCTCGACGAAGCGTTCCTCGATGTCACCGACAGCCGCGCGCTGTTCGGCGATGCCGACCGCGTGGCGCGCAAGGTGAAGGCCGCGGTGTTCGCGGCGACGCAGCTGCGCGTGTCGGTGGGGGCCGCGGCCACCAAGTTCGTCGCCAAGGTCGCGAGCGACCTGCGCAAGCCCGACGGTCTTTTGGTCGTGCCGCCTGGGAGCGAGCTGGACTTCTTGGCGCCGCTGCCGGTGAGCCGCCTGTGGGGGGCCGGCCCGCGCGCGCAGGAGGCCGCGCGCGCGCACGGCTTGCACACCATCGGCGACGTGCGCGCGTGCACCGGCGATCAGTTGGTCGTGATGTTCGGCGAGGCGCTCGCGCGGCACTTCTGGAACCTGGCGCGCGCGCTCGATCCGCGCGACGTGGTGCCCGACCGCGAGGCCAAGTCGATCAGCCACGAGACGACCTTCGCGCGCGACCTGCATCGGCCAGACGACTGCGTCGGCGTGCTGCTCGAACTGAGCGAGGGTGTCGGTCGGCGCTTGCGCCGCGCCGGGCTCATGGGCGGCACCGCGCGCCTGAAGCTTCGCTATCCGGACTTCACCACCGTGCTAAGGCAGGCCAAGCTGGCGCCGACCGACGACGACCTCGTCATTCATCGGGCCGCGAAGGGTCTGTTCACCACGCATTGGGACGCGCGCCTACCCGTGCGCCTGCTCGGCGTCTCGGTGAGTGACCTGGTGCCGGCGGTCGCGTCGCGTCAGGGACACCTCTTCGCGCCGCCGCCGCGCAAGAACGCTGACCTGCTGCGCGCGGTCGACGCGATCCGCGCGCGCTTCGGCGATGACAAGCTCAAGCGCGCCGCAACCGACCGCCGCGACTGAGACCACTGCATCCGCGCGGCGGCACGCTGCGAAATCCTGGCGTGCGAGAACTGCGCGCCGAACTCTGGACTCCCCGCCCGATCGACGAGGTCTTCCCCTTCTTCGCCGACGCGGCCAACCTCGACTCGCTCACGCCGCCGTGGCTGAGGTTCGAGATTCTCACGCCGCTGCCCATCGTGATGCGGGTCGGCACGCTCATCGACTATCAGCTGCGACTGCGCGGCATCCCCGTGCGTTGGCGGTCGGAGATCACCGCCTGGGAGCCACCCTACCGCTTCGTCGACGAGCAGCGCCGCGGCCCCTACAAGTCTTGGTGGCACCAGCACACGTTCGTTCCGGCCGACGGTGGTACGCTGATTCGCGATCACGTGCGCTACCAAAGCCGTGGCTGGTTCCTGGAGCCCCTGCTGCAGCGCCTGCTGGTGGGGCCGGACTTGCAGCGCGTGTTCAGTTTCCGCGCGGACAAACTGCGCGCTCGCTTTGGCGGGGCTGCGCGCGCATCGGCTTGATCGCGTAGCGAGTTGTCGTCCTCCCCGCGGCGCGCACGCTCGTGGCGTCGAACTCCCGGCCCGGGCTCAACCGCCGGTGCCGCCGCCGCCTGTCTCTCGACGGATCGTGGGCTACCATTCCGCACCTTGGAACCGGCCGGGCCTAACCCCTTCGAACCTGACGCATCGCCCGCCGGGCGCCATCCCGTCACGCACCAGCTGGAGCGACTGTGTCGCGATGGCGACGCCGACCGTACCGCGCTCGCCGGCTTGGTCTATGACGACCTGCGCGCGGCGGCGACCAACTTATTGCAGCGCGAGCGTGACGCGCTGACCCTGCAGCCGACGGCGTTGGTACACGAAGCGTGGCTTCGGCTGGTCAACGAAACGACGCTGCGCGGCGGCGATCTGTCTGCGGCGCGCCGCACGTTTCTCAGCCACGCGGTGCAGGCGATGCGGCGCATCCTGATCGAGCACGCGCGGGCGCGGATGCGCAGCAAGCGCGGCGGCAACCAGCGGCCGGGGGAACTGCCCGCGGCGCTGGCGGCGGCGATCGACGACGCGCCCGAGATGCTCGACCTCGACGAGGGATTGGAGCGGCTAGCGCAGCGCCGGCCGCGCGTCGCCAAGATCGCCGAGCTGCGCATCTTCGGCGGCTTGTCGACCGCCGAGACCGCCGAGGTGGTGGGCGTATCGGTAGCCACTGCCAAGGTCGAGTGGGCTCTGGCGCAGGCGCTGCTCAGCCAGCATGTGCGCAGCGGCTCGGGGAACGACAGGGGCTGAAGCGATCGTCAACGGGTCGGACGTCGTTCAGCGAGTTGGTGTTACAGCCCGATCGTGACCCGCAAGTAGTTGCTCACAATCAGGCCGAGCTGATTTGCCGGCGGGTTGAAGATCAGGAACTGCGTGTAGTAGGTCTGCCCGGCGAGCGCGCGGTCGCGCGGATAGGTGAGCGAGAATTCCCCGAACCCGGTCGCGTCGATACCGCTCGAGAGCACGGCGTCCTGGCTGCAGTAGATGCGGCAGCCTGGTGCACCGAGCGGAGCGCAGTCGAACGGAAGCGGCAAGCCCTGGAAGTTAGTGTTCGAGCCGCCGATCACGTTCCAGGCAAGAGTCGATGGCGGGGCTGACAACACCTGGTGCGCATGGAGACCACCCACCGTCGGGTTGCCACCACTGAAGGCCATGAACGGTGTCCCGCCGTGACTGCCGCGGCAGCCGCTGCCCACTGGGGCCCACGAGCCCGGGGTGGTTGGCGTGTAGACCGCGGTGACGACGTAGTCCCGCGTCATGTTCAGCACCAGCGTGCGGTTGGTTTGCGCGGCGCCGCCTTGCACGTCCCAGCGCACGAACGCAGCGCTGGCCTGCACGTCGGGCACGGTGACCGTGATGCCCGTGCCGTCCTGGAAACTCAACACGCGCGGCAGGAGGCCGGTGCCTACGCCGTTGCAGTCAGCAGGTGAGCTGTTGAACGACACGTTCGTCGTTGGGTGCACATTGCGCACGTCGAGCGTACGCAGGCGGACGTAGCTCGCGACCCAGTGCCCGCTGGCGGAGGTGGTTCTGCTGAGAGCGGAGCCTTGGAACCGGCCGTTGAGCAACCACTCCTTGAAGCAGTAGCGCACGTTGTTGGTGTGCAGATGAGTTGCCGGCGTCGTCAGTGTGTAGCTGGCTGGCGCGTTGTACGAGCGCGCCATCGGCGTGGTGCCGTTGCCCTGCGCGAACGAGTCGACGGTGGCGGTGATCGGCACGGCCATGTCGCCATCAGGGCTACGCCCAATCACGATGGCGGCGACCTTGCCGGGGCCATACACGTCGCGCTGGAACATCACCACGCGCGACTCGGTGTTTGCCGCGGAAGTGCCGCCGCTCTGGCGCATTTGCGTGCCGATGAACGACAGGGGATTGGCTGTCCACGGCTCGATCGACAGGTAGTCGCCCCAACGATTGGCCGGCGCGCCGTTGGTGCCGTTGGCGCTGAGGGCCAAACCAAACCCATTGGTCCAGGTGCCGTACACGCCGTCGACGACGCCCGCTGCGGCGGTGACGTGTTGGGTCGTCGAGCCGTACGCGAGCACCACGCCGACATTGCCAATCGCGTTGGTGCTGACGGCCGGATAGGCAAACGTCGCCGTCGAACCGCCAAAGATGTCGTTGTCGGCCACCAGGGTACGATCGCTCACCTTGAAGCGCGACACGCGAACGTAGGGCAGCGGCCGCGAGGGCGGGTTCTGCTTGCAAGTCCACAGGAAGCCAATCTGCTCGTGATTGGCGTAGCCGCCGGTGATGCGGCCGTCGTTGAAGTTCATCCAGTCACGACCGTCAGGACCCGGGGCTACGCCACCCTGACCCCCGACATAACTGGCGATCGCGCGGTCGACGCGGGTCGGCGTCGTGTTCGCATCGTCGACTTCCCAGATCGAAAGCTGTGTGGTCGAGGTGGGACTTGCCCACCACATCTTGGTGCTCTCGTGGTGCGCGCCCTGGGTCAGTCGATAGGAGGCGCCAACGCCGGACAGATCGCGATTCGACTGCCAAGCCCGGATGCCGACCGTGCCGCCGGTGGCCATGGGTGCCAGATTGATGCGGACGACCACGGCGTCGAATGCACTACCAATGTTATCGAACACGTTGGCGCATAGAAACAAGTGGTCGCGGCTGAACGCGATGTCGGGGTAGTCCATCCATCGCCCCGCGGCGAAGCCGAGCTGCGCGGGGACGATTGGGTAAATCCATCCGTTCAGGTTCGTCAGGCGTGTCTGCCCCTGGAACACCGCCAACCCGTAAGTGTTCTTCTGTGTGGTAGCGCTGTACGAGTACTGCATCAACCAGATGGTCATGTCGTGCTCGGGCACGTAGATCACGCGTTGATCGCAGCAGGTGCCGCCGTCGATGGCAGGCCACACGCTGCCAATGGTCCGGGCGCTGTATGTGTTGCCGCCATCGGTCGACATCGAGGCCAGCGTGTTCCACGTGGCCAGCACCGTATTGCCGTTGCTCGATACCGCAGGCTCGCCTGGGATGCCGGTGGTGCCGAGGCCGGCTTGCGCATTCTTGGTGAATGCCAGGTCGCCGATCGCCAGCGGACCGGCGGTGCGAATGAAGGTCGGTGGGTTGTCAGGCTGCGGCAGGATGTCCGGGCCCTTGGGCAGGGGCGGCAGGGGTGGGTGCTTGATCTGTTCAACCACCGACTTGGGCACGAAGGGGACGTTGATGCCCCCGCTCAGCGTGGGAATGGGCGCCACGTAAGAGATGCTGCCGGGACCTTCGCGAACGGGGAGACTCGCCTGCTGTGCTGGGATCCAGCACGCGAGAGCGAATGCGGACAAGAGGAAACGACGCATGTGAGGTAGGAGGGTGGGGGTGGACACAGAAGAGACGGCGGTGAGCGCCGCGAGGAGACGACGGTCCACTGGCCAACCCTTCCTGTGCCATGCGCCTCCGATCTGGCTAGAGATTCTCGACGAGATTCCACCAACCGCGGCCGAACCGGCGGCCGATGATCCCGTGGTCGCATGCCTGCTCCCAGCGCCGACCCGGCCCGCGAGGGCGACTCGACGCTCGCCGACCGCGCCGAGGCGCTGTTCTGCGAACTGATCGAGGCCGAGCCCGCCGAGCGGCAGGCTCACCTGGACACCCGGTGCGGCGACGACCGAGCCTTGCGCGAGGCGGTGACCGCATTGCTCGCGCACCACGACAACCCGCCCCTCATTCTCCGCAGCTTGACGGCGCCGACGAGCGCGCCGAACCACGCCACCAGGCCTCGAATCGGTGCCTACACGATCCTGGAGACGATCGGCCGCGGCGGGATGGGCACCGTCTATCGCGCGCTGCAGGCCAAGCCGAACCGCACCGTAGCGCTGAAGGTGTTGTCGCCGACTCTGGTCGACCCCGACTCGATCGCGCGCTTCGACCGCGAGATCGAAGTGCTCGGCCTGCTGCAGCACCCCGGCATCTGCCGCATCCACGACGCCGGCTCGATCGACCTCGGCCTCGGGCTGGGCAACGTGCTCTACTTTGCGATGGAGTTCATCGACGGCCTGCCGCTCGGTCGCTTCGTGCAGCAGCATCAGCTCGATCGCCGCAGCCGCTGCGCGCTGGTCGCTCTGGTGTGCGACGCCGTGCAGCACGCGCACGAGCGCGGCATCGTGCACCGCGACCTGAAGCCCAACAACATCATGGTGGTGGCCGGCGAACAGGGGCCGCAGCCCAAGGTGCTCGACTTCGGCATCGCCCGCACGCTGGGCTCCGACCTGGCCACCACTGCCGCGCTCACCCGCACCGGCGCGCTGCTCGGCACGCCGCAGTACATGAGCCCCGAACACCTCGAAGGCGGTCCGTCGAGCACCGATGCGCGCAGCGACGTGTACGCGCTGGGCGTGATGCTCTACGAGCTGCTCGCCGGTCGGCTACCGCTCGAACTGAACACCGACTCGCTGGCGGAAGTCTGCCGCACGGTGCGCGAGCGCGAACCGGTGAAGCTGAGCCGCCTCGACATGACCTTGAGCGGCGACCTCGAAGTGATCACCGCCAAGGCGTTGGCCAAACTGCGGGAGGAGCGCTACCCGTCGGCGGCCGAACTCGGTGAAGACCTGCGCCGCCATCTGCGCGGCGAGCCGATCGTGGCGCAGGCGCAGACCACTTGGCGCCGGCTGCGCAGCTTCGCACGCCGCAACCGCACGCTGGTGGGCGGCGTGCTCGCGGCGCTGGCCTGCCTGACGCTCGGCCTGATCGGCGTCGCGATCTTGGCGTATCAGAACCGCGACTTGGCGCGGCAGCAAGCGCAGGCGCGCGACCAAGCTGAGACCACCAGCGAGCGCTTGCGCCGCGCCCTCTATGGCGCGCAGATGCGCCTCAGCAGCGCGGCGTTCGTCTTCCCTGGCGGCGTCGCTCAGGCGCGCATGACCTTGCCGCGCTGGTTGCCCAACGCTGGCGCCGCCGACCTGCGCGGCTTCGAATGGCAGCTGCTCGATGCGCTGTGCCACGAGGCCGCAATCGTGCAGCCGTGCGAGCCGCGGCCGTTCGAGCTGAATTGGCTCGACGACGGCGCCGCGCTGTTCGCGTCGCACTGGTACGCTGGCGTGCTGCTCGACGCTCGCACGGGCGCAACGCTCGCACGCTATCCGTACAGCGCGGAGCCGTTGGGCTTCGCTCTGCTCAGTCTCGACCGCCGCACGCTCATTCAATCACTGACCGCTGATTGTCTGGTGCAGATCGACCCCACGTCGCGCGCGCAGCTGCGCCGCTTCGAGCACGACGACCAGGTCGCGGGCGCCACGCTGAGTCGCGACGGCGCTTGGCTGGTGGTCAACTTGGCCGCGCGGCGCCCTGCTGCGATCGTGGTGTGGGACGTGCAGGCGGGAGCGCGCGTCGCCACCATCCCGGCGTCGAGCAGCGAGGCGGCGACCTTCAGCCGCGATGGCACTTGGCTGGCGGCTGTCGTCGCGCGCGACGCGATCCAGATTTGGCGCACGGGTGCCTGGGCCGCGCCGCACCGGACCTTGCAAGTTCCCAGTGAGTATGTGATGGACCTCGCGTTTGCGCCGGCAGCGGACGCGCTGGCCAGCTCCAGCACGGAAGGTTGGCTTCGGGTGCACAACTTGGGCGGCGACCAGCCCGCGCTGGCGTTCCGGCACGCGGCCGGGTTGCGGCGCGTGAGGTTCTCGCCGAGCGGCGAACACATCGCGGTGGGCTGCGAGGACTACGCCGCTTATGTGCACGACCTGCGCGACGGCACGGTGCGCACGCTGGCCGGCCATGGCGGGATTGTCACGACGGTGGCGTTCAGCCCCGACGGTGCACGTTTGGCAACGCAAGGCGACGACCACACGCTGCGCATCTGGGACCTCGGCGCCGCGCCGACCGTGCGCACTGCGACGGTGGCCATTCCTGATGCAGCGCACGACTGTCAGCTGGCGTGGTCGCGCGATGGCGCCGAGCTGAGTGTGCGTCTCGGTGGGCTTCAGTTGCACACTTGGTCGCTGGCCAACAACGTGCGCAGCGACGGGTTCGAGCTCAGCAATCGCACGCTGACCGCCAGACTTCAGCGCGTCGATCGCCTCGTCGTCAGCGGCACCGCCGACGGCGAGCGCACCCTGGCGCTCGATCACTGCCAAGCGCTGGCTCTGAGCCCGAGCGCGCCGCTGTTGGCGGTCGGCGAACGCGGCCGCCTGCGCCTGTTCGACCTGAGCAGCGATCGCCCCGCCATCGAGATCGCTATCCACGACGTCTGCCGCGGGTTGGCCTTCACCCGCGATGGCAACAGCGTCGCCTGCGCCGACGGCACCGACACGGTGCGCGTGTTCGACGCGACCAGTGGCCGCGCGACGGCATCGCGTTCGTTCCCCGAAGGCGCGCTCGAACTCGACTGTGCGCCGCACGACGACCTCATCGCGGTGGCCTGCGTCGATCAAACGATCCGGCTTTGGTCGCCCAGCCGTGACCGCGTGGTCGAACTGTCCCTACCCCAGCTGCGTGGCCACGCCGCCCACGTGCAGTGCGTGGCGTTCAGCCCCGACGGCGCGCGCCTCGCCAGCGGCAGCAGGGATGGCTCCGTGAAGATCTGGTGGGTCGCCGAAGCCAGCGAGCTGTTGACTCTGCCGCACGGGCACCCGGTGGCAGCGGTGGCCTGGCGCCCCGACGGGCGCGCGCTCGCCTCGCTCGATGTCGGCGGGCAACTGAAGGTCTGGGACGCCGGGACCTGGCGGGCACGCTGAGAAGCGGCGTCAGCCGCCGGCTAGGAAGGACGCCAAGTTCTTACACCAAGCGATAGCCGACGCCGTGCACCGTGAGCAGCACCTGCGGTTGCGCCGGGTCGTTCTCGATCTTCTGTCGCAGTTGGAACATGTGCGTGTCGACCGTGCGCGTGGTCGGCGTGGCGTCGTAGCCCCAGACGGCGCGCAGCAGGTCGTCGCGTGAACACGTCGCGCCGCGGTGACGCAGCAGATGGGTCAGCAGCTCAGCTTCCTTGGGCAGCAGGCGAACGGTGGCGCCGTGGCGTTGGACGCAGTGGCCAGCGAGGTCGACCTCGGCAACGACGCCTCCGACTCGCTCGCGACCGGGAGACAGAGCGTGAACACCGAGCCGCCGCCAGCCCGCGCGCTCACGGTGACGCGACCGCGATGGGCGCGCGCCGCCGCTTCGACCAGCGCGAGGCCGAGGCCGCTGGGCGCGCGCCGGCAGGGTGTCGCGGCGCAGCGGCGCGCCCTTCTCCAGGCGCGCGAAGTCGAGGATGCGCTGCACCTGTTCGTTGAGGCGGCGCACGTCGGTGTTGAGGCCAGACAGGTAATGAGCGACGCGCGTCGGTGGCACGTCGCCCGCCGCCAGCATCTCGGCTTTGAGCGACAGCGCGGCGAGCGGCGTGCGCAGTTCGTGCGACACGACGTCGACGAAGTCGCGACGCAGGCGCGCCAGCGCGACCTCGCGGCGCACCAAGCGCAGGACGGCGAGGTTACCGAGCACGAACGTCAGGAGCGCGAGCGCAAGGGAGCCGCGCGCGGCGAGCGCGAGAACGTGACTCATCGGCCTGCGGCCCAAGGCCGCGAAGGGGCAGACCCTTGCCCTACGTCACCTTGATCCTTATTGTCACGTTCTGCCTGACAAGGTGATCCAAGGTGACAAACCTGCGCGACCAGCTCCGAGATGCCCGCAAGATACTGCTGCAAGTCCCTTTTGTGAAGTCGGTTACGGTCGACGAAAGCGAAGATGGTCGCGCCGTCGTTCGGCTCACCGACCGCAACCAGGGTGTGCACCGGCTGACCGCGGTGGGTCTCGAGGTGGGCGCGGCCGCGGCCCGACCCGCGACCACGAAAGCCCGTGAGGCGGCGCACCGTGATCGACTCACCGCCCTTGCCGCGCTGCCGGCGCGCGCGCGACCTCAACGGGCGTTGTCGATGGTGTCGGGCAATGCTCAGGGCAACGCCGGTCGCGTGCTTGGGCACCGTGGCAAAGCGCTTGCCACGACCATCTTGGTCGCGCGGTTCTTCGACCGTCACGCTGGCGAGTTGCTCCGGCTCTCCCGAGTGAACCACGTCGACGCGGCCGGCAACCTGTACCTCGAACTCGACGGCGGTCGCTTCCTGGCGCACGTCGAGGGTCGCCTGCCTCGCCGGCAGGAGCGCCAACGATCCGTCGGCCTACGCGCCGCCGGCCAACGCGTGCTCTTTGCCATCCTTGCCAGTCCCGACCTGCTCGGCACCACCGTGCGCGAACTCGGACGGCAAAGCGGTGCCAGTCGTCAGGCGGTGTCCGAACTCCTGGCGCGACTCCGTACCGAGGGTGCGCTCGTACGCGACGGTCGGAGCCAGCATCACTTCGTGCCTGGCCGGCGCGAAGCCCTGCGCGAACGGTTCGCGACCGGCTGGCTGGACTCCCTGCGCCCGACGCTCCTGGTAGCCACCTACCGCTTGCGCGAAACGGACACGGCGCGCTCCGACGCAACGATCGAGCGGCTGCTCAACACTGCGGGCGTCGCCTGGGGCTTTGGTGGGACCGCCGGTGCCATGCGCCTGGCGCCGCACTATCGCGGCCGCGATACCGTGCTGCACGTCGAAGCGTGGACGGACGACTTCACGCGCCGACTGGGTTTGGTCCCCGATCGAAACGGCCCGGTGCAGATCTATCGCAGCATGGGGAAACTCGATCTCCTGCCGAAGAACAAGCACTGCGCCCACCCGCTGCTGGTGTACGCCGAACTCGTAGCCAGCCCTGACGACCGAGCGCGCGAGGCCGCGGGCGTGCTTGCCGACGCGCTCTTGCGCGACGACGATCGATGACGTGGACGCAGGAGCGATGTGTCGCGCTCGCGCAAATGGCTGCAGTCTCGCCAACACATCGCCTGGTGGTCATCGGCGCGGTCGCCGTCGGTCATCACCTCGGGACTCAGTTCCGCGCGACGCTCGACCTCGACCTCTGCGTCGCAACGTCGGTCGCCGAGCTGCGTCCCCCGGCCGCGTGGCAGAAGCTGCCGACCACACCGCACCGTTGGCGGACCGAACACGGCATGCCGATCGATCTCCTGCCGGTCGACGCAGCGAGTTTGGCCAGGGGATTCATCGAGTGGCCAGACCGCGTCAAGCTCGACCTCACCGGAATCGATCTCGCAATCCAGGATTCGCGACCGATCGGACACGGCTTGCCGAGCACGGTCTGCGTCGCTTCGTTGCGCGCGTTGTTCCTCTGCAAAGCGGTCGCCTGGACTGACCGTCCCGGCGACCGACGCAAGGATCTCGGCGACCTCGCCGAGATCCTCGACCGCTATGTCGAACTCGATGATGTGCGCTGCTTCGAAGAAGCCGCCATCCCTCTCGACCTCGACATCGAAGAGCGTCCAGCGTTCTTGCTGGGGCACGACCTCGCCGCGGCGTGTGCGCCGGCACATCGCGAACGCCTGGCAGACTTCCTCGCGCGCGTGAGCGCGATGGACCAAGCCCCCTACGCCATGATGGCGACGCGCTGGCGCGACTATGCGGCGCTGGAGCGACGGCTCGACGCGCTGCGCGTCGGATTGGCTCGGCCAGCGAGCTGAGCACGCCGCCGTTACGACTTGCAGAGGCTCGAAGGGGGACCCCTGACGCGGCGGTCGCACTGGGCCGCGAAGCGTCACTGGGGCGGTCATGTCCCGCCGGGCCCATCGTGGGACGAACCGGCCCGACGCCGGTGGTAGCATCCATGCGGTCGCCGGCTTCCTGTCGGCGGCTCACCTCGCCAGGAGTCTCGCACCGTGATCTTCGCTCGCTTCTTCGCCGTCGCTTCGTGCGCCGCCTTCGTTGCCTCGTCGCTGCCCGCGCAGGGCGCCACCGCTTACTTCAACGTCGAGAGTCCGCAGGTCAAGGCGATCGCCGTCGCCACGTTGAACGGTCACGACTATCTGCTGGTGTGCAACACGCCGGACAACGCGGTCGAGGTGTACGACACGGTCGGCAACGCGTTGCTCGCGAGCGTGCGCACTGGCGCCGAGCCGGTGTCGGTGACCTGGGACGCCACCACGTCGCGGTTCTTCACCGCCGACTTCCTCGGGGATTCCGTGACCAGCGTCGAACTGGTGCCCAATGGCGGCAACCCACCGTCGGTGCGCCTGCGGCGCACGGAGTGGGTGGGTGACGAGCCGATGCACGTAGGCGTGCTGCCGGGCGGCATCCTCGCGGTGACGCTCAGCTCGATGAGTCAGCTCGCGCTCGTCGATCCCACCACCCTGCAGTCGGTGTTCGGCTTCGCGATCGACCTGCTCGATGACTACGCCAACCCGCGGCGCGCCGTCAAGGAACCGCGTGCGCTGTTCACCGCCGGCCCGCTGGTGGCGGTGCTCAATCACAAGGGCGGCAAGGCCGGCCTGTCGATTGGCTCGGCCTATGACTTCGATCTGTGGTGGGCGAACCTGGCGACCGGCACTGTCGGCACGCTGGGCAATCTCGGCACCACCAACTTCAACCTGCAGCTCGCCAACAATGGCGACGTGTTCGTAGTAGGCACCGATGCGGACCTCGCGCTGGTCGGCGAAGGTGCGGCGCGGGTGGCGCCAACCGGATTCGTGCAGACCGTGCTGTATCGCGTGCGTGGCCTCGGCGGCACCAGCCCGCAGATCGCAGCGCGCGACCTCGGGCGCCAGACCACTAGCGGTGCGCTCGGCAACCCGGTGACCCCAGGCGAGGCGTTGGCGCAGGTCACCGACGTCGCGGTGTTCGAGCCCGACGGATTGACGCAGAAGGTGTATCTCGCGGCGTTCAACAGCGATCGCGTGGGCGTGGTGGACGCGCGCGGCAACCAGCCGAACGCGTGGCCCATCCTGGCGCGCGTCGCCATCAGTCCCGTGAGCGTGGGCGTGCCGAATGCGATGGCCGGCCCGCGCGCGCTGGCGGTGAAGTACGCGCGCTCCGGCATTTCGGGCGACCCGGGCGCGCGGGTCTACGTGCTGAATCGTCTCGACAACTCGGTGTCAGTGATCGATCCGTCGACCGACACGCTGGTCACCACCTTTGCCCTGCGCCACGACCCGACGCCGCTGCACATCAAGGGAGGGCGTAAGTTCCTCTACGACGCGCGTCTTTCGGGCAATGGCTTCGTGTCGTGCGCCAGCTGCCACCAGGATGGTCGCGCGGACTTCTTGATGTGGGACCTCAGCGACGGCGTCGCGGTGCCATTCGATCAATCACTCAATGGCGGCATCTCAGCGCCGCCCGTCAACCCGACCTGGCCTGGCAGCAAGGGCCGCCTGGTGACGCAGAGCCTGCAAGGCATGCTGAATGCCGAGGTCGAGGCACGCACGCAGCCGTTGTTCACCAACGAGCCCCTGCACTGGCGCGCCGATCGCCGCACCTTCGAGGACTTCAACGGTGCGTTCGTGAACCTGCTCGGTGGCCCGCTGCTGAGCCCGCAGCAGATGGCGGCGTTCCGCGCGTTCGCCATGTCGATCCACTATCCACCCAATCCGGAACAGGAACTCACCCGCCGGCCGCGCGGCGTGTTTGGCACTCCGAACTCGACGAGCGACGGTTCCGGCGCGATGCGCGGCGTGAAGCTGTCGGCGATCCGCGCGCTGACGTCGACGAGCCCGGGTGGCACGTTGTCGGCGGGGCGCAGCTGCATCCAGTGCCACGAGCCGCCGGAGGGCAGCGAGAACCTGGTGACGATGTTCGACACCAGCCGCTCGACGCCGGGTGTGCTGCAGCCGCTGGAGACCACGCAGGTGCGCATGACGCGGGTCAAGGAGCGGCGTTTCGAGAAGGGACCGGTCGGCCTCAGTGCGATCCAGACCGGCGTGTTCGGCATCGGGCACGAGGGCGGCCTCGACTCGATCAACGACTTCACCGATGGCACGTTCGGGCGCAGCTTTCCCGGCGCCGGGGAGACGCAAGACGTGATCCAGCTGTTTCGCGAGTGGGACTCGGGTACCGGGCCGCTGGTCGGGCGTCCGTTCAGCGTGGACGTCAACAACCGAGGGCTCGCGCCAGCCTTGCTCGCCTTCTATGAGGGGCAGGCGGCGCAGACAAACGCTGGCATCGCGGTGCACGGGCGCATCGCCGGCGTCTCGCGCGGCTTCTGGTTCGATCTGAGCGGCGCGGCGCCGACCTACCGCGAGGAGCCGAGCCAGGCGGCGCTGTCGCAGGGCGCGCTGCTCGCGCAGCTCGCGACGGCGGACGATCTCTTGGTGTTCGAGGCCACGCCGCTCGGCAGCGAACGGCGCCTGGCGACGCTGGCGCCGAACGCACCGGCGCCCCAGTTCGGTCCCGCTCCCGCGAACTTGACCTTGGAGCCGATGCCGGCGAGTCCGTTCTGGCGCGAGCTGCCGCAGCTCACGCTGAATTGGGACATCACCGGCCCGAGCCCGTTCGTGTGGCGCGTGAGCCAGCCGGAGCCCGCCATCCTGCGCAAGAAGCGCATCGCGCAGAAGGCTCTGGTCGCCGACGGAGCCGGTTTGAACCTCGGCATCAGCGGGCCGCGCTACGAGGCACCCCGCCGCATCGCGGTCGCGGGTGACAACATCCGGCACGGCGCCAACGTCGTGATCCTGCTGCCCCTCGATCCCACCGCACCGCCGCCGCCGGCGATCCAAGCGTTCACCTGGCTGTGGCTGCCGATTCATCCCACCGATCGGCGCAATGCCGCCGGCAAGCGGATCTGGGAGACGCACGTCGAGCTGGATCCGCTGACCACGTACACGCTGATGCTGGGCGGCCACGCGGCGCCCAACGTGCTGAGCCTGCTGAATGGCTCGTTCACCCAGGAGCCACCGGCGCCGGGCTCGTTCAACCCGACCGTCTGGAACCGCTATTGGATCGCGGTGCTCAACGCCGACGGCACGCTCGGGCTGAGCTTCGGCGAACGCGTGCGGATGCAGTGACCGGCGGCGCGCCGCCATTGCCACCGCAGGCCGACGTCAGCGCAGACCGCCGATGAACACCGCGCGGCCGTTCGTGGTCGTCAACTTCATCGGTGTCGCAGTGCCGAGATCGACCACCGCCGCCTGCGAGTAGATCGTGGCCGCGATCAACGCGCGGTCGAGCGGCAGGGTCACCGGCACCGTGCCGGTGCCGTTCGCCGTGGTCGCGATCGGCAGATTCACGTTGCCGGTGACCAGCAGAGTGCACGTACCCATGCCGATCGCGCTGAGGCTCAACTGCGTAGCGCCGGTACCGATCATCATGATGCCGCTGGTCTGCGGCCGGGCCTGCGCCACCACGAACTGCACGGTCTGGCCGATCTCGATCGTGCCCAGCAAGGTGTGACTCGGCGCGACGTTGCCGGACCCAGGGCAATTGCTGCCGTAGAGGTCGCTGCGGCCGGCGACGTGATGGGCACAGTCATCCAGCAACAGCGCCTTGGCGGTGTGCAGCACGCGTCGGATCTCGCGCACCTGATCGCGGCTGATGCGCAGGTAGTCGTCGCAGATGCCGAAGTAGCTCATCACGTTGTGCCGGTCCGTGCTGAAAGAACACGACGACCTTGCACGGGTAGCGCATCGCCCATGCTTGGGCGGCCGCCTTGCGCGCCACACACAGTGGGTCGTTGTTGATCGTCCCGCATAGGTCGAGGCTGTTGATCACGGTGTCGCGCAAGACCTCGAAGTCGGTGGCGGCATCGAACTCGAGACGCACGCCCGCCTGCGCATACGCGATGTTGGCGCGGTCGACCCAGGTCCGCACCTCGGCCGGTGTGATCAGCGTCGACCGACCGCCGCCGTTGTCCTCGCACTTCACGGCGTGGATGCGCACGCGCACCGTGTTGTCGTAGGCGAACAGGCTGGAATTGGACGCACCGAAGTCGGCCGACAGCACGTGACTGAACGGCTTGCTCGTGGTGTGAATGGGCAGCAGGGTCCAGCCACCGGCGCCGTTGGTCAACGCGAAGCGACCTTCGTTGGCCGTCTTGTCGTAGAACCACAGGTCGGTGCGCGCCGAGCCGCCGAACGCGCCGGGCACCACCATGTCCCACGACGTGCGCAGACCGGTGAGCGACGACATCACGGTCAGAGCGCCGCCGCTGGTCGCGCAGAAGCGCGCCTCGCCGAGCACGCGCTGATAGAAGAACAGGTCGGTGATCCCGTCGCCGTTGAAGTCGCCGGGCACGATCTGGTCCCAGTTCTTGTTCAGGCCGCCGTCGGTGCCGAGCGTTGTCAGGTTGCCGGCGCCATCCGAGGTCATGAAGATGCCGTCGCCGCGCGTGCGCGAGTAGAAGAACAGGTCGGTGTGGCTGCTGCCGCCGAACTGCCCAGGGATCACCATGTCCCACTCCTGCATGCCGGTGCGGTTGCCGAGCAAGGTGATCGCCGCGCCGGCGCCGGTGGTGTAGAAGCGACCGATGCCGGTCGACGCGCTGTAGAAGAACAGGTCGGTCTGCGCCGAGCCGCCGAAGTTGCCGGCCACGAGCTGATCCCAGGTGGTCGACCATCCGGTCTGCAGGCTGATGGTGGAGAAGGCGCCAGCGGCGCTGACCGCCATGAAGCGACCTTCACCCGCCAGCCGGTCGTAGGTCAAGAGATCCTCGTTGCCGCTGCCATCGAAGTTGCCCTTGGCGGCAAGGTGCCAGGTGCTGCGCCATCCGGTTTGCGCCGACACCGGGTTGAGGGCGCCCAGACCATCGGTGGCAAGGATGCGGCCGGAGTTCTGCGCGAAGGCGACGGCCTGGAGCATCAAGGGGACGACGAAGCTCGCGGATCGAAGGGCGTGGGGCACGGAGGTTGACCTTGGCATGAGTGTTGGTGCTCACTAAGCCGGAAGCGCGCGTCGCTGTTGCACTGCGCTGGCGTGAAACCCGTGCCGATGCACGCAAGCAGCCATGCGAACGGGCTCTGGCGCCTCTAGTAGATCACCAACCGCAGCCCATTCGAAGTCACGAGCGGCAGGGGCACGCTCAAGGTGACGTCGAGCGCGGCGACTTGCACGTCCATGATCAAGCCGACGAGTTGCGGCACGCCGGGGATCGGCAGCGAGAAGAACGCGTGGCCGTTCGAGCCGCTCGCCGCGCGCACATTGCCAGAGCCGGTCACGCCGGGCGTCACCAGGAATGGTTCGACGTGCAGGAACGAACCGAGTGGGCCGCCGGGTAGGGGGAAGCTGACCCAACTGGGTTGGAAGCCGACCACCAACACGGCGGGTGCCGCGGCGCGGAAGCCGCTGCCGTCGATCGAGAAGTCTGCGTTGCCGACGGTGGGCGCTTGGTTCGTGTGTGCCGTGCCGAGGCCGAGCGAACCCTGACACGACGCGCCCCTCGGTGCCACGTTGAACGCGTCGAGTTGATTGCAGAAGAGGCGGAACTTCGGCGCGTCGGCCGCGCGCGTGGTCCAGGCGCCGCCGCTCGGCAGGCGCGCTGAGGTCAACGCGCTGCCGCCCGGTTCGACGGGCACCAGGCTGTTGCCAGGTTCAGTCCATACCAACCAGTACGGAATGCCCTGGCCGAGCGGCACGGCGGCGTCAAGGTTGGCGCCTTGCCAGTCGGCCAGTGCCGTCCGCACGATCTTCCACGCGCCGCCCGCCAAGCGCGACAGCGGCAGGCTGTTGCCATTGTCGCTCCAGATCTCCAGCGTCATGTCTTGGGCGAAGAACTGGTTGCGCGTGTAGAGCTGCGCGGCCTCGATCGTGACGTTCTGCGCCGGCGTGAACTGCCACGCCAGACTCGTCGGCCCGGCGAACGCGAAGCCGGTGATCGCGCCGCTGTTGGCGGTGTTCTGGTCGTTGCTGGCCAGGCACGGCGGCGTCTGGGCGAGGGTGGGGGTCGAGAGTGCGCTGAGGACCAGCGCGCCGAGGCGTGAGCGCGTGAGCATCGAGGCATGCTAGCGTCGGCTCCCCGCCGAGGGTTCGTCGCGCCTAGCGGCCGGCGAAGAACGTCACGCGCAAGCCCGCGCTCGAACTCAATCCGCTCGGTGTGCCCGGCGCCGCCGCGACGGCCTGCAGGAACACCGACGCGCCGACCAGCGCCGGATCGTCGGGCACACCGACCGCGAACGAGGTCCAGCCCGGCGTACCTGGCGCGCCAGCCAACACTCCCAGGTTCACCGTCAGCAACGCTCCGCTGAGGGCGACGTTGAAGTTGACGCCCAGCAGGTTGTGAGCGCCCGCCGCGATGTCGAACAGCAGGATCGCGGGCGCCCCGGCGACGCCGTCGTCGAGGGCGATGCGGAACGTCGGATTGGCGAGCACCGGTGGCTCTGGCGCGATCAGGCGCGGCGCGCGGCCCGCGGCGGTGGGCGTGCCCACGCCGTACGGCTGCGACGCGCGTCCGCTCATCGAGTAGAGCGTCGGGTGATCGAACGGCGGCAGCGCCTGCGCCACGCGCGGGTCGGTCAGCGAGTTGCGCACGAACGCGACCAGCGCGTCGCGGTCTTGTGGGCTCACTTGGAACGGCTGGATCGCGAGGTTGGGCGCGCCACGGAAGTCGCCGCCGCGACGGTAGAAGTCGATCACTTCTTCGAGCGAGCGCTTGCCGCCGTTGTGGAAGAAGCTGCGGCGCAGGCCGGCGTTGCGGATCGACGGCACCTTGAACGCGCCGTTGTCTTGCGGTTGGTTGGTGAACGCGAAGCGACCGACATCTTCTTGCGGTGGGCGCACGCCGATGTGGCGGAAGCCGACGATGTTGAACGTGGGCGCGCCGTGGCATTGCACGCAGCCACCCGGCCCGGTGAAGATCTGTTGCCCGCGCGCTTCCTGCGGCGGCAGCGGCGTGCCGTTGCGCACCATCGCGTCGAATGGCGACTGGTCGGGCACCAAGGTGCGCTCGTAGGTGGCGACCGCCATTGCTACGCGGGTGGCGGTGATCGCCGGTGAGCCAAACGCTTCTTGGAACAGGTCGCCGTAGCTGCGCTGCCCGAGCCACGCGGCGAGCGCGGCAGGCACGTTGGTAGCCAGCGACAGCGGCTTGACTCTGCCCAGCCGTTGTTCGAGCAGCGTCCAGTCGACGCCCTGGTGGTTCATCTCGACGCCGCTGAGCGGCGGCTCGAGCACTTGGTTTTCCAGCGACGCGCCGTTCTGGATCACCACCTGGTTGGTGTGCGGATCGAGCAGCGTACCGTTGCGGCGGCCATCCCAGAACTGGAACGGACCGTACGCCGCCATGATCACGGTCTGCGCGCGCCGGCCGGTGGCCTGTGCCGCCAGGCCAAACGTGCGGTCGCGCGTGTAGCCGCCGGTGGCGTTGTGGGCGATCACGCCGAAGGAACCGGCCACGTCGTCGGGCGAACCGAATGCGCCATCGGCCCCGGGGTGGTTGTTGGCGGGCGGGCGCGGGTCGCTGCCGCCCGTCTCGGGCAGGTGGCAGGTACCGCAGGCCATGGTGCCGGTCGACGACAGCTGCTCGTCCCAGAACAGGGTCTTGCCGAGGTTGGCCTTGGCCGTGGTCACCGGGTTCTGTGGCGGTGCGATGGGCGGCGGCAAGATCTGCGCCTGCGCCACGGCGAGCGCGGACAGGACCAGGCTGGAGAGAGGAAACGCGTAGTACTTCATGGCGACCATTTCATGGGGCCCCAGGAGCGGGGCTATCTTCTGTCCCGCGCGCGGCGGCGTTTCGCGCGACAAACCTGCTTCTTCTTGCACATCAAGCCGGCGCCCCCTGCGCTTGTGGCTCGCGTTGCCGATGTCGACCCCTGCCGAGACCTGCTGGACCGTAGTGCGCGCCGCGGCGGACGGTGAGGCGCGGGCGTCGCGCGTGTTCGCCGAGACCTACCTCGGCATCGTGCGGTCCTTCTTGTTGGTGCGTTGGCGCCGCTCGCCGGCGCTGCCGCTGGTCGACGACGCGGTGCAGGAGGTGTTCTTGGACCTGTTCCGACGCGGCGGCGCGTTGGCGCGGCTCGATCCGGCGCGCGCGCCGAGCTTCCGCGCCTTCTTGTTCGGCGTCGCGCGCAAGGTGGCCCTGCGTTACGAGGAGCGCACCGCGCAGAGCTGGGCGCGGCGGGCGCACGCGCCGTCGACGCTGGCGACCTTGCCGTCGCCGGAGCAGACCATCTCGCGGCAGTTCGACATCGCCTGGGCCAAGCGCATGGTGGCGCGCGCTGCCGAGCGACAACGTGCATGGGCGAGCACGGCCGGCGCCGAGGCGCTGCGCCGCGTCGAGATCCTGCACTTGCGGTTTGCCGAGGGCCTGCCGATTCGCGACATCGCGGATCGTTTGGGCGAAGCGCCGGAACGCGTACATCGCGAGTACGCGAAGGCACGCGAGGAGTTCAAGCAGGCCCTGCGAGCGGAACTCGGCTTGCATGGGGCGGGCATGAGGGCGGGCACGAGGGAGGGCACGGCGGCTGACGTCGAGCGCGAGTGCCAAGAACTGCTGGCCGTGCTGTCGTGACCGATTTGTCGCGCGAGAAGGGCGAAGGGCCGGGAGAACCGGCGATGGGTTCTGCCCCGCATCAGCCCGCGTCGGCGCCGCACGGCGACCCGCTTGAACCACAGCATGACAGCTGGGACAGCGCGATGCGCCAGGCTTTCGCCGCGCCCTCGGATGCCGGCCCGAGCGTGGTGATGCAGAGCATTCACCTGCGCGCCGGGCGCAAGGTGCACGTCGCCCTGCGCAACCTCGGAGCCGACGCGGCACCGCTCACCTTGCAACCGCGCGGCGTCGACTGGTCGGGGGGCAGCGAGGGGCGCTACAAGCTGCGCGGCGAGATCGCGCGCGGCGGCGTTGGCGTCGTGCTGCTGGCGCACGACAGTGACATCGGCCGCGACGTGGCGGTGAAGGTGCTGCACGAAGAACACGCCGATGACGCCGCGCTGCTGCAACGCTTCGTCGAGGAGGCGCAGATCGGCGGTCAGTTGCAGCACCCTGGCATCGTGCCGGTGTACGAGCTGGGGCTCGATCTGCGGCAGCGGCCGTTCTTCACCATGAAGCTCGTGCAGGGCGAGACGTTGGCGTGCCTGCTCGATCGGTCGCAACAGCAACAGTCGCCGGCGGCGCCGGGGACCGTGAGCGACGATCACTCGCGTTTTGTCGCGGTGTTCGCCCGCGTGTGCGAGACGATGGCGTACGCGCACGCGCGCGGCGTCGTGCATCGCGACCTCAAGCCCGGCAACATCATGGTCGGCGAGTTCGGCGAGGTGTTGGTGATGGACTGGGGCTTCGCCAAGGTGCTCGGCCGCGGCGACGACGCCTCGGGGTCATCGTCGGTGACGATCAGCTCCGACAGCTCGGTGTCGATCGCTGGCACGATCCTGGGCACGCCCGCCTACATGCCGCCCGAGCAAGCGGCGGGCGAGGTCGCAAAGCTCGACGCGCGCGCCGACGTGTTCGCGCTCGGCGCCATCTTGTGCCAGATCCTCACCGGTCGGCCGCCGTATCTCGGCGACGAAGTGCTGGTGCAGGCGCGCGCCGGCTTGCTCGATCCCGCGTACGCGCGGCTGTCGCAGTGCGGCGCCGATCCGACGCTGTGCGGCCTCGCGGTGCAGTGCTTGCAGCCCGATCCGGCGGCGCGCTTGCCGTCGGCCAAGGAACTCAGCGAAGCGCTGGCGCACCACTTCGCCAGCGTCGACGCGCGTGCCGAGAGCGCGCGCATCGACGCGGCTGCGGCG
>JANPER010000017.1:0-4997 GCA_031423015.1 Planctomycetota bacterium | reverse complement strand
GCTAGTGGTGTGATTCATCCAGATTGACGTTTATCCCGTGGAAGCCCTTTGGCGAGGGCTAGGCGCGCCGCCGCTGGCAGATTGGTGGATCTGTTGAGGTGGCGCAACGACGCCATTCGCCGAAGGGAGCCGCGGGATAAGCGTCAAGATGGGTGAATCACACCACTAGTTGCGTCCGTGGTCACTCGACCGTGTCGCGCCGAGACGAACTCGGAAAGAGGGTGCAGCGCCCTGTTTGACCTGGAGAACGACAAAGGGGCAGTTCAGCGTGAGCCGATGCGGGCCTGGCAGGCGTTCGACGTGGCAATGCCGAGTTGGTTGGCGGCGGGGTCTACCACGAATGCTTGCGTGAAGAAGCTCGCGCCGACCAGGAACGGGTCGCTGCCGATGGGGAGGCTCTGCCGTGCGGTGCCATTCAGATTCACCATCGGCACCGTCAGTTCTGCGCTGACCCGCAGCGCGCAGCCGGTGGCGCCGAGGATCGCGAGATCGAAGGGCAAGGGGATAGCGCCCCAGAAGTCGCGCGAGAAGCCGAGCAACAAGAAGGTCGGGTTGCCACGGTTCGGCAGGCCGGCGACCTCGATGAGCAGGCTCTCGTTGAGCCACGGGGCTGTGTTGTTGCCCGCGCTCATGACGGCTGTGCCGGCACTGCTGGGGCACCCGGCGCCGAACGCGCGAAAGCTCGCTTGGTTGGGGTTGTAGAGTTCCCAGGTTCCCGTGCCGTCGCCGAACAGTACGGCACGTCCGAGGCCTTCGTGATAGCCGAACGCAGCATAGCGGCGCGGGCCGGGGTTCTGGGTCAGTGTGAGTTGCTGCCAAGCAGTGCCATCCCACTCCCAGGTGTCGCTGCGGCGCAGGTTGGGATTGAAGTCGATGCCACCAAACATCACCAATCGGTTGCGGATGAGGTCGGTCGTCAGCATGGCCTCATAGCGACCCGGCGGTGTGCTGGTGACGAATAGTTGCGCCCAGTTGTTGCCGTCCCAGGACCACGTGAGCGATCGGTGGCGCTGCGGCGCGCCCTGATCGAGCGAGCCGTCGAACGCGAGCACACGCCGCGTGTTCGGGTCGTAGCCGAGCGTCACCCCAAGGGCGTCGAGGTTGGGGCGGTTGAGCGAAGAACGGTTGAGCCAGTGGCCGCCGTAGAACTCCCACGTCTCGAACCGCTGGCCGGTCGCATACACGTAGCCCGCGAGCACCATGCGCCCGCGTGCGTGATCGAACGCCAAGCCTGGCCGACTCATGTCGCGCGGATAGCTCGCCGCGAACACCGGGGCCCAGGTGCTGCCGTCCCACTCCCAAGTGTCGTGGAACGTGGTGTTCGGGTTGTAACCGCCGTACAGCAGAACGCGCTGGCGCACCGGATCCCACGCCATGGTGTGGCCTTCGCGCGCCGTGGGGCGCATCGACGGCGCCAGCAGCTGCCATGCTTGTCCATCCCAGGCCCAGGTGTCGTCGTAGATCTGCGTCGGCTGGTACGGATGGTCGGCACCGCCGAACAGGATCAAGCGCTGGCCATCCCAGGCCATGCTCGCCAGCACGCGCGGTGATGGCTGGAGGGCGGGTGTGCGCCCGAACCACTGCACTTGCGCCGGCGCAAGTGGCGAGAGGCAACACAGTCCGAGGATGCGAGCGACCGAGCGGGTTTGCATGAGGCTTGCCTTTGCGGGGGTGAGACGCACGGCAGTCTATCGGGTCCACGGGCTGACTGGGCCGTCGCGTGCTCGGTGGGAAGGTCGGCAGCGACTTCCTCGCCACCGAGGTTTGCTCCGAGGCCGGGGTCAGTTGCCGAGCATGTGAGACGGTAGGCGGCAAGTGCGAGAAAGCTCACCTGACGCTTCGACGCGGTCGATGGGAAGGAGGTCACGCCGCTCGCCGCCGCAGGCGCATGTTCAGCAGCTCGATGCCCATTGAGAACGCCATCGCGAAGTACACATACCCCTTGGGGATGTGCAGCTCCAGGCCGTCGGCTACCAGCGCGACGCCGATCAGGAAGAGGAAGCTCAGGGCCAGCATCTTGAACGTCGGATGGCGCTCGACGAAGGTGGCTACCACGTTGACGAACATCACCATCACCACGATCGACAGCACCACCGCGATGATCATCACGCTGACGTGATCGACGGTGCCGATGGCGGTGATCACCGAGTCGAGGCTGAACACCAGGTCGAGCAGCGCGATCTGGGTGAGCGCGGCGCCGAAGGTGATGGTGGCTGCGCCGACTGCGCCTTCTTGGGGGCCTTCCACCTGGTGATGGATCTCGAGCGTGCTCTTCACCAGCAAGAACAGGCCGCCGACGATGAGCACGATGTCGCGGCCCGAGATCGCGTTGCTGAACACTGTGAACAGCGGGCTCGTCATCCCCATGATCATGGACAGCATCGACAGCAAGGCGATGCGCATGATCATCGCGAGGCCCAGGCCGATGCGGCGCGCCTTGGCGCGCTGTTCGGCCGGCAGTCGACCGGTCAGGATCGTGATGAAGACCAGGTTGTCGATGCCGAGGATGATCTCGAGCGCGGTGAGCGTGCCGAGGGCGATCCAGGCGTTGGGGTCGGAGATCCAGTCGAAGAGGGCTAAAGCGAGCACGAGGGTTTCAGGGGCAGTGGGAACGCGGGACGGTCAGTAGGAGCGTCGGCGGAGGTATATCGGGGAGCGACCAGAACTCGACACGCGCGACAGCCGTTCGGTGACTGGCGGCCGCAGACCTCGCTCGCGCCACAGCAGCACCGCGACCACACCGGCGACGAACCCGCCGACGTGCGCCCACCACGCGACGCCGCCCGACTGCAGGTTGCCGATCGCGAACGTTCCTTGCAGCAGCTGGAGGGCGAACCAGATGCCCAAGAAGAGCCACGCCGGCACCACGAGGATCTGGATGAACACGAACAGCGGCAAAAGGCTCAGCACCTGGGCGCGCGGGTAGAGCAACAAGTACGCGCCCATCACGCCGGCGATCGCGCCGCTGGCCCCGATCGTGGGCACGCTCGACCCAGACGACAAGGCCAGGTGCGTCGCCGAGGCGGCGAGCCCGCAGCCCACGTAGAACGCCGCGTAGCCGCCGTGTCCCAAGCGGTCTTCGACGTTGTCGCCGAAGATCCACAGGAACCACATGTTGCCGAGGAAGTGCATCCAGCCGCCATGCAAGAACGTGCAGGTCAGCAGGGTGAGCCACTCCGGCACGACGGCTGGGAGCGCCGGCCGTTCGGTCATGCGCGGCTCCACGCCGTAGCGCGTGGACACCTCGACCATGTCGCGCACCATGACGTCACCTTCGCCTTCGAGCACGCGTGCCGGGATCATCGCCAACTGCTCGGTCAGGTCGGCGGTGCTGAGCTGCAGCAGGAACATCCCAGCGCACGTCGCCATCACGACGTAGTTGACGATCGGCGTCGTGCGGGAAGGGATGTTGTCGCGCAGCGGGATCATGGCGGCTGCGTCGGTGTCGACGCTGGTCGCCGGAGTATCCGGCGCGATCGCGCGAGCGCCAGCGCGGCGCGATCAACTTCCCCCCGTCGGCCGTACTACGGCAGGAAGCGGGTGACCGCGAAGTTCGTCATGCTGCCGGGCAGGGTCAGTGTCGAGGGGAGCGTGAAGGCTTGGAAGCGCGAGAAGCGATTCACCGGCCCAGGCGCGCCGGGGGGCAGCAGCGTGATCGAACCGCTGCCAGTGGTGTCCAGGAAGCCAATGCCGACGGTGGCGAAAACGGCTGGGTTGAGATAGAGCGCACCGGTGGCGATGCCAGACAGCGTCAAACCTGGGCAGCCCGCTGGCGCGCCCAGCAAGACCGCGAACAAGCCGTTGGGGTTGGCGGCGTCTCGAATGCGGGCATTCAAGCCGTCATTGCGTGGGCCGCTCTGGCCCATGGTCCGTGGCCACAGGCCGCCGGCGCCGTAGCTCTGCCCGCCCTGGGCGGCCAAGCACGCCACGGTCGTGGTCGGGTCGATGTTGCCCATGCTGAGGATAGGCGAGGTCACCAAGGTGCCGATGGCCGTGCACGCGGAGTAGGTGGGTTGACTTACCTGGTTGTTCGCGAAGTTGACGTTCCACGTCAGGTTCGGCGCGTTTGGCGCTGGGTTGTCGCCTTGCGTGCCGCCGAGCAGATAGTACGTCGAGATGTTGAACGACTGGCCGTCGTCTTGGCCCGGGGGGTTGAGCCACGCCGGGGCCGCAGCAAACTCGCCACCCATGTAGTAGGTGTCGCATAGCGGAATCGTGGCCGCGGTCGCCAAGATCGTGATCAGGTTCCATGCGAGGGGTGTCGTCGACGTTGAGGGCGGCGGCGTCAGCGGGCCGCTGCGGAGGATCGGTGCGCCCGGATATGCGGGGCCGCCTGTCGTCGCCTCGCCGCGGATCACCAGGTAGTACGTCTCCGTGGTCACCGGTCGTTCGTCTTGCGTGATGTAGCGGAAGCCCACGATGCTGGCGCTGGAGCCCGTGCTGTCTTGACCGACGCCCAAGAAGTAGTCCTTGTTGACCTGCATCAGCATCTCGCCAGGGCTCACGCCGATCGTGCCGCGATCGGTGTAGTTGGCACACCCGGAGTAGATTTGAAACAGGTTGGTCGACTGGGCGGTGACCGCGGAGGCGAGTGACAAGGAGAGTAGGCCGGAAAGACGCATGTTGGTTCGTGTTCGAAGGAGGGAGCGCGGCTGCCCCTTCATGGTGGAGCTGCCGGTGACAAGCCTTCTCTTAGTCAGCGTTGATGCCGCGGCTACAGGGCAACACCACAGGTTTTGTGTCGGCGCGCCAACGGTGCCTGGTGTTGCGCCTAGCCCGGACCATTCACGAGGGAGCGAGCGGCAGAGCGGTGCTTGCAGCCGTTCGCTGGTGAATAGTCCGGGCTAAGATCCCCGTGCCATGGTGCGTCGTGACGCGACAGACGACTCGAACTCCCTGGAGCCCGGGCAGTCTGGCGCACGTCGTTCTCGATCCGCGGGAGTCAGTCCCGCTCCGGTAAGCGCCGAAGCGCCGGGTAGCAGGCCCCAGGCATCACC
>JANPER010000016.1:0-3107 GCA_031423015.1 Planctomycetota bacterium | reverse complement strand
CGGAACGCGATCTCGCCGCCCAGCGCGTTCTGCGTGTTCATGCCGGCGACGGCGATCCGATTCAGGCGGGTTCCCGTCTTGGACCACGCTCGAACGTGCCCTGCGTGGTCCGATCGTGCAGCCACAGCGTCCCGTCGACGTGGTCGAGGGCCAGCGCCATGTTCTGCGTGTGTCCAGTGGTGAACGAGCGGAGGGCGAGGCCGGCGAGCGTGTACTCGGTGATCGTGGCCGTCGAGAACTGCGACACCCACAGCGAGTCGTTGGTGGGATCGTAGGTGAGCGAACCGATGCTCCCGGCACCGAACAGGCGCACCGGATTGGTCCAGTCCCGGTCGAGCCGGTACACGCCCCCCGCGGTGTCGATGGTGTAGTGGTACGTCCCGTCGGTGGTACCGTCCCACGCGCACGCCGGCGTGGCCGGGTGGGTGTAGCGCGTGGTGAGGTCGACGCCGTTGAAGTCGTACTCGGCGCCGATCTCGCCGGGGTTCGCCCCCATCGTCCGGATCGTGTTCGTGACGACGAGGGGGTACTGGTACTGGGCCGTGCCCGGCGCCGGGCTCCAGGATCGCAGCAGGACCCCGCCCTGGATCACGTGGAACGTGGACTGGTCGCCGGCCATCACGAAGTACTCGCTGATCTGCGCGGACGGTCCGGGCGCGAGGGTCACGGCGGCCAAGGCCGCCCACATCGCCGAGAGTCGAGGTGTGCTCATGCTGTTGCCTGCCTATGCGTCATCATCTGGTTGTCTCCGCGTCACCGCGCAGGCCATCGTCACCGCGGTCAGACGCGGAGACAACGGGTGGACACGTCGTCATGCGGCCGGCCTTTTCGGTCGAGCATGTCTGCGGCGCCGTGACGCGTGCCGGGACGCGCTGGCCGCCGCCGTCAGACCCGCTCTTCGAGCGCCGCGGGCAGGCGCCGGCTGCCGCGGCTCAGCAGGGAACGCACGGCGACTTCGGAGCGGCCCGTGCGCTCGGCGATCTCGCGGTGGCTCAGGCCGACGATGCGCGCGAACAGCAGCACCTCGCGCTGTTCGGGGCTCAGCTTGTCCACGGCGCGCTCGATGCGCTTGGCTTGCTCGTGCGCGATCGCGTGCTCGCTGGGTGATCCGTCCAGACTGCACAGCGAGGCGCGCCGACTTGTCGGCGCAGGTGTGCTCGTCCGCCGACATCGGCGTCATGGTGCGCCAGGTCGGCTATCAAGAGGACGCGGTGCAGAGCGCCGGCCTCGACGACTACGGTTCGTACCTCACGTTCGTGTACGTGCGCAGCCGCGGCCGGTGACGGCGGGGCGGTGCTCGACGCAGCGCGTTCCGCGCCGCACCCGTGGGGCATGTACCGCAAAGGGTTCTGCTGCCACGGGCATTCACGCCGGTGCGACCGAGGCATATCATTTGCCGCCTGGTGGCGAACGCGACCGGCGACAACACCTGGTGGACCATGATCCGGGCCGCGGCGGGCGGTGAGCCCGAGGCCCGCGACGTATTCGCGCGGCGCTACCACCAGATGATCCGCGCGTGCCTCGTCGATCGTTGGCGCGGCAAGCCGCTCGCGGCGTGCGTCGACGACGTCGTGCAAGATGTCTGGCACGACTGCTTCAAGGCGGAGAGCGCGCTCGCGCGCGCCGATCCACACAAAGGCGGGTTCCGCGGCTTCCTGTTCGGCGTGGTCCGCACTTGCGCGCTGCGCGCCGAGTCGGCGCGGGCACGCGAGCGCGGGCGCATGGCCGCGGACGACAGCGACCTGGACACTCTCGTTGCCAAGGGCGACCGGCTCTCGGTGATGTTCGATCGTGAGTGGGCACGGGCCGTGGTGCACGAGGCGCGGCGCGTGCAGACCGCGCACGCCAAGAGCAAGGGCGAGCCGGCGCTGCGGCGCATCGAGATGCTGCGGATGCGGTTCGAGGAGGACTGGATGCCGCGACGCATCGCCGAGCAGATGCAGCTCAGCGCCGAGGTCGTGAGCCAAGAGCTCCTCCGGGCGAAGAACGAGTTCCTCACGGCCCTCGCCGAGGTCATCGCGTTCCATCATCCGCACGCTTCCGCGTCCTGGATCGAAAGCGAGGTCAAGCGCATCCTCGACCTGCTCGGGCAGGCGTAGCGGAGGTTTCTTGCGGTTCTTGGCCAAGGAACCGCAGGCTCATGGGGAGAAGGGTTGTCGGCGGCGCTTGGGCGCGCGCTGAACTCCTACGTCCACGGCTCTTCGCGTGCGGCGAGGACTCGGCCGCCGGCAGCGGAGTAGAGTAGGAGTACACAGGAACGAGCACGAGCCATGAGCATCACTCCGCGATCGGATGAGCCTGTCGACGGCGCGCTGCGCGTCGCATTCGGCGCGCAGCACCCGACGGCATTGCGTCTGATCGAGCAGAGGAACGGCTTCGAGAGTCAAGTCGCGCTCGCGCCCGAGCTCGAACAGCCGGCCCCGGCTCAGCGCATCCGCGCTTCGGCGCGCTATGAGTCGCTCGGCCTGATCGCCGAAGGCGGGCTGGGCGAGGTGCTGCGTGGCCAGGATCGCGATCTCGGCCGCGAGGTCGCGCTCAAGGTCCTGCGCGCGCCGTATCGCGACCAACCCGCGATCGTGCGCCGCTTCGTCGAGGAAGCGCAGATCGGCGGGCAGCTGCAACATCCCGGCATCCTGCCGATCTACGAGATCGGGCTCGGCGCCGACGAGCGGCCGTTCATCGCGATGAAGCTCGTGCGCGGCCAGACGCTCGCGACGCTGCTCGGCTCGCGCAAGGATCCGAGCCAAGATCGGCGGCGCTTCCTCGGCATCTTCGAGCAGATCTGCCAGGCAATCGCCTACGTGCACGCGCGCGGCGTCGTGCACCGCGATTTGAAGCCCGGCAACGTCATGGTGGGCGCGTTCGGCGAGGTGCAGGTGATGGACTTCGGCTTCGCCAAGGTCTTGCACCAGCCGAGCAGTGCGCCCGATGAGCTCGAGGTCGCGACCGTGCGCAGCGCGTCCGAAGGCCACGGCTCCGTGCTCGGCTCGGTGTTCGGCACGCCCGCGTACATGCCGCCAGAACAGGCTCATGGACGAATCGACGAGATCGACGAGCGCGCCGACGTGTTCGCGCTCGGCGCGATCCTGCTCGAGATCTTGACCGGT
>JANPER010000015.1:0-54848 GCA_031423015.1 Planctomycetota bacterium | reverse complement strand
GGCAGCAGCAGGCCCTGGTTCACATCGTCGCATTTCCGGAACGCGCCCATGTTGCACCTACGCGCGAGCGGTCACCACTGGCTCAAGTCGCCGGCTCTTCTTCGGACTTTCCGGGCCGTCCCGTGACGCAGACTCCTAGTCAACAGCGCTATCTCGACCAGGCCTTCAAGAAGGCGAGGGCATTCGATCATTTCCGACAGCGTACCCGGCGTGCGTTCTTGGGTCTGGGCGCGCTTGCACTTGGATTGGGAGTAGGGGGGTTCGCTGCGGGCCGCGCTAGCGGCGTCGGCACGGGTCGAGCAGCGAGCGCAGGGGTCGATCCACGGCTCGCCACCAAACGCGATCAAGCACGTCGACTCGCGGCGCAGACCGACGAGATCCTGCGGCGCGATCACGCGACGTTCCTCTTGATCTTGGATGCCGTTGGCGATGACGAGGCCCTGTGGGTCGGCTTCGCGCGACTCGCCAACATGGCGCTGGCCACCAAGGGCGCGGTTGATCGCCAGCTGGCCGAACGACTGCTCGCGACGTCCCGCGCAGCGTCGCGCCCGGAGTACCTCAATTCCCTCGTCGAGGCACTCCAAAGCCACGTGCGATGAGCCACGTCGCGGACGGCGTCACCATCGACCCCAATCCAGCGATCGAGGGGCAGCCCGTTCGCATCAGCGTGACTGGTCCCGGACCTTGGTACATCAGCCGGGATGGATCGGGGACCATCACCGAAGTCACGCCGCAAGCCGCTGGCGAGATCGAGATCCTCAGTCCGCCGGGCGTGGGCGGTCAGTCATTCACGGTGACTGATCTTGGCGATCCGCCAATCGACGGCACCTTCCCAATCAACTCGCCGCAGCCATGACTCACACACTGCTTCGTCTTTTCGCAACCGCGCTGCTCACCGCCGTGGCCATGGCGCAACAGCATGTGACCGTCCCACCGCAGGCCGCCAAGCGGGACGGCATCGGGGTTGGTTGGGTGCCGGGCTTCGACCAAGGCGGGCGCGAGCAGTTCTTGATCGGTCAGAGCGCCTTGACCGTGCTCGTCGGTCAGCGCCTCAACGCGATCACGCTGCGTCGCGATGGCTTCGAGCCGGCGCGGCGCCCGGGCCTCGTCGACTTGTCTGTCTGGCTGTCGGTGAGCCCGGTGGCCGACGTGCGTGAGGTGAGCGCGATGTTCGCCGCCAATCGGGGCGCCTCCCCAGTGCTCGTCTACCAGGGCCGCGTTGCGTTGCCCGCGTCGCCTCGCTTGTTGAATCGAGACGCGGCGCAGTGGGCGACCCCGGATGCGGTCACGATCTCGTTCGCGCAGCCCTGGACCTACCCCGGGGGTCACCTGTGCGTCGAGCTGGCTGGGCAGCCGGTAGCCAACTCGGGTGCTCCGTTCTGGTCGATCGACACCGAAACGGACGCCGTAGCCGGACAGCGCTCAGTCATCGGAACTGGATGTGGCCCGATGGCCGCACGCGCCACGCCGCAAGCGTCGGTCGACCCACGGCAGCTACGACCAGGATCGACGGCGCGCTTCACTTGTGCTGGCGATGCGAACGCAACCGCGTTCCTCATGATTGCGGCGACCCTGCTCACCAACCCAATCGACTTGAGTGCCTTCGGTGCAACAGGGTGCGAACTCTGGGTGATCCCCGACATCATGCTGCCAAGCTCGATCGGTGGCTCCTTGAACGGACGGCCACCCGTCACGCGCTTGGACCTGCAACTGCCGCCGCTCAGCTCATTCCTGAGTGCCGGGCTGGCATCACAGTGGCTCTTGCTCAGCGCCTCCGGCCTGACCACGAGCAACGCGCTCCAGGTGACCCTCGCGGGGTTGCCGCCGCAGGTCGATGGCAGCCTCGTGCGGGCGGTGTTCGACGCGGGGCAAGATCGCACCAGCGGGCTGACTCAGGTCGGCGTGCTGCCCGTCATGCGCGTGCACTGGTAGAACGCTCGGTCGCGGCGGCTTCCTTGGCCTTCGGCGCCTGATAGATGTGCACGGCCATGCCGTGCACCGCCTCCGCCGCTTCCATCAGCGTCTCCGGCAGGGTCGGGTGCGCGTGGATGGTCATCGCCAGGTCCTCGACCGTCGCGCCCATCTCGATCGCCAGCGCGGCTTCGGCGATCAGCTCGGTCACCTCGGGGCCGATCATGTGCACGCCGAGCACCTTGTCGGTCTTCTTGTCGGACACGACCTTCACCCAGCCCTCGGTCTCGTTGATCGACATCGCGCGGCCGCTGGCGCCGAACGGGAAGCGACCTTCGAGGGGTTCGAAGCCCTTCTGCTTGGCCTCGTCGGATGACAGGCCGACGCTGGCGATCTCGGGGTCGGTGAAGATCACCGCCGGGATGCAAGCGGGGTCGTAAGCAGCGCCCTTTTGGCCGGCGATCGCGGCGGCGCATACGAGGCCTTCGTGACTGCCCTTGTGCGCGAGCATCGGTTGACCGGCGACGTCGCCGATGGCCCAGATGCTCGGCACCGACGTGCGGCGCTGCGCGTCGACGCCGATGAAGCCCTTTTCGTCGACCTTGACGCCAACCTGCTCCAAGCCGAGGCCCTTGCCGTTGGGGCGCCGGCCGACCGTCGACAGGATGACGTCGCACTCGAACTTCTCGACCTTGCCGTTCACCTCGACCTCGACCACCAAGCCGTTCGGCCCCTTGGTGTAGCTCTTGGCCTTGGCGCCGAAGTGCACCGGGATCTTCTTCTTCTTGAGGAAGCGGCCCATCTCGGTGGAGAGATCACCCTCCATCCCGGCGAGCACGCGGTCGAGGAACTCGACCACGCGTACCTCGGTGCCGAGGTTGTGGTACACGAGCCCCAGCTCCAAGCCGATGTAGCCGCCGCCGATCACCAGCATGCGCTTGGGAATCGACACCGGCGCGAGCGCTTCGGTCGACGACCAGACGTGCTTCTTGTCGAAGGCGAAGCCAGGGATCT
Source organism: Planctomycetota bacterium (assembly GCA_031423015.1). GTDB lineage: Bacteria > Planctomycetota > UBA1135 > UBA1135 > UBA2386 > DATGPD01. The sequence continues at coordinate 51,923 of JANPER010000015.1, read as the reverse complement.
CGATCGGCGACGAGCCGACGGCGACGACGATGTTCTTGGCCTCCAGCGTCTCCTTGCCCTTGCTGCCCGTGACCTCGACCTTGTTCGCGTCGACCACGCGCGCCGCGCCCATGTGGGTCGTGACCTTGTGGCTCTTGAGCAGGCCGCCGACGCCGCCGGTCAGCTTGGCGACAATGCCCTGCTTCCACGCCACCATCTTGCCGACGTCGAGCTTCACCGCCTTGACGTCGACCTCGATGCCCATCACCGCGGCTTCCTTGATCTTCTTCAGCGTCTTGCCGGCGCTGATCAACGCCTTGCTCGGGATGCAGCCCACGTTCAGGCACACGCCGCCGATGCTCTCGCGCTCGACGATCGCCACCGTGAGGCCGAGTTGAGCACAGCGGATGGCGCACACGTAGCCAGCCGGGCCGGCGCCGAGAATGAGAACGTCGTAGGTCATGCGGGGAACCTCAGGAATGTGAAGGGGCGGGACGCGCGTTCGCGTCGATCTCGGCGTCGAAGTGGGCGCGCAGATTGGCGGGCACTTCGGCGAACACGTCGGTGATCAGCGCTTCCGCGGGCAACGGAGGGGCGGCTTCGGCGACCTTGATCGCCTCGTTCACTTCGTCGCCGATCTTCTCGTTGAGTTCTTGCTCGTCGCGCTCGCGCCACACCTTGCGCGCCAACAGGTAGCGCTTCATGCGCTCCAACGGGTCGCGCTGTTCCCAAACCTCGGTTTCCTTCGGGTCGCGGTACTTGTCAGGGTCGTCGGACGACGAGTGACCGAGGCGTCGGTAAGTGACCGCCTCGATGAAGGTGGGGCCGTCGCCCCGGCGCGCGCGGTCGGCGGCTGCCTTGGTGACCTCATACACCGCGAGCACGTCGTTGCCGTCGACGCGGACGCTCGGCATGCCATACGCGGTGCCTTTGATCGCGATCGTCTCGGCGGCGTGCTGCTGATGCACCGGCACCGAGATCGCCCACTGGTTGTTCTGGCAGAACATGATCACCGGCGCCTTGAAGACAGCGGCGAAGTTCATGCCGGCGTGGAAGTCGTTGCTGCTGGTGGCGCCGTCGCCCATGTAGCCCAGCACCACGACGTCGTCCTTGCGGATCTTGGCCGCCATCGCCGCGCCGGCGGCGTGCGTGATCTGCGTGCCGATCACCGACGACATCGACACGTAGTTGCCTGCCTTGAACGTGTAGTGGCACGGCATCTGCCGACCCTTGCAGCGGTCGAGCGAGTTTCCCACGAGCTGGGCGATCACCTGCGCCAGCGGCAAGCCGCGCATCATGGCCGCGGCACCTTCGCGCAGCGCGGGGAAGATCCAGTCGCGATCCTCGACCGCCGCCACCGAGCCAACGGTCGCGGCCTCCTGGCCCTTGATCGGACCGTAGAAGCCGATGCGTCCTTGGCGTTGCAGCACCAGCATGCGCCGGTCGAACTCGCGCACGAGGACCATCGTGCGGTACAGGTAGAGCAGCTTCTCGGTGGGCAGCTTCGGTTCGCGACCCGGGAGAACGGTGCCGTCGGGGCGCACGATCGAGTACGCGGATTCGCGCGGGCCGTGGTCAGGCAAAGGCCCGGTCGCGGCCTTCGAACGCGGCGCGACTTTGCGCGGCGGCGGTTTGGCCTTCTTGCTGGTCATGGCACCAGTACGAATGTGTCTGACACGTTTGTCCTGGTTACAGGCTGCCGAGCAGCAGCTTCGTGGGGTTCTCGAGGCAGTCCTTCACCACGTTCATCCAGCGCGCTCCGGTGGCGCCGTCGACCAAGCGGTGATCGATGCTGATCGACAGGTACATCACGTCGCCGACGACGATCTGGCCCTCGCGCACGACCGGCGTCTGCTTGATCTTGTGCACGCCCATGATCGCGACTTCGGGGAAGTTGATGATCGGCGTGGCAAACAGGCCGCCGATGTTGCCGGCATTCGTGATGGTGAACGTGCCGCCCTGCAGTTGGTCGATCGACACCTTGCCGGAACGCGTGGCCTCGGCGAGGTCTTGGATCTCCTTGGCGAGCTGCGCGATCGACTTCTGGTCGACGTCTTTCACCACCGGCACCACGAGGCCGTTGGCGGTGTCGGTGGCGATGCCGAAGTTGTAGTAGTGCTTGATCACCCACTCGTTCGAGGTCTCGTCGAGGGACGAGTTCATCTCGGGGTACTGCCGCATCGCCGCCACGATCGCCTTCATGATGAAGGGCAGATACGTGATGTTGACGCCCGCGTCGGCATACATCGCCTTCGCTGCCTTGCGCAGCTTCACTAACTCGGTCACGTCGATGTCGTCGATGTAGCTGAAGTGCGCGGCGGTGTCCTTGCTGCGCGTCATCGCCTCGGCGATCTTGCGGCGCAGGCCGCGGAACGGCCGCCGTTCCTCGCGCGTGCCCGCGGGCACCGCCACCGGCGCGAACGCAGGCTTGGGCAACTTCGCCGCCGGCGCGGCGACCTTGGCCATCGCGGGCGCGGCCGTCGGCGCGCGTTCGAGATCCTCATTGGTCACGCGACCGCGCGGGCCGGTGCCTTGCACGGCGTGCAGGTCGATTCCCATCTCGCGCGCGCGGCGGCGCGTGGCGGGGGCGGCCAGGACCCTGCCTGGTTCGGCTTGCGCGAACTCGACGTCTGCTGCTTCGGGTTCAGATTCCGGCTCGGGCGCTGCCGCTGGCCGAGGAACCTCGACCGCCCTGGGCGCTGGTGCTCTGACAGCAGGTGCGGCCTTGGCGGGGGCGGCCGGCGCTGGCGCTGGTGCTTTGGGCTCAGCGGCTGGCGCCTTCCCCTTGGGCTCGGCGGCAGGCGTGGCGGCGGCAGCGCCGCCCACTTCGAACACTGCGATCACCGACTCCACCGGCACGACGTCGCCTTCCTTGTACTTCAGCTCCTTCACGGTGCCGTTGTAAGGCGACGTGATCATGACCGTGGCCTTGTCGGTCATGACCTCGACGAACTCGTCCTCTTCCTTTACGGGCTGGCCGGCCTTGACCTTCCAGCTGACGATCTCGCCCTCGGCAATGCCTTCGCCGATGTCGGGCAGACGAAACTCTTTGAGCGCCATGAGTTGGTTTCTCCAGCCTTACCAGTTGAAGGTCTTCTCGATGCCGGCCAACACGCGGCGGACATCGGGCATGTAGAGGTTTTCGAGGATGTAAGGAAACGGCGTATCGAAGCCGGCGACGCGCACGACGGGGCCTTCCAAGGAATCGCACACCTTCTCGGCGACGATCGCGGCGATCTCGGAACCAAACCCGCAGGTCTTGGGCGCCTCGTACACCACGACGCAGCGGCCGGTCTTCTTCACCGACTCGAGGATCATGGCTTCGTCGAGCGGCACCAACGTGCGTGGATCGATGATCTCGACGCTGCGGCCGTGCTTTTGGGCTTCTTCGGCGGCCTTCTCACACACCGCCACCATCGCGCCGTAGGCCACGACCGTGACGTCTTTGCCCTCGCGCACCACGCGGCCCTTGCCGAGCGGCACCACGTGCTCACCGTCGGGGACCTCGCCCTTCACCGAGCGGTAGATGCGCTTTGGTTCCAAGAACATCACCGGGTCCTCGTCGCGGATCGACGCGATCAACAGACCCTTGGTGTCCGCCGGCGTCGAGGGAATCACCACCTTGAGCCCTGGCGTGTGACAGAAGTACGCCTCGCTCGACTGGCTGTGATAGTGACCGCCGCGGATGCCGCCGCCGTATGGCGAGCGGATCACCATGGGGCAGGTGTATTCACCGCCGCTGCGGTAGCGAAACTTGGCGGCCTCCGACACGATCTGGTCGAACGCCGGGTAGATGAAGTCCAAGAACTGGATCTCGGCGACCGGCCGCATGCCATACAGCGCCATGCCGATGGCGGTGCCGATGATGCCGCACTCCGACAGGGGTGTGTCGAAGCAGCGCTCGACGCCGAACTCGTCTTGCAGGCCGCCGGTTGCGAGGAACACGCCGCCGCGCTTGCCGACGTCTTCGCCGAACACACACACGCGGTCGTCGTTGCGCATCTCGGTGCGCAGGCCGTCGGTGACGGCTTCGAGAAGGGTCTTCTGTGCCATGTTGAATACGTGCTCCCCAAACGGCGGGAACTGCGGGGGAACCTACAGCGGGAACGCGCCCTCTTCTTCTTGGTCTTGCGCGCCGAGGCTCAGCAAGTCGGCGCGCTGCTCCTTGAGCTGCGGCGTCAGATTGAGGAAGACGTCGTCGAACAGCGACTCGGGCCCAGGCAGCGAGCGATCTTGTGCGCGCTTGATCGCGGCATTGAGCGACGCCTTGAACTTCTCGACGGTCTCCTGCTCGAACTTCTCGTCCCAGAGTTTGCGCTGCTGCAAGTAGCGCTTGAAGCGATCGATGGGGTCGCGCTGCGCCCATGCCTCGACCGACGCCGAGTCGCGGTAGCGCGTGGGATCGTCCGACGACGAGTGGCCAGCCATGCGATAGGTGACCGTTTCGACCAGCGTCGGCCCCTCGCCCGCGCGCGCGCGATCGACGGCCTCCTTGCACACGCGATACACCGCGAGGATGTCGTTGCCGTCGACGCGCACGCCAGGCATGCCATACGCATCGGCCTTGATCGCGATCGATTCGCTCGCCATCTGCTTGTCGAGTGGCACCGAGATCGCCCACTGGTTGTTCTCGCACACGAACACCACCGGGGCCTTGTACACGGCGGCGAAGTTGAGGCCGGCGTGGAAGTCGTTGCTGCTGGTGCCGCCGTCGCCGAAGAACGTCATGAACGCCGTCTTGTCCTTGCGGAAGCGTGCCGCCATCGCCGCGCCGACGGCGTGCGTGATCTGCGTGCCGATCGGCGAGCTGATGCTGACGAAGTTGATGCTGCGCAGGCTGTAGTGCACCGGCATCTGGCGTCCCTTGCTGGTGTCGCCGTCGTTGCCGTACCACTCGTTGACGATGTCGTCGAGCTTGGCGTTGCGCAGCAGCATGATCCCGGGCTGCCGATAGGCCGGGAAGATCCAGTCGGAGTCGAGCAGCGCCGCGGCAGCGCCGATGTGACTCGCTTCCTGGCCCTTGCTCTGCAGGTAGAAGCCGATGCCGCCCTGTCGCTGCAACGCGAGCGCGCGGTCGTCCATGATGCGGGTCTGCACCATGATCTGATACAGGCGCTTCAGCTGCTCCGGCGGCAGGTTGGGATCCTTGTTCTTGGCGGCCTTGCCGTCCTTCTCGATGATGGTGAGCAGCTTGGTCATCGGTGTGCCTGTGAGAGCGTGGCAGCCGCTTGGCCGCTGGGGTCGGCTGCGGCGCGGCGCCGGAGCATGTTTTCGAGGAAGAACTCGCCGGCCTTGTACGACGAGCGCACCAAGGGGCCTGCGGCGACATACAGAAAGCCCTTGCGCAGCGCGCGCTGTTCGAGGGCGGCAAAGCGCGCGGGCGCGATGTGTTCGCGCACCGGCAAGTGCTTCAGCGTCGGCCGCAGGTACTGACCGAGCGTCAGCACGTCGACGTCGTGGGCGCGCAGGTCGTCGATCGCCTGCTCCACTTCGGCGTCGCTCTCGCCGAGACCGAGCATGATCGACGACTTGGTGACGACGCCCGGCAGCAGCTGCTTGGCCTGCTGCAGCATGTCGAGTGAGAGCTGATAGTCGCAGCGCTGATCGCGCACGCGCGGCGTCAGCCGCTCCACGGTCTCGATGTTGTGCGCGAGCACGTCGGGCGCGCCGGCGAGGCAATCGCGCAGCTGGTCTGGCTTGCCCTCGAAGTCGCCCACCAACGCCTCGACCAGGATGTGCGCATCGCGCTGCTTGATCGCTCGGATCGTGGCGGCGACATGACTGGCACCGCCGTCGCTGAGATCGTCGCGGTCGACCATGGTCAGCACGACGTACTTGAGGCCCATCGCGATCACGGCGTCAGCGACCTTGGCTGGTTCTTCGTGGTCGACCGGCAAGCCGTTCTTGTGCGTCTTCACCGCGCAGAACCGACAGCCGCGCGTGCACACGTCGCCGAGCACCATGAAGGTTGCGGTGCCGCCGGCCCAGCACTCGCCCATGTTCGGGCACTTGGCTTCTTCGCACACGGTGTGCAGGCCGCGCTCGCGCAACAAACCGGTGAGCCGCGCCACGACCGGACCTGAGGGAATAGGCACCTTCAACCAATCGGGTTTGGGCCCGGGGGTGATGCGGTGCGGGTCGATCTGCATGGCCTACGAGGTGCGCACCTTAGCCACCATCGACCGCCGGAAAAGTCCGCGGCTGTGAGATACTCAGAGGCATCTTAAAATGACATGCTGGTAGGTATGTCAACCGAAGGTAACCTCCCATGCTGCCTGCACATCGGAGCCTCCATGTCTCGCCCCAAAGATCCCGCGCTACGCGACAGAATCTTGCGCGTCGCAGCCCGCGAGTTCGCGCGCCGCGGGGTGACCGGCACCAGCATCGCGCGGGTCGGTCAGCTCGCAGGGGTCACCAAGGGCGGGGTCTATTTTCACTTCCGCAGCAAGGAAGAGCTGTTCTTGGCGGTGATCGACGCCGAGCGCGGCGAACTGCGCGAGGCAGCGGGGCGGCCGGAAGGCAGTGGCGCCGCGGCACAGCTCGAGGCGTTCCTGGGCGCGCGTCTCGCATCGCACCTGCGCCGGCCGGAGGCGCGCGCGCTGATGCGCCTGCTCGGGACTGATGTACGTGCGGGGTTCGACACGACCCTGCGCGGGGACGCGCGCGGCGAGTTGCGCGCACTGCGCGCTCGCCTGCGCGAACTGTTCTCCGACGGTCAGCGCGACGGCAGCCTGCGGGTCGAGGATCCGGCGCTGGCGGCGTTCGTGGTGGCGGGCGCCGTCGAGGGCATTCTCGAGCAGTGGCGCATCGCGCCGCGCGATGCCGAGCCGTTCGGTGGTCCAGAGTCCCTGGCGGCCGCGATCGTGGCTCCCTACCTGACGGGGGAGCGCGGGCGCCTCCCCACGCCGCCGCGGCCAACCGAAGAGCGCGACTTTCAGCCGCCGTTTTGATGCGGCAGGCCGACGCGCGCAGCCATCCGGTGTGCCAGGCCGGCGGCGTTCAAAGGGGCAGCGGGTCTGGCCGGTGGCTCCGACACCGCGCTTGGACCGGCGCTTGCGGCGTGAACTCCGCTCGGTGACTGATCTGGCCGGGTGCCCTCGTTATCCTTCTTCGCCCGGCGTCAGCAAAGGCGCGCAATCCCCGGCCGCCTGAAGCCCATCCCGTTCCGCGACCGATAACAAGGGCAGTCCCGACCCAGTCGGCCGTCCTGACGATTCATGATGACATCCATTCGCAACCCACGGCCCGAGTCGAAGCCCGACCAGCGCGTGCGCAAAGCGGCCAGCGAGTTCGAAGCCCAATGGCGTGACCCCGAGCGCACGCTCGTTGACTACGTTGCGGCGGCGTGGTCGCGCAAGTTTTGGATCGGCGTCGTGGGCGGGATCGCCGGGCTGGTCGCCATCGTCTATGCGCTGACGCGGCCGAATGTGTACGCCTCACAGGCGAGCCTGATGGTGGTTGGCAACCGCAGCGGTGGCAACGCCGCCGAAGTCGCGGCCAACATGCTGCGCACGGGCAACATCGGTCCGTCGCAGGTGCTGGCGGCGCTCGAAGTGATCAACTCGAGCGTGGTCGCGGAGCGCGTCGCGGAGCGATTGGGAGCGGCTGAGATCACCAAGCCCTATCAGCCGCAGCGCGCCGACGAAGAGGAGCGGCAGAAGATGGGCATCATCGACAGCGCGACCGATTGGATGCACCGGATCCAATCGAGCTGGTTCAAGTCGGCGGCGAGCCCGAGTTCGCTCAAGCTCGACGTTGCCACCGAAGTGTTCCGCCGCAGCTTCGTGGCGTGGGCCGACGAACGCGCCTCGCTGATCAAGTTGGTCTATCGCGCCGGCAGCCGAGAGCAAGCGCAGCTCGTGCTGAAGGAGGTCGTGCAGGTCGCCGTCGAGCGTTATCGCGAGGTGTGCGCGCCCAAGGAGAGTCGCGAGTGGGTCTTGCAGCGCCTGGGGGTTGTGGAGACTGACTACAACGCGGCCAAGGTCGAGTACGACACCTTCGTGAACACGCACGGGCACGTGAAGTTCACTGAAGAGATCGTCGCGCAGGAGCGGGCGCGAGCGACCTCGGCGACCGCGCTGTTCGCCATGAAGCGCGCGCGCGACACCACCCGCGACAACCTGCAGAAGTGGAGCGAGAAGCTCGATAAGTTGAAACCGCAGCGAACACGCGAACTGGAGGTGACGGAGGACAACGCCACGGCCCGGGGCGACCTCATCAAGCAGCTTGTAGAATTGCAGAACCGAAAGATCGAGAAGGAGCTCGTCGACTCGGTTGAGATCCTGAAGAACGACACCCGCTACAGGGTCTTGCTTGCGCAGCTGCACAACGTTCAGACGCAGATGGATGATCTCGATAAGCCACGCCATGTTCCGGTTGTCGATGACAACCCGGAGTGGATTGCCATCGACGCTCGCATCCGCGCGCTGACCTTGACGCAGGCCGAACTCGAAACCGAGATGCCGCGCCTCGAGGCGGAGGTGAACCAGTTGGATGCCGCCCTCAAGAACCTCTACGCGCAGCAGGAGACCGCCAACAAGTTGGTGGAGCGGCTCGACCTGGCCAAGGCCAAGTTGGCTGAGGCGCGCCGGGCCAACGACTCCTGGGACTTCGAGGCGCAGCTCAGCACGCTGGGGCTATCGAGTTTGCAGCCGGTCGATACACCCACGCTGCCGCTGCTCAAGGAGGGGCCGCAACGGACGCGCCTCATCCTGGCAGGCTTGGCGGGCGGTTTGCTGGCTAGCCTGACCCTCATCATGTTGATGGTGCGCATGAGCAAGACGTTTCTGCGCACCTCGGAAGTCGCCGTCTGCTTGGGTCGCGGTGACGTGGTGGGCATGCCCTGGTTGGAGCGCGGCAACGTGCGTCGGTTCCGGTTGGCCCGCAAGCGAGGTTGGGATTAGTCATGGCGATCGTGCAAGACCAGAGCTTTCAGCTCTTCACCTGTCGCAACAGCAAGCTGATCCGCAACCTTGGGTGGCTCCTGCCGTTCTCCGAGGACCTTTGGAATCGCATCGTCACGTCGTCTTTCGTCGGCGACGGTTCGTCGCATCCGCGCCGCCTGTCCGTGGTGGGCGTGCATGAGGGCGACGGCGCGTCGACGGTGACGTATGGCTTGGCGCACTACCTGTGCGAGACGCTCGGCTACCGGACCTGCGTGCTCGAACTCGACCTACGCGCGCCCACCAGCCAGAACGACGGCTTGGCCCCCAACGGATCGATCGGGATCAAGGGGTTCTTGTCGGGCGAGTGCGGTGTCGACGAGGTGATCTTTCACGTCGACCCGCTCGGCTTCCACATGCTGCCGTCGGGTCCGACCATCGCGAGCCCGACCGCGTTGATCAACGAGAAGTCGGTGCAGTCGACGCTTCAGACGTTGGAGAGTCTGTTCGACGTCGTCCTGGTGGATTCGCCAGCGATGAACAACGGCCCCGAGAACCGCGCCATCCTCAGCGCCGTGGAAGCGTCGGTGCTGGTGTTGAAGAGCGGTCGCATTCAACCCTCGCAAGCCGCGTTCTGGCTCGGCAAGGTGCAGGAGTACGGCGGCAAGGTCGGCGCGCTGTGTCTCAACGGCGTCAAGTTCGGCCTGCCTTCGTTCCTGCGCAACCTGATGTAGCAGGACGAGTGCGTCAGTGCTGCCGGCAGGCCTAACCCGTCGGTCGCTGAACGAAGGAACGTAGTACCAGGTCAGACACGTTTGTCCTGGTGGCGCTCGTGGTACCACTTCCAGTGGCCGATAGCGACCGGCACGGTGATCGAGCGCGCGTGCAGCGCGTAGGCGATCGCGTGCGCCCACGAGCCGGCGCGGCGTAGGTTGTTCTTGGCGATGCGCAGAAGGTCGAGCGCTGCGAGCAGCAGCCCGCCAGCGAGGATCCACGGCGTCACCAGGATCCCCAGCGCGAGGATCGCGAGCGCGCCGAGCAGCAGGACGGCGAGGCGCAGCGTTCGTCCGCTCCACGCCGACACGGCGTGTCCGCGGCTGCGATGACTGATCTCGGCGAGCGACCATCCCACCATGACGTTGCGCCGCCAGTAGGCGCCAAAACTGTGCAGGTCGATGTCGTGGTGTGCCATGAGGGCGTCGAGCTGCATGACGCTCGAGCCCAGGCGGCGGATGTCGAGCGCCAGCGCCGGGTCTTCGCCGACTCGCAGGCGCTCGTCGTAGCCGCCGGTCGCCACGAGGCACGCGCGGCGCACGATCACGATCCCGCCGAAGGTCTCCACGGGCCCGGTCGCCGTCGGCCAGTCGAGGTCAGCCATGCGGTTGTAGATCGACGCGTCGGGGTGCATCTCGCGGAAGCGGCCAAACACCGCGCCGACCTGTGGGTCGCGCAGCGCGGCGAGAGCCTCTGGCAACCAACCGTCGGCCAGGGCGCTGTCGCCATCGACAAAGTGCACGAACGTCGCGCTGTCGGCGGCGCGCCAACCGGCGTTGCGCGCTTTGGCGGCGCTCGGCTTGCCATCTTCGAGGGGCAGCACGCGCACACCGGCATAGCTCTGCGCGATCTGCACCGAGCGATCGGTCGATCGGCTGTCGACGTAGATGATCTCGTGGCCGCTGCCCTGCTGGCGCACCGACTCGAGACAGCGCGCGAGGTTCTTCTCTTCGTTGCGACCGATCACCACGAAGGTCACGCGCGGCTCGCCGCTCATGGCTCCCTCCCGGTCGACGAGCGGAACATGCGCGCGAGCTTCTGCGCCTCGTCGGTGGCGCGGTGTTGCGCTTCGACCGCGCGTCGACCGGCGCGGCCCATCCGTTCCAACTCGGTGACGTCCGCCGCCAACGCCTGCCGCAGTGCATCGGCGAGCGCGTCGATGTCGCCGGGCACGATCAGCCAGCCGTTCTCGCCGTGTCGCACCAGCTCGGGGATCCCGGCGATGCTGGTGCTGATCACCGGGCGGCCCATCGCAAACGCTTCCATCAGAACCACCGGCAAGCCTTCTCCGAAGCTCGGCAGTACCAACGCGCGCGCACCGGCCAGCTGCCGCTTGACCTCCGCGCCGTCGGCCCAACCCGTGATCGTCACCTGCGCGCCCAGCTTGTGCGTGGCAACCAACGCCTCGATGTCGCGGCGCATCTCGCCGTCGCCGACGAGCACCAGCTGAAAGCGCACGCCGTCGCGCGCTATCTGCGCGGCGGCCTCCACCAGCAGAGCCTGCCCCTTCTGCTCGCACAGGCGGCCCACGCACACCAGGCGCCGACTGTCGGCGGCAATGGGCGTCGGCTGCGCCGCAAGCCACTGGTCATCGACGGCGCAATGCACCACGTGCACCTTCGGCCAGTCCGCGTAGCGTGCCCAGCGATAGAGCTGGCTGCGCGCGAAGCTGGTGATGGCAACCACCGCGTGCGCCTGCGCGATCTTGTCGCCAAGGCTCAGCGCCTGCGGCTTGTCGAATTCTTCGGGGCCGTGCACCGTGAAGCTGAAGCGTGGCCCACCGAGCGTATGGCACAGCAGCGCCACCGCCGTTGAGTTGGTGCCGAAGTGCGCGTGCAGGTGCGTGACTTCACGGCGCGCGAGTTCGCGGCGCAGCAGCGCGGCTTCCATCAGGTAGGCGAGATGGCGAAGCACGCCGCGCTCCGAGCGACGACCCATGCGCCAGGTCGCGACCAGCGCGCGCCCGAACCGGATCGGTCGGCTGCACGCGTCGGCCAGCGCCGCGACGACCAAACCGAACACCCCACGCGCGAGCAACACCTCGGTGCGCGCGGCCTCGGCGCGATCCTCTTCGTCGACCAACTCGTCTGGCGGCCGCACGCTGAAACGCGCCACCGGCACGCCCACCTTCTCCAGGGCCAAGACTTCGCGCCGGATGAACGCGTGGCTGACCTTGGGGTACTGGTTGACGAGGTAGGCGAGCTTCATCTTCAGCCCCGGGGATTCTCGTCCAGAAAGCTGGGCACGATCCAGACCAATTGGCGCCGCGCGGTGGCATCGAGCGCCTGTTCACCCGGGCGTGCTCAGGCGCCGCCGCCGCGCATCACTTCCTTGACCGTCTTGGCCATGATCTTCATGTCGAGGGCCAAGTTCCAGCCGTCGATGTAGGCCAGGTCCATCTCCATCCACTTCTCGAAGCCGATCGAGTTGCGGCCGGATACCTGCCAAGTGCAGGTGAGGCCGGGGCGCACCGACAGCCGACGGCGCTGCCACCAGTCGTACTGCATGACTTCGCTGGGGATCGGCGGGCGCGGGCCGACCAGGCTCATGTCACCCTTGATCACGTTGAACAGCTGCGGTAGCTCGTCGAGGCTGTAGCGGCGCAGGAAGCGTCCGACCGGTGTGATGCGCGGGTCGTGCTTCATCTTGAAGACGGGCCCGGCTTGTTCGTTGTTGGCGGCGAGCTGCTCGCGCAACGCCTCTGCGTTCTTCACCATCGACCGGAACTTGAACATGTGGAACAGGCGGCCGTTGACGCCGACCCGCACTTGCCGGAAGAAGATCGGTCGACCGCCGGTCGCCGCAATGGCCAACGAGACGCCGAGCATGAGCGGCGTCAACAAGATCAAGCCGACGGACGTGCCGGCGATGTCGATGGCGCGCTTGACCCACAGCAAGCGGCGGTGGCCGAAGCCGCCGGCCATGGCATAGGTCGCCACGTCGCCGACGTAGTCCACCGCGCTGCGGTCGGCTGGGATGCCAAAGCAGTCGGGTGCGAGCCGCCACGACAGGCCCGTGGTCTGGCAAAAGCGCAGCAGCGATTTGACTTCGGTCGCCCACACCCCGTCGGTCGGACACACCACGATCTCGTCGACCGCGTGCTTCTTCAAAACGTCCTGCAACTCGGCGGTGGTGCCCAGGTGTTGCACTTCGGCGATCGGCGGCCGCGTCTCTTCGCCGCTGAACGCCAGCTCACCGACGATGTGGATGCCGAAGTCGCGGCGGCGCAGGATGCTCCCAGCCATGCGGTGCGCGGATTCGCCGCGGCCGATGAACAGGTAGTTGCGCGTGTTGATGCCGCGGCGACGCAAGGCGCGCAGGAGAGGGCGCACGAACAAGCGCAGCCCCGCGGTGCCGCCGAGACCCAAGCCGAGCAACCAGCCCAGCAACATGGGGATCGGTTCTTGGGCCGCGGTATGCACCACGAGCACCACACCGGCGACCAGCAGAACCACCTGGGCCAGCAGCCAGACTTCGGAGAGCAGGCTCGCGGTGCGGCGCGATACGTAGAGGCCGACACGCGAGGAGAGAGCCACCCACGCGATGGCGGCGGCAGCGAGCTCCAACCCGATGATGGCCGGCCGATCGAGGCTGCGAAGACCCGCGAGCACGATGGCGGTGCCGACCACGAAGAGGTCGAGCGCCAGCACCGTGTTGGCGAATGCGCGGCGATGTTGCGACAGCATGAGACGACGACTCAGAGGTGCAGAGCTAGGTGGACGACGCAGCCGATTCATCGGCTGAAGCAGGCGGGTAACCGTTGACGTGTAGGCGTGAGGCCTGGCCTCGCTTGTCCCCTATGGCCTTCCCGGGGTCGCGTGGGTCAAGGCACCCATCGCACCGAAGCGTAGACGTCGAGACGAGCAAAGCAAGGGCTGGTCGGCTTGTACGAGCTTGTACGAGAGTTGCACGAGAGCGCGGCTCATTGGTGTCCGAGGCCGGCTCGCGAGACGTTTTTTCTCACAGCGGTGTTTCATAGCGTTGCTGCCTTCTGAGTCTCCGCGCATGATCGCTGGCAGGGTGCGTGACCCAGCCGCGCGCTCCGACCAGACGCTTGTCGCTTTCGCCGCTATCCCTCACTTCGATGCAATTGCCCAGCGATCGCGACCAAACCGGGCGTGATCTGGGCATACCGGAGCTGCGCGCGCTGGAGCGAGTGATCGGCTCGGGGAGCCTGAACAGCACCGGCGGGCACGCGGTGCGCGAACTCGAGATCGCGTTCGCATCGGCAGTTGGGCGTCCGTTCGCGATCGCGTGCAGCTCGGGTTCGGCGGCCGTACACGCGGCGATCGCGACGCTGGGGCTCCAACCGGGCGACGAGATCGTCACCAGCCCGATCACCGACATGGGGGCGTTGCTGCCGGTGCTCTACGAGGGGGGGCTGCCGCGCTTTTGTGACGTGGACCCGCACACCCTGTCGGTGACGGCGGCGACGGTGGCGGCGGCGCTGACGTCGCGCACCCGTGCGGTCGTAGTCACCCACCTGTTCGGCCGCCCCTGCCCGATGTCGGAAATCGAGACACTCGCCAAGGCGCGCGGTCTCATTCTGATCGAGGATTGCGCCCAGGCGTTCCTTGCCGCCGACCAAGGTCGCCTGGTCGGCAGCTTCGGCGCGCTCGCTTGCTATAGCTTCCAGCAGGGCAAGCACATGACGACGGGGGAGGGCGGGATCGTGACGACCGACGACGCGGCGTTGGCCGATCGACTCCGCCGCTTCGTGAACAAGGGGTGGGGCTACGGCGACGCGAAGCCCGACCACGATCGGCCCGGCCTCAACTACCGGCTGACCGAACTACAAGGCGCGGTGGGGCTGGCGCAGCTCGAGAAGCTCGAAGGCGTGGTGGCGCGGCGCCGCGTCGCCGCCGAACGCCTCACCGCGGCGCTGGCGTCGATCCCTGGGTTGGTCGCCATGCCCGAGGCCGCTGGGACCCGTTGTTCGTACTGGCGCTACTGCGTGCACATCGACCCGGCGGTGCACCGGGGTGGCCCACACGCGGTGGCGTCTCGGCTGCGCGAGGTCGGCATCGCGTCGCAACCCGGCTACGTGGGCCGACCGGCGTACGCCTGTGGCGTGTTTCGTCAGTGGCGTGATCACACCGTGATGCGCATGCCGGTGCAGTGCGCTGGTTTGGCGTCGCCTGCGTGGGAAGGTCTCGACGCGCGCGCGCATCCCGGAGTGCATCGCGGGCTCGAGACCGCGCTCGTGCTGCCGTGGAACGAGGCATACACGGCGGAACATGTGGATGCGATCGCCGGCGCGTTACGCTCGGCACTGCTGTGGAAAGACGTAAGTCGTAAGACGTAAGCCGTAAGTCCAGAACGTAGCCAGGCGGCCGGGAGGCGTTCGGACCGCGGTTTGGGACTTGGGGCTTACGTCTTACGGCTCATGACTCGCGGCCGAGCTGCTGGTAGGCTGCCGTCGCGTCTCGTTGCGGCTCGGCCGCGCTGAGCCTCGAGCATGCAACCCCGGTCAGCCCCGCCTTGGCGGGAGCCTGACTGCCGCGACTGGAGTGACCTAACTTGACGACGGAACGTCCCGCACTGCCCATTCGCCTCGCCATCGTTGGCGCCGGCGCCGTCGCCCGCGACTACGTGCGCGCGCTCGCCGATCTGCGTGAGTTGATTCTGGTCGCCGTGGTGGACAGCGACCCCGCAGCCTTGGCCGCCGCCGCGGACAGTTGGCAGGTGCCTGGCTTCGCTTCGGTGCGCGACATGTTGGCTGGAATGCAGGCCGAGGCGCCGCACGCGGCGTTGGTGGCGACGCCGCCCGCCGCGCACGAGGATGCCTGTTTGCAGCTCCTGGCCGCCGGGATGCACGTGTTGTGCGAGAAGCCGCTGGCCACGTCGTCGGCGTCGGCGACGCGCATGCTGTCGGCCGCGGCGCGCAACGACTCGGTGCTGATGATGGCCAGCAAGTTCCGCTACGTGCCCGACGTGGTCGAGGCGCAGGCCATGGTCAAGAACGGCTTGATCGGTGAGGTCGTGCTGTTCGAGAACTCGTTCTGCTCGCCGGTCGACATGACCAAGCGTTGGAACGCCGACCCCAAGGTGGGCGGTGGCGGCGTGCTGATCGACAACGGCGCGCATGCGGTTGACGTCGCGCGCTTCTTCTTGGGGCCGCTGATCCGGGTGTTCGCGCACTTTGGTCGACGCGTGCAGGCGGTCGGCGTCGAGGATACGGTCACCTTGCAGCTGGAGGCCGGCGGGGGTAGTTCCGTGCTCATTCGTCTGTCGTGGTCGGTCGATGCCGCCAACGACTACTTCGTGACGGTGAGCGGCGCGCGCGGCACGCTGCAGGTGGGCTGGCGCGCGTCGCGCTACCGCTTGCACGGTCAGCGCGAGTGGACTGAGTTCGGCTCGGGCTACGACAAGGTCGCTGCGTTTGTGCGCCAGTTGCAAGACTTCGCGTGGACCGTCGCGCGACCTGGCCACGAGTCAGTGGTTCGCCCCGAAGACGCGCTCGAATCGGTGCGCGTGATCGAGGCCGCGTACCGCGCCGCGCGCGTCGAGCGTTGGATCCCGGTGCAGGGCTTCGGCGGCGACTTCTCGTGATCTCGGTCGCATGAACCCGGCCCGCGTGCACGCGACGGCGTTGGTCGAAGCTGGCGTGTCGATCGGCGCCGGCACCGCGATTTGGGATCACGTGCACATCCGCAGCGGCGCGCGCCTCGGCGCCGACTGCATCGTCGGCGAGAAGACCTACATCGCTGGTGACGTGGTGGTGGGGGATCGCGTGAAGATCAACGCCGCGGTCTATCTGTGCGCCGGGGTCACCATCGAAGACGGCGTGATGCTCGCCGCGCACGTGGTGTTCACCAACGATCGCCGGCCGCGCGCCACCGATCGCGAGCTGCGTGCGTTGTTGTCGTCGGCGTCCGGGCCGGACACCGAGCGCGCGCGGGTGTGCCGCGGCGCGACCGTAGGCGCCAATGCGACGGTCGGGCCCGGGGTGACGATCGGCGCGTACGCGATGGTGGGGATGGGCGCGGTGGTCACGCGCGATGTGCCGGCGCACGGCTTGGTCGTCGGTAACCCGGCGCGCCTGGTGGGCTTGGTGGCGCGCGATGGCACGCCGGTGTTGCGGCTTGCCGGCGATCAACCTCTGCCGGCGCGCGCGCGCATCGCGTGTCCTGGGGATGGGGTTCTCGTCATCGACGGCACCGACATCCGTTGGTCCGACCAGGACGAATGTGTCTGACACACTCGTCCTGGTCAGCGCGGACTCGGCAGGATGATCGCGTCGCCCTCCGCCGCCTCGCTGACTTCGAAGGTGCTCGAGGTCTTGCCTCCGCGCCAGTCGATGGCCTCGACCGTGTAGCGGCCGGGTGGCAGCTTGCGGATCCACACCCGATGCTCAGGCACCGCCGTGAACGCGAAGCCGAGTTCGCCGGCGAGAAGGCCCGCGGCGTCGAAGAAGCGCCAGCGCGTCGTGCTTGCGGGGTTCGCGGGGCAGCAGAACAGCCGCTTGACGCCGGCTTGTACGACCAGTCGCGCACGCGTGGTCGCCCCTGACACGACGTCGACGCGCACGGCGGCGAGCGTCTCGCCAAAGTTGATGACCCAGTGAGTTCCCGGCTGCGCGATGGACACGCGCACGCGGCCGCCGCTGGCACGCAACAGCGTGTTGTCACCGGCTTCGGCGACATCCGGGCGCCACGCCACATAGGAGATGCGTTCCTTGGCGGCCGACTCGATCTCCACTTCGAACCCGCCCGGCGCCGCAAAGCGCAGCGTGCCGAGTTCCAGTTCTTGGCCAGGCCGAAGATCGAACGGCTCGGGGTGCAGTGTGCCGAGTTCGGCGGTGGTGAGCTGAACGCGATAGCGACCCGGACGCAGTAACCTCGTGTGGAGGCGATCGCCGATCAAGCGCGTGCGTTCGCCGGAGGCTTCCACCGCGCCGTTCGCCGCGATCCGCTGCAACTGCACTTGCACGCGGCACGTCGGCCAGCCCTCCGGCAGCGCAACGCGCGCGCCGAGCCGGGCGGTGGCCCGCTGCGCGTCGGGCACCACGATGTGCAGGGTTGCCGGCCCAGGCATGACGTCGGCCACGCGCGCGCTCACGCCGGCCAGCTCCGTCTTGCTGGCGGGTTCGGTGACCAAGACCTCGTAGCTTGCGTTGTCGGCCCCGCCGAGACGAAATCGTCCGTGGCTGTCGGTGATGGAGTCCAGGCGCAAGGCGCTCTCACTCGTGGCCCACACATTCCAACCGGCCAGCGGCTGGCTGTGCTCGTCGACGACCTCGCCGACGATGGCGAACTCGCGGAGCGCTGCGTTCCAGATCACGCGCTCGCCGGCACGCAGGTCGAGCGTCCGCATGGCGATGTCATCGCCGTCGGCGGCGCGCAGGGTCTGCGCGCCCGCGGGCAGGTTGTGCAGCTCGAAGCGACCATCGCGCCAAGGTGCGGTCACCGCCTTCGCCCAGCGCGGCAGCCGGTGGCGGATGCGCCGCAGCTCCTGATCGTAGAGTCCGACCTCGCCGCGCCACGCCGGCTCCTGGTCGCGATCGAGGGCCGTGCCGCTCACGATGGCTTCTTGGGCGAGCACCAGCGTCACCTGCATCGCCGCGCTGATTGTCAGCGTCGTTTGCGCCAGAGAGCGCCCCGCGGCACACGCGCGGATGGACAGCGGCTCGTCGTCGATGCTGAGACCGCCAAACTCGAACCGACCCGAGTCATCCGTGGAGGTCAGGTGCGCGGGCGGTACTGGCGGTGGCTGACTGCGATGCGACAGAGGCCCGAACGGTACCCCGAGCAACACCTTGGCGTTGCCGATCGGCGCGCCCTTCTGGTCGACGACGCGACCGAACACTTTGCCTGGCCCTTCCTCGTACACCAGCAGCTCCGCCGCAAAGGGCTGTGCGTCAACGGGCGGAACCGCAACCACGTCGGACGCGACGCGGCCCTCGACCGATGCGCTGAGCAAACGCCCTGGCGTGACGTCGCGGATGGCAAAGGAGCCGTCGCCGGCGC
Organism: Planctomycetota bacterium; assembly: GCA_031423015.1. GTDB lineage: Bacteria > Planctomycetota > UBA1135 > UBA1135 > UBA2386 > DATGPD01. The sequence goes on along the minus strand of JANPER010000015.1, from coordinate 33,319 downwards.
TCGTCGCGACGACTTCGCCGCGGTTCAAGTCGAACGGGTCGCACGACAGCCACAAGCGCGCACCGATGACCGCGCGCTCGTCGGCGTCGAACACGTGCCCGCGCACGTGCACGCCGCGCGGCACGATCACGTCGGCCAGCGTCGTGCCGCGGCCGCGCACGACGACTTCGGCGTCGCCGCCGCGCTCGACGCGCACCGTCGCGTGGCCCGGCAACGGCGCAGCGAAGCGCGCGACGCCGTGCTCATCGGTGGGCGCGATCCGTTCGAGCAGGTCGCTGTCTTCGCGGGTGGGCAGGAAGCGCACCACAACGCCGGCGGCCGGCGCGCCATCAGCTTCCCAGGTGACGCGTACGGCCAGCGTCGCCGAAGGGTCTACTTCCACCGGTGCTGGCGGAGCGAGTTCCCGCCGCGGCTCGACTGCGGCATCGGCGCGCAGACCGACCGCTTCCGTCGTTGCCGCGATCTTGTCGAGCGTCGGTGCATCCGGCAGCGTGCCGTAGAGCGGCGACGCCACGGCCAGCCACCCGAGCGCGACGCAAGCGACGACGGCAGCGCCGCCGGCCAGGGCGCGTTGACTCGCCAGCGACCATGGCGATCGCGTGGCCAGCGAAGGCGCCGCACGCACGCCTTCCAGTTGGCGTGCGCGCGCCACTACGCGCGCGCGCATCATCGCGAGCGCGGGCGTTGGGCACGCCGCGCGCGCGCCGGCCGCAAGTGCCGCGGGCAGGGCTCGCCGCAGCATGTCGAGGCCACGCTGCAGCTGGCTGCGCACCGTCGCGTCGGGCCGCGTCAGCGCGCTGGCGATCTCGTGTGCAGCGAGACCATGCTCGACATGCAGCACGCACGTCTGCCGATACGGCTCGGGCAAGGCGTGCAGGCGCACGCGGGCCGCCGCACTCAGTTCACGCAGGGCCGCCGCCTCGCTCGGATCGGCAGTGGCTCGCGGCTCTCCTGGCGACCCGTTGCGTTCGGTGCGCTGCTGGCGCCACAGCATGCGCGCGCGGTTGGTGAGGATCCCGCACAACCACGGCAGCACCGCGCGGTTGGGGGCGTGCGAACTCGCATCCTCGATGGCGCACAGAAACGTGGACTGCACCAGATCCTCGGCGGCGTGGCGGTCGCCGCTGAGGTGCCACGCCAAGCGAAACAGCTGGTCGGCGGTGGCGTCGAACACCTTCGCCAGGGCGTCGGGGTCGCCATGTTCCTTGAAGCGCCTGAAGGCGCGATCGACTTGTCGGCTCACGGCAGCTGATGTGCGCAGACCCGTCGCACCGTTGCAGGAAAGACAAAAGTGTCTGACACACTCGTCCTGCTAGTGCAGGTCGTCGAGCTGAACGATATCGGCGGCGGCGTGATCGAGGTCGGGCTGGTAGGTGGCGCGCAGGAAGAAGAAGCCTAGCGCGCACAGGCCGGCGACGGTCAGGATCACGGTGGGGAACGAGGTCTGCATGGCCAGCACGATGGCGGCGGTCGCGCCGAACACGCTGGCCAGGGCGCTCACGGCAAAGGTCCACGGCACTAGTTCGGGGCGATGCTGATCGACCAGTCGGATGCCAGTCGGAAAGGCCATGCCGAGCGCCAAGGCCACCGGCGTTACCGTGGCGATCGCGATCGTGGTGCGCATCGTCTCGCTGTGCGCCAAGAAGTTGTCGATGCCGAAGGTCACGAACCACCAGGTACCGACGATCAGGGGCGGCGTCACGGCGAACAGCAGGCTCAGCCGCCGCTGCGGCTTGGTGTGCGGCCTGACCGCCAGTGCGCCGAATCCGGCCGCGATCAGGGTGGCCGGCACCACGAGGGTGAGTCCGTGCGCGGGGTGCCCAGAAAACAGCGCCAGCTTGTGCGTGAGCGCGATCTGCAACGCGACGAAGCCGGCGCCGAGCGCGCTGAAGTACACGAGGGGACCGACCGTCGTGCGATCGACGAGCCCGCGCTCGAAGCTGGCGAGCGGACGCAGGATGAACAGCGCGCCGAACAGCAGGGTCTGCGCCATTGCGACCAGCAGCGTGAGCAGGCCCACGGGAAGGACCGCACGGGACAGAAGACCGCCGTGCGTGACCGCCCTCCACAACCGCGACCACTTGAAGTCGTCGAAGAAGAACGGACTCGCGTCGGTCACGGGCCGCACGTCGTAGGCGTAGGCGGCGAAGAAGTCTGCACGCGACGCCGCGGCGCGGCGCAGGCAGTCGTCGAACACGTTCTGACTCGAGGTCGCCGGGTCGAACAGCATCGTGAAGCCGCTGTCATGACAGAACGAACGCGTCGCGGCGAGGTCGCCTTCGCTCAGCGGTTGGCTGCTGATCAGCAGCGTCGCCAACTGATCGTCTTGCAGGACCACGACGTGGCGATGGGCGTCGGTGTGCCCCTTCTTTTCGAGCGCAGCCACCGCGGTGGCCGCCAGGCGCAGCGTCTCGCGCGTGAGGAACACCAAGCGCGAATACGACACCATGCCGGCGTCGGATGTCGCTGCCAAGAAATCGGCCACGGCCTCCTCGGTGTAGAGGTGGCTCGCCGACGGTGCGCTGGCTTCGGGACGCAACGTGCCGGGCGTGTCGACCCCATTCAGCTGGACCAGGTCGAAGCGCTGAGGGCGCGCGCTTGCCTCGCGCGCGCCGCGGCGCTCGCTGACCGTCATCACCCCTGGCTCCGCGATCCCGCGCGCGCGCAAGACAGCAAGGCCCGCTTCTTTGATCGGCGACTCCGGGGACAACGGGCCCACGATGAAGCGTGGGTGGGCCCACCCTGAGAACAGACCGAGGCCCACCAACACCAGCGCAAAGAGGGCCTGTGCGCCGCCCCACATGGATGCGCTGCCGATCGTCTGACTGAGCCAGAAACAGGCGGCAGCGCCAGCCAGCAACAGAGGAAGCGCAAAGATCAGGTGGTCTCCTCCGTACGCCTCCAGACACCAGGGCATCACCAGCGCGCTGCCGCCAGCTCCGAGAAGGCCGGCGAAACACACGGCGCCGATGTGCTGGCGGTACGAGCTGATGGCGCTGCTGATCGCCAGGCCAGCGCAGAAAAATGGCACCGACAGGATGCAGCAGATCAACACCAAGCTGATCAGGTGAAGCGGCTCGCTCGCCATCTGCTGCGGGTCGAAGGTGACCCGCGTCATCATCAGGTAGCACAGCGGCGTCGCGAGGCCGGCGGCAAACGTGTAGCTGCCGATCTTCCCGTCCGCGTTCTCGCGGCGCAGCCGTCCGGCGTTGCGCAGGGCGATCGAGGTTCCTCCAGCGCCAAGGCCGAGCAGCGCCGCGGGGATCACCAAATACGTGAAGTGGTGCTCCATCGTCGCCGCCAACACGCGCGGCATCGCGAGTGCGAGCGCGAGGGTCGCGGCGCACAGCAGAAAGACCCCCAGGTAGGCGAGTGGGCGATGACCCGGGAAGCGCATGCGATGGGTAGCCCCGCCGGCGCGGCGGATCAGTTCCTGCGGTTCTCGGTGAACGCGATGATGCCGAAGACGGCGCCCACGCTCTCGATTGGCAGCACGCGGCGCACCCAAAGGTCGACGAAGTGGGCGATGTCGCCGCCGACCGAAGTCTGCACGAAGATGACGTCGCCGGGCAACAGCGGGAAGTCCATCGACTCACCGTAGAGCACTTCCTTGAGGTTCACGCGGTAGCTGCGCGGCTCCAGGGTCTGCGGGTCGGCGCGCGTCACGTAGATGTCCTTCCAGTTGGCGGTGACGATGTGGCCGCCCTTGGCCGCGACTGCCTTCGCCGCGGTGAGCTGCTCGGTCCACGCGACGACGCCGGGGTCCTTCACCTCGCCGTACACATACACCGACTTCGAACTCGGCGCTGCAAGAGTGACGGTGACCGAGCTGACCTGTGTGCCCTGCCGCTTGTAGGCCTCGACCACTTCTTGCCGAAACTGCGAGACCGTCTTGTTGGTGGTCATGATCGAGCGGTCGAGCCGCGGCACGCTGACCGCGCCTTCGGCGCTGACCGCGACCTGCACCGCAGTGGGCGGCCCGGTGGTTGCACCGGTGAGCTCCGGCACACTGATCTCGAGCATGTCGCCCGGCACCAAGGTGTGGTCTTGGTTCATGAACGCGGCCCACTCCTGCACCACGGCCTTGGCGTCGAATTGGGGAGCCGTGCTACTGCAGGCAGCCAGGGGGAGCAGCGCGGCGAGCGCGACGACAAGGCGTCTCATGTCGGGACTGTTCGGCGAAGGAAAGGCGGAACTTTAGCGACTCGACGCCGGGGATTCCCTTGGCATGGCGATCTCACCTGCTCGCTGCGTGCGGGCGATCACCTAGCCGATCGTCACGACCATGGTGTCGGTCAACGTCAGCTGGGGTGCCGGGCAGCCACCAACACCCAAGAAGTCTGCGCCCTGGACGCCAAACCGGAGGCCGATGACGCTGGGCAAGTACGGGACGCGCACCGCCAGGGTCGAACTGAGGAACGTGAGCCCCCAGTCGTGGCCGAGCGTGCACGTGCAGAACGGAAAGCTGACGACCGTGAAGCCGAGTCCGACGATCGGCGCGCCGACGATGCCACCCAGCGTCGTGGTCACTGTGCCGCCGATTTGTGGCTCACCGCTGACCGTGATCGACGTTTGGCCGCACGCGTGCTGGATGCGTGCGACCGTGCCTGCGGCGGGGATGTAGGCGAGCCCCAGCAGGTTGCCGGCACCGTTCGGCCCGATCAGGGTCGCCGCGCCGGTCGCCATGTCGATCGAGTAGAAACTGTCGGTCGAGTTGTCGACCAGAAGCATCCGACCGGTGTCCGAGTCGTACGCGAGGCCGTTTGGGTTGGTCGGGCCGAGGAGCGGGCCGATCAGTGTCACCGCCCCCGTCGCGCGGTCGACTTGATAGAAACTGTCAGCGCCACTGTTGGTGGCATACATGACGTTGGTCGTGGAGTTGTAACCGAGGTTCGAGAAGCTGGTCAGGCCTGACGTGCCGATCAGAGTCGCGAGGCCGGTCGTCGTGTTCAAGTTGTAGAGCCCGTTGTTGTGCGACGACACGCCGAAGAGCGTGCCGGCGCTGGAGTCCCACTCGAGGCCGTGCATGACCACCGCCGGGTCGCCGTACGCGCCGATCAGCGTGGCGGTGCCGGTCGTCAGGTCGAGCGTGTAGAGCGAGTCGTTGCTGGTCGAAGTCAAGTACAGCGTGCGCGTGGCAGCGTCGTAGGCGAGGCCGCCGGTGGTTGCCGCGTTGGAGCTGGCGGTGCCGAACGGGGTCTTGGCGCCGGTCGGGATGTCGATGGTGGAAATCGCGCGGCTGCTGTCGATGGCGAACAGGAGCTGGGCGCTGGCGGGGGCCGCCAAGGTGAGCAGCGGCAGGAAGGCGAAGGTCTTCATCGGGTGGATTCTCGAGAGAGATCGGCAAAGGTAGCTGGCCTGGGCGGCCGGTGGAACCCTGGGCCCGTGGCCGCCGGATGATTGCGTGCGTCGCGCGGCCTGTCGCGCGCTGTGGTGTCGACATCGCGCCGGATTCCCTTGGTATGGCGATGTCATCGTGCAGGAAGATTCGCGCATGCCGGTTCCTCGCGCGTCGTTCGGCTGCAAGCGCCGCGAATGCTTGCAGCGTCCACAGACTCAGCGGCCATCGTCAGGTCGCCAGGACGCTCGAATCGCGAGAGGTCTCGCGGCCTTGCTGGCGATGAGTCTCGCCGCGTGTGTCACCGTGCCGCGGCCGGCACCGTCTGGGCTCGAGCGCGCAGTCTGGATCACGCGCTTCGATTGGCGCACCGAGGCCGACATCCGCGGCGCCATCGCGCGCTGCGGTGAGCTTGGGTTCCGTGCCGTGTTCTTCCAGGTGCGCGGCAACGGCACGGTGCTGTTTCGCTCCGATCACGAAGTGTGGAGCGACGCGTTCGCCCACGAGGATCCGGGCTTCGACCCGCTCGAAGTCGCCGCCGAGGCCGCGGTGCAGTCGGGCGTCCAGTTGCACGCGTGGTTGAACTTGATGCCGGGTTGGAGCGGCGACAAAGAGCCGAAGGACCAGCGCCAGCTCTACCACAGTCGCGCCGAGTGGTTCTTGCGCGACGCCAGCGGCGAGCGCGAGGCGCTCGACAAGGGGGGCTACGCGGGGCTGAACCCGTGCCTGCCCGAGGTGCGCGACTACCTCTGCGCGCTGTGCGTCGAGGCGGCGCGCGTGCCCGGCGTCGCCGGGGTGCATCTCGACTACGTGCGGTTGACCTCCGGCGATCAGCTCGGCGGCATCGATCGCTTCCCTGCCGACGAGATCACGCGCACGCGTTTCCGGATCGACAAGGGCCTGGACGCCAGCATGCATGCGGTGGCATTCCGTGACTGGAAGATCGAGTGTGTCACCAAGCTCGTGCAACAGGTGCGGGCGAGTCTGCGGGCAGAAGGTGCGCCGACGCTGTTGTCGGCGGCGGTGCTCGCGGACCCGGTGCGCGCGTTGGCGTCGGGCCAGGACTGGCGCGCGTGGGCGCACCGCGGCTTGGTCGACGCGCTGGTGCCGATGGCGTATGCCGAGGACGACGCCGTGTTCAAGAAGCTGGTGCAGACCGGCTGCGCGTCGGCGGGGCGCTGCGCGTTGATCGCCGGTGTGGGGATGTTCAAGCACGCTGACCCGTTGCAGACCGTGCGGCAGATGGAGATCGCCAGGCGGGCCGGCGCGTCGGGTGTGGCGCTGTTCAGCTACGGCGAGATGGTGAAGCCCGAGCGCGAGCACTTCACGCGCGAGTTGAAGCGGTGGTTGGGCGGGTAGCCCGCGGCCCTCGACTACCGCGCGCCGACTTCGAACACCACCTCGCCGTGCCCATCGGGCCAGGCCGTGATCGCCCAACCATCGAGTGCGAGCCGCCAGCGGCCGCTGCCCGGCACGCTGGCGCGTGCGAACAGGCGCCACGACGCGAGCTGACGATTCTGCCCCGGCTCCGCCACCGGCACCTCGTGCACCGGCTCGCTCGGCGCCTTTGGGGCTGCGGGCAGCGCGGTCGCCAAGCGTTGCGTGAGCGAGACGCGCGTGCCTTGGCGGATCACACAAGCGCGAACGTTCCGGCGCGTGATTTCGTCGCGCTGCAGGTCGCCAGCATCCACGAGCAGCGACTCGGCGACGCTGGTGCCGATCAGCTCGCCGGTCGCGAGATCGATCTCGACGCACGCGTCCTCGCCAATACCCAGGCCGAGCCTGCGCTGGCTGGCTTCGAGGGCGGCGACGAGCCGGCCGACGCGATCGCGCTCGAAGAAGTGTGAGTCGGTGATCACCCACGGCACGAAGCCCATCCCCGGGCCAATCAGCACGCCGAGTGTGGTGCGAGCTGCGCGCGGCTCCGGTTCGCCCTCGTCGTCGCGCGCGGGTGCGCTCGCGATGCCTAGGGCCGCCGCGCTGCGTCCCGACAGCATCATCACCTCGCCCATCATCGCGTCCCCGGCGCTGGTGCCGGCGATCACGCCGCCGCGCGCCAACAGGCGGCGCATCGCGCCCGCTTCCGCGGTGTCGGCGTCGCCCTGGCGGTAAAGCGCGGTGATGCGCTTCTGATCGCCGCCGGTGAAGAACATCGCGGTGGCACGGTCGATCGATTCGACGGCTTGTGAGCTCGGCGTCTCGCGCCTGATGACGTTGAACTCAGCCTGCGGGCACCACGTGCGCAGCGCCTCGATCTTGCTCTTGGCCGTGGTGTCCTGATCGCCGCTCGCGGCCACGGCCACCACGATGCGCGCCGGCCCGGACGCTGCCGCCAGCGCGGCGAAGCGCTCGTACACCGGCCGGTTGTCGTCGTCGAGGCCGCCGCCGATCGCGAGCAGCGTGCCGCGCAGGCCGGTGCTCGGCGTGGCTCTGTGCGGCGCAGACGCGCACCCCAGCGCCAGCGCGAGGCCGGCGCGCAAGAGCACCGTGAACCTGCATCGTCGTCGCACGCTCAGTCCTCGAAGATCCGCACGTCGAATCGCCCCGCCGAGTCTGCCAGGCCGCGGTACATCCCTTCCGAGTTGAACACCGCCGCGAGGTTGCCGGCACTGTCGACAGCGATGATGCCGCCGTCGTCTTTCTTCAGCGTGTGAAAGACCACGGCGTCCGCCGCCGCGGCGAGAGTTTGGCCGGCGAACTGCACGCGCGCCGCCAGCGTGCGCGCGACGTTGTGCCGGATGAACTCCTCACCGGTGCCGGTGCCGCTCACCGCCACGAAACGGTCGGCGTAGTTGCCAGCGCCGACGATCGGCGTGTCGCCGACGCGGCCGTACTTCTTGGCGGTCAAGCCACCGGTGCTCGTGGCGGCGGCGAGGTTGCCGCGCGTGTCGAGCGCGACGCAACCCACCGTGCCGTAGGCGGCGCGCGACGAGTCGGTTCGAACTTCGGCGTGCGCACCGCGCGGCGCGCGCTCGCGCAGCGCTTCTTCCAACATGCGGCGCCGATGCTCGGTGTCGAAGTAGCTGTTGGGCACCCGTTCGACACCCATTGCAGTCGCGAAGTCCTCGGCGCCGTCGCCCATCAGCAACACGTGCCGCGTTTGCTCCATCACGCGCCGTGCCAGCGAGATCGGGTTCTTGACGGTCCGCACGCCCGCCACGGCGCCGCACGCCAGCGTGTGGCCTTCCATGATCGACGCGTCGAGTTCGTGCTCGCCCTTCTCGTTGAACGCGGCGCCCTTGCCGGCATTGAAGAGCGGGTCGTCCTCCAGCATGCGCGCCACGGCCTCGCACACGTCGAGTGCGGAGTCACCGCGCGCCAAGCGATCGCGGCCGACGGTCAGCGCAGCGTGCAACGACGCGCGATACGCCTCCAGTTGAGCCGCCGGCGCCGTGCGCTCGATGGTCCCCGCGCCACCATGGATGGCGATGGCAAAGCGCCCCTGCACGGGGGCGGGCGGCGGCAGGTCGGCGCGGGTGGGAGACGCACAGCCCGTCGCTAACGACAACGCGAGCAGCAGGAAGCAAGGCGAGAATGAACGGTGCACGGGTTACCTCGGGCGGCCGAGTGTAGCGCCGAGCCTGGCGCAAGCGATGCGCGTCACGGCGAGGACCGCCTACGGCAAGAACTTGTGCACGGCCTTCAGCTTCACGGGCAGGTACTCCTCGATCACGAAGTTGAGGCCCCACTTTGCCAGCGCCTGTTGCTCGGCGCGCACGCCCATCTTCAGCATCTGCTCGATTGCCTTCTGCCACTCCTTGTGGGCTTGGAAGAAGGGGTCGTTCTTGAGCGCGTCGCGCGCGCGCTTGATGTCGACCTCTTGCAAGGGGTGCGTCGCGTCTTCGAGCTTGAAGTCGATGATGTCTTGCGGCGTCACCCCGAGGTAGCGGGCCTGCGGCACGCAGAAGAACTTGTTCAAGTGCACCGCGTTGCCGGAGCCGACCTTGAGGGTGCGGTAGATGTTGGAGATCCCGTACGGGTCGCAGTCGTTGAAGGCGTAGACCGGGATCTTGCAGTCGTCCGCCAGCTTGCGGATGAAGCGCCGCGTCGCGCGCGTGGGCACGCCCATCGTCTCGACGAGGATGCACTTCGACTTGCGCCAGAACTTGTGGTTGTTGAGGCGCTGGAACATACCGCCGGTCTCGATCGCGATGACGAACTTGGCGGTGGTCTCGAACTTCAGATGCTCTACCGAGTGCGGGATCGAGTAGCTGCCGGTAGCAAAGCCCGTGCAGTCGATGCGCACCTCGCGGTCGGTCTCGGGGTCGCGGTCGATCACGATCAACTCGCCAGCGACGGCGCCGCCGTGTTCCTCGGGATAGAAGCGCAATTGCTCGCGCGTCACGCCTTCGAGCGAGAACAGCGCCTCGATGTCGTCCATGCAGGCGTCCGACTCGGGCTGCTCTTGGAACTTGGCCTCCGCCCAGTTCTTGCTGACGTAGTACGCCTCTCGCTTGGTGGCGAAGTCGTCTTGCTCGACCATCTCCTTGCTGAAAGCCATCAGCTTCAGGGTCTGCGCGAACGACTTGACGGTGTTCACCGTGAGCGTGCGCTCCTTGCGCGCGCGCCCCATTTGGAAGAAGCCTTCCTTCTTGTCGTACTTGGCGTTGCGCAGCGAGCGCTCCGGGAACTTCAGCTCCGGCTTGTCGAGCTTGATGATCGCACTGTGCACGTACTCGGCGCAGTGGCGAATCTCGCGCAGAGTGACCTTGTCCATGGGGGACATCGGCTTGCTGCGTTCCCGCGTGGTGGCCGGCTTTTGGGCGGGGGTGTCTTTCTTCTTGGCTGCCATGGGGTGCTCTTACAGCTTGCGGCTTCGCTCGAGGACGGTGGTGAGGCTGGTGACGGTGTCGGTCAGTTGCTTCTCGTCGAGGGCCAAGATGTCGCGCAGGGCTTGGCCGATGTGCGGAATGTAGGTCTCGATGTAGTTGCGCTTCTTGAACTCGCTGGCCAAGCGCTTGCCCTTGCGCACGTGGATGCCGAGCTTGCGACCGCAGTCCATCAAGGCCAGCCTGAGTTCCTTGCGGATCTCGTCGTACGACGCGATCGCTTCCTTGGACTCGCTGGTGAACGGCACCCACACCGACGCGATGTGCACCAGGATCACCATGGGGCCAACCGGCAAGCCACCCTTGGGTTGCTGCATGCCGTAGCGCCGCCAGTCGGTCTCGATCACCGACTTGGTCATCGCGCACGCCGACTGCTGGAACAGCAAGGGCACCCGATTGGCAAAGCGGATCAGGCGAACCGGCTCGTCGGCGAACCCCATCAGGTTTTCGTCGGCCTCGCGGTCGCGCCGCTTCTTCTTGTCGCTCTCGACGATCTTGCCTTCCTCGGTCAACTCCATGCTGTCGCCGGGGCGCCCGTAGGCGATGCCGACTTCGATCGAGAACGGCATGCCGCGATAGACCACCGGCGAGCGTGAACTCGCGGCGTAGAAGTCGGCTTGCACTTCTTTTTGCAGGCCCTTCAGAATCAGCTCGTCGCCGATCGGCGCGATGCACGACGTCGGCGGCGCCATGATCTTGGTCTTGTTGATCGCCTGCTTGAGGCGATCGGCTTCCTCCTTGGCGATCCGCTTGGGGTGTGCCTTGTGGCTGATCTTGGCAGTGTCGAGGATCTCCTTCGCGACCTTGGGGCCGACGCGTGAAAAGTCCTCCTGCAGGAACGCGGTCATCACCCGCGACTCCGTGTCCTGCATCATCTTGATCAACATGCCCAGCTCTACCCCGTGCGGGTGCGGCTTGATCGCCTCGGTGTCGGGCGGCAGCTCGTTGGTCGCGCGCTGGTAGGTGACCTCTTGGCCTTCCGGGTCTTTGTAGATGATCTGCACGTGCGGGTTGGTGACCGCGCACAGCTTGATGAACTCGTCGATGCTCTTCTGGCCGCGGCGGAACTCGCCCTCGAGGTCGATCTCGACGCGGGTGCCGTGTGGCTTGTCCCACTCCACGGCCTTCTCGGTGAAGTCGGGTCGGTTCTTGCTGGTGTCGATACGCACCTCGAAGAAGTGCGCGATCGCGCGCTTGCCGGCGCGGCTGGTGATGCGCATCGCGTTGCCGGTGGTGAGCTGGCTGTACATCCCGGCCGCCGAGATGCCGATGCCTTGCTGGCCGCGACTCTGCCGCAGGCGATGGAACTTCGAGCCATACAGCAAGCGGCCGAAGATGTTCGGCACCTGCTGCCTGACGATGCCCGGTCCGTTGTCCTCGACGATCATGGTGAAGGTGTTCTCGCGCGTCGTCACCTTCTGGATCTCCACCAAGAGGTCCGGCAAGATCCGCGCTTCTTCGCACGCGTCCAGACTGTTGTCGACGGCTTCTTTCACTGCCGTCAGCAACGCCTTGCGCAGACTGTCGAAGCCGAGCAGGTGCCGGTTCTTGGTGAAGAACTCCGACACCGAGATCTCGCGCTGCATCTTGGCCATGCGCTCGGCGGGGTTGCCGGAGTCGGCCGTCTCTTTCGGCGCCGCTGCCTTGCGCGCACGTTCAGCGGCTTCGGGCTTGTCGCGCGGTTGCGGAGTCGGGGCAGCTTTGCTGCCGCCGTCGGCGAACAACATCCCTTGGCTGTTCTGATCGCTCATGCGTTTGTTCTTGGACATGCGGACACGAAGGAAGGCTCGATGTCGGCCTCGGCGAGCCCGAGCGCGCGCGCTTCTTGCGCAAAGCGCCGCAGGCCACGATGGTCGTCGTCGTCGAGGCGATAGTGGATGGCGCCGTTGGTGGCGTCGGAGAGTGGCTCGTCACCGACGGCACCCCGCAGGCAATCCGCTACGCGATCACGGTCGGCGTGCGGCGCGATCAGCCAGAGCGCGAACACGAACGGCAGTCCAGTCCACGCCTGCCAGGCGGCGCCCAGGTCGAGCACTTGTCGTGTACGCGGCTGCGCGTTGAGCCCGCAGTCGCCGATCAGCAGCACCAGATCGTGTGGGTAGGCATCGACATCGACCTCGGGCTCGATGCGCTCGAAGACGCAGTCAGTGACGCCGAGCCGCTTGGCTAGCAAGATGCGAAGGAGTGCTACCGACGTCTCGCTGCCGTCGTCGAGGCCGACGCGTGTGATCGCGACGCCAGGCCGGCTGAACGCGCGCACGCTGCGCGCCTCGCGCTTGCTGGCGATGCCCAGATCAGCGAGCGCGGTGTAGCCCTGCGTGCGAAACCCTTCGACCGACGACACCAGGGCGGCGTCGAGTTCGCCGCGCCGCAGCGCCGCGATCAACTGCCGCGGCACCGCGCGCACGAGGTCGACGTCGGGGTCCGTGGCGAGCCCACGTATCAGCGCTTCGCCGACGCCATACGGCACGCCGCCGAGGCGCAAGCGCTGGTTGCCCGATGAGGAAGCCAAGAGGTGCAGACTCGAAGGGGAATCGCGGTGCCCACGCGCACGCGCGCGTCTGACCGGGTAGCCGCCGAGGCGGACCATAGCAATCTGGTCGTTGGTCTTCCAAAGAACAAACTTCAGCAGCTGCGCATCGCTGCGCCGGTCACGGCTCAAAACGAGAGACGCGCGCTAACCGAGATCAGGTCGTCTTCTTCGAGCCTCGAGTACATCCCGCCGACGCTGATCAACCGGAACACGTGGAGCCGCGCGCCGGCTTCCCAGCCGAAGGCCCGGTCCTCGGTGGCGAGGCGATTGTCGAGGTCGACCCAGACCAGGTTGCCATCGAGCTCGATGCCCCCGGAGGTCCAGTCGATCGGCATCCAGCGCGCACCCGCCTTGATCTCGTAGCCGCTCTTGCTGTCGCTGAAGCCGGCGAGGTCGCTCGAGACGTCGTTGAACAGCCAGGCGATCTCGCCGACAGCGTGCAGCTCGTCGGTGAGTTCTAGGTGCGCGCCCACGCCGAGCCGGAACAGATCCGAGGTCGTGTTGCCCAGATCGATCTCCTGGTTCTCGTAACTCGCGAAGCCGTGCAGCAGGCCCAAGCCGAGCTGGGCGCGGCCGTAGTAGTTGTCGACATCCCGGTTGCCGGCCACCGCAGCATCCACGTCGAGCTTGGACGCACCGACTTCGAGGAAGGTGTAGCGCAGCAGTGACCTGGCGCCGCCTTCGGCCTGAACGCTCGTCACAGCATCGAGAGGAACCAGCGCCCCGGCATCGCCGGTGCCGTTCACGGCCGTCATCGGGATCGAATCGGCGGTCGGGAGGATCGCGATCGGGTGCGGGTGTGCTGCGCCGGTCGTCTGGCAGCCGGGCAACCCGAGGAAGAACGCGAGGACTGTGAAGGAGACGGCGTAGCGATTCTCGAGCATGGCGCGATTTGGCGAGAGTTCGATCAGGAGGATGGACTCGGCAATGACCAAGGCGCGGAGGGTAACTCGAATGTCACGCGCCCCTTTGCCGCAAAGCGCAACATCTCTTGTCCGGTGGCGCAGCCGAATCCTCGCCACCGCACCACGCGGGCCGCATGGCCAATAGAAAGCGCTTCGACCGCCAGCGCCCGCGGCCCGCAACCAGGCGCTACACTTGCCACGGTGCGAACGTTCCTCCTGTTGGCCATCCTGCCACTCGCGTCGGGCTGCGGTGCCGGCGTCATCGGCGGTGTGTTCGCAAGCAAGCGCCAGCCAGGGACGACCGAAGTGCGTTCTGCGTCGATCGATCCGCCGTCATTCGCCTACCTCGGCCAACAAGGCGCGCGGCGCCAGGTCACGATCGCCGGCTATGAGGCACCGGCCACCGGCCGTCTACGCATCGCGATCCGGGTGCCGGCCCTGCCTGGCGCGGTCACACCGTTCTACGAGTTCGAGCAGCCAAGCTCGCAGGTGAGCCAGGTCAGCCCGCGCCTGACGCGCATCGACTTCCTGGTGAACTCCATTCCGGTGACGCGTGCTTTGCTCGACGAGGGACGCGACCTGACCGCTGAGGATGTCAGTGCGCAGGTGATCGTGCGCGTCGACGACATCGAAGTCGTGCCGCCGATCCCGATCACCATCCACAAGCTGATGCGGGCGTCGCTGCAGTTCAGCCGCAACGGCGCCACCGAGGAGACGTTGTCGACCGCGGGCGGCTCCGAGTTTGCGTGTCGGGTGCGAGGGTTCCCCGCGAGCAACACCAACTTCACGGTCGACCTTCTGACTTTTGATCCGAACACCAGCGGTCAATGGATCAACCGGGAAGTTGACAACGTGCGCGTCGAGCCGGTCCCGGGCACTGACGAAGTGGTGCTCAAGGTGACCGCGCCGTCGCATACGTTTCCCTGCCGCGTGTTCGCGTCCGTGCGCCACCCTTGGGCGGGCCAGTCGTTGCCGATCGACACACTCTATTACCGGGCAGAGATCGCCTTCGCCGTGCCGCGCACTGCGATTGTCGACCGTGGTAGTCGAGTGCTCCTCGTTGGCGCCGGCCTGGTGCCGCTCCGTTTCTTCGACGAAAGTCGACCGGCGGAACCTGACTACGATCGCATCGAGGTGTGGTTGGAGAAGGGGCAGCGGCGGTCCCTCGCGGTGCCGATCCAACAGCAACAGCCGTCATTGTCACGCCTCTCCTTCGAGGTGCCGCCGTCGCCCGACGGGCGGCGGGGGTTGGCGACGATATTACTCCGTGCCAACCTGCGCGATGCCTCGGGCCAGGGCGCAGTCGTGGAGTCGCGCGCGACGGATCTCATCGCATATGGCGACGTCGCGCCGGTGTTTGGTCCGCGGGGCATCGTGCTGCAGGCGTCGCCCACGCACGTCGCGTTCGGCGACATCGAGGGTGACGGTGAGGGAGTCGACGCCGTTGCCTGTTCGGGCCTTCAGCCGACCGTGCACTTCATGGTGTCGAGCAACAACGGCATGTTCCAGCGTTTCGGCCCGCCGCTGATTGCGGGTTCAACGCAGGCGCTCTTGGAACGGTCACCCGAACGATTGGTGGTCGACGATGCCGACCGCAACGGGATTGCCGATGTGTTGGTGCTGAATGGTGGCAACGGTGTTACCGCCACGCACACTCTGTTGATGGGAAAAGCGGCGCCCGCGCTCCCTTTGGTGGCGGGTGGGCCGGCCATGTCGTCGGTTGCGAGTGCTCGCGCGTCGGTGAAGGGTGATTTCGACGGCAATGGACTGGTCGATGTCGTCGTCCTTCCTCGTCTGCGCAATGCTGTGCCGGAGATCTGCTTGTCGTTCGGCGACAGTCAATTGGGTCCACGCTATGTCGTGAACCAGTTGACGCAGGTCTTTGATTTCTTCGACGTCGTAGAGGCGGACGACTTTGACCGCGACGGGAGACTCGATCTCGCGTTCGCACGCGGCGGTATCGATCCAGCGTTGCTCACCCTGTACGGACAAGGAAACGGCACGTTTGTGCCAGGCGTCTCGCTCGAGCTGTCGCGGCAGATTCCCGGGTACGTTCCGAGTGAGGCTTCGAAGGCTGTTGGCTTGCACGTCTGTGGCGACGCCAACCTAAAAGGCCTGGCCTTGATTCTCGAGGGAACCTACCAGCCAGCGACGCGAGCCACGATTGCCGTGTTGGACTATGTCGATCACCGGCGGCATGAAGTGCCGAGCGCGGCGCGGACCACCGTCAATCAAAGTGGCGTCCTCTTCAAGCGTACGCTGAGCGCTGACCTCGATGGCGACGGAATACGCGAGCTGGTGATTGCGGGTGAAATCAACGTGCAGGCCGTACTGGTGATGTACGCTTGGCGCACCCCATCCGGCGAACCCACGTTCGTTGAGCATGCCAACAGCATCGACTTGGGCGAGGAGCCGTTCCTGACGGTCAGCGATCTGGCCTATGGATCGACGGGACAACGCGAGGGCGGCGCCGACGGTCGCGCCGTGTTTGTGACCCACCGCTATCTCTTCTCTGACGAGAGTCGCATTGCGACCCTCATCGCACAGGGGCAGGGGAACAGTCTGCGGCTGCTGCCGCCCGACGCCAGGCAAGCTTTGCCGTACCAGGTCAATGGTCTGGCACTCGGTCGCTTCCGGGGCGCCGCGACCCCGCGGTCTGCCGCCGACCTCGTGGTCGCGTCTGCCGGCACCTCGGGTGGGGCGCTGCGCGGCATCGAGTTCTTTGCCAACGATGGGGTTGGCGGGCAGCGCTCCCGTTTGCGCGTCGACATGTCGCTGTTGCCCGGCACCGTGACCGCCGTGCCGCGCGCCGCCGGCGACCTCGTGGCGTGCCTCGATCGCGGGCGCGTGCTGCGCGTCGTGCAGCCGGCTTCGTCGAACGCGACCCTGGTTCAGTCGATCCCCCTTGATCCCTATCTGCCGGCGTCGCTGCGGATGCGAGATCTGCAAGAGCGATCGAAACTCGTCGTGGCAGACGTCGATGGCGACGGCATCACCGATGTTGTGGCCTTGCTGATGTTCGAGCCTGGGCTCATTCCGGCCGATGAAGACGGGCAGCTGTTCGTGTTGTTTGGTCGTAGCACGACGCTGGCGACCGAGTTTCCTTTCGTCTTGCCAAACCCGGCCTTCGTTCATACCGCCACTGCGGATGACGAAGCGCGCGATCTCGTGGTCGGCGAGTTCAGCGCGAGTCCGCGCGGCTGGCTCGAGGTCGCGGTCTCGGTGGGCGGCGGCGACAACCATGTCCGTTTCTATCGGGTCGATCGCACGTTGGATCCGAGTGCGTCGCGCAGCCTGCGCCGGTCGTTCGCGTCGGCATCGGAGCCCGCCTTGATTGCTGGTGACGACCCAGACCGCCTGGCAACCGGTGACATCGATGGGGATGGCATCAGCGAGCTCGCCGTGACGTCTCGGACGACGGCGGGCGACAAGCTCCGCCTGTTCTTCAACACCGCCTTCGTCGGCGATGAAGTGGACATCGCGCTGTTCCGGCCGGTCTTGGGCGCGGCGCAGGATCTGCCCAGGGGCACGACGCACATCTTCCTGCGCGACCTCAGTGGCGATGGGTTGGCCGATCTGTTAGTGGCCGCCATGGTCACGAGCAACCAAACCACAACGAACCAACTGCACCACTACCTTGGCACCGGTACCGGTCAGTTCACCAACGAACAGATCTTGCACCAGCTGCGTACCGGCGATCAGCGTTGGGAATCGGGCTATGTGCTGCGCAACGCGCGGATGCGGCTGGTGGTCGGCGAGTTGAACGGCGATGCCTCCGTCGATCTCGTCATCGGCTGGCCGACGTTTGGCGCCGCCCAGCGCAACGTATACGGACTGTTCGGCGGCGCGCGCTGATCGGTAGCGCTGACCGTGGAACCAATCGGCGCGCTTGCCTAGATTTGGATGCATGCCCAAGCGCTTGTTGCCTGTCCGTCCCGCTCTGGCCGTCAGCGAGCGTCGCACCGCGGGTTCGCGACCCGAACTCGGCATCGCGATGGTGGGGCACGCCTTCATGGGGCGCGCGCACAGCAACGCGATTCGACAGGCAGGGCACTTTTTCGATCTGCCGCGCCGGCTGGTGCCGCGGGTGGTGGTGGGCCGCGAGCTGGGACGGGCAGAAGCGGTGCGCGAGGGGCTTGGCTTCGTGGAGGCGAGCGCCGACCTCGATGCGGTGTTGGCGCGGGACGACGTGCACATCGTCGACATCGCGACGCCGAACGACAGCCATTGCGCGCTGGCGAGTAGGGCGCTGGCCGCCGGCAAGCACGTGCTGTGCGAGAAGCCCTTGGCGTTGACGCTGGACGAGGCGCGTGCGATGGCCGCACTGGCCAGGAAGAGCAAAGGGCGCGCCGGCCTGTGGCACAACTATCGCCGTGCGCCGGCGGCCAGTCTGGCGCAGCGCATCATCGCCCGCGGCGAGCTCGGCGACGTGCGCCACGTGCGCGCGACCTACCTGCAGGACTGGTTGTCAGATCCGAGTGCGTCCGCGTCGTGGCGTACCACCGCGCGAATCAGCGGCAGCGGCGCACACGGTGATCTGAACGCGCACCTGATCGACATGACGTTGTTCTTGACCGGCCTGGGTTTCGAGTCGGTCAGCGCGGTGGCGCAGACCTTCACCAAGCAGCGGCCGGCGAGCGACGGCAAGATGATGAAGGTCGACGTCGACGATGCGCTAGCATTCCTCGCGCGCTTCAAGGGTGGCGCCATCGGCACCTTTGAGGCCACGCGTGTCGCCCCTGGTCGCAAGAACTACAACCGCATCGAGATCAATGGCACCAAGGGCTCGCTCGTCTGGAACTTCGAGCGCATGAACGAACTCGAGCTGTTTCTGTTCAGCGATCCGCCCGATGCTCAGGGGTTCAGGACCATCATGTGCATGGACGCCAAGCATCCGTACTCGGCCAACTGGTGGCCGGATGGTCATGTGCTGGGCTACGAACACACCTTCGTGCACCACCTTGTCGACTTCGTGCGTGCCATCCACGAGAACAAGCCGTTTGCCCCCAACTTCGACGATGGATTCCGAGTGCAAGCCGTGCTCGACGCCGCGTTGCAATCGACCAAGAGCGGCGTCTGGGTCGACGTCGCCAAGAAATGACTCTCCTAATCTCTTACTACTCCTCATAGGCGCACACAAACATGAAGGGTCCCGGCATTTTCTTCGCTCAGTTCATGGGCGATGCAGCTCCGTTCAATCGCTTCGACACGATCTGTCAGTGGGCGGGCAACCTCGGCTACGTCGGCGCGCAGCTTCCGTCGTGGGACGCGCGATGTATGGACTTGAAGAAGGCTGCCGCGAGCAAGGCCTACTGCGACGATCTGCGCGCGACTGCCGACCAGCATGGCCTTTCGATCAGCGAGCTGTCGACCCACCTACAGGGTCAGCTGGTCGCGGTGCATCCCGCGTACGCCTCCATGTTCAAGGGATTCGCACCGGCGGGAGTCGAGACGCCGGCTGCGATGGCTGCTTGGGGCACGGAGCAAGTCAAGCTCGGCCTGAAGGCCAGCCAAAACCTGGGGCTCGAGGCGATGCCGACCTTCAGCGGGGCTCTGCTTTGGCACACTATGTATCCGTGGCCACAGCGTCCGGCCGGCCTCGTGCAGGAAGGCTTCAAGGAGCTGGCGCGCCGATGGCAGCCGATCCTTGATTACGCGGCCGATTGCGGTGTCGATTGTGCCTACGAGGTTCACCCCGGCGAAGACCTGCACGATGGCGCGACGTTCGAGATGTTTCTCGAGCAGGTCAAGGGTCACCCCCGCGCGTGTCTGCTCTACGACCCGAGCCACTTCGTCCTGCAGTGCCTCGACTACCTCGCCTACATCGATCTGTATCACGCGCGCATCAAGTGCTTCCACGTCAAGGACGCAGAGTTCAAGCCCAACGGTAGGGTCGGCGTGTACGGCGGCTACCAGGGCTGGCAGAACCGGGCCGGCCGCTTCCGCTCGCTGGGCGACGGCGAGGTGGACTTCGGCGCGATCTTCACGTTGCTCACCAAGTACGGTTACCAGGGTTGGGCAACGCTGGAGTGGGAGTGCTGCTTCAAGGACTCCAATCAGGGGGCTGAGGAGGGCGCGCAGTTCATCGCCGCCCACATGATCACGCCACCGGCGCGGGCCTTCGACGACTTCGCCGGCGGCGCCGTCGACATGGGCGCGATTCGGAAAACGCTCGGGCTGAGCTGACCGCCGTACCGGTCCTAGGTTCTTGGGGATGGCCGAGTCGACGCGCCAGACCGATCCGGCGAAGTGATCGCGCCGGCACACAAACTGCGCTAGCATCGCGTCTTCGGAGGAACGCATCGCGTCCTGGCAAGATCCGATCACAACCGTACGCCCGCCCACGGCGTCGCTTCGAGTACTATGATGGAACCTGTGCGTCTCGCCGCTGCGCTACTCCTCGTCGCTGCCGCGCCATGCCAAACTCATACCCATGGCGATGCCGTCGGACCGATCGGTTCTGACGCAGTGATCGTTTGGACGCGGGCATCCGATGTCGCCGACGTTTCGGTGCGGTATGGCCTCTTGTCCGACTTGTCCGATGCGGTCGAGACGACCCCGGTGCGGGTGACCGCAATCAGCGACTTCGTCGCCAAGCAGACCCTCTCGGCGCTCGATCCCGACAACGTCTACTACTACCAAACCCGGATCACCGACCCGAACAACGCCGCCAACTTCAACCTCGGGCCGATCAGCAGCTTCCGCAGCGCGCCGTCCTTGGAGGCGCGCCGAGTCGTGCGCGTCGCGCTTTCGGGTGACGTCGATGTGACCGGCAACGACTTGTGTGCCGACATCCTGGCGGCCAACCCCGAGTTGTTCGTGAGCTTGGGCGACATGCCGTACGCCGACGGGGCCAGTTCGCTGCCTCAGTTCCTGGAGAAGCACCACGAAGCGCGCGCCGACCCGATCCTGCAGAACTTCTTCCGCCACGTCGCGCTGCTGCCGACGTGGGACGACCACGAGGTCATCGACGACTGGGACAACCGCATCGCAGGCTCGGCGGTCACCAACGGGATGGCGGCGTGGAAGACCTTCATGCCCGTGGTCGATCAGCGCGACATCTACCGGAGCCTGCGTTGGGGGCGCGACCTCGAGCTGTTCTTGCTGGACTGCCGCTCGTACCGCGGCAACAACGACGCATCCGACACGCCGACGAAGACCATGCTGGGGACGGCGCAGCGGCAGTGGCTGTTGAACGGTCTCTTGGCCTCGACGGCGACGTTCAAGGTGATCTGTTCGAGCATCCCGCTGCGCTACGGCACGAGCGGCCTCGGCGATACCGGGAACGACCACTGGGACGGCTACCAGCGTGAGCGTGAGGTGATCTTGCGCCACGTGCTGCAGAATCGCATCAGAGGCGTGGTCTGGGTGTGCGCCGATCAGCACTGGGCGGCTGCCCATCAACACCCAGAGGGCATTCGCGAGTATGTCGTTGGCCCCCTGTCGAAGGGCACGCGCGTGCCACCGAAGCGGCCCGACTCCGGTTTGCGGTTCGCTGCGCAGCAACGCTCTTGGGGCTTGTTGGCGGTCACTCCTGGTACGCCAGACCCAGTCTTGAGCGTGCAGCTCTACGGCCCTTCCGGTCTGCTCTACCGCGACGCGATCGAGGCGCGACCGCTGGCGTCCTACGTGGTCGAAACGCTCAACCCGAGTGTGGGCTTCGTGGTGCGCGGCCAGCATCATTACCAAGGGGCTGGCACCCGCGTCGACATGAGCGCGCGACCGCCCGGCAATTTCGACGTCGACTTCACCCCGAGCCGCGGCGCCGTGTGGCGGCCGATGCCGATCCGGTTTGGCGTCGGCAGCGATGAGCGGGTGTGGGTCGCCGGTCGTGGGCAAGAGCTGCCTGCTGCTCCGCATGACCTGCTCTACGCCGACAGCTTCGATGCGGCGTTCAGCGCGACCAACTACCAGGTGACCGATGAGACAACGCTCGACGGACCTTCGGCGTGGTTCACCTCGGGTAGCCAACTGTTTCAGTCCAGCAACATCGGCACGTTCCCCATCGATCCGTTGGTCCCGCTCAAGCCCGGCACGCTATCTCGCTTCGGTGACGTGCAATGGACCGACTACACGGTGCACGTGCGAGCGCGCTCGCGCGACGATGACAACTTCGGCGTGTTCGCGCGGTGCACCGGCACGACCGACTTCTACCGCTTCATCCTCAACCGCCAGTTCGGCCTCGTGAGGATCGAGAAGTGCGTGGGCGGGGCATACACCATCCTGGCCGAGGATCGCACGCTCCGGTACGAGCCGCTCACGTGGTACGACATCGCGTTCAGCGTCGTCGGCGACCGGCTGCGGGCGTACATCGACGGCGACATCATCCTCGACGTGCGAGATACGTCCCACGCCGCCGGCAACAGCGCGCTCTACACCTGGAGCAACCACATCACGGCGTTCGATGATCTGTGGGTGCGCGCTGGCGACGCGATGACGGCTATGGTGACTCCGCTGCTGAGCGACACATTCAACGACGCGCAGCTCACGGGTTGGCAGATCGTGGACTCTGGCACCAACGAAGGGCCCAGCCAGTGGCAGCAGAGCCAGGGGCTGCTCCGGCAGCTGTCCAACCTTTGGGGTGGCGACGCCGGCGCCAGCACGCTGCCCAAGCCAGGCACCGTGGCGCTCACCGGCGAGTCGTCTTTGGCCGACTATTACTTTGGCGCCTCGTTCCGCAACCCGGACGACGACGCGGTCGGCCTGGTGTTCCGTTGGCTAGACGCGGACAACCACTATCGCTTCTCGTGGGACGCGCAGCGCGCGTATCGCCGTCTGGCGAAGGTGGTTGGCGGCCAGTGGATGCTGCTCTGGGAAGACGCGATGCCGTTCCGCCAGGGACTTTGGCACAACGTCGGGATCGAAGCCAAGGCCACGCGTCTGCGGGTGTTTGTCGATGGCGAGGAACTGTGTGACGTGCAGGACCTTAGCCATACGCACGGCAAAGTCGGCCTCTACGCGTGGCAGAGTGTTGGCGTCGAGTTCGACGACGTGCTCGTGCGGCCACCGTACGAAGACGTGGCGTCGCTCGCTGGCCGCACCCAGGTTGGCCGCCTCGAGCTGGTCGGCCGCGCGCCGCAAGGCATCGGTGGGGCCTATGTGCTGGCCATGTCGATGTCGCGCGCGACTGGGATCCCGTTGTCGTTCCTCAACGCGAACGACCCGCGTCGCCTGCCGTTGGACCTCGACGCCATCTTCGTTGCCACCCTCAACCCCTTCCCTGGGTTCAATGGCTTCCGCGGCGTGGTGCCGCCGAGCGCCACCATTGCGGCGTCGGTGGACCTGCCGAACTCGGTTTCGGTGCGCGGACTTCGGGTCTACGTCGGTGGGTTCGTGCTGAGCCTTGCGGATCTGCGCGTGAAGGACGTGCTGCCGTCGGTCGAACTCACGTTCCCTTGAGTTCTTGATCAGGCCCTCACCCGCACCTCGATTGGATTCGCGAAGTCGGCGTAGGCGTCGGCGAAGCGCTCCGACGTCACGTTCGTGCCCTCCTGCATCGGCACGACGACCAGGCGATAGCGCAGGCGCAATGGTTGGTTCGGGGTCAGGTCCGCGGTGAAGAACGCGCCGAAGCGGCCATATGGCCGTGTCGAGTAAGACACCGGCTGCGGATTGTCGGGGTGGCTCATGTGCTGAATCGCGACTTGACGACCGCCGATCGTGAACAGGCCTGCGACCCACGGACAGTCAATCCACACGTCGTTCTTGGCGTCCTTCGCCGAGGCTGGTCGCACGTAGCGTGCGTCCTTGCGTTGCGCGACTTCGTCGGCCACCCGTAGCTGAAAGCCGGCGTGTTGTGGATCGCCGCGCAGCGTCACCACCTGATCGGCCGAGAGTTCGATCGCGACGTCAACGGTCCACGGCGCGTCGGCGCTCTTGCCATCGAGCTGCTGCCACGCCGTCAGCGTTCGACGGTCGCGCACCACGATCTCGTCGGTGGGGCTGACCCAGTGCGTGGTGCTGGCGAGGTCGCCCCGCACCGCGCTGCGAATCTCGCGCATCGCGTCGTAGCCGGCGTGCCGTTGCCCGGCATCGGGGCAATGCCAGAAGTCGAAAGTCGTGCCACCGATCGTCGTCTTGTTAAAGCCCAGGAACAGTCCGCGGTGATGCGAGAATTCTCCGCCGACGCCCTTGGTGAGTTGCACGTCGGTTCCGGGCAAGAACAAGTGCCAGATAGGTTTGCTCGTGCGTTCGAAGTCGGCGCGGTCGAACGCGGTCTCGAGGCGCAACAGCGGGCGACCTTCTGACCCTGCCGACTGCAATTCGCGTGCGTTGTCGACATTCTTGCCAGCGAACGCGGTCGCGCTCGTGGTCGTGTCGCCGAGTTGCAAGTGATAGTGCTCCTCGGCCTGCGGCGGCAGCTGCGCGACCACGAACCGCAGCTCGCCACGCGCGGCTTCACCGTCGCGTCCGGGCGTCGCCAGCACTTCGCACGGCACTGGTCGCTTGGACGAGGCAGTCACGAGTTCGGCACTCCAGAGCACGGGGGTATCGACGTCGAGGGCCTCCAGAGCTGACGTCAAAGCCGCAGGCCAGGCGAAGCTCGCGAACGCAGGCGCGCTCGCGCGCGCCACATCGCCGGCGTGCGTGCTGACCTCGAGGGTGACGCCTTGGGCTGGAACGACGACGGCAAGGAGCAGGGCGGCCAGAAAACGCGGCATGGGGGGATGCTATCCGGCACTGCCGCAGCCGAAGTTCAACCAGTCATTCAGCCTCGGTTTTTGCCTCGTCGTCGCCCTGGTCGTCGGTTCAGCTTGCGGCATGAGCGCCGTGTTCGTCCCGTTCGAGGATCGCTATCGACCGCAGCTCCCGGCCGAGGCGGCCGCCGCGGCGTTCTACGACGTGATGCGCCGACGGCGAACCGTGCGCATGTTCAGCCATCGTCCCGTATCGCGCACGGTGATCGAGTGGATCGTGCGCGCGGCGGGCAGCGCGCCGAGCGGCGCCAACAAGCAGCCTTGGCGTTTCGTCTGTGTGCAGGACGCCGCCGTCAAGCAGCGTATTCGTGCCGGCGCCGAGGCGGAGGAACGCGAGTTCTACAGCCGGCGCGCGAGCGCCGAGTGGCTGCGCGACCTGGCGCCGCTGGGCACCGATGAACACAAGGAGTTCCTCGAGATCGCGCCTTGGCTCATCGTCGTGTTCAAGCTGATGCACGCTGACGACAGCTCGCTCGTGTACTACACGAACGAGTCGGTTGGCATCGCCGTCGGGCTCCTACTCGCGGCCGCGCACCACGCCGGGTTGTCGACGCTCACGCACACGCCGAGCCCGATGAAGTTCCTCGGTGCGACGCTCGGCCGCCCAGCGCACGAGCGCCCCTTCCTGCTGATCCCGGTGGGCTATCCGGCCGACGACTGTCTGGTGCCCGAAGCCGCGCTGCTCCGCAAGCCGCTCGACGAGGTGATGGTGGTCGTGTGACGGCGACGCGCCAGGCGCGACGCTGATCAGGCGAGCCAGCGGAGCTGGCTCGACGTCTCTAGCGCATGCGCACGTGGTCGCCGCCCGAGTCGAGCGATAGCCATTCGAGGACCTCGAGGTTGCCACCGATCGCGACGGTGTGAATCTTGACCCGCCGGTGCTTGTTCCAGAAGGCAACCTCTTCGCGGATGCGGTGCGGGTCGGTGATTTCGCCTGTGGTCGGCTCGCCGTCCGACAACAACATGATCGTGTCGACGTCCTTGTCGGCGAACGCCATCTTCAAGGCATCAAAGACGTTGGTGGCGCCGGCGGCGCCCAGCCGCTCGACCCAGGTGAGCGCTGCTTGGCGCGTCGGCTCCGTGCTCTCGCCGATGCCGCTCTTGAGCCAGCGGTCGACGCCGGTCGAGAACACGATCACGTTGAACAGGGCACCCTCGTCGAGGTTCTTGATGCTCTGGCTGAGTTCCTGCTTGGCGATGTCGATGCGTGAGGCGCCGCGCTTGCCGTACGACTTGCCGTACAACGACTCGAGCATCGACCCCGACGTGTCGAGGACGAAGATCACGCGGTTCGACTCGATGCGAATGCCGAAGAACTTCGACGAGCCCGTGCTGGTGCGCTCCGCCAGTCGCCGCTGCTCGCGGGTGTTGGCGGCCTTGGCCAGGTCTTCGGGGGCGATCACCTGGAAGGCCGCGCCCTCTCTCTTCCACCACGCCCGCCAGCTGGTGAGGTTCTCTTCGAATAGCTGACCGGTGAGCTTCCACAGCGCCTCCGCCACCAGCTTGCGCAGGCGTCCGCTTTCCTTCTCCAAGCGGTCGATCATCTTGGGCACGGTCGTCGCGTCGCGCTGCGCTGGCATCGCGTTGATCGCCAGCAGCCGAGTCGTCCAATCGGCGTGCTCCAAGGCGGCAACCAGCATCGGCAAGTACTTCGGGTCAGTTGCGGCCGCCAGCTGTTCGAGCGCCGCATTCCGCACCTCGCGTTCGGCGTGTGTCGCCAGGCCTTGCAGTTCGGTGAGCCACTTTGCCGCACGGCCTTCGATGGCGCCGATGGTGTCGATCGCCAGGCGTTGATCGATTGGATCCTTCGACTTCTGCAGCATCGTGCGCAGCGCGGGCATCGACTCTGCGTCTCGGCGCGCGCCGATCGTCATCGCGGCGGCGCGGCGTACCTCGAGTTCCTTGTCCGTCAGTTCCTTGCGGATAGCGACCATGAGCTTCGGGTCCTTGATGTGCTGCGTGGCGCGCAGCACGAACACGCGCTCGTGCGGCTTGCCCTTGCCGATCATCTTGACGAGCTTCTTGTTGGACGCGTCGTCGTCGATCTCGCCGATGAGTCGCGCCATCTCCTGGCGCAGGTCCTCGGGGGTCACGTCGCGCTTCTTGGCGAGATCCAAGAAGGCCGGGATCGCCTTGGCGCCGGCGTTCTCTACGAAGATGCGCGCGGCCTCGGCGCGGTCGACGCCAGGAAAGTCGACGCGCTCCATCAGCCACTGTGCCATCTCAGCGGTCTTGGGCAGCTTGCGGCGGTGCATGCCCGAAAGGGCCGCACGACGGATCTTCGGATCCTGCTCCATGCGCAGGGCCTCGACCAGTTCATCCTCCGTCAGGTGATTCACGAGGCCGGTGAAAGCCAGTTCGCGGATGGCGTTGAGTTCTTGGCCCTGAATGCTGCCGTCGGCGTACTTGCGGCGGTCGACCTTCAGATTCCACACGTGGCGATACCACGCCGCGTCTTCGGGCGTGGCTTGCGTCACGTGCTCGCGCAAGGCTGGCTCGCGCACGGAGTCTGCCGCTTCGGAGTCGACGATCTTCTTGAGGAAGTGCTTGCCTAGTTGCTTTGACTTGCCCAGGCCCTTCAACGCCGCCTCGCGCACCTCCGGTTCGTCGGTGCTGGTGGCGATGCTCGCGAGTTTCTCGAAGGCTGGTTGCTCGGCATCGGCGACCCCTTCGAACAGAGCCAACGCGCGCGCGATCTCGCGCTGCATCAGGATGCTCACCATCACGTCATAGGCGGCCGCGAGCCCGTCGGCCGCCGCACGCGTGCGCGCCTCGGCGATCTTCTGAATGAGCGGCAACCCAGCGTCGTCGGTCTTCTTGCGCAGCTCGGCGATCCACCCGTCGAGGTTGTCTTGGGCCGCCGTCGATCCGATGAGGAACAAGCCGAAGAGGCAGCCGAGGGCGCGATGGACTCGCGCGCGCGCACGACTCGAGTTGGCAATCGAGAGCATTGTGGCCCGATCGTCATTGCCCTGAGCGACAGAGTCAAGGCGCCGCGTCGGGACGGCGCGGGGGGTGGGTCGGCGAGGGTCGGCAGGTCGATGTCCCTAGTCCGTCGCGTTGGCCGGGGAACGCGACCGGTTGCATCACGTGGTGGTGAAGCGCACCACCAACGTCTGGTTGGGGCCAGCGGTGCCGGTCCCGATGGTCGCGGACGACGCATACACCCGTCCACCCGGCGGCACGCCGTGCGGCGCGACGACGTGGTGATTGATGCCGTTGCTGCTCACCAGGCCGAGCGCGTTGGCGGCGACGTCCACGGCGACTGCTTGCCCGAACACATTGAGGCCGCGCAGCCACCGGAACAGCGGCACGTCCACGCGGAAGGTGAAGTCGCCGGTGTTGGACAGCGCGCCAGGCACGGTGGCCAGCAGGTCGGTGTTGAGAAAGCAGGTGCCGGACGCGCCGCCGGTGGTGCCGGGCAACGGCAACGGCAACGGGATGCCGCCGTAGCTCGTGCTGCTGCTGCCGAACAAGTACACCGCCGGCGCGCTCGCCGGTCCCTCGCTTGCGGTGGAAGTGATCTGCCCTTGGTTGCTCGGCCACGTCACGGTCGACGCCCCCGTGAGGGAGAAGGCGACGGTGCGCCCGGTCGCGGTGCAGCCATCGCCGTAGCGACTGACCGCCATCGTCGGGTTGGTCGATGTCGCGGCCACGTAGTCGTGGAACGTGCTCGAGCCCGACGGCCGCGACGTGATCTGCAACTCCCAGCACAGCGGGCCGGCGCCGCCGAAGCCAAAGGGCGTATCGAGCGGGAGCTGATAGAGGAACGCGTACGGGATGATCCCCGTGCCGGCCGGCGGGAAGTTGATCGTGCGATTGGTCAACACCTGCGCCCGGTCGGCGCCGTGGTTGCTGTCGAAAGTGCTGCTGACGGTGGCGCCGGTCGTGGCGGCGGTGGACATGAAGCCATCGACGACGATCGACATCGCCGGGGTCGTCGTGAGGCTGGTGGTCGCGCCGCGGCGCACGGCGAAAGCCAGGATCGTGCGCGCCGTGCCGGCCAGGTCGTCGTGCACGTTCAGGTAGCGGTACTGTTGCGTCGTTGTGCCAAAGGGGAAGGCGTTGCTGCTCGGGGCCTCCGCGTTCGTGTAGGCGGCTGGGCTGACAAGGTCGGTCTGCGCCGCGAGCGGCAGGCCCAGGAGGACGAACGCGAGAGTGGTGGGGGTGCGAAGTGGCATTGAAGGTCAGGATGCGAGTCAGTGATCAACCGAGCCGGGCGTGGCTCGAGCGAGACCCACAATAGGCGAGCGGCGGCGTTCACCAACCTCCAGGGCGCACCTCATCCCCCGATGCGCACTGCCGCGCCGTCGGAAGCGACCCACCCCAGAGAGTTGGCCGCCGCGTCGCGCACGAGCCACTGGAAGAAGAGGTCGACCCCGATCAGACCTTGGTCGGCGGGGATGACGAGCGGGATGCGCGCTACGCCCCGCGCGTCCGTGGTCGTGGGAGCCAAGACGTCGCCCGAAACCAGCAGCGCGCAGCCGGCCGCACCGAGCGTGTCCAAGCGCAGCGGCAACACCACTCCGTTCCAGGTCGTGGCGGACGCGCCGACGAACAGCAAGGCGGGCAACCGCGGTCGCGCGCCGACGACCTGCAGGTCGATGCTGCCTCCGATGTCCGGACGTCCAGCAGCCACCATCGCTAGACCAGCGCACGCGCTGCCGAACTGGTGGATGGTTCCCACCGTGCGCACCGGGCGGCGGAACTCGATGTCGACCGGCTTGCTGTCGATCGACGCGAAGCTCGCGTTCAGCTCGGCGTAGCTCGTCGCGTGGAACGCGTGCACGCTCTGCGTGACGCCGTCGATGACGTAGATGTTGCCGTCGTGCGGACTGATGTCGATGCCGTGCGGGCGGCCCCAGCCGGTGCCCGCGAACGTCGCGATCTGCGTCCAAGCAGCATCGAACACGTGCGCCTGGTTGGTCACCATCGAGGTGACGATGCGGCGGCCGTCGGCCATGAATGCGATGTCGTTCGGCAGGCTGATCAACGGCGCGCGCACCGCCACGAGTGACCCGGTGGCGCCGTTGAGTTCGTACACCCCGCCACTGCTGAACGAGCACACGAACAGGTTGCCGTTCGGCCCGAAGCGCATGTCCGCCGGACCCGGCACGTTGCCGAAGATCCCAAGGAACGAACCGTCCGTCGGGTCGTAGCGGCGGATGTCATTGGTGTTCATGTCGCCGATCAGCACATCGCCATTCGGCGCGTACACGCCGGCCCACTGCCAGCCGCCGAACAGGTTGTAGGTGCGGATCAGCGCCCCCGAGTCACGGTGGAACTCGGACACTCCGCCCAGAGTCGATCCGACGAGCACATGGCCGGTGCCCGTACTGGTGTGAACCGCCATGATCTGCTGGCCAACCGCCGTGGCAAACAAGCCCAGCGGCGCGCCCGTGATCCCGTTGTGGCGAAGGACTTCGCCCGAGCCCTCCTCGGTGATGTACAGGTCGCCCACCGCTGCCACACCCTGGGCCGGCGCATGGTTCAAGAGGAGGGCGCCCGCGGCGACTGCGTGCCAAGACAGGCTGCGGATTGCGGCGAGGGGCATGTGTCGAAGGGAGGCGGGGACAGTCAGCGGACGGGTCATCATGGTTCTTGGTCCTGGGAAACGGTTGATGTCCCCTGATCCCCGAACGCCGTCCCGACCGGACAGGAAACTCGCACGAAAACGCTGTTGGCCATGCACGATGCAATCCATGGCGCCGCCGCTGCCCGAGGCAGCGGTCACGTGAATCAAACTGCGTTCTTGCTGGTGCGCCCAGCCACCGAGCCGGCGTGCCTGGGCGTGCCCACGGCCACACGGCGTGGCTACCTGGCGCACCTGGTGACGCCGTTGGCGGTCCTGGTCGGCAGGACTCGACGCGGCCCGGTCGGAGGGCTTCCGCGTCGAGGCTCGAGCGTTGATCGAGAAGTAGCGGCCGCTGAGTCTCACGACTCCTTTCTCGCGCGACCCGGCTATCGTGCGCGGCGCGAACGAGGTCTTCGCTGCATGTCGTCGACCACCCCTGACGATCCCCCGTCTCCCAGCCGCGAGCACGACGATCGCATCACCGAGATGCTCAGCATCCTCGCGTTGCCCCAGGCGGAGCGCGAAGGCGTCGCCGCGCGCTTCTGTGCCGAGCATCCCGAGCACGCCGAGGGGCTGCGTTGCATGCTGAGCGAAGCGCGCGCGGCCGGCCAAGACCCGGCCGTGTCACCCGCGCGCCCATCCACACCCGCGACCGCCGAGCGCCTGCAGCGTCTGGCCGCGCGCGCGCAGCCCGCCGAGGAGCGCTACCGGCTCGACGGTGAGGTGGGTCGCGGCGGCATGGGCGCGGTGCTGCGCGCCTGGGACCACGACCTCGGCCGGCCGCTGGCGATGAAGGTCATCCTCGGCAAAGGCGTCGAGCCGAGCGGAGCCACGCCGAGCGTCGATGCCGACGTGTTGCAGCGCTTCCTCGACGAAGCGCAGATCACCGGCCAGCTCGACCATCCCGGCGTCGTCCCCGTGCACGAGCTGGGTGTCGATTCCAACCGCCGCGTCTACTTCACCATGCGCCTGGTGCAGGGCCAGACCGCCGAGGAAGTGTTCAAGCTCGCGCACGAAGGCCGCGACGGCTGGAGCACCACGCGCGCGCTCGAAGTGATCCTGAAGGTGTGCGACACGCTCGCCTATGCGCACGGCAAGGGCGTGATCCACCGGGACCTCAAGCCGAGCAACGTCATGGTCGGCCGCTTCGGCGAGGTCTACGTGATGGACTGGGGCCTGGCGAAGGTGCTGGGGCAAGCAGACGGGCGCGACCTGCGCATCCGGCCGGAAGACACGACGTCGCGCAGCCGCGTGCGCACTGACCGCTCGCAGGAGGCGGAGTCCGATCCGGACTCGCCGCTCTTGACGATGGACGGCGCGGTCGTCGGCACGCCCTGCTACATGTCGCCGGAGCAGGCACGGGGCGACATCGAGCAGCTCGGTGAACGCTCGGACGTGTACGCGGTCGGCGCGATGCTCTACACGCTGCTCACGGGTCGGCAGCCATACCTGGAGCCGGGACAGAAGGCGTCGCCGTACGCGATCCTGCGCTGGGTGCTCGACGGGCCGCCGGCGGCGCTGCGTAGGCTCACTCGCAAGATGCCAGCAGAGTTGATCGCCATCTGCGAAAGGGCGATGGCGCGCGAGCCCGACCAACGCTACGCAAGCGCGGCGGATCTCGGGGAGGATCTCCGCGCGTTCGCGGGGGGCGAGGTGGTGCGCGCGTACCAGTCGTCCCTATTGCGAAGGGTGCGTTCCTATTGGAAGAGACAGGCGGCGCCGACCCGGAGCGGTTTGGTGATCGGGTACTTGATCATGCCCGCGGTTGTCGCGCTGATCCTCATCCTCCTGAGCCATGACGCGGCGTCCAACGCGTTGCGTTTTGTGTTCGTGTTGGTCCTGTTCGTCCTTGTCCTGTTGAGCGCAGGCCTGCTGTTTGCGGGGCTGTTCAATCCGCGCAAACCCCGATTGCTGGGCGGGATCGCAATCGTACCCGTTCTGTTGCTCGTGTTATTACAGCTGGGGCCCATGAGCCTTGGTGCGGGCACTGGCGCCCCCCCGGAGTGGCGACAAGCCGCACTGGCGGCCGAGAAGGCGGGGCGCCATGACGAAGCCGTCGCGAAGTTGCGTTTGGTCCCGATGTCCGAGCGGGCCGCGACCGACCAGGTCGTGCTGGCGCGCTGCCTGCGGCACCTCGGTCGCTTGGACGAAGCCTTGGCTGAGGTCGAGGCGGCGTCCAGCTTCCGTGAACAGGGCTTCACGAACATCCAGGCGGTGAAGGCTTTGCTCCTACTCGAGTTGAATCGGCTAGACGAAGCACATTACGCGCTCCGGTTACACCTCGAAGACTCCGGAACTCTGAATTCCAAGGCCTGGGCGATCGTCAGGGAGACAACCGTGTCGCCCGACGAAGCGCGTCGCGCGCTGGCTATGGCGTATCTGGCCGTCGAGATCGACGCGAGTTGTTACCACGTCAACACGCTCGGCATCGCGCAGTACCGCTGCCACGAGTACACCGAAGCCCGGACGACGCTGCTGCGCGCTCGCAAGCTCCGCGCCGCAGACGGCCGCGCCGACGACCCCACCGGCCTCGCCTTCCTCGCCATGGCCGAGCAGCAGCTTGGCAACCACGACGAAGCGCGAAAGTTGCTCGCGCGGCTCGATGAGGTCATGCCGCAGCACGCCGATGACCAGGAGGCGCAGAGCTTCCTCGCCGAGGCCCGTACTCTGATCGGCGCGAAGTAGACAAAGGGCGAGTCTCCAACCCCGCGGTGCGTCCGCATCGGCATGCTCCGTGACTCGCCGGTGACGAGTCTCGACCCCGGTTCGCACGCCCTCAGCGGCATGAAGACCAACTCGAGCTCGACACGGCGTCCACTCCTGTTCGTTGCGCGCTGCGACTCGATCACCGCTGCGCTCGCACTCCTCGCCTTCGCCGTACACGCCGCGCAACGCCGCCATCAGCCGGCGCCGCCATCGCCCGCGCAGGAAACTGTGCTGCCCGCCGCGATCCCGGACGTCTTTTTCCCCGGCACCAAATCCGGACCACTGCACTTGACTCTCGGCGCGAACGGCGTGTTCCGCCGTCCTCCAAGTCTGGTCTCCTGCACATCCAGGGCAAGGTCAGCACCCGGCCCGACGGCTGCTGACATGAATGCCCTCGTCGGACCTCGTCTTTGGCACCTACGCCGAGCCAGCCACCGAGCCGGCGTGCCTGGGCGTGCCCACGGCCACACGGCGTGGCTACCTGGCGCACCTGGTGACGCCGGTGGCGGCCCGGGTCGGCAGGACTCGACGGGGTCGGGTCGGAGGGCTTCCGCGTCGAGGCTCGAGCGTTGATCGGGAAGTAGCGGCCGCTGAGTCTCACGACTCCTTTCTCGCGTGACCCGGCTATCGTGCGCGGCGCGAACGAGGTCTTCGCTGCATGTCGTCGACCACCCCTGACGATCCCCCGTCTCCCAGCCGCGAGCACGACGATCGCATCACCGAGATGCTCAGCATC
>JANPER010000014.1:0-17900 GCA_031423015.1 Planctomycetota bacterium | reverse complement strand
AACCGCACGCCGTGCCAGGTCAGCAGCGCGAGCGCGACGGCGATGCAGGTCACCTCGATCGCGCGCGTCAGCCAGCTCAGCGCATCATGCTGCGGCAGCGGTTTGGTTCGAGGCGACACGTCGGCGACATCCTACCGCGTGGCGGGTCACTACCCGCCAATGGGCCGGAGCAGTTCCTCCATGGCGGCGCATTGGACTCCGCGCCCGCAGCCTTTGTCCATGCAGGACGAACGTGTCAGACCCACTCGTCCTGCTCACGCCGCTTCTTGCCGCCGATGCACGCGCAGCATCAGCAGGGTCGCGAACAT
Organism: Planctomycetota bacterium; assembly: GCA_031423015.1. Lineage (GTDB taxonomy): Bacteria > Planctomycetota > UBA1135 > UBA1135 > UBA2386 > DATGPD01. Next base: position 17,592 of record JANPER010000014.1, on the reverse strand, counting down.
CGCCAACGCCATCGTCGTGCCCTCGCCGACCAGCATCGCCGCGGCGCACGCCGGCAGCAGCGCGCTCACGCCAGCGCCGGACAAGAAGTGGTGCATCAGCGACAGCGCCACGAACAGCACGATCACCAGACTGGGATGCACGCGACGCGCGCTCAGATGCACGCCGCTCTCCAGCACGAGGCGCGTCGCGCCGAGACCCATCAGCAAGACCACCAACACGCTGCGCACGCCGAAGGGTGGCAGCAGGCCGAAGGCCGACGCCGACGGCAACGTCTTGACCACGCCGTGCTGCGACAGCACGAACAGCACCGACGACGTCGATGCCATGCACAGCGCCGCCAGGCCAAACCATGGCCACGTCCTTCGCGCCAGCGGCGCGAGCAGGCGGCGGTGGAGCCGCTGTCGCCGCAGCAGGCGAACCCACGTCCAGGTCTGCACCGCCCACGCCAACGTCGCCACGCCCGCGGGCACCAAGAGCAGCACGCTGGCCGATGACAGCGCGGCGGCCGACACGCCGAAGGCGGCGCCGACCAGCAGCATCAGCCCCGTCAGCAACACCGCACGACGCAGCGTGCCGCGGCCTCGGCGCAACATCATCATGAACGCGAACGCCGCGAGCAGCAGGCTGCCGAGCAGCGCGAAGACTGCGGCGAGCGGCTCGGGGCGCAGGACGTGACCTTCCTCGATGACCGCCGGCAAGCCAGCGAACGCCAAGCACGCAAACATCGCGGTGAGACCGCCACGACACGCGCTCACCAACAGGTAGAGCAAGCCGCCGATCACCAGGGTGGCGAACAGCATCGCCAAGCGCGCGCGCGACAGCGTCGAGCCGGGGTTGCTTTGCAGGCCCACCGCCACGTCGTCGCCCGCGGTCGCGTCGTAGACCACGCGCGCGGCGAGCGTGGCCGGGCTGGTCGGCGCCTGCGACGCCGCGACGCCTTCGCGCAGCCGCTCATACTCGACCTCGCTGCCCGGCCTACTGATCTGCCAGCCCGCGACCAGCGCCGGCAGCAAGACCGCGAGCACGCCCAGCAGGAGCACGAACACGCGCTGCGAAGCCGTGCGCGGCGGCAACCCGGCCGACAACTTCATGGCCGCGCGCCCGCCAGACCGAGGTCGTTCACGCCGCCGCGATGCAATCGATCTCGACCTTGGCGCCACGCGGCAGCTCCTTCACCGCCACCGTCGAGCGCGCCGGCTTGGTGCCGGTGAAGAACTTCTCGTAGACCTTGTTCATCTCGGCGAAGTCGGCCATCGCCGTCAAGAACACGGTGGTGCGCAGCACCTTGTCGAAGCCCGAACCCGCCGCCTGCAACACCGCACCCAGGTTCTGCAGGGCGCGGTCGGCCTGCTCGCCGACGCTGCCCTCCAGCAGCTGCCCGGTCTTGGGGTCGAGGGCGACCTGCCCAGAACAATAGACCAGCCCCGCGTGCACGAGCGCCTGGCTGTAGGGGCCAATGGCGGCCGGTGCACGATCTGTCGAAACGACTCGCGACATAAGAACTCCAACCAAGACGGGACGTCGCGGCGCGGCGTCGCGCCGGTGCGGCATCGACAGGATGTGAGCGCAGCGCGGCGTCGCCCGCCAGCAAGAAAGACGTCACCGCTGGAGCTTGCCGCGCAGCGCCTTGTCGACCGCTGGCGGCAGGTACGCGCTCACGTCGCCGCCGTTGCGCACGACGTCCTTGATCAGCGACGACGACACGTAGGAGAACTGCAAGCTCGGCATCACGAACACGGTCTCGACGTGCGGGTTGAGATGCCGGTTGGTCATCGCCATCTGATACTCGTACTCGAAGTCGGACATCGTGCGCAGGCCGCGGATGATGAGGTCGTAGCCGTGCGTGCGGCAGTGGTCGACGACAAGGCCGCGGAAGGTGTCGACCTTGACCTTGGCCGGCAACACCTGCTTCAGCAGGTGCAAGCGTTCCTCGAGCGAGAACACCGGCTGCTTGGTGATGTTCTCGGCCGCCGCCACGGTGACCGTGTCGAACAAGCGCAACGCGCGGTCCACGAGGTCGAGATGGCCGAACGTCACTGGGTCGAAGCTGCCGGGATACAGGGCACGCGCCATGACGAACGAAGTTAGCAGGCGGCCGGTTCGACCCCCTCGCATTTCTGGCAGCCGCGAGCGGCCGCCGTGAGTTTGCGAGATTGCCTGTAACCAATCGCGCCGGCCGAGCCACAGGTGAGTGATGAAGGGCTCACTTCGTGTCGGCGGTTCCAGCACCGCGGTCTTGTCTCGGCGCGCATCCACCCTTGGGCTCGGCGCCGGCGCGGCGCTGGCCGGCGCGCTCGCGCCACAGTTCTTTGGCGTGCTCGGCATCGCGATCGCTTTCACCCCCGTGCTCGTCGCCGCCCTCTTGCGGCGCGGCTTGAACGTCGGTTGCCTGGCGGTGCCGGCGAGTCTGTGCGCCTTCGTGCCCGAACCGACGGCGCCCGTTCCACCAAGCCCAGGCCCGGTCCTGCTCGCCGGCCGCGTGGTGAGCCGCTTAGCGGTCGACGACGTGCGCGGCAACGTGCGCTGCGTGGTGGCGCGCGGCGCGGCGCGCGCGCGCTGCGTTTTCGCGCGCGGTACCAGCCTGCGCCCCGGCGACGAGGTGCGCGCCTTCGGCACGCTCGCGGTGCGGCCTACCGGCGCGCCCACGGTCACGATGCCCGTCGTCACCGTGCCCGACGGCGGCGTGCTGCACGTGCACGCCGCGCACTCGCTCGGCGCCGCCGCCGAGTCGCTGCGCCTGACCCTACACGCGGCGCTGCTGCGCGCGGTGCCGGGGCGCCATGGCCGCGTGCTGACGCAGCTCGTGCTCGGGCACGGCAACGAGGTCGACGTCGACATCGCCGACGCACACCGCGCCACCGGGCTCAGTCACCTGCTGGCGGTCAGCGGCGCGCACGTGAGCTTGCTCGCCGGCATGCTCACCGTACTGCTGCGCGGCGCGCGCCGGCCGCTGCACACGCCGTGGCTGGTGCTCGTCGCGGTCGCGCTGTACGGCACGATCACCGGTCTCGATCCGCCGGTGGTGCGCGCGCTGGTGGGTTTCGCGCTGATGCTCGTGGCACAACGCAGCGGCCGCCGCTTGCCAGCGCTCGGCGCCCTGGCCGCGCCGGGCATTCTCACGGCGCTGCTCGAACCGCTCGACACCCGGAGCGCGAGCTTCGCCCTCAGCTACGCCGCGGTGGCCGGCTTGGCCCTCACGCCGCTGCCGCCACGGCCGTGCTCGCGCTGGCGCGCACTGGCGTACGGGTTCGCCGCGTCGGCGTGGGCCACGCTCGCCACCGCCCCGATCACCCTGCATCTGTTCGGTCAGTTAGCACCGTGGACGATCCTGGCGACGCCGCTGCTGAGTCCGCTGGTGGCCTGCATGTTGGCGCTGGGCCTGGTGGTCGCCGCCATCGGCGCCCTCGGTGGCGCCACCGACTTCTTGGCTTGGCCGCTGCGCGCCGCCGTGTCCACTTACATGACGTGCGTCGAGCACCTCGCCGAGCTGCCTGGCGCGCCGGTGCTGGCGATCTGCCAACCACCTTTGCCGGCGCTGGCGGCGAGCGCGCTGCTCGGCGTCTTGGCGCTGCTCGCGTGGCCCAATCGTCGCGGCGCCGCCGGCCTCTGCGTGCTCCTGTCGTTGCCGCACTTCGTGCCTTGGCCGCAACCGCACACACAAGGCCTCGCCGTGCTCGACGTCGGCCACGGCCAAGCGTGCGTGCTGCGCCTGCCGCAGCAACGCATCGTCGTCGTCGACTGCGGCAGCTTGAACCAACCGTCGCGCGCCGCCCACGCGCTCACGCGCGCCATCGCGCCGCGCCGCCACGTCGACCTCGTGGTGCTGACACACGCCGACGCCGACCACACCAACGGCTTGCCGCTGCTGCTGCGCCGCGCGCGCGTCGATGCGGTGGCGATGCCCAGCGAGATGCAAGACAGCCGCACGGCGCAGGCGGTCCTGCGCGTCGGCGCGCGCCTGGTCCTGGTGCGCCCCGGCGACCGCGCGACGCCCACGCCGGGCATCACGTTGACGCGCTCCGCCCCGCCTGCCTCGACGCGCAGCAACGACCTTGGCCTGTGGGTGCACGCCGACCTCGGCACCTTCACCGCCTGGCTGCCCGGCGACGCCGAAGAGGACGGCGTGCGCGCGTGGCTCGACTCACCGCATCCAAGGCGCGCCGACGTGCTCCTCCTGCCGCATCACGGCCGCACGCACGGCGCCATCACGCCTTTGCTCGACGCGGTGCGTCCGCGCCTGGCGCTCGCCTCGGGCGGCGAGCCGACGCAAGCGGCGCCGCAGTCGTCGGTGGCGCGGCGCCGCGGCATCCGCGTGCTCGAAACCGGGCAAGTCGGCGACATCGAGGTCGAAGCCACCGACCCACCGCGGGTGCGCGTCGCGCGTCCCGAGCCGATGCTGCGTGCATCGAGCCAGGCAAGGTGACCGATGGGGCCGATGGGGGTGGCGCTGACTCTCGATCGATGTAGTCTTGGTAAGACGATCTAGGCATCGATCCACAAGCATGACGACCATCACGATCTCTCCCAAGTTCCAGATCGTGATCCCGAAGGCGATCCGAGATCTGCTGGGCCTCAAACCTGGCCAGAAGGTCCAGGCACTCGCATTCGAGGATCGCATCGAGCTGATCCCCGTTCGCAAGATCAAACAGATGCGCGGATTCCTGAAGGGTCTCGACACCTCGGTCGAGCGCGAGCCAGACCGCCTGTGAACGTTGTCGATTCCTCGGGATGGATCGCGTACCTCGCCGACGGCAAGAACGCCGGATTCTTCGCGCGCGCGATCGAGAACACGGCCCAGCTCGTAGTGCCGAGCTTGAGAGCGTGAGCAAGAATCGACCCGCCGCATGCGCCCGGCGCCCATCAGGCGCCGAGGAGAGGGAGGCCGCGTGTCGCGGCCGGCGTGGGGGAGGGTCCGCCTCCCCCACCAGCAAGGAACTCAGAGCCTGAGCAATTGTTGCTCAGGCTCTGAGCCTGTTCGAGGTGTACAAGCGGGTTTGCCAGCAGCGCGACGAGGCGGCCGCTTTGCAGGCCATCGCCCTCATGCACCAGGGACGCGTAGTGGGACTAGACGCTGCGCTGGCGCTCGCCGCGGCGCGCCTTTCCCTGGCGGAGCGGCTGCCGATGGCAGACAGCGTGATGCTCGCGACAGCAAGGGCTTTCGGCGCGACTCTTTGGACGCAGGACGCAGACTTCGAGGGACACAAGGGCGTGCGTTTCGTGCGGGGAAGCTGACGTCGCGCGTCCCGAGCCGATGCTGCGTGCATCGAGCCAGGCAAGGTGACCGACGCGCGCCAAACCACTTCGCACTGCCCGCGCCTCCTCCGTATGGTGCCGACATGGCACCGCTGCGCGTTCTCCTTCCTGCCCTGTTGTTGTTGTCGTTGACCACGCGGCCCGACGAGGGTCAATGGCTGCCGGGCCAGGTGCGCGAGATGGACTGGGACGCGCTGCGCGCACGCGGGCTGCAGTTGAGCAAGGACCAGCTCTGGCACCCAGAAGCAGGTGGCGTGCTGTCGGCGGCGATTCGTTTCGGCGCCGGGTGCAGCGCGTCGTTCGTGTCGGCCGACGGTTTGGTCGCCACCAACCATCACTGTGGTTTCGACGCGGTGAACAAGCTGTCGACGCCAGAAAAGAACTGGCTGCGCGACGGCTACGTGGCCGCGACGCTCGGCGACGAAGTGCCGTGCAAGGGTCTGACGGTGTCGATCGTGCGCCGCATCGTCGATGTCAGTCAGCGCGTGCACGCGGCGCAAGCCGCAGCCAAGACGGACCTCGAACGCTTTCAGCGCACGCAGGAGGAGATCAAGGCGATCGTCAAGGAGGGCGAACAGCAAGCGAACACCGAGTGCCGCGTCGCCGCGTTCTTCGAGGGCCGCGAGTATCACCTCATCGTGCAGACCGTACTCAAAGACGTGCGCCTGGTGTATGCGCCGCCGCGCGCGATCGGTGAGTTCGGCGGCGAGGTCGACAACTGGGAGTGGCCGCGCCATACCGGCGACTTCTCGTTCTACCGCGCCTACGCCGCGCCCGACGGCACGGCGCGGGAATGGGACAAGGACAACGTGCCGTTCAAGCCGGAGCACTGGCTCAGGGTCAGCAGGGCGGGCGTGCAGAAAGACGACCTGGTGATGGTGCTCGGCTACCCCGGCCGCACGCTGCGCTACCTCACGGCCGATGCGGTGGCCGACCGCGGCGGCGTCTTCTACCCGCTGCGCTACAAACTGCTGAGCGACCTGATCGCCACGCTGGAGTCGGCCAGCGCGGCGGGCGACGCCAAGGCGCTGCAGTACGCGAGCACAATCAAGAGCATCGCCAACGTGCAGAAGAACTCGCTCGGCATGATCAAGGGCCTGCGACGCAACCGCACGGTGGAACTCAAGCAAGCCGAGGAGCAGCAGTTCACTGCCTGGGTTGCGCAAAGCGAGGCGCGGCGCAAAGACTATGGCGATGTGCTCGCGCAGATGCAGGAGATCGACGCCGACGAGCGGCGCACGATGGAGCAAGACCTGATCCTGCGCTTGCTCGGCGACGAGCGCTTCCTGCCGCTGATCGGCAACACGTTGAAAATGGTCGACACTCCGGCAACGCGGCCGGAGGGCGATGTCATCGAGGCGCGCAAGAATGCCAAGCGCGACTTCGGCGGCACGAACGTGATCGCGGATCTGGAGACCGTGCAGATCCCGATCCTCAGCTTGCTCTTGCAAGAGGCCCGCATGCTGCCCGCGGCGCAACGGCTCGCCGGCACCGAGTGGCTCACCAAGGCCGACCCTGAGGAACCGATCGAGGCGCTCGTGGGGCGCGTGCTCACCACCAAGCTGCTCGACCTCGACGCGCGCGCCAACCTGGCGACCGCCGGCGCCGAGGCGATCGCCAAGAGCGACGACCCGTTGGTCGACTTGGCGCGCGGGCTGGCCAAGGAACGTAAGGCGATGGCGGCGCGCGACGAGGCGCGCGCAGGGCGACGCATCGCGGTGGGCACGCGCTGGCTCGAGGCGCAGCAGAAGTGGCGCGGCAAGAAGTTCTATCCCGATGCCAACGGCACGCTGCGGGTGTCATTCGCCAGCGTGAAGGGCTACGAGCCGCGTGATGGCGCCACGTATCACCCGCGCACCACGGTGCAGGGGCTGCTGGAGAAGGAGAGCGGCGCCGAGCCGTTCGCCAACCCCAAGGCGCTGCTGGCCGCGGCCGACAAGCGCAAGGCCAGCCGCTTCGCGGACGCCTCGCTCGGCGACGTGCCGGTGTGCTTCTTGTCAGACGCCGACACCACCGGCGGCAACTCGGGCTCGTGCGTGGTGAACGGCAAGGGCGAACTCGTGGGGCTGAACTTCGACCGCGTGTTCGAGGCGGTGTCCGGCGACTTCGGCTGGAACGCCGAGCGCTCGCGCAACGTGAACGTCGACGTGCGCTACATCCTGTGGGTGATGGAAGACGTGCTGCCGGCGCCGCGCCTCGTGCAGGAGCTGATCGGCCAATGAGCGAACACGCCGACGTTGTGGTGCGCGAGTTCACCGAGCGCGACGTCGCGCCGGCCAACGCGCTCACCAATCATTACATCAAGACCACCGCGGTGCACTTCGCGACCGAGCCGGCGAGCGACCAGGAGTTCCGCGCGCAGTGGCAGAAAGGGCGCGCCGACTATCCGTGGCTCGTGGTCGAGGTCGACCAGCGCTTCGCCGGCTTCGCCAAGGCCTACCGCTGGCGCGAGCGCGCCGCCTACGCGCGCACCGCCGAGACCGGCATCTACCTCGAGCCCACGCACCATGGCCGTGGCATCGGCCGCGTGCTTTACAAGGCGCTGCTGCGCCGGCTACAAGACGCGGGCTTCCGCACCGCAATCGGCGGCATCGCCCTGCCTAACCCCGCGTCGATCAAGATGCACGAGGCCGTCGGCTTCCGCCACGTCGGCAACTTCCGCGGCGTCGGCTGCAAGTTCGGCCAATGGCACGACGTGTCGTTCTGGCAAATCGACTTCGGCCCGTAGCAGGACGAGCGCGTCAGACACATTCCTCGCGGTAGGCGGCGACGTGCGGGAGGTCGCGGTAGCGACCGGCCACGTCCATGCCGAAGCCGATGACGAACTCGTCGGGGATCTCGAAGCCGACGTAGTGCAGCTCCACTTCGACTACGCGGCGCGACGGCTTGGACAGCAGGGTTGCCACCTCAACCTTGCGCGCGCCGAGGTCGCGCAGCCGCGCCGACAACGTCGCGACCGTGCGGCCGGTGTCGACGATGTCCTCGATCACGATCACATCGCGGCTGACCACGTCGAGCTGATTGCCGAGCATCACCTCCACCGCACCGTTGCTCACGGTGCCCGCGCCGTAGCTCTTGGCGCGTACTTCGGTATACGGCGGCTGGCCGGGCAGCAGACCGCGCAGTTGATCGGCGAACACGCGCGCGCCTTCCATCACGGCGAGCAGCAGCGGCGGCTGCGCGGGATGCGCGAGCGCAATGGCGCGCGCCAGCTCGTGCACGCGGCGGAGGATGTCATCGCGTGCGATGACCACAGGGAACGTCGGCGGCAAAGATCAGCTCACTGGAAGACGAAGGGTGCGGCGGTCGACAGCGCGCCGAACGACGGCACGGCCAGATTCATCACGATGTGCGCCGCGAACGCCGGCAAGCCGGCGAGCGGGTTCGGGTTGGGCAGCGCCAACGTCAGCGACCGATAGCCCTCGCTCGGCAGCACGCCGACGAAGCCCGGCAGGTTGGTCGAGGTGATGAACAACACGTCGGGGTCGAGCGGCACGACGCCGTTCAAGAACGGGAACCCGGTGTTGCCAAAGGCGATGCCGATGATGCTCAGCAGACCGCCATCGCTGATCGCCGAGGCCCGCAGCGTCACCGCGCTCGGGCTCGCTTCCACCACCATGCGACCCGGCGCGTCAGTGGCATCGCCGAGGTTGCGGCGCGACGGCGAGCCGCGATCGCCGCCACCGTAGGCGAGCGTCGCCGCCACGAAGTTGGCGCTGGTGCCCGACGCCAACAGATTGCGCCGCTCCGACGCGATGCCGGTGCCGCCCGGGAACGTCGAGGTGTAGGTGACGCTGTCGAGGTTGGCGCCGCCACCGGTCTGCACCGCGATGGTGCCGCCACTGTTGCCGAGCGCGATCGACGCGACCGGCCAGGTGACGCCGAACGGCAGTCCGCCGTTGCGGCTGTCGTCGCCGTCGGCCAACAGCAAGATCGGTCGGCCCGGATAGAGCGCGAGGTTGGCGCCGAACGTGATCACGCCCGAGGTCGACGAGAAGCGCAGGCCGCGCAGCGACACCGGCGCGCCGCCGACGTTGGTGATCTCTGCATACTCGCCCGACGAGTCCGCGACCGCGTTGGGGTCGCGCTGGAACTCGGAGATCACCAGGTCGCCGACCACCGGCGTGCGGTTCGTCACCTCGTCGACGAAGTAGTCGAGGGTGCCGATCGTCGGCGTGCGCACGCGGTAGCGCTCGCCGTCGGTGGTGATCGTCACGTTGCCCTTGCTCACGCCGTAGCCGAACTTGCGCGCGCCGACCGTGGTGTTGACCAGCGGCACACAACGCGCCGCCGCGTTCACCAGCGCCATCGTCTCGTTGTGCGGATGGCCGTAGGTGTTGTCGGTGCCGTTGCTGGCGATCGCCAAGTCCGGCGACAGTCGCGCCCACAAGTTGGCGCTGGTGCTGGTGACCGAGCCGTGATGGTTGCAGATGTAGACGTCGACGTTGCCACACGCGAGCGCCGCCGGGCCTTCCACGTCGGGCGTCGCGCTGCCGCCGCCGGTGAGGTCGCCCGCCACCCACATCGAGAAGTTGCGGTAGTCGACGCGCATGGTCAGCGAGCGCGCGTTCTCTTCCTGGTTGGTTCCCACCACCGGCACGCTCGCCCCGCCCACCACGTTGCCGTTGTGCGCGATCACGCGCAGCGTCACGCCGCCGCCGAGGTCGATCACTTGGCCGAGCGCAGGCGTGCGCCGTCGGCTGCCGGCTGCCGTGCGATACGTCGTGTAGGCCACGCCGCTCGCCGCGGCGTCGCCGCGGTCGTAGCACAGCGTGAAGGGCAGCGCTGGCACCGCGTTCAACACCTCGTCGAGGCCGCCGCTGTGATCGAGGTGGTAGTGCGTGATGAAGGTGAAGCCGTAGCTGGTCGCGCCCAGCGAGCGGATGAGCGGCACCATCGCCGCGTTGCCGCGTCCGTCCTCGCCAGCGTCGATCACATGCACGACGCCGTTCGGCGTCTTGAGCACCATCCCCGAGCCTTGGCCCACGTCGACGATCACGATGGTCAGCCCCTGCGGCTCACTCTCGTCGCCCGTTGGCGCTTGCGCCATGGCGCAGGGCGACAGCAGGGGACTCAATAGAAACGACGCGGCGGGGCAGAGGAATCGCAGCATGGGTCGGGACACAGAGACCGCGGGATGGTAGCAGAGCGAGCGCGGAGGAAGCGACCACCCAACTCGCCTGCCTCACCTCAAGAGCACAACGGGGCGCAGCCTCGACGCCATGGCGCTACGCGATCGCCGCCCCGTCCTGCTATCCTTTGGCCATGCTGCTGGAGCATCGCTACGGCCAAGGTGTCGCCCTGCTCGACGATCCCTTCTTGCAGTCGTTGCTGGCGCGCATCGGGTCACCCGACACGGGCATCGAGAGCCTGCCCACCCTGGTGCGCTCCGCCTATCAGCGCCTGTGCTTCACCGTGCTCGCGCGCGAGTTCCCCACCGTCGAGGCCCGCGTCGCCACCCGCATGACCGCCAGTGAACCGCGCGCCCTCGTGCGCGGCCGCATGCTGTGCCAGAAAACGCCCCTGGTGATCTGCGCCGTGATCCGCGCCGGCATCCTGCCGTCACAGACCTGCTACGAGGTCGCCGGCGAAGTGCTGCCCGCCCAGAACGTGCGCCTCGACTTCATCAACATGTCGCGCACGATCGACCCGAGCCACCAGGTGACCGGCGTGCGCCTCGACGGCACCAAGATCGGCGGCTCGATCGACGGCGCCGTGGTACTGATCCCCGATCCGATGGGCGCCACCGGCGGCACCGTGGAACGTACGGCCGAGATCTACCGCCAGCTCGGCGGCCGCCCCAAGGCCATCATCGCCGCGCACCTCATGGTCACCCCCGAAGCCATCGTGCGCCTGCGCGAGACCGCGCCCGACGTGAAGATCTACGCCGGCCGCCTCGACCGCGGCCTGTCGCCCGACCACGTGCTGAACACCTTGCCGGGCACGCACCTCGAACTGGAGCGCGGCCTCAACGATGTGCAGTACATCGTGCCGGGCGCAGGCGGCATGGGCGAGTTGCTCACGAACTCGTGGGTGTGAAGGGGCGCGCGTGTGCGTGCGGGTGACTTGATGGAGAAGTCGAAGACGTTGAAAAGGCTAGGTCCGCAGGATGCTGTCCTTCAAGTGCGCTGACACCGCGGCCCTCTTCACGCTCTCCGTTGACGGGGACGAGTACTGGCTGGCTCGTTTCGAGTCCCCCCACTTGGTCGCCGAAACCCGCGTCAATGCCTACCTCGGCGAAGGGATCGCCTCGATCGCGCGTGACTGGCGCGGCTGGACCGGTGATCGGGAGTGGGCGAGTCTCGACGGGGACTTGATCATCTTCGCCAGCATGGATCGCCTTGGTCACGTAGGTTCCAGATCGCGCTGCGGCTCGACGGCTACCGGCGCTGGCGGGCCGAGTTCTCGCTCTGCGTGGAGGCCGGTCAGTTCGACGACCTGGCGCTGCAAGCGGCCAGGCTTGTGGCACAGGGGTAGGTTTCGAGCGCGGCTTCAACGACAGGTAGTCCATCGGGTGGGCGCGGCCTTCAACTCCGCATACCCGACACGACGGCTTGCAGGTGGGCCACGAAGCGATGTAGGTCGGCCACCACCTGGCCATGCACGCGAGCGAGCCGCGCCGCCAATTCGTCCAACCTCACGGCATCGAATTCCACGGCGTACGCGTGCCGAAAGAAGTGACGGAACGAGAGCAAAGCCTCGAGGTCAGGGATCACGGCAGGCGACAGAATCGCCGGTCTTGCGTCCGCGAGTTCACGGCTTGCTCCGACCAGCAGATCCTTGTGCCAGGACGGGCCAACCGGCGGCAATGCGCCGATGACCCGTTCGACGCGTTCGAGCACGTTCTCGACCGCCGTGAAGTAACGGTGCAGGTCGACGGCGAGCATGCAGAGCAAGGCTCGGTCGGGTGATTGGCGCAGTTTTGGCTGCGCCTCGGCGCAGCCTCGCGCCACGGATTCGAGCACACTCGCGTCGGCAAGCAACTCGCTTGCAAGACGCGCCAACTCGAGCCGGCGGCGCTCCTCAGCCAGCATCGTGCAACACCTCGCCTTCGGCCAGGATACGGTCGCGCAGCGTCGGCGGCGCGTCCTCCAAGCGCACCAAATCGACTGGTCGACCCGCGGCCGTCCACGCCTTCGACATCGCTTCGAAGAACTTGCTGCCGGGCAATCCCAAGACGGCCAGGTCGAGATCGGAATCGTTGTCCGCTTCCCCGCGTGCCACGGAACCAAACAACACGACGCGCACTGCCCCTAGATGCGCCAGCTCGTCGACGATCGCCGGCAAGCGGCTCCGGACTGCCAGCGCGGTAGCGCGCCGATGATCCTGCGACGCGCGCGCGACCTTTCGCTGGTGAACGATGAAGCGGTCCGCAGACATGTCAGCCGCAAGTTACTTGCGAGCCGACGCGATCACTAGCCCGGACTATTCACGAGGGAGCGAACAACGCGCCGCCTGACCCCGGCGCTCGCCAACCTGCCTTCCTCACGCGGCTTGGTTGAATCCATCCTTGCGCGGAGGTTCGCCCCCGCCGTCGCCGACCGCCGGCGCCGGGTTGGTGGGCGCGCTCACCGGCGGAATCGCCGGTGGAACCGCTGGCCGAGTCACGGTCGGACTCACCGACGGCGGCGCCGACGCTTCGCTCGACGCCCCGCGCCGGACACGGCTCGCCGCCCCGCGCCCCACCGTCCGCAGACCAACCCACATGCTCAGCAACCCGGCATCGCCACCAAGCCGCGCGCGATTGAACACATCGAGCAGGTTCAGCAGCTCGCTCAGGTCCGTGGCCGCGCGCGCGAGCTTCGCGCGCGTCTCGCGGTGCTGCCGGCGCGTGGTCTGCGCCTCCGCCGTCGCGGCCTTGAAGCGCGTCAGACTCGCGGCGAACTCGCTGAGCTGCGCGCGGGTGAGGCCGTGGCTGGTCAGCGCCTCGTGATGCGCGCGCGCCACCTCCAGGAGACTCGACGCCCGCACGAGGAACGCGGCGTTGCTGCTGTTGTGCGGCGGCGCGGAGAAGCGATCGGCGACCGCTGCCTCACCGCGCGTGGCGAACGCGCCGATGCGTGCCACACCGCGCATCACGCGCGTTTCCAGGGCGCGGCGCACGTCCCGCCGCTGCCGCGTGGCGGCGCTCGCCGCGGCCTGCTGAGCGTGCTCCGCGACCAAGAGGGCCTGCGCCTGCGCAAGACGCGTGGCGAACTGCGCCGCGACCGCCGCCTGGTTGCGATCCACATAGGGATGCGCGCGCTGGAACTCCTGCACGCGCGCGGCCATTTCCAACTTCTTCGTGATCGAACGGTTCATGATGGATGCTCCTTTCGAGCAGCCCTGCGCGGCGCGAAGGTCGGCGGCGCGCCGCACACCAAGAGAATCGCCAGCCGGCGCATGCCGGCCACGACCGACCTGACCCTCAACGCGTCGAGGGGGTTCTGTCGGTCTCACGCAGGACCATGTTTTTTGCTGTACTGCATGACACGCAGGGAGTGATTGCACGGACGGCCGCGGGGCGATCACGCGACGCGGCGCGGCGAAAAAAAACGCGACGCGATGATCCTCGCACGCAACGGAAGAGTTCGTGCGCGCCACGCGACGCTTCGTGCACGCGGCGCGGCACTTCGCGCCCGCGACGCGACGGTTCGAACGCGCGACGAAGCACCCTGATCGGCCAACGCGGCACGAGAAACAGCAACGCGACACTCTGCGCGGCCGCCTCGGCGCTTCGGAATCGCGACGCGACGGGTTGCGACGGCCGCGAAGCGACCGCGACACGCCATTCTGTCCGTGGCGCACGCCGCGAAGCGCTTCGTGCACACAACGCGGCGCCCAGAACTGCGACGAAGCGCACAGCTCGCTGCTTTCGCCGCAACCTCACGGTGCGCAACTGCGCAGTACGGCACCCCTACCGCCTTCTCGCCCGCAGCGCGTGACGCGGCCGTGACGAGACGCCTCTCCCCCGCCGCGGCACAATGCGCCCGCCATGCGTCGCTCGCTCTTCGTCACAGTTCTCGCCGCTGCGCTTCCCGCGCAGGCACAAGTCTGGTCCGGCACGTGGTTCACCACGCAGGGGGTCATGCAGTTGACCCAGACCAAGGCCGACGCCGCCGGCCAGTTCGGCACCGACGATCCGCCGCGCAAACTCACCGGCAAGGTCGCGGGCCAGCAGCTGACCTTCACCTGGACCGCGGGCGAGCAGCGCGGCGAGGGCGCGGTGGAACTCGACGCCAGCGGCCACGCGTTTGCCGGCACGTGGCGCAAAGGACAGAACAACGAGATGCGCGGCTGGCGGCAGGATCAGAAGGCGACGCAGGGCCAACCGAGCAAGCTCGCGGGCTACTGGCATTCGAGCTGGGGCATGCTGCAACTCGAACAGAAGGGCAGCTCGTTCAGCGGCATCCTCGGCGCGGCGGGCTTCCACAAGGTGCGCGGCGAAGTGCAAGGCCGACGCATGACGCTCACCTACCAAGGGCCGCTCGGCACCGGATCGCTGTGGGGCGAACTGCGCGACGAGGGCAAGACGCTGTACGGCGCGATCAAGTCGCAGCGCGGCGAGTGGTCCTGGCTCGGCCGTCGCCTCGAAGGCCACGCGCGCGACGCGGCGCCACAGCCCGGCGTGATCGTCGACGCCGTGAGCAGCAACCGCCTCACCTACCACGTGCGCGCGCCTGAGGGCTGGAAGGCGGGCGACAAGGTCCCGGCGATCGTGTTCCTGCACGGCTCGAACTACGCGAGCAAGCCGTATCTCGACACCATCGCGCAGGCGAACGGCTTCGGCGACCACTTCGTCATCATCGGCGTCGACGGCGAGCTGTGGAACGAGGACAGCGCGCCTGACGATCCGCGGCACAACTACACCTACGTGAACTGGATGGGGAAGAGCACCTACCAAGGCTTCCCCAACACCGACCGCGAGAGTCCGGCGCTGGTCGCCGACCTGATCCGCGAGCTGCGGCAGAAGCTCAACCTCACCAAGGTCTACGTCGGCGGCCACTCGCAAGGCGGCTTCCTGACCTGGTTCTTCGCCATGCACTTTGCCGACCTGGTGGACGGCGTGTTCCCGATCGCCGCCGGCATGGTGATCCAGAACGAGCCCGACGTGTTCGACAAGGACGACGTGAAGGCGGCGCAGCGCCGGCTGCCGATCGCCGTGGTGCACGGCGAGCACGACGAGGCGGTGGCGTTCAGCCAGGGGCGCGACAGCTTCGAGCGCCTGCTGGAGTTCGGCTTTCCCGCGGCCAAGCTGTTTTCGGCGAAGGCGCCGCACGCGTTCATCGCCTTGCCGTGGGCGAACGCGATCACCTGGCTCCAAGAAATGAGCAGCGACGACGTCGACGCCTTGCTCACCACGGCTGAAACGGCCGCGGCGCGCGACGACTTCCGCGACGCCTGCGCCGCCGTGCTGCGCGCGCGCGACAAGAAGCCGTCGCCCGAGGCCAGCAAGCGCGCCGCTGCCTTGATGGCGAAGATCGACGCGCACGCCAAGCGCGACGCCGAACGGCTGCGCGCCGCGATCGACAAGAACGCCGACGGTCGCTGGATCGACGACTTCGTGCAGTTCCGCGCTCACTTCGAGTTCGCCGACGTGGCCAAGCCGACGATGCAGGCGTTCGCCGCGCTGCGCAACAAGCACGAGTCGCCGGCGAACAAGCTGGCCGGTGAGGCGCGCGCCGCGTTCAACGCCGGCAAGCGCGACGACGGCTGGGCGAAGTACGAAGCGCTCGTCGCCACTTGCTACGCAAGCAGTTGGTACGCGCGCGTGAAGCGCTGGTTGGCGGAACGTAAGTAGGCGGCCACCGGTGGCGTAACCGTTCACAGGTCGCCCGTTGTCTTCCGCTCCCGCTCCCGCTCCCGCTCCCGCTCCCGTTCCCGCTCCCGTTCCCGATCTCTCGCCTGTGCCGTAGAACGCGGCGGCGATCGTGAGCCCAGCCGATCCGACGCCGCCGCTATGCTCCCCAGAGTCGGCCCTTTCTGCGACCTCCCTCGCTGCCACCATCCCGCATGCACCACCGCATCCCCGTGCTTCTCGCGATCACGCTCGCCGTTTCCCTCGCTGGCCAGAACGTCGGCTTGCGCCTGACCAACGGAGTCGACTCGTATGTCGATGTTCCCTATCAACCCACGTTGGTGCCGCGCAGCGGGATCACGATCGAAGCGTGGGTCACATACGACGACTCGACGATCGGCTCGGGCTGGCGCTGGCCGACGATCGTGCGGCAAGACTCCAGCCCGCAGTCCGTGAGCTACATGCTGCGGGTCGAGGCTGCCACGACCAACAGCACCGTGTTGGGCTGGTGGGTGCGTACGCCCGCGGGCACGCGCACGCTGACGTGGCCCTTCGCCCCCGGCCAGCTCGCCGTGTGGACGCACCTCGCCGCCACCTACGACGGCGGCAACCTTCGTCTCTTCGTGAACGGGCAGCAGGCTGGCAGCAATGTTCCTCACACCGGCGCGATCGCCGACACCGGCAACACGCTGCGCATCGGCAACGGGGATCTGTCGGCGCCCGGGATCGAGGAATGGAACGGCGAGATCGACGAGGTGCGCCTCTGGCCCTTCGCGCGCACCAGCGCCGAGATCGCATCGACGATGAACCTCGACCTCGGCGGTGTCCCTGGCGAAGTCAGCACATGGAACCTCAACGGCACCCTGCAGGACTCGTCGGGCAGCAACCATGGGCAGCCGGCCAACTCGCCGACGTTGCAAGCCAACTCGTTGAACCTGACATCGGTGCCCGCGATCGGTGCGGCCAACTTCGGCACCAGCACCGCGGGCTGTCTCGGCGCACCGCGCGGTGTGGTCACCACGTGGGCCCGCGTCGGCAGCGCCGACTTCGCCGTCGGCGCGATCCGCGCGACCGCGACCGGATCCGGCATCCTCTGGATCGGCAGCCGAGCGCTGCCGTCCGCGCTTCGCGTGCTCGGCGTCGACCTGTGGCTCGACCCGACCGCGCCCAACGTGCAGGTCGCCATCCCGGGCGGCGCGCTCGGCTATGCGCGCGTACCGCTCGCCATCCCGAACAGTCCCTTCCTCATCAACCGTTCGCTCTTCGTGCAGACGATCTGGACGCAACCCGGCTGCGCGACCCCGCTGTTCGCCGCCGACGGACTCCAGTTCGTGATCGTGCCCTGAGTTCCACAGCCGAAGCATATTCGCGAAGCGCGAAGATGGTTAGGCTGTGGAAAGTCATGAGCCGTAAGTTGTTGGCCGTAAGTCCAGAACGCGGACAGGCGGTCAGACAGGTAGGCAGCGGTCTGGGACTTAGGGCTTACGTCTTACGGCTCACGACTCGCGGCAGAGCCGTTCATGCAGCCGCCCTCGCGTCTCGTTGGTTGCGGCTCTGCCGC
>JANPER010000013.1:0-3623 GCA_031423015.1 Planctomycetota bacterium | reverse complement strand
GGCTGCGCGTGCTGCTGCCGTTGCCGAGATCACGACAGGCTGATCGGCTGGCGACTGCCCGGCGAACCTCAGCCGCGATCACGCCACGGTGGCGTTTCGATGCAGAATCTCGCCGCTGCACACGCTCACCGGAAGGACACTTTCTATCTCAGTTCCGCGACAAGATCATCGGGGTCATCGACGGTTTCGATCGGATCGTGTTCAGGGGTTGGCTCAGTCGGTTCCGCTACGCGGAAGGCATGCAGGACTTCCTCGCGAGCCAGCATGTCCTGCTCAAGGACTTCGAGCCGTTTGCCAAGGCGCTCACCGATGCGGTGCGCCTGGACGCAGAAGCCAAGGCGGCTCGTCTTCACGGCAAGGTGCACTACTTGCCATCGCCCAACGTCTCGAAGGAGTCGGTCGCGCTGAAGTACATGGCCGACCGCAAGGTGCGCTTCGGCCCGATCTGCGTGCTCTCGGCACTCGACCCCTGTTGGACGTGGGAAGTCCGTCGATCGCGCACTCGCGAACACCCGCAGCAGTTCCGGCGCAAGTCCGCGAAGTGCTTGCACTACTACCACTACTTCTTCGACCAGCGCTTCGGCTTTGGGCACGTGCGGATCCAGAGCTGGTTTCCCTTCCAAGTGCGAGTGTGCCTCAACGGTCGCGACTGGCTAGGCCGCCGCCTTGACGAGCACCGCATGCGGTACGAGCGTGCCGACAACTGCTTCCCCTGGATTGCGAATCCCCAGCGCGCGCAAGAGCTGATGGACGATTTCCTCGCGCAGCGATGGCCACAGGTCCTCGATGACTTCGCGATCACTGCCAACCCGATGCTCGATGCGTTGATCGATGCGCTCGGCCAGAGCTTCTACTGGACCACATGGCAAGCGGAATGGGCGACCGACGTCATGTTCAAAGACGCCGCGGCGCTGGCGGACTGCTATCCGTCCTTCGTCCGCTACGCGATGGAGAACTTCAAGAGTCCCGATGTCATGCGCTTCCTGGGCAAGAAGCTCGTCGGGCAGTACCGCGGCGAGATCACCACGGACTACAAGAGGCGCATCGAGGGCGTGCGCGTCAAGCACTTCGCCGCGTTCAACTCATTGAAGATGTACGACAAGTTCGGCTGCGTCCTGCGCCCGGAGTTGACGGTCAACAACCCAGGCGAGTTCAAAGTACGTCGCAAGGCGCAGGGTCAGCCCGACAGCCCCGTCATGCCGCGGCCTCTACGCAAGGGTGTCGTCGACCTGCGGCGACTGGCGCGAACTGGCAAGGCGTGCACCCACCGCTACCTCAACGCCCTCGCGACGGTCCGCGTCGACACTCCGCTCGGCCGCATCCTCGAACCCATCACAAAGCCCACAGAACTCTCCGGCCACCGTGTCCGTGGTCTACGTCCGTGGGCAGATTCCGATCTGGCGTTGATCGAGGCGATCGGTCGCGGTGAGTTCATCGCCAACGGCCTCCGCAACCGAGACCTCGTCCCACTTCTCCACCCTCTCGTCGCCGACGATCCTGCGCAGCGTCGCAAGGCCAGCGCCAGCGTCACCCGCTCCCTCCGACTCCTGCGTGCCCACGGAGTCATCACCAAGGTCGAAGGCATCCGTCGCTATCTCGTCACCGACTGCGGCAGGACCATCATCGCCGCCATCATCGCCGCCAAGAACGCGTCTCTATCCAAGCTCCAACAGTGCGCATAGCCGATCTTGCTTATGGCTTATGGCTTATGGCTTACGGCTAACGACTTACGTCTTTCCACAGCCGAAACATCTTCGCGCTTCGCGAAGATGCTTCGGCTGTGGAACTCAGGGGGTGGACGGCGCGCGTCACCGGTGAACGTCCCAAGACGCACGATCCAGGCTGGCTGTTGCTTTGGTTCACCGGGCAGGACGCGTCGCATCGGATCAGGCAGCGCCCTGGCATCGCGACGGTAGGCGATCGCGCGGATGCTCGTTCCCGGCGCGATGGCTGTGAGCAGCGAGGCATCGAGGTAGTGCAGATGGCGCGACCGGTCGGTGCCGAAGGGCGTCTGATCCGCCGCGTTGCCGTCGGCAGTCGCGGCTTCAGGCGGCACGACCAAGTGACGCTGCGCCGTTGCCGGCACTGCCACCAGGAGCAGCGTGACCAGCGGCTTCATGCGCGCACGGCGTCGAGCAGTGGGAAGCGCGCGCGCAGCACCCGCTCGCTGTCGAGGCCAAACCAGCGTTCGAGGATCGTCGCGTACAGCGAGCGGTAGTCGATGCTGTCCGCGCCGAACGCCACACCGCGCAGGGCGCTGTCTGGCTCGAAGGCTTGCAGGTCGAAGGCGGGGCCGTGCATCCCGGGATGCACCGCGGGGCCGATCAAGAACGCGATCCCGGCGTCGTCGTGCTCGGTGCCGAGCCTGCAGTTCTCACCCACGCTGCGCCCGAACTCGGAGTGCACGAGGATGAGCACGCGCTGCATGTGGTCATGGGCGGTGAGGTCGTCGACGAACGCGCGCAGCCCGGTGGCCAGTTCGCCCAGCTGGTCGGCCAAGAGGCCCACGGTGGGCCGGCCGTGCTCGGCTTGGTGGGGATGAAAGGGATGATCGCGCGCCTTGACCCGCCAGGCGGCGGCGCGCATTGTGGCGCAGGTGAGCTGATCGGTGGCTTGACGCGCGCCAACTCACGCCGAGAGCAGCCGATGGCCGGAGTACCCATGGACGGGAGGTATGTCGTACGCCCGTATCAGTCGGGTGATGAACACGGGATCGTGCGGCTGTTCAATCGCGTGTTCAGCGTCGGCGATGCGCGGTTCGTGCCGCGTGATCTTGCGGCCTGGCGTTGGAAGTTCGCCAGCGACGCGACCAAGTCGCAGATCATGCTGGCGGTCGACGAGGCGACGCACGAGGTCGTCGCGCAGTATGCGGCGCTGGTGGTGCGCTACTGCGTGCGCGGTGCGACCGACGTGCTGACGCAGCCAGTCGAGAGCATGGTCGATCCCGCCTGGCGACGCACTCGCGTGTTCATCGACACGGCGCGGCGCTACTTCGAAGTGTTCGGCAATGCCCGGGAGTGTGTCGCCGGCTATGGGTTCCCCAACCCCCGCGCGCTGCGCATTGGCTGTCGGCAGCTCGCCTACGTGCCCATCTTTGCGCCCGTGCCCACGCTCTTCGCCAACTTGTTTGCCCCGGGACGGTGGCAGTCGCTGGCGGCGCTGCCAACCCCGTTGCCCGTGATGCCGGTCAGTCGATTCGAGTCGGACGTGGACACGCTATGGCGAGCGAACTGCCACGCCTACCCGTTCGCCGCCGTGCGCGACGCGGCGTTCCTGAACTGGCGCTTCGCCGATGCGCCCATGCCGCACCGGTTGTTCGTGGTCCGCGAGCGCGCATCGACCGGCCTGCGAGCGGCGTTTGTGCTGCGCGCTGGTTGGTGTGCCGACTCGATCATGGCACTCGCCGATTACTCAGGCGATCCTGACGACGCGGATGCCTTGCAAACCGCGCTCGCGTATGCCATGTGCGACGCGCGGTCGCGCGGGTTCGGCCGCGTCGAGGCCTGGTTCCCGCCGTGCTCAGCGCAGTTTGCCGCCGCCAGCAAGATGGGCTTCGACAGTGAGCCATCGCCCGTAACCATGGTGGCGCGCTTCTACCGGACCCCCATGCCGGTGCCGTGGTG
>JANPER010000012.1:0-41658 GCA_031423015.1 Planctomycetota bacterium | reverse complement strand
CTGAGTTCCACAGCCGAAGCATCTTCGCGAAGCGCGTAGATGTTTCGGCTGTGGAAAGTCATGAGCCGTAAGTTGTTAGCCGTAAGTCCAGAACGCGGACAGGCGGTCAGACAGGTAGGCAGCGGGCTGGGCCTGAGGGCTTACGTCTTACGGCTCACGACTCGCGGCAGAGCCGTTCATGCAGCCGCCCTCGCGTCTCGTTGGTTGCGGCTCTGCCGCGCTGAGCTTCTCGTGCCGCGGTTCTCCGCGTGGCGCGAAGACCCGGTTGGCGGCAGCGGCAGGAGAAGCGACCTAGAAACACCAGCGTCGGCGGCCTCTGCGAGCCATGCCGCGCCAGAGCGCGGCATAGCTCTGGCGACCCAGCAAGCTGGGTCGATGCTGGTCGGCGCTGCGCCGACATCAGCCTCGTTGGCTGTGGCCGCCGGCCACGCTGACGGTCGTGTACGCAAGCCGCGCGCCAGCCTTGATCCAATTCGCCGCGGCGCTACCCTTCTTGACCCTTTCCCGCGGACCGGGTGGTCGCTGAGCCGCGCGTTGTAGACGCCGGGCATCGCCTCACACCTGCCGCGCCGACACCTCGACTCAGGAATGCTGCCGATGACCGAGATTTCCGGTAACTCGAACGCCACCTTGGATCGGCCACCGATGGAGTTCCTGGCCGAGCGCATCGATCACGAAGCGCTACGCAACTTCCGCGGCGCGGCGTTCAGCACGCTGCATCAGCTGGAGAAGCTGCGCGACTGGGTCGATAGCCCCAACGCGAGCGGCACTAAACGCGGCATCGCGCTGTGGGCCCTGGGCCGGCACAAAGAGGCAGTGCCCGAGTTGAGCAAAGACAAGAGCAACCCCGTGGTCGCCAACTGTCTCGCCCGCAGCCTGTGTGAGACTGGCCAGTTCGACGAAGCCGACAAGGTGTTGACGGCGGCCAAGACCGACGCTCACCAAGCCGCAACCTCGCTCGAAGTCCTCGATCGTCGGGGCAACGGTCAGAAGCTGCTCGCGGCCGTCGACAAGCTCGCAAGCCTGCTGCCGCCGGCCAACGCCGCCTACTACCGCGGTCGCGCGCACGAACTCGACCGCAGCACCGAGGCGGCGATCGCTTGCTACGACGAAGCGATGCGGCACGACCCGACCCATGGGCAAGCCCTGTTCCGCTTGGCCCTCAACGTCGATCTGCGCGGCGAGGACGAGGAGGCACGCGAGCTGTATGAGCGATCGCTGATGCACCCGCCGGTGAACCTATCGTGCGTGGTGAATCTCGGCATCTTGTACGAGGATGCCGGTAACTATCGCCGCGCGATGCAGTGCTTCGACCTCGCGCTGCAGTGCGAGCCGAATAACCCGCGGGCGCGCTTGTTCCGGCGCGATGCTTCGGCCGCGCTGAACATGTACTACGACGAGGATCAGGAGCGCCGGGAAGACAAGCGCAACAAGATCCTGCGCACGCCGATCAACGACTTCGAGCTGTCAGTGCGCAGCCGCAACTGCTTGGCGAAGATGAACATTCGCTCGCTCGGCGATCTGGTGAAGAAGTCCGAGCCGGAGTTGCTGAGCTACAAGAACTTCGGCGAGACCTCGCTCAACGAGATCAAAGAGATCCTGCGCAACAAGGGTCTCCGTCTCGGCATGACCGTCGAGGAACTGTCCGGCCGCGACTTCGGGGCACCCGAGGTGCCGCAGCTCTCCCCCGAAGAGACGCCGGATCCCAACAGCCCCGACCCGATGCGTCGTCCAGTTTCCGAACTCGATCTGTCCGTGCGCAGCCGGCGCATCGTCGACCTTCTCAAGGTGCGCACGATCGGCGACTTGGCGACCAAGACGGAAGCCGAGCTCCTGGCATGCCCGAACTTCGGTCAGACCTCGCTCAACGAGATCAAGACCAAGCTCGACGAGCTGGGCCTGTCCCTGCGCGGCTGAGCCGCGCCGGTCGCGGATGCCATGTACGACCACATCCGCGGCGAAGTTGTCGAAGCGCTCGCGGCGCGCGCGGTGTTGCGCGTGCACGGCGTGGGCTTTGAGCTCAAGGTGCCGCTGCCGACGAGCCGCGACCTGCGCGCCGGCCAAGAGGCGACGCTGTTCACCATCCTGCACGTGGTCGACGGTGCGCCAACCTTGCTCGGCTTCGGCACGCGGCTCGACCGCGACCTCGCGCGCAAGCTGATGACGGTGTCGGGCGTCGGCCCTACGGTGTGCTTGGCCGTGCTCAGCACGTTCAGCCCCGCCGAAGTCGTCGGCGCGATCCTGGCCAGCGACGCCACGAGCCTGCGGCGGGTGCGCGGCGTGGGTCAGAAGCTCGCCGATCGAATGTGCCTGGAGCTACGCGAGCCGATGGCGCGCTTCGAGCTGCGACCCACGTCTGAGCCCAAGGTCGCGCTGCTGCCCCGCTCCACCGAGGACGCGATCTCGGGCTTGATCGTGCTGGGCTACACCGAGAAGGAAGCGCGCGCCAAGGTCGGCAAGGTGATGGCGGACGGCAAGGGCGGCAGCACCGAAGACATCATGCGCACGGTGCTGCAGGGCTAGGAGCGACGCCGGCCAGCCCGCGCTCACCGCGCGCTAGCACCACGAGGAGCAGGTTGAGGTCGGCCGGCGTCACCCCACACAGGCGCGAGGCCTCGCCCAGCGTCAACGGTGCGCGCCGATGCAACGCGTCGCGCGCCTCGTTTGACAGACCGACGATGCGCTTGAAGTCGAACCCGACGGGGATGGCGCGTCCTTCCATCTTGCGCAGCCGCTCGACGTCGAGCGCCTGTCGATCCACGTAGCCCGCGTACTTCACTTCAGCCTCGACCTCGGACATCTCGTCGGCGGTCAACGACAGCGCCGCAACTTCGGCGTGTTCACTCGCCAGTTTTGGCACATCGACGTCAGGACGCCGCAGCAACTCGCGCAGCGTCTTGCCCGCGCTGCGCACCGAGCCGAGAACCGCAAGAGCGCGCGCGATCGCGGCCTCCTTGCGCTCGACGGCGGCCATCGCCGACTGATCGAGCAAGCCGAGTTCTTTGGCCACGCGCGCGAGGCGGCGATCGGCGTTGTCGGCGCGCAGCTGCAAGCGGAACTCGGCGCGGCTGGTGAACATGCGGTACGGCTCGCGCGGGTTGACCCGACACAAGTCGTCGATCATCACGCCGATGTACGAGCTGGCACGATCCAACAGGAGCGGCGGTGCACCGCGCGCAAAGCGCGCCGCGTTGATGCCCGCGACGATGCCTTGTCCGGCTGCTTCTTCGTAGCCGCTCGTGCCGTTGATCTGCCCGGCGGCGAACAGACCGTGCAGCGAGGCGACGTGCAGGTCGGCGCGCAGCTGATCGGTCTCGAGGTAGTCGTACTCCACCGCGTAGCCGTGTCGCAGCACGACCACCTCTTCGAGACCAGGGAGCGTGCGCAAGAACTGCTCCTGCACCTCGGCGGGCAAACAAGTCGACAGGCCGTTCGGGTAGATCTCGGGCACGTCGAGACCTTCTGGCTCCAAGAACACCAGGTGCTGCTCCTTGTCCGGGAAGCGCACGACCTTGTCTTCGACGCTCGGACAGTAACGCGGGCCGATGCCCTGGATGCGCCCCTGCACCATCGGGCTCAGGTGCGCGTGCCGACGGATCACATCGTGTGTCGCGGGCGTGGTGTGCGTGATGTGGCACTCGACCTGCGGCAGCGGAATCGAGGTGGTGCGGAACGAGAACGGTCGCGGCGGGTGATCGCCGGGTTGCGACGCGAGTCGGCTCCAGTCGATGCTCTTGCCGTGCAGCCGCGCCGGGGTGCCGGTCTTGAGGCGCGACAGGCGCAGACCATGCGCGCGCAGACTCGATGACAGGTGGCTCGCGGAGCCCTCGCCGATGCGTCCCCCGGGCGCCTCCCACGCGCCGGCGAACAGCTTGCCGCCGAGAAAGGTACCGGTCGTGAGCACCACCGCCGGCGCTCGCAGGGTGCGCCCATCCAAGAGCTTCACGCCCTCGACCCGCGGCGTCGCCCCCTGCTGCACGACGATCTCGGTCGCCTCGCCGGCGATCACGTCGAGGCCTGGCTGCGCACTGACCCGACGTGCCATCTCACGGTTGTAGACATGACGATCACATTGCGCGCGCGGACTGCGCACGGCGGGGCCCTTCTTGGTGTTGAGCATGCGGAACTGGATGCCGCTCGCGTCGGTCACCAGACCCATCTCGCCGCCCAGCGCGTCGATCTCGCGCACCAGTTGGCCCTTGGCGATGCCGCCAATCGCTGGGTTGCACGACATGCGGCCGATGGCGGCCGGGTCGAGCACGACGCAGGCCGTACGAGCGCCCAGGCGCGCGGCGGCCAGCGCGGCTTCGGCGCCGGCATGGCCGCCGCCAATCACGATCACATCGAAGTCACGCAAGCGCAAGGAGGAGGGGAATGGTGGGCTCGGGGCGGCAGAGACTACCGCCTCGGCGCGACGATCTCGCCATCGCGAGCACCGCTCGCCACCGAGACCGAACCCGGTTGGCACGCCGCCTGGACTTTCTGCCCCGCGATCGCCGATAGCGGCAGCATGTGGGACTGGGTGCTGCTTCACCGCGAGGAACTGCGTGCTGCCTACGCGGCGCCTTCGTCGCCAATCGAGGCCTCGATCCGCCAGCGCCTCCGTCTATGATGCGTGGATGCAGGCCTCGTTCGGCCTTTCCTACTCCGTCGGCGCCGGGTGCTCCGCGCCTTCCCTAGCTCGGGCCAACCGGCGCGTAGGCGCGCCGCCTGCCCATCGCAGCAGCAGAGCAGCGCTTCTGTTGGCTGGGCTTCTCGTGGCCGGGCTCCTGCTGGCGACACCCGCGGCGCAAGCCGGCGCCCGCCTGAGTGACCTTCCGGCCTTGGCGCGCGCCCGCAACGAGCGCTTACGGCCCAAGATGGTGGCGGCGCTGGCGCCCTACATGAACGACCTGGCGATGGACTACGGGGTCCCCAGCAACCGGGTCTACCTCGACCGCTGCGTCGAGGAAGTGGCGGCGCTGGGCGACAGCCTCGTGCCCTTGCTGCTGGAGAAGCTGCGCCCAGACGACCCGTCGCCCGAGAACCTGAACACGGCGGCGAACAGCGCGCGAATCTTGGCGCGCCTTGGGCCCGCCGGCTTCGTGCCGCCACTCATCGACATGATGAAGAGTGACAACAGCATCGCGCGCGGGTTCGCGATCCCCTTGCTCGGCAAGAGCGGACACGTCGAGGCGGGACGCTTCCTGGAGGGCACCCTCGACACGCTCCCCAAGAGCAACTTGGCGACCGCCATCCACGCGCTACGCGCCCTCGGTCGTCACGGCGCCTCCCCCAAGGTGGCCGACATGCTGAGCAGCGGCGAACTGACGCTGCGTCACGCTTGCCTCGAGTTCTTGACCGAGTTCTGCGGCAGCGACGACAGAGCCAAGGTGCTGGCGGCCTTGCGGGCAGAGACCCAGGACTCGCTGCTGCCGACCTACGTGGCGCTCTTGAAGCGCCACGCAGTCGGCGACGGTGACGCCGCGACCACCCTGCTCAGCCTGTTGGACTCGGGCAAGCTCTACATGCCAAAGCAATGCGCCGTCGTGCACGCTTTGGCCGTCGTCGCGCCCAAGGGACACGAACCGACGATCACGCGGCTGCGCGGCATCATCCAGACGGGTGAGATCCAACAACTCGGCCGGGCGTGCGCGCAGACCATGCTTGCCCTCGGCGACAAGAGCGGCCGCAAGGAGCTCTTCGAAGAGCTGGACAAGGAGGTTCGTAAGAACTCGAAGGTGCCCAGCGTGCAGGCCACCCGCGGGGAGGCGAACTTTGCTTTCGAGCAGTGGAACGACGCGTTGCGGGACTTCAAGGAAGCCCTGCGCAGCGCCCGATCCTTGACCATGCAGCGCGAATACAACGTGTGGAGCGCGCGCTGCTACGTCCGCCTGCAGCAGTACCGGCGGGCCGCGCAGATCCTGAAGGAGTCCCTGGTTTCCAAGGCCGAATTGGATCAAGCCGCGGTCGAAGACAGCGTGTTCAAGCAGGCGCTGACCGACCAAGCGGATTTGCGCGCGTTGGTGCGAGATCTCACCCGCTGAGCAGCCCCCCGCAAGCTCCCTCCAGCCTACGGCGACGTTGACGTTGACCCGGGCCCTCGGGCCGGACAAGATGTCTGGTTCGGCCACGACGCCGCGCGCCAGGTGATCTTGGCGCGTCGGCCTACACCCCCCCAGCCCTCACCACACTAGTCATGGAATTCCAGGTCGCCGACACCGGCCCGTGCCGCAAGACGATCTCCATCAAGGTCCCGGCCGAGAAGGTCCGCGCGCACCTCGAGAACGCCTACAGCGACGCTTCGACTCAAGTGCGCATGAAGGGCTTCCGGCCCGGCAAGGTGCCGCGCAAGGTCATCGAGAATCGCTTCGGTCCGGCCTTGCAGCAGGAGGCGAAGCAGAGCCTCGTGCAAGCGACGTTTCAGGCAGCGATGCAAGATCGCGACCTGGCGCTGATCGGCAGTCCGCGGCTCGAGGGCCTCGACAACTCGCCGCTCGACCCGTCGGTGCCGCTGGAGTTCAAGATCCACCTCGACATCCGACCGCAGTTCGAGATCGGTGAGACCAAGGGCCTCGCGGTCACGCGCACCAAGACGGAGCCCACCGACGAGGATGTCGAGTCGGCGCTGCAGCAGCTGGGCGGGCAGAAGCGCAAGTTGGCACCGGTCGCCGAGCCCGCCGCCGACGGTGACTTCGTGCAGGCCAACGCCACGTATCGCCTCGACGGCGAGGTCGTGCATACGCAGACCGGCATGCGGCTCAACACCACCATCCCGATCGCCGGCACGGCACCAGAAGACTTCGCCGACAAGTTGCGCGGCAGCGTCAAAGATGACGTGCGCAAGTTGGCGATCACCTTCGCGCCCAACTTTGCAGTCGAAGCCGTGCGCGGCAAGACCGGCGAGGCGGAGTTACAGATTGTCGACGTGCTCCGCGTGCAGCCGCCACCGATCGACGACGAGTTCGCCAAGGGCCATGACTTCGAGTCGCTGGAGGCGATGAAGGTTGACCTGCGCACCAGGATCGGCGAGGAGAAAGCGCGCCTGGAGAAGCTGCGACAAGAAGATCAGTGCATCCAGGAGTTGATCCAAGCCCACGACTTCCCCTTGCCGGAGGGGTTGGTCGAGGACGAAACCAAGGCGCAGCTCAACAACTACGGCAATCGCCTCAAGCAGGCCAAGATGGCCGACGAGGAGATCAAGCAGAAGGTGGAAGAGTCGCAGGCCGAGGCCCGACAGGAGGCCGAGAAGCGGGTCCGCATCTTCTTCATCCTCGAAGCCGTGGCGCGACAGCAGAAGATCTTCGTCACCGAGGGCGACGCGGAAGAGGCCATCCGAGCGCTCGCGACCCAGCACAACGTCACGCCCGACGCCGTGCGCAAGCACTACGACGAGAACAATCTCATGGGCGATCTCCGCCTCGGCATCCTGGAGCGTCGGGTGCGCGATTTCCTCAGAGACAACGCCCAAATCACCGATAGTTGAGAGCCAGGGCCGGTTTGCGTTACGGGCCTAACGGGCCTAGCAAGGATCGAACATGAGCGTTGTCAACGACTACTACATCCCGTTCGTCATCGAGAAGACCGGTCGCGGCGAGCGCCAGTACGACATCTACAGCCGACTCCTCGAAGACCGCATCATCTTCATCGGCTGCGGCATCGACGACAACGTCGCCAACTCGGTGATCGCGCAGCTCTTGTTCTTGCAGAAGGAGAACAAGAATCAGGACATCAACATCTTCCTGAACTCGCCGGGCGGCAGCGTCACCGCGGGCCTGGCGATCTACGACACGATGCAGTTCGTGCAGTGCCCGGTCGCCACCTACTGCATGGGCCAAGCGGCGTCGATGGGCGCGGTGCTGCTCGCCGCCGGCACCAAGGGCAAGCGTTTCGCGCTGCCCAACGCTCGCATCATGATTCACCAGCCTTGGGGTGGCGTGCAGGGCACAGCGATCGACATCTCCATCCAAGCGGAGGAGATCCTGCGCCTCAAGCGCACGCTGAACCAGATCCTGTGCAAGCACAGCGGCCGCGATATCGAGCTGGTCAGCCGCGAGAGCGACCGCGACTTTTTCATGGGCGCCGTCGAAGCACGCGACTACGGCCTGATCGACGAAATCGTCGAGACCAAGAAGTAGGGCCGACGAGCCCGTTGCGGCATGCAGTCATCAAAGGGCTACCGTCTGGCGGCCGCTTGGCATACTCTCCGGGCTACGGTCCCGTCGTTGGGGCCACCTAGCACGAGGTAGAACAACGCAAATGGCGAAGTCTGGAGGTGGCAAAGGCCGGCAGGTGGAACGGTGCACGTTCTGCGACAAGTCCGAGCATCACGTCACTTCGCTGATCGCCGGGCCCCCCGGCATCCACATCTGCAGCGAGTGCATCGAGATCTGCAACACGATCCTCAAGGAAGAGGAACGTAAGCACCGCGGCGGGCGCCCCACCACCTTCGTGAAGGAGGCGGTGACCAAGGATCGCATCCCAGCGCCCGCGGAGATCCACAGCCGCCTGAACGAGTACGTCATCGGCCAGGACTACGCCAAGAAGATCTTGTCGGTCGCGGTGTACGGTCACTACAAGCGCTTGAGCGCACGCCACCACCGACCTGATGTCGAACTCGAGAAGAGCAACATCCTCCTGGTCGGGCCCACGGGTTGTGGCAAGACGCTGCTCGCGCGCACGCTGGCGCGCATTCTCGACGTGCCGTTCGCGATCGCTGATGCGACCACGCTGACCGAGGCCGGCTACGTCGGCGAAGACGTCGAGAACATCCTGTTGCGCCTGCTGCAGAACTGCAACTTCGACGTCGAGCGCGCGCAGCAAGGCATCGTCTACATCGACGAGATCGACAAGATCGGGCGCACCACCAACAACGTGTCGATTACGCGCGACGTGTCTGGTGAAGGTGTGCAGCAGGCGCTGCTCAAGATCCTGGAAGGCACCGTCGCCAACGTGCCACCGCAAGGTGGTCGCAAGCACCCGGAGCAGAGCTACATCCAGGTCAACACCGAGCACATCCTGTTCATCTGCGGCGGCGCCTTCAACCACATCGAGCAGTTCATCGGCCGTCGCATCGGCAAGAAGGCGATCGGCTTCCAAGATCTCGGCGACGAAGTCACCGCCGACACCGATCCGGGTAGCAGCCGCGAGCGCGACGCTCTGATCCGGCACCTCGACCCCAAGGATCTGATCGAGTTCGGCATGATCCCCGAGTTCGTCGGTCGCCTGCCGGTGGTGGTGCCCATGCAGTCGCTCAGTCGCGACGAAGTCGTGCGCGTGATGAAGGAGCCAAAGAACGCTCTGCTGAAGCAGTTCCAGCTCCACTTCGAGATGGACGACTGTCGGCTCGAGATGACCGACGACGCCGTCGAAGCCATCGCCGAACTCGTGCTGCAGCGCGATACCGGCGTGCGTGCGTTGCGCGCGCTGATGGAGATTCTGTTGCTGGACCTGCGATACGACTTGCCGAGTCGCCGCGACCTCAAGCGCTTCGTGGTGACCAAGGAGTTCGTGATCGAACGGCTGGGTAGCCGTTTCGATCAAAGCAAGCCGGGCAAGCGCGAGTCCGCCTAGCTCCAACAATGGTCGCGCGCGCGTTGACCGACCTCGACGACGCGCAGGTCGAAGACTACGTCGTCGCGCGTGGCGGCAAGCCGTTCCAAGCGCGTCAGCTAACGCATTGGCTGTATCGGCACGGCGCCCGCTCGTTTGCCGATTGCCGCAACCTGCCGAGTTCCTTGCGGGCGACGCTCGCGGACGGAATGCCCTTGCAGGCCAGCGAGGTCGCCCATGTCGAGGCGGCCAGCGACGACACGCACAAGGCGTTGGTGCGCCTGGCCGACGGCGAGCACATCGAGATGGTGGTCATCCCCGAAGGGGACCGCACCACGCTCTGCGTGTCCTCGCAGGCCGGTTGTCCGGTGGCGTGCATCTTCTGCGCATCTGGCCTCAACGGCGTCCGGCGGAATCTGACGCGCGGCGAGATCATCGAGCAGGTACTGCACGCACGCGCCATTGTGCAAGGGCAACGAACCCTGACCAACATCGTGATGATGGGCATGGGCGAGCCGATGCTCAACCTCGACAACCTGCTGCCGGCCCTGGCGCGCCTGCGTGATCCAGCCGGGATCAACCTGGGCGCGCGACGCATCACCGTGAGTACCAGCGGCTACCCGGAGCAGATCCGGCGCTTCGCCGCCACCGACGAATCCTACAACCTCGCCGTGTCGCTGCATGCCGCTGACGACGAGCTGCGCCGGCGCCTCGTGCCAACCGCCAAACACTCGGTGGCCGACCTGGTGGGTGCGGCCCGCGAGTTCTTCGCGCACCGGCACCGGGAGGTGACCTTCGAGGTCGTCTTGCTGGCTGGCCTGAACGATCGAGCGTCCGACGCAGCTCAGTTGGTGCAGACCCTGCGCGAGTTCCCTTGCACGGTGAACCTCATCCCGTGGAATCCCGTCGACGAGATCCGCGGCCTGGCAACGCCCACCGACCACGCCGTCGACGGCTTTGCCGAGGCGCTTGCGCGTGGCGGACTGAATGTCACCGTCCGCCGTCAACGCGGTGCAGATCGCAACGCGGCGTGCGGTCAACTTCGGTTGCGGCAAGCGCCGCGCTGAACCGACGTGGCGTCGCTTCCCGCCAGCGTACGACGTTGGTGAGGCAGCGCACGGCACCCCCCCACTCGACCAAGCGAGAGCAGTCGATGGGCACGACCGAGAATCCACACCGTCGCCAGACCGCATACGCCTGCGCGTCGAGCGCCACGCCGTAGCGCGGCACATACGCGATGTTCGTGTCGCGCGTCTCCGTCAACACATTCGTCCAGGTGAGGACGCGGTCGCCGCCCAGATGCACCATCGGCAGGCGCTCGACGCGGAGACCGGCCGCGTGCAATGCACTGGCGATCACGTCGTACTGCGCCCGCAGGGTTGGCGTCGCGCCGTCTCGACTCGCTTCGCCAACGAGCACAGTTTGGTCGTCGGCAGCCGCGAAGAACATGTCGAGGTGCGGGTGTGGTGCACCCAGCGGTGCGTCCACCAGGCTCGCCCCGGCCGGTGACCAGAAGGCCAGTTGCTTACCCCACGCCACCGCGTCGGCTGTACGCAAGCCACGCCCGCCGATGAACGCGCGGTGCACACCGAACACCAGTTGCCCGCCGTCGAGACTCGCCGTGAACGGGGATGGACGACTGCTGAGCGCGCGGTGCGACAACAACCGCGACGCGCACAAATCGCCGAGGCGCAGCCGGTCGCCTCGGCCGCGCAGCCCCACCACATCAGCGTCGCCGCCCCAACCGAGGACGAGGCTCGCATCCCGCGGCCAAAGCGACAACTCACGGCCAACGCAGATGACGTCCACGTGGTCACGGCCCCGGCGACACGACGCAGCCAGATCCCGCGCAACGACTGCGTCGCGCGGCTCGACACAAGCGATCGTCACCTGCACTTCCGCGTCGAGAGTCGAAAGGAGATCGCACCAGGCCGGGGCGAGGGCCGCCGCCAGGCTGGCGTCGAAGTGCAGCAAGACGTGCGTGATGCTCGCGCCGACCGCTGGGTACCACGCCGGCTGAGGGTCACTGGCCGGCGTCACGACCTGTGCGTCGACTTCAACAAGCGACGCGGCTGAGCAACTCAGCCTGCAGGTCAACAGCATCAGGCTCAGGCCGATCAACGCCCTGCGCCAAACAGGCGACACACCGGCTCGACTCATGCAACCACTGCTATCGACCAGCAGTAGATCGGTAGCTAAGGGCTCGACAAACAATAAGTACGCAGTTTGGGGTGAGTCCGCGGCGTTCGGGGCATGGCGCCCGCCGCAGTCGTATTCCTGGGACTACGCCGAGGACGGGCAACGCCGCCACGGACGTCGCGGGCCAGCCCAAACTGTGAAGTTATTGTTTGCCGGGCCCTAAGGGGGCGTCGACTCGTCGGCTCCGTCGTGGTGAATCTCGTGACGCCGACTCGTAGCATGCAGCAGTGGCCAATGAGCACGAGCGCGGCCCGTCGCTGACGTTGATCCTCCTCGTCTTTCGCGGCGAGTCGTTTCTGGCGCGCTCGCTCGCGCAAGAGCACGCATGGCTCGTGGACCGTGGACGCTGAGAAGAAATCGACGCCTCGGTACGGTACCGACTGACATGGGGTCGCGGCGCGAGCTGCTAGTGTTCGTCACGCTTGCAGCCGCTGTACGCGCCTTGGTGACTTGGCGCACAGTGATGCCGAGCCGCGACGGGGCGACCTACTTGTGGATGGCGGAACGCGTCGCCGCGGGTGACCTCGGCGGGGCCTTCCGCACGGTGTTCCATCCGGCATACCCGCTGCTCACCGGCGCTTGCTTAGCGCTGTTTCCATCGCTCCCCCCCATGCTCGCCGGGCAGTTGGTCGGGCTGGTCTGCGGCGCCCTGGCGGTTTGGCCGCTGTGGCTGATGACGGCGCATTGCTTTGGCGCGTGGGAAGCGCGACTCGCGGCCACGTTCTATGCGTTTGGCCTTTGGTTCGCACGCTACCCCGCGGAGTGCCACTCCGAGGGATGCTTCTACGCGGCCGTCACGCTGTGGGGGTGGGCGCTGCTCGGCGCGCGCGTTCGACCCGCTTGGGCCGGTGTCGCGGTCGCAGCCGCGTACGCGACCCGGCCCGAAGGCCTCGCCCTCCTGTTCTTGGGGTGGCTTCGCTTGCACCTTGGCGAACGAGCCGGGCGCGCCCGCTTTCTCGCGGTGGCGGTCCTGGTCGGTGCGTGCGTGCCGCTCGGCTATGCCGCGTTCGGAAGCGGCTTCACGCTCACCCCGAAAGCTGCCTTCAACTACGACGAGGGAGTCGGCTCGGCGGACTCCCCGGTCGGCCACTATGTGCAGCATGCCCTGCGAGTACCGGGAAGCGCGCTCGGTGCGATCGGCTACCTGACCCTCCCGTTGGCATTGGCGGGACTGTGGTCGCTCCGGCGGGCCAGGAAGCTGGCGTGGTCGGCGCCTGCGCTCTGGCTCGCTGCGCCGCTGGCATTGCAGGCTGTAGTAGTCCCCCTCCTGCGCAGCCATGCTCGGTTCTTGTCCGGCTTCGGGGTCTTGCTGTTGCCCCTGGCAGCAGTTGCGTCGGTGTGGTTGGTGCGTGGAAGGACTGCGCGATTGCTTGCCACAATGCTGGTGTTGCTGCCCGATCTCCTGCGTTTGCCGTTGCGCCGCGGAGGCGATCGCGTGGTGGAGCGCGATCTCGGGACATGGCTGCAACCCCGTTTGCGGCCGGGGGAGATCATTGCGACCGAAATGCCGCGGCTCGAGTACTTCGCCGGTCTGCAACCAGGGCCACCGCGCACAATCACGCGCGACGAACTGCTACGAGCGGCGGCATTGCCGGAGGCGCGCTTTGCGGTCATCGTCGCGCGCCGTTCCAGAATCGCCGCCATCGACCTCGAGAATCTCGGCCTGCGCGTAGTTTCACTGCCGGAGTCCATATCAACGCTGGTGCGCGAGCGGGATCTTCTGGTGTATGAACGGAATTAGAAGCCATGATCTTTGCGAAGCGCGGTCTCGGTCGGCCTCACTACATTCGAGTAAGCGCCGCCGGTGCAGCGATTCACGGCCCGGAGCCCGCGCGACGGGTGCTGGCCGCGATGGGGCTGTCGCCGCAGGTGCCGTTGCGGCGCGGTCAGCGCCGGGGCAGCGGGAGTTGCCGTGGGCGTGACGCAGGCGCGGCGAATAGCCTTCACGCATGCGCCGGATCGCCTTCGTCCTGTTGCCGCTGCTCACCGTGCTCACGGCTTGTTCCTCCACCTGGCCGCGCCGCAACCCGACCGGCGAAGTGTTCCCAACCGTCACCGGCACTTCGCTCGCCGACCAGTCGGTGACTCTCCCCGACATCGGCCGCGGCGCGCCGATGCTGCTGATGATCGGCTACGAGCAGAACAGCCAGTTCGACCTCGACCGGTGGATCCAGGCGCTCGACGTGGCCGGCGCCAAGGTGCGAGCGTTCGAGTTGCCGACGCTCCCCGGCATGCTGCCGCGCATGTTCTCGGGCTTCATCGACGGTGGCATGCGACGCGGCATTCCCGAGGAGGATTGGCTCTCCGTCGTCACGCTCTATGCGGATGCCAGCAAGGTTGCGGCATTCACCGGCAATGAGGACGGCTTGCCGGGTCGCGTGGTGCTGCTCGACAAGGATGGCAAGGTCGTGTTCTTCCACGACCGCGGGTTCTCACTCGGCACGCTGAAGCAGATGCAGAGCAAGCTGCAAGAACTGCAGTAGATATCGCGGTTGCGGGTCAGGCCTGGTCTGCAGCATGGGGCGATCCCCGCTCCCGCTTGCGACAACGTTCCAGCCGGTTCCTACGCCTCTCGTCAGCACAGCACGAGATCGTGTCCACGTTCTACGACACAGGCGAGAGAGCGGGAGCGGGAGCGGAAGACAATGACGACCCGTGAACGGTTACGTTGCCCAGTCCGGAGCTTCTCACCATCTTGATCTCGAACTCGGCGCCCAGCGCGGCGCCCAACATCCACAAATGGAATTGGCTCGTTCTTCCGCTTTTCCTTCTGCTCTCGCTCGCCGCCGGGGGAGCCGGTGCCATCTGGCCGGTGGACGCTTGGTACTTCAAGATTCGGCGGCCGTCGTGGACACCGCCGGGCTGGTTGTTCGGGCCGACGTGGACTGTGATCTACGTGCTGATCGGGATCAGCGCCTGGCGAGTTTGGCGGGTCGGCGGTCTGCGACGCGATCCCGTCGCGCTCGGCCTCTTCGCAGGACAGTGGGTTTTCAACTTCGCCTGGACGGGCCTTTTCTTTGGACTGAAGCGCCCGGACATCGCGCTGGCCGAGATCGTCGTCCTGCTCGCGCTGATCGCCGCGACTGCGCGGCGCGTCAAACGCCATGATGGGCCCGCGGCGTGGCTGCTCCTTCCGTACCTCGGATGGGTCGCCTTCGCGACGGCGCTCAACGCCGCGTTCTGGTGGCTCAATCGCGGGTGATTGCGCACAGCGGAACGAGGGACTCGGGTCGGTTGCACGCGTCGTAGCGCGACGCTGCGCAGCCTGGCTGTTGGCCTGCGCCGCGGGTGCCTGCGCCGCGCCGTCATCACCTCCGGCGATGGGAGACGCGCCCGCACCGAGCGCGCCGCGCGTCCTCGAGACCGGGGGCGTGTTGCTGGTGCGGCTCGACAACGCGCCTCCCTCGGGACGCCTGCGCTTCCTCCTGTTCGACCGCTCGGATGCTTTCGGCAAGTTCCGCGAGGAACTGCGGGTGGTCGAGTTCGAGGCCGACGGGCGCGCGGTGTACCGCATCGAGGGTGTGCCGCCAGGCACATATGCGCTGGTCGTGCACCTCGACGAGAACCGCAACGGCTTCATCGACCGAAACTTCATCGGCATCCCGCGCGAGCCCGTGGCGATCTCGAACCGCTACGAGCCGAAAGGGCCGCCGTCGTTCGCACGCGCGCGCTTCGATTTCGGCGCGGACGAGGTACGCGAGCTCGACACCGCGCTCTTCTCTGTGCTCGGCGATTTCGGGCGACTGGGCGTCGGGGTGGGTGTGATCGCTCGCAGCAGTCCCTACCTCGGCGCGGGCGGCGGCGTGTTCCAACCGATCCCGGCGATCAGCTTCAACGCTGGGCCGATTCAGCTGCTCGGCCCCAACCTGCGCGCGGGGCTGGTCGGCGACGACCGCTTGCGGTTGGCGGCGACCGCGAGCTACCGCATCGGCTTCTACGACGAGGACGACAGCCCGGCGCTCGTGGGCCTCGGGGACCGAAAGGACACGCTCATGGCGGGTCTGGCGGTCGTGGCGGAGCCGCCTGGGCTCGTCGACCTCGAGCTCGGGTATGAGCACGATGTGCTCGATCAGATCGGCGGCGGCGCGGCGCGTTTCGGAGTGTCGCGCTCGTTCTCGTGGGGATTGACGCGGCTGACGCCCAAGTTGGGGTTCAACTGGACGAGCGCCGAACTGTCCAACCACGACTGGGGCGTGCCGCCGAACGCGGCGACGGCGGAACGGCCAGCCTACGACGTCGGGGACACGCTCAACGTGGAGGCTGGAGTGTCTTCGTTCCTGGAGTTGTCGGACGACTGGCGCGTGATCCTCGACCTGAGCGTGGAAGGGCTCGACAAGGCCATCCGCAGGAGCCCGATCGTGGACGCGGATTACGTGGTCAAGGGGTTCGTCGCGGTCACCTTCGTCTTCTGATGCGGGAAGCGATGAACGCGCAACGCAGCCCCGCGACGAAACTGGACACCGTCAGGAATCGCGCCCACTTCACTGCGCTTCGACGCGCACCGTTGACAGGCGCCTGCGGCGCCGCGACGTTGCCCCGCGATGCGTTTCCGTCTCCTCGCCTTTGGCGTTGCCCTCGCGGCACTCGCCCCGTGTTCTCCCGCGCAGACCAAGCTGCTGCGCTTCCCCGACATCTGCGGCGACGTCGTGGTGTTCTGCTACGCCGGCGACCTGTGGCTGGCGCCAGCGACCGGCGGCTCGGCGAGTCGCCTCACGGCGCATCCTGGCCAGGAGCTGTTTCCGCGCTTCTCGCCTGACGGCCAGTGGGTGGCGTTCACCGGCCAGTACGACGGCGACGAGCAGGTGTATGTCATCCCCACGCGCGGCGGCGAGCCGACGCAGCTGACGTTCTATCCGGCGCGTGGGCCGTTGCCGGCGCGCTGGGGCTACGACAACCAGGTGTACGGTTGGAGCCCCGACGGCAAGGAAGTGTTGTTCCGCTCGCTGCGCGAGGGTTGGACGCTCACCGACACGCGCCTCTACCTGGTGTCAACCGCCGGCGGCGCGCCGCGCGCGTTGCCGATGCCGGTGTCCGGCGGCGGCGATCTGTCGCCCGATGGCAGCAAGGTCGTGTACTCGCCGCTGACGCGCGACTTCCGCACCTGGAAGCGCTACGCGGGCGGTTGGGCGCAGGACCTCTATGTGTTCGATCTGAACAGCAAGGCACTCACGCCGGTGGCGCACCATGCGCGCACCGAGCGCGACCCGATGTGGATCGGCGACAAGATCTACTTCTGCTCGGATCGCACCGGCACGCTCAACCTCTTTGAGTTCGAGCCGACCTCGGGCGCGGTGAACCAGCTCACGCAGAGCACGACGTGGGACGTGCGCTGGCCGGCGCGCGGCGAGGATGGCGAGATCGTGTACGAGAGCGGCGGCGAATTGCGCGTCTTCGACACGCGCGCGCGCAGCGACCGCAAGCTCGACATCCTGGTGCCCGACGACGGCAACGCGACGCGGCCGTCGCGCGTGGCCGTGGGCGGCCAAGTGCACGGCTTCGGGCTGAGCCCCAAGGGCGAACGCGCGCTGCTGTGGGCGCGCGGCGATGTCTTCACCGCGCCGATCGAGAAGGGACCGACCCGCAACCTCACGCGCAGCTCGAACGCGCACGACCGCGACGCGAAGTGGTCGCCCGACGGCACGCGCATCGCGTTCGTGTCCGACCAGAGCGGCGAAGACGAGGTCTGGGTGGTGGCGCAGGACGGCAGCGCGCCAGCGCAGCAACTCACCACTGGCAACAGCAAGATGATGTACGGCCTGCGTTGGGCGCCGGACAACAAGACCATCGCGTTCCACGACTGCACCCATCGGCTGCGCGTCGTCGACGTGAACAGCAAGGCGGTCACCGAGGTAGCGCGCAACCGCGGGGGCGGGATCGGCGACTACCTGTGGTCGCCCGACTCAGCGTGGCTCGCTTTCAGCTTGACCGACGAGAACGACCTTCGGTCGCTGTGGCTGTGGGGCGAGAAAGAAGGCCTGCGTCGCGTCAGCGACGATCTGTGGAACGAGTTCGAGCCGACGTGGGATCCGCAGGGCAAGTACCTGTTCTTCCTGTCGGATCGCGAGTACCAGCCGCAGCTGTTCACCAACTTCGAGTGGAACTTCGCGATCAACCGCACCACCTTGGTGTTCGCGCTGGCGCTGCGCAAGGACGTGCCGCACCCGTTCGCGCCGCAGAGCGACGAGGTGACGCTGGGGGCGAAGAAAGACGACACGAAGAAAGACGACGCGAAGGGCGACGACACGAAGGGCAACGACGCGAAGAAAGACAGCGACGCGAAAGGCGATGCGGCGAAGGACGACTCCAAGACCGCCGACAAACCCGCGATCGAGCCCATCACCATCGACTTCGAGGGCCTCGGCCAGCGCGTGGCGCGGGTGCCCATCGATGCCGACAACTACAGCAACTTGGCCATGAACGACGGCCACCTGTTCTTCCTACGTAACGGCGCGTCGTACTACGGCCGCGAGAGCGAGCGCAAGGGCGCGCTCATGGTGTTCGACCGCGACAAGCGCAAACTCGACGTGTTGGTCGATGACTGTCAGGGATACACGCTGAGCGCCGACGGCAAGAAGTTGCTGTTACGCGCCGCCGGCGCCACGGTGTTGCTCGATGCCAAGGCCGGCGCCACCGAGAAGAAGACCGTGTCGACCGCGGGCCTGTTCGTCGACCGCGTGCCGCGCCAGGAGTGGGAAGAAGTGTTCCGCCAAGTCTGGCGCCGCTTCCGCGACTTCTTCTACGTCGACAACATGCACGGCTACGACTGGGTCGCGCTGCGCCAACAGTATGAAGCCTTGCTGCCCTACGTCGCGCACCGCAGCGACCTCAACTACGTGATCGGCGAGATGATCGGCGAGTTGAACGTGGGGCACGCGTACGTGACCGGCGGCGACTTTCACGCGCCCGAGCGGCCGCGCGTGGCGTGTCTCGGCGCGCGCTTGGAACTGGACCGCGCCACGCAGCGCTACCGCGTGAGCAAGATCCTGCGCGGCCACAACGAAGAAGCGCGCTACCGCTCGCCGCTCACCGAGATCGGCGTCGACGTGAAGGTCGGCGACTACGTGCTGGCGATCGACGGCGAGGACCTTGCCGCTGACATCGATCCGCATCGCCTACTGCGCCACAAGTCTGGCCGACCCGTCGAGCTGCTGGTCGCCGCCACGGCCGACAAGGCGACCGCGCGCAAGGTGACGATCGAGCCGATCGACAGCGAGACCGACCTCAACTACCTCGACTGGGTGCTCACGAACCGCGCGCGCGTCGAGCAAGCCTCCGGTGGGCGTCTCGCCTACGTGCACGTCCCCGACATGGGCGAGAACGGCATCCGCGAGTTCATCAAGTGGTACTACGGCCAGGTCCGCAAGGACGGCCTCATCCTGGATGATCGCAACAACGGCGGCGGCAACGTGTCGCAGATGCTGATCGAACGCTTGCGGCGCGTGCTGCTCGGCACCGGCTTTGGCCGCCACACCGAGTTCGCGTCGACCTACCCCAGCGTGGTGTTCACCGGCCCGATGGTGTGTCTGCTCAACGAGAACAGTGCGTCCGACGGCGACATCTTCCCGTGGATGTTCAAACAGAGCGGACTCGGCCCGCTCATCGGCAAGCGCTCGTGGGGCGGCGTGGTGGGCATCACCAGCCACGGCCCGCTGATCGACGGCGGCACCTGCAACGTGCCGGAGTTCAGCAACAACGACGCGCAGGGCAACTGGGCGGTGGAGGGCCACGGCGTCGACCCCGACATCGTGGTCGACAACGACGCGCGCTCCCTACTCGAGGGCCGCGACCCGCAGCTCGACCGCGCCATCGACGAGCTGAAGAAGCTGGTGGCGCAGCGGCCAGCGAAACTGCCGGCGCGGCCGGCGGCGCCGATCAAGACCAAGTGAGCAAGAGCCCGCCGCCTCGCGGCGCGGCCTGGCACGCTTCCGACCTCACAGCTCCACATCCCAGAACGAACCGCCGTCGCCCAGCATGATCATGCGTAGGCCGTCGTCCTGGCGAGCATGGCGCGTGAAGCACGCGATGTGCGTGCCAGACGGCAGCTGGTACCTGGTGCGCGGCGAGCCCCAATAGCCGCCCTTGGCATAGGCGTAGAGCACAACGCTCCCGTCGGTACGCGTGACCGCCATCAACAAGCCTCCTTGATGAATGTCGACGCGGGCGGCGGTGTCGACGTCGATGACCGTGCGGTCGTTGTCGCGCTGCGCGGTGCCGCCCGCGAGCGGGAGGCGCCAGATGCTCGCGTCGCCCTCATTGCCGCTGGCCGGGCGGCGGGCCAGCAGGATCCAATGACGGTTGTTCGGATCCCAGGTGAGCCCGGTGCAGTCGCGCGACAGCCCGTCAGCGAAGCTGAACGGCACCGACTGCCACCCGGCCTCGGGGGCGCTCTCGCTGGTGTAGGCGAGGCTGTAGCTCGAGCGGTTGAGCCGGCTGTCGCTGCCGTCGAGCAGACACAGGATGTCCTGGCCGTCGATCCCAGCGCAGTGCACCGTGCTCCACCGGCCGCCCGCCGGCGTGATGTTCGGCGTGATGCTGGCGAGCGTCTGCCCTGAGGCGACTCCGACCCGGCGCAAGAGGAGCCCCGTGCTGCCCACGACCCACGCTTGGTCGCCCTGGCCATTCAGCCTGGAGATCGACGCGCCGGTCGGACTCGGCACGGGCAGGAGCCCACGCGTGCGCTGAGTGCCGAAGATGATCGATTCGAACGCGATCGGCCACTTGGTCTCGCCGCTCAGCCAGGAGAACGCGGGCGTCGAGCCGCCAGGGATGCCGGCGCGGACCGTGAACACCGGCTGCACGTATCGGGTGAGTAGAACGTCGTTCACGCCGCCGTAGAGTTCGAGGACGTACGAGGCCGCGCCCTGGGTGAACGAGCCCGTGCCGGCACCCGGCGTGCCGAGTCGCATGAAGCCGTCGTTAGACGTCGCACAGTTGCCACTGAGCCCGCCGCACAGTTCCCAGTTGTTCGCCTGCATCTCGGCCTGCAGGAGCGGCCGCGTACCGTTGCTGGCGAGGGCGACCGCCGCGCCCGGCTCGTAGATCGAGCCCGGCGCGCCGTTCGACCCCGGCCGCAGGTAGCGGTAGGTGACGCGTCCCTGCGCGTCGACCTCGGTCGGCGTGCCGTAGCGGAACGAGTCGGCCGCCAGTTCCTTGGCGATCGTCTCCCACACCAAAAGCTCGGGGCGCAGATAAGAGCCGAGTCGCGCGATCGCGTGCCATGCTCCGACGCCGAGCGCGTCTTCCCACGGCCTGAAGTAGGGCTGGAAGCGCAGCTCGACGCGGTCGGGGCCGGCGTTGGAGTTGGGGCCGATGATGTTGGGCGTCCGCACCAGACGGTTCGCCGGCAGGCCCAAGGAGCGGTTGGTGTCGGCGACCGCCGCCGCGTAGTAGTGGGTGTAGAGCACGTCGTAGCAGCGGTCGGCGAGGCGTCGGTCGGCGCCGAACATCCACAACGCCCACGAGTGCATCACGCCGCCGCGCTGCAGGCCGCGCGGCTGTCCGGTCGACCCGACGCTCCAAGGATGCGGTTGCCAGCCGCCGAGCACGGCGGTGTAGGTGAGCGACTCGGCGAGACGGCGCATGTTGCGCGAGCCGAACAACGCCGCCTGCATGAAGGGGAACGGCTGGTCGAAGTGTGACTCGGACGTGCCCTCGTTGGGCGGCGCCACCGAACCCGACACCGTGATCGGCGCGCGAATCAGCCACGCGGTCTGCGTCGCGCGCCACGTTTGCATCGCCGACTTGCCGAGCAGGTCGCCGTTGCCGCCGGTGAGCCCGGGGCTCATGCGGTCGATCTCGAGGCCAGGATGGTCGAAGGCGCTGACGATGCTGCCGTCGACTTCACGGAACGCGTACGGCACGGCAAACGCGTGCATGTACTTCTCGACATAGAGGCCGAGGCCGGGAACGGCATACGCCGACGCTGGGTAGTGCGGCAGCTTCTGCCACGAGCCGTGCGCGCCGGTGCCGGTCGAGCCATAAGCCTGATGGATCGACATCCCCGTGTTGTTGTCCTTGTACCAGATGTAAGGGAAGGCCGAGGGCGAAGCGCCGGCCACGAGCGTGCGCGCTTCGGACTCGAGCCTGGTGCGCACGTACTCGAAGTCACGCGTGCGGTCGTAGTGCTCGTGGCGCTTGAACGGTCGCGGCAGGGCCCCGATCGGGCCCCACGCTTCCTGGCGCTGGCCCCAGGTGTCGGCGATCGCCAGGACAGGCTCAGGCAAGTCGATGAACGCTTGCAACGAGTCATCGCGCAGTTGGTCGCCGAGCGAACCCGTGGTGCCGCGGAACAGCAAGACACCGCGGGCCTGCGCGCAAATGCCCCACGGCAGAACTTCGTTCAGCGTCTCGCCGGAATAACGGTTGCGCTGATCCTGGACCCAACGCCACTTCGAGCCGTCATGGTTGAGCGCCACGACACACTGCTCGGGGAAGAACGGCACCGGCTGGCACAGCGTCGGGCTGCGCGTCGCGATCTCGAAGCCGACCTGCGTGTCGGGATCAGCGAGCGCCGCGCGCCGGAAGCCGTCGGGCTGATCCACGCGCGGGTCACAGCAGCCCCAGCGCGTCGAGAACTCGGCGTAGTCCTCGTCATGAAAGACCTCGACCTCGAACTCGCACCACATCTGCGTCCGCAGCGAGGGTGCATGCGCGGGTTCGTAGATGCGGGCGAACCAGCGATACAGGATCGATCTGGTGCCGTTCGCGATCGGCGGCGGCAGCGGCGCGCCAGGCGCTTTGAACTGCACGTAGTGATCAGCCTGCGGGCCGGCGAAGAAAGAAAGGCCCGCGGCGAGCAGGCCCGCGGTCACGTTGGATCGAATGCTGATGGGCGGCAAGGCGCTGGCATCGGTGCGCTTGAACACCAGCGATTGGCGTGGGCCGCTCGCGACGACGGCGGGGAACGTCAAACGCAGTCCGCGCTGGACGCCGTCGGCGTACGGCATGAGCCAGTTCGCCTCCACCTGGCAGCGCTCGTCCTGGCCGGTGCCTGGGTCGAGCACGGTGATGGGATGATCGGCCGTGATGCCGTCGGCGTCGGCGAGCGGCAGGCACACGACCTGCATCAAACGACGACGACGCGAGTCGTAGTTGGCGAGCGTCGCGGTGCCGAGGTCGGTCGAGATCCCCCCGCCGCCACCACCGCCACCGCCGCCGCCTCCACCTCCGCCCCCCCCACCCCCGCCACCACCACCGCCTCCGCCGCCACCACCGCCGCCGGTGGTCGTGCCGCCCGAACCGCACGCCGCGAGGAACGTGACGCCAGCTGCGGCGAACCAGCGGGCCGAGCTGTGGCCCGGAGGAGTACCCGGCCGGCGGCGCGCGCCGGCGGCGGATGAGGTGCTAGGACAAAGGTGCGATCGCATGCGTGTTCCCACTTCGTTGGCGAGGCAGGGCACGGGAAGTCCCGCGCCTGTCTCGACTCTGTGTCGTCGCAGACGCCAACGAACTGGTCACTTGTGCAACACCGCGTCCCGTCCCGGGACCGGCGGTTGCTTGTGCGCATGGG
Organism: Planctomycetota bacterium; assembly: GCA_031423015.1. Classification (GTDB taxonomy): domain Bacteria; phylum Planctomycetota; class UBA1135; order UBA1135; family UBA2386; genus DATGPD01. The sequence goes on along the minus strand of JANPER010000012.1, from coordinate 18,419 downwards.
GCGCCGTGGTAGGTCGCGGACCGATAACAGGCGGCTCGACCAAGCCACGGTCTGGGGTTCGCGTCATCACGGAACCACCGCGGAGGGGGTGGTGTCCGCGAGCGGGCGATGCGATTTGGCGCGCAGGGTTCCACGGCGCAGGGCGAGCCACTGGCCTCACCCGCGCTTCACACCAGCGTCACACTCCACCCCGGTGACAGCAGCAAGTTGAACGGCGCCACCACGCACGCTGGTGGGCCGATGAACACGGCCTGCGTGCCCACGGTGATCGGCGGCGAAACCAGCGGCACAGGCAGGACCAACGACCCGAAGCCGGCGGCGTTGACGGTGCCGACCAAGCTGAACGTCACGCAACCGCTGAACAGCATGACCTCCAGGAACTGATTGGAACTCGGGCAGGCACTGCTGGGGCCAGGAAGACACCCCGAGGTTCCCATGGCCGGAAACCCGTTGCAGGGCACGCAACCGCAGAAACTCCAGAACACGACATACGGCAGGCCGGGGGCGCCCGTCACGTTCATCGTGAGGTTGCCCGGCGTGACGAACGTGAGCGGTTGGCAGGAGACGGCATTGGGGGCGCCGCCCGGCGTGAGCCAGTAGTCGTTGACGCCAGTGACACCGACCGTTTGGGCGGACACGACGCTGGTGAGAGAAGTGGCGAGGGCCAGAGCGAGCAGTTTGCGCATGAGTTGGTCTCGTGAATCAGTGGGCGCACACATGGGGCGCACGCCACACAGTGACTGGCGCTGTCCTGCGCTGGACAACGAACCCGGATTCGCATCGCGGCAACTCGTCGCGCACGATCGCGGCGGTCAATCGACGAGCTTCAGTTCCCGCACGACGGTCGCTGCCGTCGCCCCCCGCAGATCGACCTCACCCACCACCACGCCGGCCCGCTCCACGCGGTAGACCACGGGCGACACCCGCCCCAGGACCTCGCCCTTGTCATCGGTCGGTGGCAGCGCGATCGCATCTTCGCTGGCGGCCTGCGACCGCAGGTGCAGCGCAACCTCCTTGGCCGGCGCACCCTTGGCGTTGAGCACACGCAGGCGCAGCCCAATCAGGTCCACGACCAGATTCGCCTCACATGCCTGGCCCGGGGGCAGATTCATCACCTGCCCGGTCCGCCACCAGTGCCGGTTGTCACCAGCAACCTCGCAGCGGTAGTTGCCAGGCTCGGCGGTGATCCAGTACGCGACGAACTCGAGCGGCAGCCAGAGGATGACGTGATCCGACTCGACGGCCACCAAGCGCGCGTGCTTGACCCAAGCCGGATCGTCGCCGACCAGGCGGCCACGCAGGGTCGCATGCAGGAACGAGTCGACTCGCAACTCGACGTGCCTGGTCTCGCTCTCGGCCAAGCCCGCCACCGCACCGAGGACGTGCCTGTGCGTGCGCGCGGTGTCGGCGGTCCACACGGACACGACCAACCCGACCTTCTCTGCGGCCTTCCGGGACGCGACCTCGCGCTCGCGGTCGAGGACCCAGCGCGCGCGCTGAGCCCCGGACTCGTTGGGAATGTCGATCCGCCGCGACGTCCATTTCTCGTCGATCTCGATGCGCGACGCCGCCATGCCGACCGGGGTGACCCACGACAACTCGAGCTGCCAGTCGCCCGGCGGCACGCACTCGAAGATGAAACGCCCCTGCTCGTCGGGAGCAGTTTCGTAGCGCACGACCTGTTCGCCTACCGTCGTGACCAACCCCACCATCGGTGGCTTGCCACCCACCTTCCGAATCTGCGCCACGAAGCTCGCCGGCTGCACAACGCCCTCGACGCGCGCGCCATCGGCCAGACAGATCTCGGTGACCGGCGACAACGGCCCGAGCACGATCGCCTCGAAGTACAGCGCGTGGCGATCACTCTTGATGCGCAACGCATAGCGCGTGTCGGGGTGACCGACGAGGTCGGCCATGCCGTAGCCGTCGACGAAGCTGCTCACGAGGCGCATCGCGCGGTCGCCACGGCGAGTCCACAGGTCCATCAGCTTGGCGCCCTGGGTGAACTTGTGGATCGGCGCATCCGAGATCGGCACCAGCAACTCGACGGTGGCGCCGATCGCCGGTCGACCGTCGCGGCCGACGACCCGGATCCGGCGCTGCACCGCACGATCCAGCACGATGTCGAGCCGGGCGGCGGAGCCATGGTGGTGCAGGGTCCGCACGCCATCGGGCACCAGGTATGGGCCAGCGTCGATCAACACCGCCTGTGGGCCCGCGAGCACGCCGTGCGCGTACGCCAAGCCATCCTCGTGGTAGCCGCTGCTGCGTGAACGCAGCTCGCTCACGTCGCTGGGGCGGGGGCGAAACACGTGCAGCGCGAAGGTCTCGACGGGCTGGCCGTCGCGCCGCGTGACCCGCACGGCGATCGCGTCGCTGCGATGCACGCGCAGATCGACGCCGCGCGTGCCCCACGGGTGGAAGCGTTCGTCGGGCAGGAACTCACACCCGGCCGCCAGCACGCGCAGCCGCACCGGCGTCTCGACGACGCTGGGCTTCTTGTTGGCGCTCGCCTGCCCACCCTTGCCGGCCTCGTTGGCCTTGACCGCAAGCTTCGCCGAGCGATCCTGCACGTCCAATACGAAGCTGCCGTCGGTCGCAGTGGTGGCGCGCGCGACCACCTTCTCCTTTTGGTCTGCACTCGCCGGCAGCCACGCTTGCACCTCGGCCCGCGCCACGGCTCGGTTGGCTTCGTCGCGCACCAGGCCCGCGATCTGCGACGTAGCCTCATTCAACTCGACCACCAGGTTGAGTATGAAGTCGCCCGCCTCCGGCGCGATCGTTACCAGGGACGGCTTGGTGACGCAGGGCAACGAGGCGATCGCGCGCCACTTGCCGGGCTTGGCCGGATCAGCGAAGTCCAAGCCGCCGGTCGCATCCGAGCGCGTCTCCAAGACGTGCAGCGGCCGCGTCGGGAACTTCAGCTCGCGCGCCGTCGGCTCACGCAGCAGGCGCACGAGGACGCCTTCGAGCGGCATTCCCTGGTCGTCACGGATGGTGCCGGCCACCCGACGCCCGGCCTGCATCACGAAATCGCCAAGCTCGATCTGGATGCCAGGGTTGATGCGACCGATCGGCGCCAAGCGGGTCGCGCGACCGGGCGACCGAATGAACAACTCCATCGCCACACCCGATGGCACGACGACGGCGAAGCGTCCCTCGGCGTCGGTCGTGTGCAGGGCTGGGTCTGACTCGGGAACCAGCCGCAGCAGGCGCAGGCTCAGCGTGCAACCAGGCAGCGGCGCGTGATCCTCGCCAAGGCAACGGCCGACGACGCGCGTCGGCTGCCGCAGGTCGACAGGCGCGATGGCCTCGGGCTCGACCTCGGCACGCGTCAGGCCGGCCGACTCCTTGGCGAGCGGCGCTGACGGCACGTTCAAGGCCCCTGGTAGCGTCAGCTCGGACGCCGTGCCACGCGCCTCCGCATCAGGCGACGGCGCTACGCTCGGCTCCGGCCGCTCGACAAGCAGGCTCCAGCCGAGCCCAACGACCATGACAACGGCCGCGGCAATCGCAAAACCGCGGCGGCGGGTCACCACGGAGCCGGGGCCGACGGGGATGGGAACGCGCGAGCCTTCTCTCGACTGCATGGCTGACGGCGAACGCTAACCGGTCGGCCGAACTCCGGCTTGGGCGAGTCGAACGCCGATCCCCCCCTTGAGCCAGGACGCCGGCAGGTTATGCCTAGCGCCTCTCCGAACTCGATCCAGCTGCCCTAGCGCGGCGACCCCTGCAATCTCAGCGAAACATGACCACCGCGACGCCCAATCTCGAGATGACCATGGCGGACATTCTGGAGCAGTTTCCCGGCGCCCGCCGGGCCCTGTTCCAGAAGTTCCACATCGGCGGCTGCAACTCGTGCGGCTATCAGCCCACCGACAGCCTGCGCTCAGTCCTCACCAAGCACCAGGTCCAGGACACGGATGGCGCCCTCAAGACCATCGTGGACTTTGACGCGATGGATCGGCGCATGCAGATCCAACCCAAGGAGCTGGCCGAGCTGCGCAAGAAGAACCCCAAGGTGCGACTGATCGACGTGCGCACCGAAGAGGAATGGGAGACGGCCCGCATCGAAGGTGCCGAGCTGCTCACGCAGGAGCTGTTCGACGCGCTCAAGGCCTTGCCCAAGGAGACGTCGATCGTGTTCCACTGCCATTCGGGCGCCCGTTCCTTGGACGCCGCGGCCTACTTCATTGGCCACGGCTTCAGCGACGTGAAGTCGATGACCGGCGGCATCCTGGCCTGGTCGGACCAGGTCGACCCCAGCGTGCCGAAGTACTGAGGTCCGAGCAGGACGAATGTGTCAGACGCATTCGTCCTGGTCGCGGGCGGGGGATCATGGCTGTTGGCGGCGGCGGGCGGCGCGTAACCGCGCTACAGTCCCGCCCTTCCAGGAGTCTTGATGCACATCCCGTCCTCGCTTTCCTGCGTCCTTCTCGCCCTCGCTCCCCTCGCCGCGCAGCAAGGCGATCGCGGCCGCGACAGTCAACCTGCGCCTGCCTCCGGCCTGAAGCTGGAGCACTTCACCTACGAGCAGGCGGAGATGGAGACGCCCAGCACCAAGATGGGCGTGTATCTGCCCAAGGGCTATGCGGACGCGGCAAACAGCGAGAAGCGCTACCCGTGGGCCGTTTGGCTGCACGGCCGGGGCGAGAGCCATCGCAAGTTCTACGTCGATGGCGGCGCGCAGGCGCTCGACCAGCTGCGCGGCAAAGACGAGATCCCCGACTTGATCTTCGTCGCCCTCACGCTGGCGAACCCGGTCTACGTCGATGGCGTGAGCGGCGGCGACCAGGAGAAGCTGATCACCGAGCAGCTGCCGGCGTTCTTGGCCAAGAAGTACCGCGCCGAGACTGACCGCACCAAGCGCGCGCTCATGGGCGTGAGCATGGGTGGCTTCGGCGCGCTGAAGATCGCGCTGCGTCATCCGGATCTGTTCGGCACCGTGGCGGCGCACTCGTCGGCGCTGATGCCCGCCAACCCCGGCGACCTGCCAGAGCAGTATCAGCGCACCGTGCAGCGCATGCTCGAGCGTGGCGGGCTCGACAAGGTGTTCGGCAATCCCATCGACGAGAAGAAGTGGGCGGAGCACATGCCGATGGCGCTCGCCGCGGACATGGAAGTCGACAAGTTGAAGACCCTGCAGATCTACTTCGACGCCGGCAGCGACGACCGCTACGGCTTCGCGCCGCCGAACAAGGCGATGCACGAGTTGCTCGCGGGGCGCGGCGTGCCGCACGAGTTCGAGCTGGTCGAGGGCGGCGGCCACTCTTGGGGGAGCGGCAGCCTGCAAAAGCAGCTCCTCAAGTCGCTGCGCTTCGTCGGCGCCAGCCTGAGCGGTGTGAAGACGGACGCGAAGGCCGCGCCGGCCAAGGAAGCCACGCCGCAAGCCGCTGGCAAGCGCTGAGCGCGCGGTCGAGGCGCTAGCTGCGCCACCGACAACCCGCACAAGCCGCGTGCACACCGCGGTGTCCGCGCTCGACCTGTGGTCGCAACAGGGCGACGGCCTGTTTCATGGCGGCTCACGAGCGAAATGCTGGCGGCGGTTTGGTGGTGCTCATTGGGCGACTTCGATTTGGTCTGATCGCCCGCCGCGACGCTGGCGCTCACTTGACCCAGATCTGCGTGGCGTCGATCACCAAGCCAGCGCCGTCGTTGCTCTGCACCTTGCCAGCCACGACCACGTGCGCCAGCGGCTTCAAGCCGTGCGCGCCCTGCACCGACGTCGGCAGCGGTTGCCCGTCCGCGCCCACTACGCGCACGGTGGCGAGCTTGGCCGTGATCTGCTCCTTGGGCACGCAACAGAAGTCCCAAGGCGTCGGACAGTCGTCGCCTTCCATCTCGTCGCACGACTCGAGCACGGGATCGATCGCGAGAAAGATCGCCTTGCCATCAACCTGCCATTGTTTGCGCCCGCCGACCTGTGCCTGCAGCACCACGTCGTCGCCAGCCTTGGCAGTCTTCTTGAGGTCCTCGACGTCCTTCGCCGAAGGCGGCGAGGTCGCCGGGAACAGACTCGCCGGCAAGAGAGACGGCGCGGCGGCCGCCTTGGGTGTCGAGACCTCGCTGCTGCAACCGACCAGGGCCAGCGCCAGCAACAGACGATGAGACGTGAAGTGCACGCGCGAACTGTACTCGTTGGCGTGGCTCACGCGCTACGCAGCGCGACCGGAATCGGCATGCGCAGGCATCGCCACGCGGGCGGCAGCGCGCCAAGCACGCCGAGCAGAAGACCTGCAGCCAACCCCACCGCAACCACCGGGGCATCGACCGTGAGCCCAAACACCCCCATCGAGAACCGGATCGCCACGCCGTCCAAGACCCACAAGCCCACGGCGATCGCGGGCAGCGCGCCGGCCGCGCCGAGCAGAATCGACTCTTGCAGCAACGACACGACCAGGGCCGCGCGTCGATAGCCCAGCGTCTGCAACGCCGCGAGTTCGCGCGCCCGCGAAGCAAATGCCGCGTACATCGTGTTGATGCCGCCCAGAAGGCCACCCAGCGCGATCAGCACCGCGGTCAGCAGCACCATGGTGCGAATCGGCGCGAAGAAGCGAGTCAGCTCGGCGAAATACTCGCTCTCGCGCAGCACGGACAGCTCCAGGTCGAGGCGTTGCGACGCGAACGCCGCAACGTCGGCGAACGACGCCGGGTCTTCCAAGGTCAGCACGACACACGAGATGGTCTCGCGCTTGGCGACCACCAGCAAGTCGTTGAGCGGCGTCCAGATCTCCGCGTCCATCACGGTATTCGGCGCCGCAAACTGCCCCACGACACGCCACGCGCGACCGTCGATGAACAGCGCCGCGCCGAGGTCGAGCGCCGTCGCCGGCAGGTCGAGCTTGGCCGCTACCAGCGCACCCACGATGATCTCGTCGGCGCCGGCATTGGGTAGGCGACCGAGCGTGAGTCGCACTTGGCCGTGCACGAGGAATGCGCGCTCGGTGACGCCGCGCACCACGGCGAGGCGTTCCTGCGTCGCGTGCGCCGCGGTGCGCACTGTCAGCGCCATCTGGATCTCGGGCGACACGAAGTCGACCCCGGCCCGATTGCGAATGCCGCGCACGGTGCCCGCCACCAGCGTGTCGACTCCCGCCTTGATCTCGCTGCGCTCGATGCTCTCCTCCGAGCCGGCGCCAAGGAGGATCACGTTGTGCGGATCGGCGGTGACTTCGAGCGAGCGCACCATGCCGCGTACGAACGCGCCCGCAGCGAGCACCAAGAGCACGACCAGCGCGTTGCCAGCCACGCCGAGCAGCGTGCTCACCGGCCGGCGCGCGAGGTTGCGCACGGCGTAGTCGAAGGGGAGGAGGTTCAAGGGAGGCGACCCACCCACCGTCGGCATGGCGGCGCCAGATTCTCCAAGTTTCCGCGTAAGATTCGTCGGTCGCGCTTCCCTCCTATGGAATGACGAGCCTGATCATGCCTGCAGGAATTGATCGTGTGCCCGAGCTGGTGACCGGCGACCGGCTGACGCGCGCGGAGTTCGAGCGTCGCTATGAAGCGATGCCGCACTGCAAGAAGGCGGAGCTCGTCGAAGGAGTGGTCTACGTGGGTTCCCCGGTGAATCATCAACGGCACGGCGGGCCGCACGCACGACTCTGCGGCTGGCTCGCGCTCTACTGCAACCACACGCCTGGGGTCGACGTCAGCGACAACGCAACGGTGCGCCTCGACCTCGACAACGAGCCACAACCAGACCTGCAAGCACGGCTCGTGCAGGGCGGTCGAAGCTCGCTTTCGGCGGATGGCTACATCGAAGGCGCTCCCGAAGTCGCGGTGGAAGTAACCGCCAGCCGCGTGAGCTACGACCTGCACGACAAGCTGCGCGCCTACCGCCGCAATGGCGTGCAGGAGTATCTCGTGTGGCGCACAGATGATCGAGAGGTCGACTGGTTCACGCTGCGCGAAGGCGCATACGAGCGGCTTCCGAGCGACACCCACGGCGTCGCGCGCAGCCTGGTGTTGCCAGGGCTGTGGCTCGACGTGCTGGCACTGCTCCGCGGCGACGGCCTCGCCGTGGAGCGGGCCCTACGCAATGGGATCGACAGCGCCGAGCATCGCGCGTTCGTCGCCCGTCTCGCGACCTGAGGGTCGGCCCCAGTCCTACGCCGTCCGGAACGACGCGGCGATTTCGCGGCGCGACGCTTGCCACGCGGGCACCAAACTCGCGACCGCGCCGAGCGCGATGGCGATGCCGATGCCCAGCAGCGTGGCGGTCGTCTCTCCCACCAACTCGATGTTCACGCCTTCGCTGGAGAAACTGAAGCGACCAAAGCGCACTAGCATCAGCGCGCCAACCGCACCGAGCACGCCGCCAGCCAGACCCAGCAGGCTGCCTTCCCACAGCACCAGGCGCGCGACCAGGCCGCCGCGGTAGCCGAGCGTTTGCAGCACGGCGTGATCGCGCACGCGATCTTGCACCGCAAGCACGATGGCATTGCCGACCAGCGCGAGCACCGCGGCGAGCGCGCCGAACGCCAACCAGCCGGCGAAGTCCACCAGCGCCACCAAGTCCGCCGCGGCGCGCGCCACGAACGTCTTCTCCGGCCAGGTCTTGGTCGGATCGCGCTCGGTCGCGAGTTCGGCGTCGATCGCCGCGGCGACGGCCTCGAGCCGCTGCGGATCCTGCACCGTGACGTTGAACTGTGTCACCACGCCGCCGGTGCCGCCGCGCGCGCTCGTCTCTTGCAGGAACGACAGGTGCGTGTAGGCGACGTTGCGATCCTGCGCGTCCTCCGAGCGCAAGACACCGGCGACGTACACCGACACGCCCGCCGCGGTGAAGCGCGACCCCACCTGCACGCCGCGCCGCCGCGCCAATGTCTCGCCGAGCAGCGCCGCGTCGGAGCGCTTGCGCCAGGCGTCGAGCGAGCCCTCGATGATCTGCATGCGCGGCAAGAACGCGCGCCCGAATTCACTCTCCGGCACGCCGCGAAACGTGACCACGTCGAGTGACGCGCGGCAGTTCGACACCACGATGCGCACCGGCACCACGTCCTTGACGCCGTCGATGCGCGCGATGCGCTGCTGATAGAACTGCGGCAGCTGACTGGCGAACGGGCAGTAACGATTCTCGCGGTACACCACGAGCGTGTTGTCTTGCGCGGTGAGCGCGGTCGCGCGCCGCACGCCCTGCTGCATGGCTTGCACGACGCCGAACAAGAACATCGCCACGGCCACGCCGAGCACCGTGAGGATCGAGCGCACGCGGTGCCGCGCGATCATCTTGAGCACGAACGGCACGTAGCGGAGAAAGCCGCTCACGGCTGCCCCTCCAGCACCGGTTCGTCAGACACGATGCGGCCATCGCCGAGCACGAGATGCCGACGCGCGTAGCGCGCGATCTGGGGGTCGTGCGTCACCATCACCAGCGTCTTGTGCAGCTCACGGTTGAGCGCCACGAGCAACTCCATGATCGCGCGTCCCGTCGTGCGGTCCAGATCGCCCGTGGGCTCATCGGCGAGAATCAGCGTCGGATCGGTCACGATCGCGCGCGCGATCGCCACGCGCTGCTCTTGGCCGCCCGACAGCTCCTTGGGAAAGTGATCGTGACGGTCGGCGATGCCGGTGAGCTGCAACGCCAGCTCCACCTTGGCGTGGCGTTCCTTGCGACTCATCGATCGCAGCAGCAGCGGCAGCTCTACGTTCTCGTACGCGGTGAGCACTGGCACCAGGTTGTAGAGCTGAAACACGTAACCCACCGCGCGGGCGCGCCAATCGGCGAGCGCGGCGCGCGACATCTGCGCGATGTCGACGCCATCGACCACGAGCTGGCCAGCGCTGGGTCGATCGATGCCGGCGAGCAGATTGAGCAGCGTGGTCTTGCCCGAGCCCGAAGGCCCCATCAACGCCACGAACTCGCCGGCCTCTACTTCGAGGTCCAGCCCCGCGAGCGGGGTCACCTCGTGGTCGCCTTTGGGGTACGTGCGCGTCAGCCCCTGGCAGTGAATCAGCGCCATCAGGGCGCCTCCGTCACGCGCACGCGACTGCCCGCGGCGAGCCCCGCGGGCGGATCGACGATCACGAGGTCACCGGCCAACAGGCCCGCACGCACCTCGACCCAGTCGCCTTCGCCGTCCGCGCCAGGCGCGAGTTCCAGCGTGCGCGACGCGGCGCGGCCTCGGCCCGCCGACAGATCGACCACCACCCACGCACTCGCGGTCTCGGCGTTGCGGCGCACGCCGGCGCGCGGCGCCATCACTCGTTGGCGAGCACTGCCCGTCGCGGCAGCGGTCGTGCCAGTGGAAGCAACACTGGCGCTGCCGAAGAAGCGCACGCGCGCCAGCATCTCCGGCTTGAGCAGCGGATCGGGGTCGTCGAGCGCGACTTTCACCTGCACCGTGTTGCGCGCGATGTCGGCCTCGTGCACGAGGCGCGTGACCCGCGCCACGAACCGACGCTCGGGCAGCGCTTCGACGATCACCTCGGCGCGCTGACCGACACCCACGAGGCTGGCGTCGGCCAGCGGCACCTCGACGCGCACTTGCAACTTGCGCGGGTCGTAGAGATGCACGACGTGCAGCGGGTGCTCGCCCTCGCGCATCAACGGTGAACCGGGCGACACCAAGCGGCGCAACACCACGCCGTCGCTCGACGCCTTGATCTCGGTACGAGCCAAAGCCAGCTCGGCCTCAGCGAGCGCAACCTCAGCGAGAGCCACCGCTGCATGCGCGCGCTCGACGGCCGCCTCGGCCAGCGCCGCGTTGCGCGTTTCCTCGATGCGCAGCTCGAACGCGCGCGCCGCGGCCAGCGCCACGGCTTGTGCAGCGCGCTGCTTGGCAGCGAGCACCGGCCGACCGGCGGCAGCGGCCGTCTGGTCGGCTGCCTCGGCGACTACGCGCAAGCGCAGACGCTCGACCTCGCCGGGCGACACCGCGCGCGCCTCGACCAGCTTGCTCTTACGTTCGAACTCGTCGCGGGTCGCCGCCACGCGCGCGCCCGCGGCAACGATCACCGCCTCCAGCTTGGCTGCCTCAGCCGCCACCTCGGCGAGCGCCGCACCCGAAGCGTCGCGCGCGGCCGTGCGCTCGATCAGCTCGGCGATCGCGAGCTTTGCCGCCGCGCGCTCGGCGGTCGCCGCAGCCAACGCCGCGCGCCGATCGCGCGCTTCCGCCAACGCACGGTCGCGGCCCAAGCGCGCGTCGATGTCCACCAGCCGAGCGACGACATCGCCGGCCTTGACCACGTGCCCTTCGAGCGCGATCACCTCGGCCACCGTGCCCAAGGTCAGAGCCGTGACGAACACCGGATGCGGGTCAGGCTCCAACCAGCCAGGCGCCTGCACCGCCACGCTGCCGGCAGCCGCCGTCGCGTCGACACTCTTCAGCACGACCGGTAACGCCCGCACCGCCACCGCCGGCAACCACACGTCACGCGCCGTGTACAGCAGCAGGCCCGCCGCGGCGCCGATGACTGCAAGCGGCAACACGAGGCGCGTGCCGATGCGGCGCTGCGGCGGTGGCACCACCGTCGCCCCTACCGTACCAGCCAGCTTGCTGAGCCCATGCACCGCGTGCGTCATCGCTGCACCTCCGCCGCTGCCAGCCGCACGCCGGCATCGCGCTCGACTTCGAAGAAAGCCTCCGCCGCCGCGAGTTCCGCGGCGTTGGCCGTGATCTGCGCGCGCGCCGCGTTCATCCGAGCCTCGAACGCTTCGCCGGGATCCACCACGCCAGCGGCCAACGCGGCATCGGCCGCCGCGCTGATTGACTGCGCCAGCGGCACGATCGCGTGGCGCGCGCGCTGCGCGATCACGGTTGCCGTGTGCAGACGCGCCAGATCGCGGCGCAGCTCGCTCACCGCCCGCTGCCACACCGCCTCCGCCGCACTCAGGGCAGCGCGCGCCTTGGCGTCGGCTTCGCTGACGCGGGCGCTGCCGTCGTCAAAGATCGGCGGCACCAAGCTGAGCACGGGGAACACGACCTCGCGGCCGTCTTCCATACGTTCGAAGCGCGCGCCCGCCGACACCTCGGGCCAACGCCCGCGCTCGGCGAGCGTCGTCCCCGCCGCCGCCGCCTGAGCGTCAGCGATCGCCGCTTGCACATCGAAGCGATCGCCGGCCAACGCCAACAGCTCGGCATCGGTAAGGGCCACGCGCGGCACCGCCGGCGCACGCAGGTCGGTCCGCACGGTCGCGGCTGTGGCGACGCCACACGCAGCGACCAGCTCGATCTCGGCCTCGCGCACCTTCAACTCGGCTTGCGCCAACAGGTCGTCGGCCAGCAGCGCCTCGAGCGCCGCCGGCCCGCGCTCCAGCTCGGTGGCCTCCCCGACCGCGAAGCGCTGCGCCGCCACGTCGCCCGCCGCGTGCGCCGCCGCGCGCAAGGCCCGCGCGGGCTCGAGTCCGCGCGTCGCGAACTCCACGCGCGCGTGTGCGGTGCGCGCCACCGCCGCCGTGTTGATCGCCAGCTCGCACACGCGCAGCGCCTGCGCGCGCAGCTCGCTGGCGGCGCGCTCGACGCGCGGCCCGCGCGTCCACAGCCAGGTGACTTGCTGCAGCAACGATGCCATCCACGGATCGCCGCCCAGTCCATCCACCGGCAGCCCCACGATCACCTCGAGCATCGGGTTCGGCAGCCGGCCCGCCTGGGCCCACGCCGCCTTCGCCGCGGCCAACTCGGCGAGCGACCGCTGGATCGTCGGATGGTTGTGCAGCGCGAGCGACACGGCGTCCTCGGCAGACAACGGCGCTTCCGGCAGCGGCCGCGGCGCCGGCGCGTTCCAGGTCTGGTTCCAATCGATCGCAACGTCGAGCCGATCCTGCGCCAGTTCGCTGGCCATGGCGAAGTCAGCCTGCGGGTCGGGCGACGCGCAGGCGGACAGAATGCCGACCACGAACCAAGCCCGAGGCACACCACACCGCCGCACACGTCGCACTGGCGCCACAACGACCACGCGGCGCAGGCTACGGGCTCGGACGTGCTGGGCCTAGCCCGGACTGCGCGGCGCCGCGCTGTCTCCACGAACGATCTGCGCCTCGAAGGCCGCTACCTGCCAGGGTCCCGGCGGGATGCCGGCGCGCGGGTCACGACGCTGGTCTCAGGCTCGCCGCTCGATCTCATCGGTCCACGCGACGTTGACCTCGGCTTCTGGCTCGCCATCGAGACTCGCAGTCAGCGCTGCGGCAAAGGTCAGCTCGATCTCTGAACGACAGCTCGATGGCATCGTTCAGGGTGTCCTGCTTGGTCCTGGTCATATCGATATCCTCCTTGCGCGCCGCGCGCGCACGGACAAGCTCATGACGAACGTGAACGAAGACCTGGAGCTGGCGCTGGTCGAGGCCGCGCTCGAAGACACCCTGCGCGGCGTATCGCCGCCCGATCTGAGCGCGGCGGTGTTGGCGCGCGCGGGATCGGGTCCAGCGCGTGACTCGCGCAGCGCATCAAGCTGGCGCTGGATGCTGGTCGCCGCGGCGACGCTCGTGTGCGGCGCCGCGTTCGGTTCGTGGTGGCGCGGGCGCAAGGCCGAGGACGCGCATCAGGCGACGGCGCCGGGCGAGCCGCAGGACCAGAAGGACGCCAGCGACGAGTTCTATCGTCCGCGCGACGTCGCCGACGCGCGGCGCGTCCTCGAACGTGTCGACGCCCCCGACGTGCAGCTTCACTTCGTGGGCACGCATCGCTTGCCGACGGACAGCGTGATGGGGCCGCCCGCGCCGACGCTCGCGCTCGGCCGTTGGGGGCTCGGCAAGGCTTTGGCGATGGCGATGCGCCGCGCGCTGGAAGAGGCGCGACCGGCGGTGGGCTTCGACGCAGCGGCGCGGCCACACACGATCTTCGTCGGTGCAGACGACAAGAAGCGCATGCGGCTGGCGGTCGTCGATGACGTGTTGTGGGTCGACGGGCTCGGCGGGTTCACGGCCAAGCTCGGGGACACCTTCGCCAAACGACTGCGCGAGACCGAGGTGGAGACGCGGCACGCGCTCGGGATCGTACACCGCGAAGAGCTGGGTGCGGGGTTGCCGAACGAACTGATCCCGGCGGAGCAAGCTACGCTGCGGCCGTTCGGCCTGGGCGCCGACGACGTTCGCCTGCTCGCGGGGTTGAAGAGTCTGCGCACGCTGGATCTGCGCTGGTGCGCGGAGGGACACACGGCGGCTGTCCTGCAGCAAGTAGCCATGCTGCCGAGCGTGCGCGAGCTGCGTGTGAGTGCTCTGACCGACGCGACGCTGTCGATCGTGGCAGGCATGCGGCTCGAGAGGCTGCTCGCACTTCGCGCCGAGGATGCGCCATGGCGACCGCGCGTGGGGTTTAGCGGCAAGGGTGTCACCGACGCATCGATCGATGAGCTGCTCAGGCTCTCTGACTTGCAGACCCTCGTGTTGCCCTGGTGCGGCCTGTCGCGACCGGGCGTCGCCCGCCTTGCCGGCTTGCCGAGCCTGCGACAGCTCGTGCTCCCCGGGTTGATGCAGGAGAGTAGGTCCTCCGTCTGGGACGCGTTCGCCGCGCACGCGAACCTGACCGAGCTTCGCATCAGCGGGAGGCTGCTGTGGAAGCGCGATCTCGCGGACCTCGCGCGCCTACCAGCCCTGGAGGAACTCACGCTCGATGGTTGCTGGGGAGCCACGCAGTGGTACCCCAGCAAAGGGCCCTCGATCGCGAGCGAGAAGGCCTTCCGCAACCAGCAGAAGGCCTTCCGCAACCAGGAGAACGCGGACCGCCTGCATCTCGCCGACCTACGGTTCTCCCCCAAACTCCGTCGACTATCCCTCGGCCGTTGGTTCCCCGCAGAGTCTCGTCCCATCGACGACGCCACGCGCAGCGCGCTGGTTGCGGTCGCGTCGATCCCTACTTTGCGCTGGCTCGATCTGTCCGACTGCCCCGGCCTGGGCGCGACCGACATCCTCGCGCTCGGCGACGCCAAGCAGCTCGACACCATCGTGCTGTGTGGCACCGCCGGCGACGCCCCCGGTCTCATCCCAATCCAGGCGGTCGGCCCTTTGCTGGACGCGATCCCCGGATTGAGCATCGTGACCCACTAGCTGGGCTTCGACACACGGCTGGACGGACAGCGAGCGACGGTCCGCAGCAAGACGCAAACTCGTGGACGCCGCGGCGTGAGCCTCGGAGATCCCGCCGCTACCATCACGACGTCAGTTTGCCAGCTACGTTCGAACACGCGACACCACTTCCCCGTCGACGACGGGCCCGTCGCTCTCGGCTCCTTTGTCTCGATGTCCCATCAGAACACAGCTCACCCGTTCGCACCATGCGCTGAAGAGGCGCTGGCGAGTTCGGTTCTCCGGTGCTTGGAGGCGTATGGCAACTACCTGCCCGGTGCGCTCAGCGCGCCGGAGGAAGACCCGCGGTTTCGTCAGGCTTGCGACTTCATCCGACGGCAGCATGCCATCGAGATGGTCATCTTGGGGTTTCCCGCCAAGTCGCCCAATCGCCGGAAGACGTACAGCGACCACGCCGATCTGGGCGAAGTCGAAGGGCTGCGCACGCTGCACCGACTCTGTGTGCAGATATCCGAGATCTATCCACCCGGCGCGCGGGTCCATGTTTGCTCGGATGGCCATGTGTTTGCCGACCTCGTGCATGTGCCCGACGCCACAGTCGACCGGTTTCAAAGTGAAATCGAGGCCATCATCCGGAGCTTCGATTTCCACACGTTGCACACCTTCTCCGCGCGCTCGGTCTATGGCGACCTCGGCGGTGATGCCCTGCGCCACAAGCTCGTGACCGAGCATGCCAAGGACCTCGCCACAACGCGCGGCGAGTGCCTGCAAACGCCGGAGGGCAAGACGTTGTGGAGCGGGATCCACCGCTTCCTCTTCGAGGATGATGTGGTGCGGTGTCCTGAGCTCAGCCGAAACCAGGTCCGCGATCGTTCGAAGCTCCGGGCCTACGAGGTGATCCAACGGAGTCAGTCGTTCAGCAACCTCGTACAGTCTCGCTTCACCGGCGCCCTACGGCTCTCGATTCACCCCCAGCTTCGAGCCGCCAAGAAGCTGGGGATCCAATTGGTGCCCAGTGACGACCGATGGGCGACGCCGTGGCACAACGTGCTCGTCATGACGCCGGACGGGGCGCGGCTCATGCACCGGGCTCGCGCCGAAGAGCTGGGCGCCCAGCTGCGCTTCATGCACGACAAGTTCGCCTACTTCGAACTCACGCGATGACGCCGCTGCGGGACCTCCTGCTGAAGCTCGATGCCGAATCGTTGGTGGTCTGCCGCGACTTCCCTCGCCTGAGTCGGGAGGAGCTTCTCGCGTACTGCCGATCGGCAGCGTCGGGACAGGAGGACCCACTGTTGCATTGGGGTTTTGGCCCCGTGATGGATCTGCGGGCGGATGAGACATCGCCGAACTACCTGTTCTCGCGCGAGCGCGTGCCGTTCCACTGGGACGGTGTGTTCTTTCAGGTGCCGCACGTGCTCGTGTTTCAGTGCCTCGAAGCGCCGGGACGCGGCGCCGGCGGCGAGACCTTGTTCTGCCTCGCCGAGAAGCTCTACCAGGGGATTCCCGGCGACAAACGTGCCCGCTGGGCCAACGTGCAGCTCACCTACATCACCGAGAAGGTGGCCCACTATGGCGGCGAAGTGACGATCCCGCTCTTCGGTGTGCATCCGATCAAGGGCACGCCGGTCGTGCGCTTTGCCGAGGCCGTGACCACCGAGAAGAACCCGGTGACGACCAAGATCTCCGGCGTCGGTGCCAGCGAAGCCGAGGACCTGGTCGCATACCTCACCGAGCAGGTCTACTCGGATGCGTACTGCCACGTGCACGAGTGGCGGTCGGGCGACCTAGTGCTGGCAGACAACCACAGTCTGCTGCACGGGCGCCGCGGCTTCGCGCAGACCGCGCCGCGCCACATTCGTCGCGTCCAGATCAAGTGAACACCGCGGTGATTGGTCCGGAGGGCTCGCGCAGGAACAAACTGGCCACTTGGGCGAGTCCGCGGCGTTCAGGGCAAGGCGCGCGCCGCAGTCGTATTCCAGGGACTACGTCGAGGACGCGCAACGCCGCCATGGACGGTGCGGGCCGGCCAAGTGGCCAGTCTGTTCCTGCGCGCGCCCTAGCTCACAGGCCGACGCGAACCTTCAAGCCCGCGCTCAGCGCGAAGGTGTTCACGAACTGGCCCGCCGGGTCGATGATCGCCCATTGGAAGAACACGTTCGCGCCGGCCAAGGACGGCACTCCGGGCAGCGGGATCGGGACGTTGGCCGTGCCGCCCGCGTTGGTGAACGCGACCCACACCACATCGGTGCTGGTGAGCAAGAACGAGCACGGCGTGAGCACGAGCGCTGGTGCGGTCGATGCCACCAAGACGCCGACCGACAGCGGCCGGGCGTTGCTCACTTGCACCCCGAAGGTCAGGTTGGGTTGCCGCGCGATCGCCGGTGCGCCCGACGTCGAGATGATCGGGATCCGACCGAATGTACCAGGGCAGCCCTCGCCGAACGTGTCAGCGCGCGCCGTGAACACGCCGCTGAGGATGCGGACGTTGGAACTCGCGGCGTCGGCGACGATGAGGTCGGCGAGGATGTCGGGCGTCATGGTCGCGATCGCCGTGGCGCGCGGGGTCGTGCCAGCGAGGCCCGTGAGGTTGGCTGCAAACCCGCCGCATCGCGCCCAACTCGACAGCACCGACACGTCGCCGCCGGCGAAGTTCACGACCGCCGCGTCGCGTCGCACCGTGTCGGGATCGGCGTCGTTGCTGAGGTCGCCGAACGCGAAGCTCTGCGGCCCGCGGCCGACGTCGTGCACGCTGGAGGTGAACCCAGTCGGGAGGTTGTTGAGCAGCAGCGTCGCCGAGCCCGGCGTCAGCGGCAGCGACGCCTTGGTGCAGGTGACCCCGAGGTCGCTCTTGCCGTCACCATCGACATCGAAGATCGCGACCGAGGTCGGGTCGGTGTCGACGGTCAGCGGGCTCGCCGCCATCGCGGTGAAGAGGCCGGCGTTGTTACCGCTGTACAGATGTACGCGGCCGAACGCGCCGTTGCCTTCGGTGAGGGCGATGTCGAGACCCGCAACCGCATCGAGCGCACCTACGGCCACACCCTTGCAGCCAGCGGTGAACGCACCGGCCAGAGCGCTCGAAGTGAAACTCGTGCCGGTCCCACCGTTCAGCAACACTTCGCCGCCACCCGGAGTGAGCAGGCCCAAGATCGCGACCACGAGGTCGGCGCGTCCGTCGTTGTTCAGATCGCCGCAGGCGACGTCGTTGGGCGACAGGGTGCTCAGCAAGGTGCCACTGCCGAGCGCGCTGAACGTGCCGCTACCGTTGTTGGCAAAGGTGTACCACTTGCGCTCATTCGATGTCACCACCGCGAGGTCGAGCCCGGCGGCGCCGTCGAACTCGCCGACACAAAGCCCGGCGGGTTGCGCGCCAGCGCCGCCAAACGACAGCGTCTGCACCGCGTAGCTCGGGAAGCCGGTGTTGATGCCGATGCTCAGGCTCGGCAAGGCGAAG
>JANPER010000011.1:0-5045 GCA_031423015.1 Planctomycetota bacterium | reverse complement strand
GCCAGGGCTCCGCTCCGGCGATCCCAACAACGGGCGATCTCCAGCGGCGGTCTTCGTGTGCTTGACCATCTCGTTCCTTGCCTACGCCCTCGACACTAAACCTGAACCCTACAGTTGTCTCAGGCATGTTGGCACAGAGGGCGCCGCTCCTGCGAAGACTGATGGACGCCGGTTTCTGGATCTCGCGCAGCGTGCTCCGTGAGGTTCTCGTGATGGCCGGCGAACCCCCTTCCGGAGCTACCGGCGGATGAACGGCTGTCCACCAACTTCCCGACCACGCCCGGCGCCTTCGATACGAGCTACAACGGCGGCGGCGACGCCTTCGTCACCCGCCTCGACATGCTGCCCACCGGCGTCGCCGCCTTAGGACGCTCGAGCCCCGGCTGTACCGGTCCGCTCGCGATCTCGGTCAACTCGATGCCGCGCATCGGCAACGCAGGCTTCGCTCTGACCTGCGGCAACGCGCCGCCGAACAGCGGCCTCGGCCGTCTCGATGGAGACGACCTCCTCGTCGACGACGCGCTCCAAGAGCGGATCGAGCATTACGCCGTCGATTTCGGCAGCGGGGGGGGTGGCAGACCTTCTTCCGACAACTCCTCGCCGACGTGCAGAGCGCGACGGCCGCGTGAAGAGGCGCGCCCGCCTCCTCGATGACTCGCGGACCTTCACCTACTCCGTGAAGGGTGTGGCTCTCGCCTTGAGCAACGGAAAGGTTCGGGGCGGAGCTTCTTTCGGTTTCTGACTGCGGAACTGCGGGCTCATGTGGAGAAGGAGGTGTCGGCGGCGCTTGTCCGCCATTCCTCTCCCGAAAAAGGATCCCATGAGACTCAAGCCTTCCACGTCTCCCTCAGTCCAACCGCACCGTGCTGGACTCCTGCTCCATTCGGCTCGCCAGTTGGCGCGGGCAGCGATTGCCGTGCTCGCACTCGCGTCCCTTCCGTCCGCACAGGTCGACAACCACAACCGGGGACCGATCCTGCCGCCCGGCTGCGAAGCCTTGCAGGTGCCCGCGGGAAACCAGGTTTCCTTCCGCGTGTACGCGTTGGGGGTACAGATCTACCGCTGGAACGGCACCGCATGGGTCTTCGTGGCGCCCGCGGCCTGGTTGTTCGCCGCCACTGGCTACGGGCTGGTCGGCATCCACTATGCCGGTCCCACCTGGGAGAGTAACAGCGGTGCCAAAGTGGTCGGCGCGCGTCTGCAAGGTTGTAGCCCGGATCCGACCGCCATCCCTTGGCTCTTGCTCGGGGCGGCCTCGACCGCGGGTCCCGGCATTTTCGCGGACACGACCTTCATCCAACGGGTGAACACCATCGGCGGCCTGGCCCCGGGGCGTACCGGCGCGTTCGTCGGCGAGGAAGCAAGCGTGCCCTACAGCGCGGAGTACTACTTCTACCGCGCGCACGGCTGACTCCTCTCCCGCCAGCCCTCTCGACCTGCGTCTGTTGGCGAGCGGGTGGCCGTGACGTTGGCCCGGTGCACTCGGGCCGTCCAGGCCGGGCAGATGCGTCAGAGTCGAGTCCGGCCTGGAACATCGTGTTCACGTTGGTCCAGAGCCCGCGCCAGACTCGCGCTTCGTCCGGCGGTAGCGCATCGAGTCGCGCCTCGAAGCGCACGACCCAGAAGCGCGTGTACCCCCGTCGTCCAGGTGCGCTGCCGGAGGAGACGCGGTGCGGCTGAGGACGGAGGCAGAGTCTCTTGCGGTTTCTGGCCAAGGAACTGTGTGCTCGTCTGGAGAAGAGGTGTCGGCGGCACTTGCTCGCCATTCCCTTCCCGAAGAGGACCTCAAATGAAACTCGCGCTTCCCACGCCTCCCGCAGTCCGACCGTTCCGTGCTGGACTCCTGGCACTCGTCATCGCGCCCGTATCCCTGGCGCAGATCCGCGTGCCCGACGACTTCCCTACCATCCAAGCCGCAGTCGCTGCCTCGGCAGCCGGCGGCACGATCCTCATCCGCGCGGGTAGCTACGCCGAGCAGGTGGTGATCAACGGCAAGAACCTGACCCTGATCGGCCAACCCGGCGCCGTGGTGGTTCCGCCCCCGTTCCAGATGCAGGAGACCGGCCAACCGTACGGACCCTACCGGCCGCTCGTGACCGCGATCCTGAGCGACGTCACCATTGCGGGCTTGACCTTCGACGGTCAGCAATCGGCGACCGCCAATCCGCAACTGACCGGGGTGCTCTATCTCGGTTCCAGCGGCAGCGTGCGCGATTGCCGCATCACCGGGTGTCGCAACGCGGAATTGTTTGGTGGCTCCGGATTCGTCGCCACCAACCCCGATGAGCTGGGCACCGGCGTGGTGAGTCTCTGCGTCCACGACAACGTCTTCGACAACAACGGCGTCCAGTCGATCGACGTGTTCGGCGACATCTTCCCGACGCCCACCTTCCCCGGCGTGCTCCGCATCGTCGCCAGCGTGCTGCGCAACACGGTGAGGGGCGTGGGCCTGACGACTGAGGCGTTTCAGATCGGCATCCTGATCAACGCCGATGCCGGAGGAATCGTCGCCGGCAACACCGTCACCGATCACATCAACCAACATCCCAATCCCTTCGATTCCAGCGGCATCGTCATCGGTCTGCCCTACGTCCCGGGCCTCATCAATGGATCGGCCGCCCAGCACGTGATCGTTGCCAACAACACGCTGCGCAACAATCGTGAAGGGATCGTCGTGCTGGCGAGCGACGGCATGCTGATCGCGGGCAACACCGTCGTCGGTCCTGGCCGGACCTTTGCCGGCGCCGACGGAATCTTGGTGAGCGGTCGCGGCAACCTCGTCACCACCAACAAAGTCTCCGCCGTGGACTTCGGAATCGTCATGCTCGGGACGGAGACGCTTGGCGGATTGCTCGGCTTCGCGGTGGACACGTGGGTCATCGGCAATCGGATCGCCGACACGGTGACTCCCATCGTCGACCAAACCGGCGTGACCGGGACGGTGCTGCGAGGGAACAGGATCACGCCCTGACCTAACAACCAGGGCGGCGTAACCAGCTCCGGCACGAACGCGCTCGGCCTCGGCAAGCAACGCCTGCGGATGCGGTTCCGCGCGCGCTGAGACGTGTGTCGTGGCGCGTCTCAGGTTGAGCGTTCAGAGCCGCGCTCGGACTGCAGCCGCCTTAACAGCACGCGCGTCTCCTTCCACAGCGCCACCCAAGACCGGGCCTCGTCCGCCGGCAGCTTCGCGAGTTCCCCGGGATCGCGGACGGCCTGCAAGTGCGAGTGATCCAGCAGGAGATGCTCGGGTAGTCGTCGGGTCGCAGGGCGAGTGCCGCCAGGAAGTGCGCGTGCGCGTCCAGCCATTCCTTGTTGCCCATGCAGCCGACCCCGAGCAGGTAGGTGAGCATGAAGTCGGACGGCCAGCGGCGATGCCCGCGCCGCGCCACCGCGATCGCCGCCGCCAGATCCTCGCCTTCCACATACGTGGCCAACACCAGCTGGGCGATCGTGAGCGCGGACTGGCGGCAGGAGACGTCGGCCAGCGGACCGGCGTGACGGTATGACCGGCGCTGGCGATCAACACATCAAGGACAACTCATGCCACGGCTCACGATGATTCCGATCCACAAGAGAGTCCTACTTCCCGCAGCAGCGGTTGCAGGCGTTGCGGCCGCGCTCTCGGTTCCGCCCAGGGACCGCTCATCACCCCCGACCACACCTGCGCCGGCGCCCGTGGCGGCGAACGCACAAGGAACGGCCATGCTCGGCCGCGTACCGGTAGCGTTCGTGCCGAACCTCGGGCAGTGGCAGCACCCCGGCGCTTCGTGGCGCGGATCGGGGCGATGACCGTATTCCTCGAGCAGAAGGGATGGACGTTCACGCTCGTGGAGCGGACAGCAGAGAAGGAGAAGGACAGGGACAACGCGTCCGCTCGCGGCGTCGCGGTGCGGATGACGTTCGCCGGCGCAAGCACGCCAGCGCTTGTCGCCGAAGACCAACTGCCTGGACGCCACAACTACTTCCTCGGCAACGACGCATCCAAATGGCGCAGCGACGTCCCGCTCTACCGCGCGGTGCGCTACCGCGAGGTCCATCGCGGCATCGACGTGCGCGCACGCGAGCAGGACGGGCACTTCGAGTACGACCTGGTACTACAGCCGTGTGCGGAGCTCGAGCCCGTCGAGATCGCAGTCGAGGGCATCGAGGGGATGCACCTCGACGGGGAGGGCGCGCTGGTGATCGAGACGCGGCTCGGGCCCGTGCGCATGCCAGCACCGCTGAGCTGGGAGGAGGGGCCGTCGGGTGAGAGGAGCCTGATCACGTGTCACTACGTGTTGCACGGCGAGGACCGCTTCGGCTTCGAGGTGACCGGGCGCCGGCCAGGCTGGGCGCTGTTGGTCGACCCGGGGCTCGTGTGGTCGACGTTCCTCGGGGGGACGGGCGGCGACTTTGCCAGAGCCCTCGCCCTCGACGCGCAGGGCGCTGCCACCATCGCGGGGTCGACCTCCTCCACCAACTTCCGACCACGCCCGGCGCCTTCGACACGAGCTACAACGGCGGCACCGACGCCTTCATCACCCGACTCGACATGCTTCCCACCGGCGTCTCCGCCTTCGGCCGTTCGAGCCCCGGCTGCACCGGCCCACTCGCGATCTCGGTCAACTCGATGCCGCGCATCGGCAACGCCAGCTTCGCGGTGACCTGCGGCAACGCGCCGCCGAACAGCGGCCTCGGCATCCTCGATCTCGGTGGCTCGCCGCTGGCGACGCCGTTCCCCTTGCTGGGCATCGACGTGGGTCGGCGTCACGCCGTGGTTCCTGCACATCTTCGCCCTGAGCAACGCCGACGGCGCCGCGAGCGTCGGGCTGCCGCTGCCCAACGACATCAACCTCGTCGGTGGCAACCTGTACGCGCAGTTCATCTGGTTCGGGCCGACCGCCCCGCCGCCTTGTCCGCCGCTGGGCCTGTCGGCCTCGAATGCGCTGGCGATCACGATCCAGCCCTGACACACAGCCTGCCCTACATCCCGGGCTTCATCAATGGATCGAACCAGCTCACAGCCCCTCGGCTCCGTCCATCTTCGCGAGTCCGCGGTCGAACGT
>JANPER010000010.1:0-6005 GCA_031423015.1 Planctomycetota bacterium | reverse complement strand
AGGCACCACGATCACGCACATCGCTGCGGGCGGCGACTTCACCGTCGGGTTGTTCGACTCCGGCGCCTTCAACTGGTCCGGCGACGGCTGTCCGGGACGCGAGGGGATTCCGCGGCTGGTGGCGAAGACGGTCCCCCGCGTCGGTCAAGTGCTGACGATGCAGCTTGTGCGAGCCGGCAAATCGGCGCTGGTGTTCACCGGCTTCAGCAACACGATGTCCAGCGTCGGTCCATTGCCCATCGGCTTGACTCTCCTTGGGATGCCCAACTGCGCGCTCCGGGTCAGCCCCGACCTGGTGTCACCCACGCATCCACGGACCGGCCAGGCAACCCTGGCGATCCCGCGTGACCCGACCCTCGCCGGCCTGCTTCTGTACCAGCAAGCGCTGGTGCTGGAGCCCGGGGTGAACCCATTCGGCGGCGTCATGTCAGAGTCCGTCACGGCCATCGTGGGGAACTGAACGCGGACCGCGTTGCGCGAAGGTCGTGAGGTCGTGCCCTGAAGGCCTCGGCCCGGCGACCGCAGGCTTGCGCTCAACGCTTGCGGCGCGAGCATGCGCGCATGCGCGCGATGTCTCTGGCTCTGATTCTCGCCCTGGCTCAGACTGTCCCGGGGCAAGAGGACCCGCTGCTGGCGCGCCTCGACGTGCGCGGCAAGGCCGGCCAAGTGTTGATGCTCTGGAGCTTGTCGCGTGCCGAGGGTCAGAGCACCGCGCGTGCCCGCACGCTCGCAGCGGTGCGCGAACTCGGCGTCGGCGGCATCGTACTGTCGCTCGGCCCGGTGGCCGACGCGGTGGCGTGGGGCGACGAGCTGCAGGCGGCGGCCGCCATTCCGTTGCTGCTCGCTGGTGACTTCGAGAGCGGGTGCGGCTTCCGGCTGTCGGGCGCCACCGATCTCGGCAAGGCCATGCTGCTCGGCGCGTCTGGCACCGCGAGCTTGGTCGAAGAGGCGGCGCGCGCCACCGCGCGCGAGGCCCGCGCGTTCGGGTTCCACTGGAACTTCGCGCCGGTGCTCGATGTGAACGTCAACCCGTTGAACCCGATCATCAACGTGCGCTCGTTCGGCGAAGACCCCGCCGCCGTGGCGCGCCTCGGCATCGCCTACGTGCGCGGGTTGCAGGCCGAAGGGGTGCTCGCGACCGCCAAGCACTTCCCCGGGCACGGCGATGTCGCCAGCGACTCGCACCTGAGCATGCCGACGCTGAGCGGTGACCGCGCGCGCCTCGACGCGGTCGAGCTGCTGCCGTTCCGCGCCGTCGCCGCTGACGTCGCTTCGGTGATGACAGGTCACTTGGCGGTGCCGGGGCTAGGCGAAGCCGACGACGTACCCGCCACGCTGTCCCTGCGCATCAGCACCGAGGTGCTGCGCGGTGAGCTGGGTTTTCGCGGCCTGATCGTCACCGACGCGCTCGACATGGGCGGCGTCAAGGGCAAGCACGACCCCGGCGAAGTGGCGGTGCGCGCGCTGCTCGCCGGCGCCGATGTGCTGCTCATGCCCCCCGATGCCGCGCGCGCGCGCGACGCGATCGTGGCCGCGGTCGAGAGTGGCCGCATCCCGCGCGCCCGCCTCGACGACGCGGTGGCGCGCGTGCTGCGCGCCAAGCGCAACGCCAAGCTGTTCGACGCGCCCGCGCGCGCACTGCCGACGTGGCAGGCAGAGATCTCGCCGGCGCATCGCGATCTCGCGCTCGCCATCGCCCGCGCCGGCGTGACCCTGGTGCGCGACGACGCTGGCCTCGTGCCCTTGCCCGCGGGCGGCAAGCCCACGGTGCTGGAACTGTTCGACAGCGAAGACGCCGCGGCGCAGGCGGCGCGGCTGTCGCTCGCGTTGCAAGCGGCCGCGTCCGTCCGCTTGCATCCTGAGTCGAGCGCGCGCGACGTGGCAGCGGCCGCGGACCTGCTGGCGAACGCGGCGCTGCCGGTGGTGGCGCTGCACGTGCGCGTGCGCGAGTACTCGGGCCGCATCGGTTTGCCCGAGAGCTTTGCGCCCGTTGTCGCGGCGCTGACGCGGACGCCGCGCGCGGTGGTGATCTCGTTTGGCAACCCGTACCTGCTGCGCGAGTTCGCGTCGGTGTCGACGTACCTCTGCGCCTACGAGACGACGGCGAGCACCGAGCGCGTCGTGGCCGACGTGCTGAGTGGCCGCGGCGCGGTGACCGGGCGCTTGCCGGTGTCGATCCCTGACGTGGTCGCGCGCGGCGCCGGCGAGTCGCGCTGGCCGACGGCAGCCGCGCCGCTCACCCGCACTGCGCCGGCACGACACGGCGTCGCGGCTGACCTCGGCGAACAGTTGCGCGCGCTGCTCATGACCGCCATCGGAGAGCGCGCCTTTCCCGGCGCGGTGTGCCTCGTCGCGCGCCGCGGCGAGATCGTGGCCGAGGTCGCGGCCGGGCGCCTCACGTACGCGAGCGACGCGCCGCCGACCACGCTGAGCACGCGCTTCGACCTGGCGTCGCTCACCAAGGTGTGCGCCACGCTCCCGCTGACGCTGCGCCTCATCGCGCAGGGCAAGCTGAGCCTCGACACCAAGGTGTCGGCGCTCTTGCCCGAGTTCCGCGGGCCAGGCAAGGACCATGTCAGCATCCACCACTTGCTGACGCACAGCGCCGGGTTGCCGGCGTACGTGCAGTTCTTCAAAACGCTGCGCGGCAAGGCCGAGATCGTGCGCGCGGCGTGTGAGGAAGGTCTGCGCACCGAGGCTGGTGCCGACACCGTGTACAGCGACCTCGGCATGATCCTGCTGATGGCGTGCCTCGAGAAGGTGGGCGGCGTCGACTTCGATGCGCTGGCCGCGCGCGAGGTGTTCGTGCCGCTCGGCATGCAGGCCACGTTCGCGTCGACCGGCAAGCCGATCGAGGCGGCCCCGACCGAGGAGTGCACGTTCCGCGGTCGCGTGGTGAGCGGTGAAGTGCACGACGAGAACGCGTTCGCGATGGGCGGCGTGTCGGGACACGCGGGGTTGTTCGGCACCGCCGACGACGTCGCGCGCCTCGGCCTTGCGTTCCTCGGCGGTGGCGGCAGCTTCCTGCCGCCGGCCTTGGCGCGAGCCGCGACCCGGCGCGCCGACATCGTGGCGGGCAGCACGCGCGCGCTCGGCTGGGACACCTTCACGCCCGGCGGCGCCGGCGGCAGCCTGTTGCACGCCACCGCCTTTGGCCACACGGGGTTCACCGGCACGTCGATGTGGTGCGACCCGTCGCTCGACCTGTGCGTCGTGCTGCTCACCAACCGCGTGCATCCGACGCGGGTCAACGCCAAGATCCAACGCGTGCGCCGCGAGCTGCACGACCTGGTGGTGCGCGCGCTGGAGTAACCGTGCTCAGCGCGGCCGAGCCGCAACCGACGAGGCGAAGGCGGCCAACGGGCGGCTCGGCCGCGAGTCGTGAGCCGTAAGACGTAAGCCCTAAGTCCCAGACCGCTGTCTGACCGCCTCACCATCGCCGCCTGTCCGCGTTCTGGACTTACGACTTACGTCTTACGACTTACGTCTTTCCACAGCCGAAACATCTTCGCGCTTCGCGAAGATGCTTCGGCTGTGGAACTCAGCGGGTGATCGACCGTGACGCCGTCGCCGCCAGCATCTTCTCGACGCGCGCCAAGAACGTGGTCTGCGCGAACGGCTTCTGCAGCAGATCGATGTCGGGGCTCGGCGTGTGCGAGGCGGAGTAGCCGCTGATGAACAGGATGCGGATCGAAGGCCGACGCTCGCCGATGCGCGCGGCGAGCTCGGTGCCCGACAGCTTGGGCATCGCCAGGTCGGTGATCAGCATGTGGATCGGCTCGTCGAAGTCGGCTTCCAGGGTGAGCGCCTCGATCGGATCGCCGGCCTCGATCACGGTGTAGCCGTGCTCGCGCAGCGAACGGCACAACAACTGCCGCACCAGCTGGTCGTCGTCGACCAACATGATCACCTGATCGCGCATCTTCTCGACCGCAGGCACCGCCGGTGGCGGTTCGGGGGCCGGCGTCACCGTGCTGAGCGGCAGATCGCTGAACGGCAGCGTGAGCGTGAACGTCGTGCCGTGGTCTGGCAAGGAAGTGCACTCGATCTGGCCGCGCGCCTGCTGCACGATGCCGTAGACCTGCGCGAGGCCGAGGCCGGTGCCAAAGCCCGGCGCCTTGGTAGTGAAGAATGGGTCGAAGATTCGGGCCTTGGTGGCTTCGTCCATGCCGTTGCCGGTGTCGCTGACCCGCAGTTCGGCGATGGACTCGACACCCTCGCGATCGGGCGCGGACCGCGCGCGCACGACCAGCGTGATCTTGCCGCCGCTCGGCATGGCGTCGCGCGAGTTGGCGCCGAGATTGAAGATGACCTGCTCCAGTCCGGTCCGATCGACGCCCACCAGCATCGGGCGATCGGGCAGGTCGTATTCGATCTCGATGGCGGCGCCAACCAAGCGTTGCAGCAGGGGCTTCAGCTCGAGCAAGGTCGCAACCAGGTCGCAATGGTCCTTGGCATCCACCAGGCGCGCCCGGCTGAAGCTCAAGAGCTGCTGCGTGAGATGGCAAGCGCGCTCGGCGGCGCGCCAGGCTTGCTCGAGGTCGACGCGGCGCGAATCGGTTGGCTCGGTGCGTTCGAGGGCGAGTTCGAGGTGGCCCCGCATCGCCGTCAGCAAGTTGTTGAAGTCGTGGCTCACGCCGCCGGCCATGCGCCCCAGAGCCTCCATCTTGCTGGAGTGCATGCGCTGGTGATGGGTCGACTGCAGCGCGTCGACCGCGCCGGTGGCGCGCTCGCGTTCGTCCTCCAGCATCAAGATCACCAGGCCAAGGCCGGTCATCATCTGCGCCAGGATGTCGACGTAGCCCAGATGCACCGAGTAATGCAGCGTGGCGGCCGGGAGGGTCGCGACGGAGTACTGCACCAGGTCGAGGGCGTAGATCGCAAAGCCGCTCGCCACGAGCCACCGACCGAGGCTACGCCGACGAGCCCAGAGGACGAGGGTGGCCGACGCGGCAAAGGCCAAGGCCGCCAGGCCCGACCGCACGCGCACGCGCATGAGGTAGCGACCCGCTGCGTCAGCGTTGATGGAGGCGTACCAGGTGGCGAACCCGAGCAGCAACGCGACGAGCGTGGTGAGCAGAAACGCGCGCCACGTGATCGTCCTGCCGCGCGTCAGCCCGATGACGCCCAAGAGCAGCCACGCAATCTGCGTAAAGCTCGCGAAGCTGCCGGTCAGCGAGGTGAGCAGCCGCATCACGTCGTGAACCGGCGCGTCCGGTGCGTCCGACGCAATCGGCGGGCCTAGCGTCAGCGACAGGGCGCCGTTGCCTTGATACACCGCGAGCGCCAACCATGACGCGGCGAGGATGGCGAGGTAGGGCCGGCGATACAGACGGAATGCCGCCAAGCCGATGCCCGCGAGCACGAGTTGGCCGATCGCTTGCACCAACATGCTCGCGACCACGTTGGTGGGCACCGGATCTTGGGAGTGAAAGACGCTGACGGTGCAGCAAGCCAAGGCGAGCACGGCGTGCAGTGTTGCGCGGCAGTTCGCTTCCCGCCAGGGCGGACTCGGCCGCGCCGGCCGCGAGCCGACCAACCGGCGACCAACTACGGTGGCTCAGCTGCGCAAGCGCGTGCGCACCCGGTTCCAGGCGCGGCGCACGGTCGTGCTGGTCATGTCGAGCACGCCCGCGATGTCATCGATGTCCAAGCCGACGTAGAAGCGCAGGCGGGCGACGTTCGCCGTCGCCGCATCTTCGCCGGCCAAGGCCGCAAGGACCGCGTGGGCGTGGCGCAGCTGCTCGGTGGCGCCGCGGGTGGCCAGGTCGAGAGCGGTCTGTGGCAGCCGCGCCGGGTCCGGGTGCGGGCTCAGGGCTTGGCTGGCGTCGATGATGACGTCGCGCACTGCGTCGGCGGTGGCCTGTAGTCGGTGGCCAGGATCCGCGTGATTACGGCGGTCTGAGCGGCGGTGACGATCCGCCTCGCTGGACGGACCGCGGCGGGCAGTCACGGCGGCTGGAATCCGAGGTCGCGTAGCACATCGGCCGCCGAGAGCATCTGCC
>JANPER010000009.1:0-34788 GCA_031423015.1 Planctomycetota bacterium | reverse complement strand
CGGCACGCTGGCCCAATTGTTCAACACGCCCAAGTTGCACGACGCGTTGCTGACGGCCATCGACAGCGTCAACAACAGCCTGAAGGCCATCCAAGAGGGACGCGGCGCCTTGGGCCGCGTGATTCACGACCAGCGCATGGGAGACGACCTCGCCGCCACGCTCGCCAGCGCGCGCTCGGTGGCGCAGAAGATTGACGTGGGTGAAGGGACCCTCGGCGCCGTGCTGAACGACAAGACCATGGCGGGCAACGTGCGCGAGATCGTGGGCGACGTCGCGCTGATGACCCGCGAGATGCGCGACGGCGCGGGCACCGCGGGCCTTCTGCTGCGCGACGCCGAGATGCGCACCACGGTGCAAGGCATGGTCACCGACCTGGCCGATCTGGTCGTGAAGGCACGCAACCCGGAGTCTGGCTTGGTCGGTGCGCTGTTCTCCGACACGCAGATGCTCGCGGATGCGCGCGGCATCTTGACGTCGTTCCGCGAGTTCGCCGACCGCGCCAGCAACGGCAACGGCCTGCTCGCCCGCCTGGTGAACGACCCCGACTGGGGTCGCCGCTTCGGCCAGATCCTCGGCCAAGTGCAGCGCGCCGTCGAAGACGCCCGCGAGGCTGCCCCGGTCGGCACGTTCTTCCAAGTCATCACCGGCTTCTTCTAACGAGCGGCGGAGCCTGAACCTTGCGAGACCCTGCATTGCGATGGGCTTTGGTCACCGGTGCGAGCCGCGGGCTCGGTCGCGCGATCGCGCGCACGCTCGCCGCGAGCGGGTTGCACGTCGTCGCCAACTACAAGAGCGGCGAGTTGCACGCGCGCACCCTGGTCGAAGAGATCACCGCGGCGAACGGCAGCGCCGAGGCCATCGCCTTCGACGTCGGGGACGCGACGGCGTGCACCGGCGCCGCCGACGATCTGCTGGCCCGCCTCGGCACGCCGTACGCGCTGATCAACAACGCCGGGATCACGCGCGATGGCCTCATGGTGTTCATGCCGCCCGGCGACTGGGCCGACGTGCTGCGCACCAACCTCGACAGCTTCTTCTACGTCACCAAGCCGTTCTTGAAGGCGATGCTGCTCGCGCGCGCGGGCCGCATCGTCAACATCGCGTCGACCGCGGGCCAGGTCGGCTCGGCGGGCCAGGTGAACTACGCCGCCGCCAAAGCCGGGCTCATCGGTGCAACGCTGAGCCTCGCCAAGGAGATCGCCAAGCGCGGCATCACCGTGAACGCGGTGGCGCCCGGCTTCATCGACTCCGACATGACCAAGGATTTGCCCAAGGCGCAGATCCTGCCGGCGATCCCGGCGGGCCGGTTTGGCACCCCCGACGAGGTCGCCGGCCTCGTGCGCTTCCTGCTGAGCGACGAAGCGAGTTACATCACTGGCCAAGTGCTCGGCGTGAACGGCGGCCTGGCGTGAACGACTCGCCCAAGCGCCGCGCGTTTGCCGCGCCGGCAGCTCGCTATCTGGAGGAGACCACGACGGTGCGCGTGCGCTTCCAGGAGGTCGACTCGATGCACGTAGTCTGGCACGGCCACTACCTGACGTACTTCGAGGAAGGGCGCACCGCGTTCGGCCGGCGCTACGGCTTCAACTACACCGACTTCGCCGCGCAGGGCTGCATGGCCCCGCTCGTGCACTCGCAACTCGATCACTTCGCGCCGGCGCGCTTCGACGAGGTGCTCACGGTGCGGGCGCGCCTGCACGTCGACGCGAGCGCGCGCATCGACTTCACCTACCGCGTAGCGCGCGCCGCCGATAACGTCGCCCTGGTGCTGGGCCGCACCGTGCAGGTGCTCACCACACCGCAGGGCGAACTCCTGCTGGCGCAGCCGCGCTTCGTGACTGAGTTCCTGCAACGCTGGCGCGACGCGATCGTCGAGACGGCGTAGGCGACGGCGTGACGGCTCAGCGCCTCCGTCGTCGCGGTCGCGACAACCGGTGTAGACCTCGCGAATCTCAGAACAGAACATCGCGACGGCTTCGACCGCCGACAAAGGTCTCGAGTCGTTCCTCGGTGAGGTGCCTGAACTTGGAACGAAGGGCCTTCCGCGACGCGACCTCACGCAGCTCCTCGATGACAGCTTCGGAGCAGAACAGCCCAACGCGACTCTCGAGGACGAGCGTCAAGCAACGGCCAGATGGTCCTTCCGGACTGATGAGAGCCTGAAGGAAGACGTTGCAGTCGTAGACGACACGATGCAGCTCCATCGCAGGTCATGGCTCGGACTTGCGCCGGCGCTCCGCGCGCACCTCACGCTTCGCCTCGTCGAGCACTTCGCCAAGATCGTCCTCCGAGAGTCCCGAGCGCCGGCACTCATCCGCCAGCGGGCCACTGATGTCACGCAGCGAAGGCTGCCCCGTCGCCAAACGTTCGAGGAGGCGCTTCAAGTATGTGGCGACGTCTTCCCCCACTGCCGACGCTTTGCTGCGGAACCTGGCTTCAGCATCCGGCGACAGCTTGAGAGGGATGGTGGCCATCGGTGATTCGAGTTGCTTCTGAATGCGACCGTATCGCTGTACTGTCGTCCTCGTCAAGGGCGCCACACGCGCCACGAGTTGACTTCGCTCGGCAGCCTGGGTCGGCGCGAGGCGGAAGCCGAGCGGCGCTTCGACGATCTGCTGTGGCGGGCGCACACCGGCGAAGGTGCCGAGTGAGCGGAGGGGCGCGGCGATGAGCGCATCCTTTCGCGCGATCTTCCAGAATCGGCGAGACTCCCTCGGAGCGTCGGTGTTCCGGTGGCAGAACCGTCGGTACCAAGACCCCCGATGCCAAGGACTGCAAACGTGATGAGTCTCCGCCGCGCGCTCCGTTCCTGCCACGCAACGTCGCGTCCCCATGTCCTGGCCGCCGTTACGTGGCTGTGGTTGGCGGCGAGTGCGCTCGGCCAAGGCCAACCCACCGACTGGGTGCGCGCGCGTGTGCTCGAACAGCGATTGGGACACGCCGTAGTCTGGGACGCCGCGCGGGAACGGCTCATGCTGTTCGGAGGGGACCGAGTCGCGGACACGTGGGAGTGGGACGGGATCTGCTGGACGCGACGCTCGCCTGTGACGCGGCCGCCAGCCCGCGTCGGCCAGGCCATGGCCTACGACAGCGGGCGGCGTCGCGTCGTCATGTTCGGGGGAAGGGCCATCGACGGCGTCCCGATCGCCGACACGTGGGAGTGGGACGGTAGCGACTGGACGCAGCGCCTCCCCGCGACGAGCCCGCCCGCGGGCACAGGTCACGCGATGGGGTACGACAGCGTGCGCCAGCGAGTCGTGATGGTCGGAGGCACCTCCTTCCGCCAGGCTTGGGAATGGGACGGTGCGAATTGGACTCAGTTCGCCGGACTCGGTCCCTACCCGTCGGATCGTTCGGGGCATGCGCTGGCGTACGACACGCAGCGCCGCCGCTTCGTGCTGTTTGGCGGAGCGGACGGCAGTGGCATGCTCGCCGACACGTGGGAGTGGGCTGGCGGTTGGAGCCAGCGCTCGCCGACGTTGGCTCCACCCGCACGGGCCGATCACGCGATGGCCTACGACCCGGCACGGCAGCGGGTCGTGCTGTTCGGTGGCGTCGACGACCAGGTCTGGGAATGGGATGGCACGCGCTGGACCCACCCCACTCCGGCGACAAGTCCGTCGGCTCGTAGCGGGCACGCGATGGGCTATGACATGGTCCGTCAACGGGTCGTGCTGTCAGGAGGAATCGATGGCGGCGACTCCGAGCGCTCGGACACCTGGGAGTGGGACGGGGCGAACTGGAACCAGCGCGCGCCGAACCTCGGACCGACCAGGCGCAGCGGGGCCGCGCTGGCGTTTGATGGGATTCGGCAGCGGACCCTCCTGTTCGGTGGCTTGCAGGAGAGTCCAGACAGCACGTCCGCAGGCGATACCTGGGAGTGGGACGGGGCCAGCTGGACACAGCAGGCGCCGGCGACCTCACCCGGAGCGCGAGATGGCCACGCCATGGCCTGGGATGCCGCAAGGCAGCGGGCGGTCCTGTTCGGCGGGCAGGTGTCGAGCGGGCAGATAGGTGCCTTTTGCTGCTACGCCGACACGTGGGAGTGGACCGGCAGCAACTGGATTCGCGCCGTTCCCACCGCTAGCCCGCCAGGACGCGCCGGCCACGCGATGGCCTACGACGCCATGCGGCAACGGGTCGTCCTGTTCGGGGCGCGCCGCACTCCCGCGGGCGGTCCCTTGGCGGACACCTGGGAATGGGACGGCGCGAACTGGATTCAGCGGACTCCGGCGCTCAGTCCGTCGCCGCGCGGTGGCCACGCCATGACCTACGACGGTGTGCGCCAGCGCATCGTGCTCTTCGGTGGCGGCTACTCGACGAACTTCTCCGACACGTGGGAGTGGGACGGCGCCACCTGGACCCTGCGCGCACCGGCGTCGAGTCCGGCGGCACGTTCAGGCCATGCGCTGGCGTACGACGGCGTGCGGCAGCGCGTCGTGCTCCACGGGGGCAGGGGCGGTCCTAATCTCGTGTTCGCCGACACCTGGGAGTGGGATGGGACGAACTGGACGCAACGCACTCCCGCGACCAGCGCCGGCGCTGTGGCCGGACCCGCGATGGCCTGGGACGCGATACGGCAGCGGATCGTCATGGTCGGAGAGACTGGCACCTGGCTCTACGGCCCACTCACTCCGGCCACGACGCAGACCATCGGCGCCGCTTGCCCTGGCAGCAACGGCCTGCCGGTCCTGAGCAGTGGCGAGCCGTACCTCGGCAATCCGGGGTTCAGCCTCGAACTGCTCTCGGCGCGGCCGTCGTCGGTCTGCGCGTTCTTCCTCGCGGACCGGCAGCAGAGTCGCGACCTCGGCGGCGGCTGTACTGCCTACGTGGACGGCGCGATCGTCATGGTGCCCGCGCTCAGCAACACGTTCGGCTTCGCGACAACGCGACTGGCGGTGCCGTTGAACATCGCGCTGCGGGGGGCGCAGTTGTTTGCCCAGGCCATGGTGGTCGATCCGCTCGGCCCGGTCGGCGGCCTCGCGTTCAGCGCCGGGCGCAGCCTGGTGATCGGGGACTGACCGGTCGGTGCATGGTGCGGCTCACGGAACTGAGCTGGAGGAGCCGTCCGCGGCTCCGGAAGCTCCAGACAACAACAGCGGCGGCGGCCTCCTTCTGTGCGACGCGAAGCGACGCGCGACCCGGAGGGTCGCCTGGCCGCCGGCTCCACTGAGTTCACCGCTGCTGGCGCTTGAGCTGGTTGGCGAGTTCGACGAGCGCGCGGGTGATCAGGTTGCGCACCGAGCCTTCACTGCGTCCCAGGCGCTCGGCGATCTGCGCCCGGCTCAACTGCGCCACGCGCGACAGGGTCACGACCTCCCGATAGTGATCGGGCAGCGCATCGAAGGCCGCTTCCAGCTGGTGCACGCGCTCGTCGGCCATCGCCACCTGACTCGGCGTGAACACGCGCGCATAGAGTTGACCCAGCGACGCGTTGGTTCCATCGCTGCCGCCGTGCAGCCCTACCTCGCGTCGCGCATCCCGCTTCTGTCGTCGCACCGAACGCTCCTTGTTGATGAGCTTGTTCCAGACCGACGTGTAGAGCCACGCACGGAAGGCTTCCTCCCCCTGGTACTCGAACCCCTCCAGTGCCAGCAGGATCTCGCAGCACGCCGACTGCACGATGTCCTCGGCGGAGTCCCTTGCCCGGAGCAGGGGGCTCATGCGCAAGCGGGCGAAGGCGCGCAAGCCGGCGAGGTGTTGTTGCAGAAGGGCCTCGAGTGCCGCGCGGTCCCCGGCGCGCGAGGCGCGCAACAGTTCGCCGCTGTGGTGCTGGGTGGCCACGGTCGCCGGCAGTGTAGACCGCGCTCCAGGCGCTCGCCACGGCCCGAAGACGACTGGCCGCTCTGGAAGCTGACGCCGACGCCCGCGCCGCGTAGGTTCTGAAGTCATGCGCGAATCCGATCCCTACGCTGCCGATGGTACGCCGCTCGAGGGTGTTGACTCGCTGCTGTACGACGTCCTCGACCGCGACGGACCACAACGCGCGCAGCGTCTGGATGCGCTGCGCGTCAACGATGCGCGCACGGCCGCACAGGTCGCGGAGCTGGTCGATGTGCTGGACGCCTTTGGTCTCCTGCGTGAGCCATCGGTCACGGGCGAGAAGATGGAGCGCTTCGGCCCGTTCCGCATCCTCTCCGTGCTCGGCCACGGCGGCATGGGGACGGTCTATCTCGCCGAGCAGGAGGAGTTGGGCCGGCAGGTGGCGCTCAAGGTGATCCACGGCGGGCAGGCGTGTGCGCCACGGGTACGGGAGCGCTTTCGGCGCGAAGCGATCGCGGCCGCGCGACTTGCCCATCCGGCCATCTGCCAGGTGTTCGAGGCCGGCGAGATCGACGGCACGCCCTACATTGCCATGCGGCACGTGCCGGGCGCGTCACTGGATCGGCTGCTCGCGCGTTCCAGGGACGCGCGTCGGACCTGCGTGGCGCTACCGGGCCTCGCCGAATCCGTCGAGTCGGCCGCAGCCGCACTGGACCGGATCCTCGTGCTGGTCGGCACGCTCGCATCGGCCCTGCATGCCGCCCATGAGTCCGGCCTCGTACACCGGGACGTCAAGCCCGCCAACATCCTGGTGGGAGACGACGGTCAGCCGGTCCTGGTGGACTTCGGTCTCGCGAGCCTCGACGAAGGAGCCGGACCAGGTTTGACCCTGTCGGGCGACCGCGTGGGCACGCCCCACTACATGGCACCCGAGCAGATCAAGGGCGGGCCGGTCGATCGCCGTTGCGACGTCTACGCCCTCGGCGTCGTGTTGCACGAGTGCCTGACGCTGCATCCTCCCTTCGACGCGGTGCACCGGGAGAGCCTGTTCCGCCAGATCCTCAACGCGGACCCGGCGGACCCACGGCGCCACAACCGCGCCATCGGCCGCGATCTTCTGACCGTGCTGCGCACGGCGATGGCCCGCGAGCCGGACCGGCGCTACCGCACCGCGCAGGCGCTGGCCGAAGACCTGCGGCGCATCCGCGCCCACGAGCCGATCCTCGCTCGGCGGGCCGGCATGCTGCTGCGGTTGCAGCGGTTCGCGCGCCGCAATCCGGTGGCGGCCGCCTTCGTCGTGTTCCTGCTGGTGGCTATCGTCGCGTTCGCCGTCATCCTCGACCGGGCGCGGGGACTGCTCCGGACCGCCACGGCCAACGAGCAGGCACTGCGCGCCAATGCCTATGCCCAGGCATCACCCTTGCGCGGACTCGAGGCAGCGCTGGCGGCGGTCGACGCGGAGCGCAACGTCGACACCCTGTCGGCCCTCTACTCGGCAACGGTGAGCTGCCGCGAGCGCGCGGTGCTCCAGCACGAAGGTCCGGTGTGGATGGCCCGCTTCTCGCCGGACGGACAGCGGATCGTGACCTGCTCCGACGACTTCACCGCGCGGCTCTGGCATCGTCACGGTGGTCTGTTGGCCGTGATGCAGCACGAGGGAGAGGTCAGGGCGGTTCACTTCGCGCCCGATGGGCAACGCATCGTCACCGCATCGAAGGACGGCACCGCCAAGATCTGGGACGCAGAGGGCAAGCTCCTGTGGACGCTCGAGCACCCCAGGCAGAGACAGTCCGGCATTCCCCGCAGCCACTGGGTCATGTCGGCGGCCTTCGATCCGGAGGGCCGACGCGTTGCCACCGTTCAGGATCGGCTGGTGTTCCTCTGGGACGCCGAGACCGGCAAGGCGCTCGGCGCGCCGTGGGAGGGACACGAGGGATCGCTGTGGGATCTGTGCTGGTCTCCGGACGGCAAGCTCCTGGCGACGGCGGAGACCGACTTTGGCTATCCCACCGGCCGGGACCGGTTCGAGATCCGCCTCTGGAACCCGGATAGGCCCGCGGAACCGCTGGTTGCGAGTTTCGCCCACAAGGCGCGTGTGCACCGACTGGCCTTCTCGCCCGACAGCCGCACGCTTGCCAGCGCAGCCAGTGACAACACCGCATGCCTCTGGGACGTCACCGGGGAACGGCCACCGATCACCCTGCTCCACGAGGGCATGGTCTACAGCGCCCACTTCTCCGCCGACGGTGAACGCATCTTGACCAGCGGCCTGGATGGGCGCGTGCGCCTGTGGAACCGCGCGGGAGGGCAGACCGCCGCATGGAATGCGGGCATGCCGACCGGTGCCGTGTTCGCAGGGGGCGGCAGGTGGGTGATCGCGCACTGCGAGGACAGTTCCGTGCGGCTTCTCGACGCGGACCTCAACGAGCAGTTGGTGCTGCGCGGACATCGCGACGTTCCCTGGGGCGAGCCCGCCCTGTCGCCCGACGGCTCCCTGATCGCGTCGCCGAGCTTCGACTGCACCGTGCGTCTGTGGGATTTGGTGGACAGCGAATTGCCCAGGCTGCTTGGCCACCGCCACGCGGTCCGAGGGCTGGCCCTGCTGCCGGACGGCCGCGTCGCGAGTGTGGGCGCGGACCGAACGCTCCGGCTCTGGGATCTGACCACATCCGAATCACGAAGCCTGTCACTCCCGCTGCCGGCGTTCGGTCTCACGCTGTCCGCCGACGGCGCCACCGCCCTCGTGACCCACCCGGACTCCTCGGCACGGGCCTACGACCTGGCGACCGGCGCGCAGAAGGCGGTGTATCCCCGGGACGAGGACTATGAGCCAGGCGCGCTGTTCCTGGCCGACGGTCGTGTCCTCGTGGGTGGCCGCGGCCAACTCTTCGCGTTCAGCCCCGATGGCAAGTCCAGGGAAGTCTTCGCCCGACCGACGCGGCGCACCTACGTGCTGGCCCGGCCCGCGGGGCCCGACCTCATCGCTGCGAGTGGCTGGGATCCGTCCATCTGGCTCTGGGACCACGCCGGCGAGAAGCTGTCGTACTGGCCAGCTCATGCCAGTTGGGTCAACGTCCTGGCCTTTGCACCGGCCGCGTCGCTCCTCGCTTCCGGCTCCAACGACAAGAAGGTGCGTGTTTGGGGCTTGGCCGATCCGCGGCAGCCGACCAAGGTCGCCGAACTCCTCGGGCACGACGGCAAGGTGATGACCATCGCCTGGTCGCCCGACGGCCGCCTCCTTGCCTCGGGAGGCAGCGACGGCACCGTGCACTTGTGGAACACCGCGACCTGGGAGTTGATCGCTGTGCTGCGCGGCCATCGCGTTGGCGGCGTCAGTGCCCTGCTGTTCACTTCGGACGGCCGGCTCCTCAGCGGCGGCGACGACGGCGCGATCCAGACCTGGCCCACCTCGACATTGCGTTTGATCGATCTGGCGCGCGCGCGCGTGGATCGGTTGCGCGACGACAACCGGGAACGCACGTCGGCCGGGACCTTGCTGGCCGAGTTCCGCTTCGCGGTGTGGTTCGGCGAGTCCGACGATGCCGTCGCCCTGGGACGCCAGCTGGTCGACGAGGCCATCGCGGCCAGGAACGGCCAACAGCTCAACCAGATCGCTGCGACCCTGGTCGATCCGACAGCGCCCATCCAACGCCGCGACCTGGACCTCGCGCTTGCCGCAGCGATCAAGGCGGTCGAGTTCCAGCCCGCGCAGAGTGGCTTCCTCCACACGCTGGCCCGCGCGTGGTTCTGGAAGGGCGACTACCACAAGGCCCTGGAGCTCCAGCAGAAGGCCGTGGACGCCCGGCCCGATCTGCCTCTCTTGCAGCAAACGCTGGAGGAGTATCGACGACGGGTCGCTGAACCCGCCGGGCGGTGAGGGTCCGCTGAAGCAAGCGTGGCCGAGCGGCGACGTCCGCATCGTGCGGGCACGCGCCGCGTCGAGGCCCAACGGTCGACAGGCCGCACAAACGCGCTGTGACAGCCGGGCTCGCCTGGTGCTGCCTCACGTTGCGCGCGGGTCTCACCCATCCCAGACCTCGCGACGAGCCAGAGAGAAAGAACGAGAGCGAGGCCATTCACATGCAGCTATCCCAACGCGGCCGCGCACAACACACCACATCCGCACTGCGCGTTCGTGGAGCGACACTCCCACCAAACCAAAGCCCAAGCCTCGACCCCGCCATTCGTGGGCTGAGCTTCTGAGGCGCGTACACTTGATCGATGTCCTCTGCTGCCCCCAACTGCTACGGGCAACGTCGACTCCTCGCCTTCATCACCGACCCGCAGTCCATCACTCGCATCCTTGCCCACCTCGGTTTGCCGACCGAGTTGCAGGCCGCGGCGAAGGAAGCGAGACCGAGCGCGGTCGGGCGCGTCGCCGGCGGCCGCGCGGCGCACTTCGACGACGAGCTCACGGTGCGGGCGCGCCTGCACGTCGACGCGAGCGCGCGCATCGACTTCACCTACCGCGTAGCGCGCGCCGCCGATGACGTCGCCCTGGTGCTGGGCCGCACCGTACAGGTGCTGACCACGCCGCAGGGCGAACTCCTGCTGGCGCAGCCGCGCTTCGTGACTGAGTTCCTGCAACGCTGGCGCGACGCGATCGTCGAGTCGGCGTAAGCGGCGGCGCGGCCGACACGCGCCGCGCCGCGACTGCTCACCGCCCGACCAGTGAGCCCAGCAGCCTGCGAAAGCGGGCACGATCCGAAGTGACGCATCCGCCATGCGTCGTGTGCGGAAACACCTCGAGCCGCACGCCCGGGCGCGCGGCGGCCAGGCGATGCCCCTCGCCGACCGGCACGATCTGATCTTGACCAGCGTGCAACAGCACGACTGGCACCTCGAGCGCAAGTTCGCTGAGGCTCGCGCGCGGCGAGATCGCGGCGACATCGACGCCAACCTGACTGCGCGCGGCGAAGGTGATCGCGGCGGTCACGATCGGCGCAACGGGACCGAGTCGTGCGACCTGCGCGTCGAGCATCGCGGCAAGATCGGCGAACGAACTCTCGGCGAGCCTCGAACACGCCAGCACCGCGGCGGTGTGGGAGGCGCGGCAGACGCGCGCCGACGCGGTACCGGCCAAGGTGTTGGTGATCGGCGTCGGCGGTGGCATCGATGTGCTCATGGCGCTGTTGAAGGGCGCGGCTTCGGTGATCGGCGCGGAGGTCAACCCAGCCATGCTGGCCCTGCTCACCGATCGCTACCGCGAATACAGCGGCAACCTGGCGGGCGATCCGCGCGTGACCCTGGTGAATGCCGAGGGCCGCGCGTTCGTGCGCTCCAGTCAGGACCGCTTCGATGTGATCCAGCTCTCCGGCGTCGACACGTACGCCGCGCTGTCGAGCGGCGCGTACTCGGTGGCCGAGGCCTACCTCTACACCGTCGAGGCCTTTGCCGACTTCCTCGAGCGCCTCAATCCAGGCGGCTTCGTCCAGGTCTCGCGCTTCTATGTCGACCCGCCGCGCGAAACGCTGCGTCTCGCCGCGATCGCAGCGCAAGCGTTGCGCAGCCGCGGCGTAGCCGAGCCATGGCGCCACATCTTGATCATGAGCGGCGCGCTGTGGGCGTCGGTGGTGGTGAGTGAACGTGTGATCGAAGAAGGGGAAGTGGCCGCGGTGCGCGCCTTCGCTGAGCGCGAAGGGTACGCGATGGCGTTCGATCCCCTGCGGCCCAGCGACAAGCCGTTCGACCACTTGCTGCGCGGCAGCGACGCCGAACGGGCGGAGTTCCAAGCGACCTACCCCTACCGGGTCGATCCCGTCACCGACGACGCCCCGTTCTTCTTCAACTACTTCCGCTGGTCGAACGTGCCATCGATCTTCGGCATGACCGGCAGGTTCGTCTACACGATGCCCGTGCCGGTGGGTCATGTGATCTTGCTGCTGACCCTCTTGGTGACCGCCGTGCTCGCGACGATCGGCATCCGACGCCCATCGCGCCAGCTGGCGATCACACGCAACAGCGAGCGACGGCGCTTCGCGACCTACTTCGCCTGCCTGGGGATCGCCTATCTCTTCATCGAGCTGGCGTTCCTACAGCGTCTGACTCTGTTCCTCGGCCATCCGACCTACGCGCTCTCGGTCGTGCTCGCGGGCATGCTGATCTCGTCTGGCCTCGGCTCTGCTGTGTGCCGTAGCGTGCGCGTCTCGCCGCGCGTCGTGCTGCCGATCGCCGCGATCGCGGCGGTCGTTTCCGGGATCGCTGCGGGCTCGATCCTGCCCCAGTTCCTAGGGTTGCCCTTCGCGGGCCGGGTCGCGCTCGCACTCGCGATGATCACGCCGGTCGGGTTCTTGATGGGCATGCCGTTCCCGATTGGCCTCGAACGCCTGCGCGCCGTCTCC
Source organism: Planctomycetota bacterium (assembly GCA_031423015.1). Lineage (GTDB taxonomy): Bacteria > Planctomycetota > UBA1135 > UBA1135 > UBA2386 > DATGPD01. The sequence goes on along the minus strand of JANPER010000009.1, from coordinate 22,683 downwards.
GCGCACGCGGTGCCGTGGGGCTTCGGCGTCAACGCCTTCTTCACGGTGATCGCCTCGACCTTGGCCGTGATCTTGGCGATGGACTTCGGCTTCACCACGTTGTTCGTGATCGGCGCGCTGTGTTACGGGCTCGCCGCGCTCGTGCTGCCTGGCGACACCGCGGCCGAGGATGCCGCCGCGAACGCCGCAGTCGCGCCGGCCGAGTAGCGCGCCGGGCGAACGCGTTCTCTACATCCCGCTGCGCACGGCTTGCCACATCGCGAGCAGCAAGGCGCCGCTGATCCCGAGGATCCAAGCCGCGCCCGACACGCACAAGGGGCAGATCGACAGGGCCAGACCGCACACGAGCTGGGGCACGCGCTGCGACCGCTTGCCGTAGATGAAGAGCCCGGCACCGATCGAGCTGACCAAGAGAGACGCCATCAGGGCCTCCGTGGACATGTCCATGCCAGGGCTTCGACGCACCGTCCTCTGCGGCTGGATCGAATCGCGCTACCCCCGCGCCCAGGCGACGTCCACGATCAGCGGCCGATGGTCCGAACCGACGCGGGGCCCCAACCGCCGCTCCAGCACCTGCAAACCGGCACCGTAGAGCACGTGGTCGATCGGGATGCCAAAGAAGCCCAGGCGCGCCGGCCACGTCGCCTGCAGGCCGCGCCCTTCGCCACTGTCGCGCAGCCGACCGTCGCGCAGCAACGCGCGAAAGTGTGGCGACCACGGCGAACAGTTGAGGTCGCCCACGACCAACGTGGGCAACGCCTCCGACGCCGCGAAGCGCGCGAGCTGCGCCAGGCCCTCGTTGCGCAACTCGCTGCGCTCCCGCCCGGCCGGCGGCAGCGGGTGCGTGGCGATGAGCGCCAGGGTTTCGTCGCCGCGCCGAATGTCGCAGATCACCGACGGCACACCAGCGTGCCCGAGGTGCACGATGCGCGCATTCGCCGTCTTCAGCCGCGTCCAGACCGCGATGCCGAAGTTGTCGGCGCGCGCTTCCTCATAGCGATTGGGATAGGTCAGGCGCACGTCGGCCAGGCCCTCGAGCCACGCCTGATCGGTCTCCTGCAGCACCACGACGTCGGGGTCTTCGCGTTGCAACAGACTGCGCACGGCCGCGAAGTCGCGGTTGCCGGTGTAGACGTTGGCCAACAATACGCGGATGGGCGCCGTCGCAGCCGGCGTCGTAGCCACAGAGGCACCCACAGAGGCACGCACCGCGGCCGTCGCCGGTTGCAGGAAGAACGGCAAGAGCGCGCCGACCTGCGCTGCCAGGCAACCAGCGCACAGACATGACACGACGCGGCTCCCGCGGCACCAGACACCGACCAGTAGCGCGACCGCCAGCAGCAAGGCGTAGTGCAGCCGAAAGTGGCTGGCGAGATCGAGCGTCCAGTGCCAGGCGCCAGCGAATCCCGCCACGCTGACCACGCACAGCAACAGCGTCAACAGCGACAGTGCGCGGGTGCGGCGCGCGTTCAGAACCGACCCCCGACCGTGAAAAAGAACATGTGGGTGTGGTAGTCGATCTCCGGCAGCCGCCGGCCGTTCTCGATGTCGCTCAGGTTCACGCCGGTGTCGCTGTACACGTAGTGCAGGCCGAGCGACACGCGCCGCAAGTCGACGCGCAGGCCACCTTCGGCGCGGAACTGCTGCGACTCGCTGTCATAGGTCTCGTTCCGGCCGATCAGATCCTCGTGGATGCTGGTGAAACCGATGGCGTAGCTGGCGCCAGCGAACGCCACGAGGTCGACCTTCTCGCGATCGAGCAGCTTCCACTCGGGCTTGGCCGCGGCGCGAATGCCGACGGTCGCAATGTTGTAGTCGATGCGCGCGCGGTCGTAGTCGAGGTTGGTGCCGGCGAACCACGGCCCGATGTGCAGCGGGAAGCGAAAGTGATCGCCGCCGAACGGATCCCACGCAAAGAAGAACGCCAGGTCGTGCGCGCTCAACTGCGCATCGGCCGGGCGCGGCCCCGCACCGCTCTCGATCTGCTGCCCCTCGAACAGGTCGTCGCCGGTGCCCACGACCTCGCTGGTGAGCCCGAAGCCGATGTACGGGTTGACCCAGAACTCGACGTCGAGGCGCAGCACGATGGCGTCTTCGTGATCGTGCTGCCCCAGCTCGCCAGCGTCGATCGAGGTCTCGCCGAAGCCGATGCCGCCGCCGATGCGCGCGCGCGGCTCGCTGCGCTCCCCGCTGCCGTTGGCGCGGGCCCGGCGATCGCGCGTCAGCCGTCGCGCGCGTCGACCCTCCGTCGTGGTCTCGTCCTGCACCTCGATGGTCTCGATAGGCGTGACCGGAACGTCGGGATCCGGCGGCGGGCTCGAGCCTTCCTGCGCGCACGACAAGCGCGGCGTCGCGGCGAGCGCGAGACAGGCGGCAACGGCCAGGCGAAGGGTGCGACGGCGCGGCGCGGCGGTCGAGACGAGAGTGTGTTTCCGGCAGTGCATTGGAGTGAAGGCAGAGTGTGTGAGGTCGCGGAACGTGGCAGGCACCACTTTGCCCGCGACCTGCGGACGGCTCGGCAGGATACTGACCCGAGTGCGCTGCATGAATGCCCTCTCCCCGCTTGCCTGCTGCCTGGCAGCACTTTCTGCCTGCGCCTCGCTCGACGGCGTCGAGGGCCATGGGGCGCGCACCCTCAAAGGCCGCGTCGGCGGCCGCCTGATCGCCGAGTTCGACGCCGGCCGCAGCACCCACAGCCACAATGTGCCGTCCGGCGTATTGACGGCCGACGTCGTGCGCGTGACCAACGACTATCGGCAGCACCTGGTGCTCGCGCGCGTCGAGTTCAACAACCGCTCCGACGACGCGCTGCACATCGCGGTGGCGGACGTGCAGATCGACGTCGACGGCCAGCGCTACGCCGCCAAGCTGGTGAAAGATCTCGAGATGCCACCGTTGCGCCCACGCACGCGGCAGGTCGTGGAGTTCACGTTCGAACCCGACGCCGCGCCAAAGGCCGGGATGTACGTGCTGACGATCGGCAAGGTGTATCCATACGGCGGCGCGTTCCCGCTACGGGTCGGTGTGCCGGGGTTGTCGAAGGTGCCGAACACCGCCGCCACGCCGCGCTGACCCGCGCCTGCGTGCGGCATGGCCACGCCGACGAGGACCGTCGCTATGCTCTCGACACGCCAGCAGGACGCGGGGTCGCGTCGGCCCCACTGCTCGCACCCGAAGGGTCTGCATGTCGAGCTTCTGCATGGCGCTCTTGCTGAGCGCCAGCGTGATCGCGCAGTCGAAGGAACACGCACCCAGTCAAGACCTCGACCACTACCGCGCGATGGGACCAAAGGCCGTGCCCGCATTGCTCGCGCAGCTATCGCTCACGCCAGACTTCGGCAGCGCGCGCAGCGACGCGCCGATTCTGTTGCTGCTCGCCGGCCTCGGCCCGGAGGCTCGCTCCGCCTTGCCGCGCTTGCTGCTCGGCTTGGTCGACGATCCCGAGGACCCATGGCGGTGCGCCGAGAGACTCCCCGAGCTGTGGTGGACGCTTGGCGAGCTGTCGGTGTTCGACCGGAACATCGCCGAACAGATCGCGATCGACCCGACGAAGACGAGGTTCGAACATCTCGCGTGCGTCCAGGCCATCGCCGGCTTCAAGGTGCGCTACGGACCGATCCCAGACGACGCCGCGATCGAACGGGACTTGGGGTCGAACGAGACCGTGATTCGCGCCGCGGCCGCGGCGCGGGCGCGCGACGTGCGCCCCCTGCGCGCATCGAGTGCCGCGGCGTTGCGCGCGAACTTCTGGGGCGCGTGGCAAGCCCGCAGGGACTACTGGCTGAATTGGCACGACCCAAAGCAGTGGTTGCTGGTCGAGAGCGCGGGTTCCCTGGCAACCACTGCGACCACCGGAGTCGACGCTGTCGCCGCCCGCATCGCCTTGCTGCGCCACCCGAGCCCGTGGGTTCGCCGCGACGCTGCACAAGGGCTTCTCACGCAAGGGGCGGACCTCACGTGGCTGCTGCGTGATCTCATCCCCGTGTTGCAAGACCCGGATCTCGTGGTGGTCGACGCCGTGTTGCAGCTGCTGGGCAGCAGCGGATCCACCGCCGAGCCCGTGCTCGAGATCCTCGCAACCCTCGACACGCACGGCCACGCGGCACTGGCCGGCCGGGTGACCGGCGCGCGCGAACGACTTCGGGCTGTGTCCAAGCACGAAGGAAGCGCACATCAAAGGAGCGGACTAGCAACCACGCTGCTGCAACCGCGCATCGACGGCGAGGCCTTCGCGCCGATGCTCGCCGCGGGCGTCGAGGTCGCGGACGTGCCGATCCTGTTGGAGGCCCTGCGGTACGTCGATCCCAAGCAGGCCACCTCCATCCTGCGCGCCATGGCCACTTTGGGTTCCGCCGCCAACCGATGGCCCGCCCTTCGCACGCGCCTCGAGACCCTCGCCGCTCGCTTCGCGACCGTCTCCCCGCAAGTCTTGGCCGACACCGTGGCGGCTCTCACGGTGGACCCGAACGCCGACGAAGACGCGCTGCTCGCGTGGTGCGACGATGCGAACCCGGTAGTGCGCCGCCTAGCCTTCGAAGCTCTCGGCCAGCGCCAGGCGCTGAGTCCTGCCGCGGCGACCGCGCTGGCGCGCGCCCTCCGCGAGCCGCAACCGTCGGGATGGACGGTGAACACCGTGCTGGGTGAACAGATCGTGCTCGACTTCAATTGCGCCGACGAGTTGCGCGTGGCCCTCGCCAAGGCGGTGATCACCGCAGCGCTTCCGCACGCGCGGCGCGCCGAGGCCGCCGGCATTCTGCTGCGCGAAGGTGACGAAGACCTGCGGTTGCTCGCCCTGCACGCGCTCGGCACCCTGGATGACATCACGCCGGCGCTCGACGACGTGATCGCCGTGCTGCGCTGCCCGCGCGACCAGCCTGTGCTGCTCGCCATCACCGCGCTGCAACGCGCCGGTCGCGCCGCGACGAAGGCGTTGCTCGAACTCGGCGCGATCGCCGTTGGGGAAGACGAGGTCGCACGCGCGGCCGCCGCGGCTGGGCGAGAAATCCGCGCGGCATTGCCCCTTGGCGGTCGACACTAGAAGTCGCGCGCGCCGCGAGCATTCGCCGCGATCGCCGACCAGGCCGTACGGCGCATCACCGAGCCGTCCGCGCGCGCAGCCACCACGCCATGCCGACGCCGAGCAAGAGCGTCGCCAAGCCGCCACTGGCGGCGAGAGGATCGCTGGCGATGCTGACCCCAGCAAACCAACACACCGCGGCGACGAAGGCGATGGGCACCCATGGCCAGCCGACGCACGGCACTTGCGCCGCGCCTTCGCGCAACCGCTGGCGCACGAGCCCGATCACGGTCGCCGCGGCCGACACGCTCAGCGTCCAGCCGATGTAGGTCATCAGCTGTTGCAGCTCGGCGATCCACAAGAAGGCGAGCGCGAGCCCGGCTTGCAACGCGATGGCGCGGCGCGGCGCGCCCGACGTCGCCGTGGCGGCAAAGAAGCGCGGCAGCACGCCGTCCTCCGCCATGCGCGCGTACACGCGCGGCCCTGCCATCAGCATCGCGGTCACCGACGTCAGCAGCGCCAAGAGCACGGTGATGGTCGCCAGCACTTCGCCGGTGCGACCCAGCAGCGCGTTGGCCGCGATCGCCGCGACCTGCGGTCGCCCCGCCAACTCCGCGGCAGGCACCGCCCACAAGAAGACAGCATTCAGCCCCAGGTACGCGACCATCACGAGGAGCGTGCCGAGCAGCATGGCGCGCGGCACGTTGCGCCGCGCGTCGACCACCTCACCGGCGATGTAGACCGACGCGTTCCAACCGGAGTACGCGAGGTAGATCCACAGCAAGCTGGTGGAGAAGCCGCTGGCGGTGAAGGCCACCCCCGGCAGCGAGCCCTCGGCGGCGGCGCCGCCAAAGCACAGGCGCGCGCCCACCACCAGGAACGCGGCGATCAGCACCGCTTTGGCGACGACGATCACGTTCTGCACGCGCGTGCCGAAGCTCACGCGCAGGCCGTGCGCCAGCGCCGCCGCCACGATCGCCGCGGTGCCGAGCCACGGCAGAGCGGGTCGCGACACGCCCGCGAGATGCCAGCCATATTCCTCGAGCGCCGCGGCGCTGGCGGCGATCGGCGCGCTGAAGCCAGCCAGCATCGACACGAACCCGGCGACGATGCCGGCTGCCGGATGCAGCGCGCGGCGCAGGAACTCGTACTCGCCGCCCGACTCGGGCCAGCGCAGCGCCAGCGCGCTGTAGCTCAGCGCGCCCAAGATCGCCACCACGCCGCCGACCAACCACGCCACCATCACCGCGCCGCGTGAGCCCATGTCGGCCAGCGCGAAACCGGCGGTGGTGAACACCCCGGCCCCCACCATGTTGGCGACGACCAGCGCAATCGCGCTCCAGAGTCCAACGCGCGCGCGGCCAGCGGTCACGCCGACACTATCGCGGCGTCACGCTGGCCGAGCAACAGTCTGGCAGGCCTGGCGGGTCCGCAACCCGAGCGGACTCCTAGAGGATGTGCACTTCGCCGGCAACGACGGCATCAAGGGCTGGCGCCACCCCGTCGGACCTGACCGTCGGTAGCATTTTGCTACCGTGTGGCCATGAGTCAGCCAGTCAAGCTGTCCGACGCCTTGGTCCTCGACGCTCGCCTGGCCGGCGAGGTGATGGCGCGATCGATCGCGGGCCAAGTGGAGTTCTGGGCCAGGCTCGGTCGAGCGATCGAGCCCCTGCTGCAGGGTGTGCAAGTGCTGGCGTTGTGCCGGGAAGCCGGCGCGCGTCCCCTGTCGGAATGTCTGCAGACCGTCGATGCTCCGGCCGGGCGAGGTCGCGTCGCCCAGCACCTGCAGACCGGCCCGTTCCCGCACTACCAGGCGCACCCAGACCGGCCGGGTCTGTTGATTCGAATCGACGCCGAAGGCGGGCGCTCCGTCGGCCGGTTCATCCGGCGGCGCTTCCGACTGGTCCGGGGCCGAGCCCGGCAATGACCGACCTGCCGCTCGACGGCCGTCCGGTCGTCGTCGCGATTGCCGTGCCCAACGGTGCTGGCAAGACGACCTTCTATCACGCTCACCTCGAGCCAGCCGGTCTGCGCTTCGTCAACGCCCACGTGCTCGGGGCCGGGCTGGGGCTCGATCCGTATGCCGCGGCACGTCTGGTTGACTCGGTGCGGCGGCAACTCGTGGAACAGCGCGAGAGCTTCGTATTCGAGACCGTGTTCTCGGACCCGGTGGGCGAGAAGCTGAGATTCCTGCAGGACACTGCGGCGCGTGGCTACACCGTCGTCCTCTGCTTCATCGGACTGGGCAGTGCGCGGTCGTCCGAGTAACGCGTGGCCATGCGCGTGTCGCACCCACTCGGCCAAGGCAAGCCCGTTGCCAAACGCGCGCGGAGCCACGCGGCACGGTCGAGACCGCGAGTATTCGTGGCAGGCCCCGGCCAGGCGAGTAGCCTCTGCCGCGACCTTCGCCATGACAAGACCTCGACCAACCCACTCGCCAAGCAGCGCGCCACAGATTGGACGGGCGCTTGCCCTTCTCATGGTGGTAGTGGCCGCCGGTTGTGCCGCGCCCGACGCCAAGCCCGCGCCAACAGCGGCAAAGCCGGCGCCAAGCCCGGTCGCCGACCTCAAGACGACGGGTGAGCCGCAGCCGTACGCCTCGGCAACCCTCGGCGCCGAACTCACGCTGCTTCCCGGCGTGTTCCCGCCGCAAGAAGCCGAGCAGTACGTGTTGCCGTTCATGACCGAACACAAGCACCTGTTCGCCGGCAAGCGGGTGTACGAGATCGGTACCGGCTCGGGCTTGATCAGCCTGTATGCGGCCCGACTCGGCGCGAGCCACGTGATCTGCACCGACATCAGCGACACGGCGATCGCCTGCGTGCGCCTCAACGCCGAGAAGCTGGGCGTTGCGAACGTGATCGATGCGCGCCTGGTGCCCGCCAGCGACATGTCGGCCTACTCGGTGCTGCGCGCCGGCGAAACCTTCGACACTCTCATCAGCAACCCGCCCTACTCGCTGGACCTCGACGCAGCGCACAACACCGCGCTGGTCGACAACGGCGACCTCGGCTTCTCGATCATCCGCGGACTCGACAAGCATCTGGCCAAGGACGGCGTCGCCGCGCTGTTCTACGCGACGTTGTTCTATCACGGCGCGATGGAGAAGTTCGCGCGCTGGAGCGGCTTCGAAGTGCGCGCGCACGCCGCGATGGGTATGTCGCCGTGGGAGTTGGAGCCGCTGTTCAACACCTACCTGACACGGCTGTTGGCGCAGGAGAAGGTGCCGCAGGACGCGTTCCGCTTCTACAAGGAGGAGCTGCCGTACGGCGTGGTGGTCGACAACCGCGGCCCGTCGGCGTTGGTCGGACCGCCGGTCCCGGTCGCGAGCGCCAAGACCTGGCGCGGCTTCCTGACGATCACGCGGCGCGCCAAGTCTGACTGAGTTTCGGGAGACGCGCCTTTACCTCGAACGAGCGCGCGGTCTGCTTCCGCGCGATGGCGGTGCGCGTGCTGTTTCTCACTACCCTGATCACCGCCGCCGTCGCGCGCGCGCAGCCCGGCGGGCAGGGCACGCCGGAGCGTGATCGCCACGACTCGGGCCGCCCACAGGCCTACAACCCCCGCCTCGGCCTCGACGCCGACGGACGCATTCCCAACGCCCGCAAGCCCAAGGACCTGCCGCACCGCGAGCGCTGGCGCTACGTACCGGAGGGTCGCCTCAAACCGGGTTCGCTGCTGGATCGCTTCTTGGTGAGCAGCTTCATCGCGCCGATCGTGTTCCACGAAGAAGACGTCGGCACCGGCGGCGGCGTGGCGATCACCGACGTCGACTTTCGCAACAAGCGGCGCCAGGAGTTCGCCAACATGGTGTTCACCTACACCACGGAAGGGCAGCAGAACTTCACCGTGCTGTGGCGGCGCTGGCCCAACCACAAGGAGGTCGACGGCGGCGGCGTGGTGTTCGACGAGCGCACGTTCATGAACGTGCGCGGCGGCTACAGCAAGACACTGACGCGGCGCTTCTATGGCCTCGGCGATCGCACGCGCGACATCGACGAAACCAGCTACACCGCCGAGGTCACCGAGGCGAGCGTGTTCAACCAGTGGGCGGTGCGCGAGCCGGCCGACGATCTGCTGCTGCGGATGGGCGCGGCGATCGAGCACGCCAACTTGGCCAGGGGAAGGGTCGCGTCGGTGCCGTCGACCGACGACGTGTTCCCCGACCTGTTCCGCCGCGGCGACGACCACGACATCCTGTGGCTGACGCTCGGCGTCGGCTACGACACGCGCGACAGTCAGCACAATCCGTACGACGGCTGGACGGTGAACGGCCGCATCGACGCCACGGCGGCGCAGACCGGCGGCGACATGGGCGCGGTCACGACGCTGTCGTCGTCGAAGGTGTTCGCGCTGTCGCCGCTGTTCCACGACGGCGGCGACGTCGGCGAAGAACACCCCCCCACCGACTCGCTGGCGTTCGGCGCGCTCGTGCAGACGGTGTCCGGCGAGCTGCCGTTCCACGTGTTGCCGACGCTCGGCGGCACGCACACGCTGCGCGGCTACGTGCCGGGCCGCTTCACCGGCGAACACGCCTGGCACGCTGGCGCGGAGTATCGGTTCTGGGGTGTGCCGCGCGGCTTCAGGATCACCGACTCGCTGCGCATCGAGCGCCTCGGCGCCGCGGTGTTCTACGAGCTGGGCACGCTCGCGGCCGGCAGCTTCGGCGACCTGCTGGACGCGCAGGTCAAGCAGAGCTACGGCGTGGGCTTCCGCATGAGCTTGGAGCGCAACGCGCTGTTTCGCATCGACCTCGGCTGGGCGCCCAGCGACTTCAACTTCACGATCGGCTACGGGCTGTCGTTCTAGTCATGGACGCGTGAGGTAAGGCAGTGTGCAACAATAGCTGACGTGTTTGGACCAGCCGCCAGACTCCAGCCGAGGCCACGGAACGGTCGTCTGAATTGGCCTTCGTGGTTGAATGAGCATGTACATCGCCCGTGCACCTGGGCCCACCGCTTCGATCGCTTCCACCGCGTTCGGTCTCGACGCCGGCTGATGGCTTCTCTATCGTGTTCGCTATGACCGGGACAGATCGAGAGCCTGGCCGGCGCGAGCACGCCGCCGACCTGCGTGCTCCATGGCCTCCCCACGGGGGCAGCGAGCGACCCAACAATCTGCACGCCAGTGATCGGAGAGCCGGCGATGCACCCTGACGACACCCTCGACCTTGCGATCCTCGACTCCGGCGATCCCACGCGCGCGATCGTGGTGGCACGCAATCGCCACGACCTCGCGATCGAGCCGCTGGCATGCGACCATGTGCAGGCGATGATCGCGTTCCGCGAACAGCTCGCTTTGGCAGCCGCCGGCAATGGCCAGCGCCCCACTGAGAAGGCGCTCGCAGACTTCGGGCGCGCTTTGTTCCGGCTCGTGGTGCAGAACGCGGTGAGCACGATCTACCAGCGCTTGCCCAACTCGCACATCCGCCTGCAGATCTTCAGCAACCGACCTGACCTGGCGCTGCGCTCGCGCTGCCGCTGGTGCTCGGCTACGAGAAGCGGCTGTTCCTCAACAAGGAGCAGGTGCGCCAACTCTGCCGCGATCCTCGCTATCCGGCCGCGTACCAGCTTCTGCCGCGGCGTGGCGAGCCGTTCGCGATCGACGGGTCCGCCAACAGCCAACTCGCACCGAGCGACGTCTACGAACCGGGGACCGCCAGACAGCTCGGCCTAGAGGCGACCGGGCTAGAGGCGGCCGCTCGCCTGCACGCGGCCCTCGACGTCGCGGCTCGCCCGGTGCACGTGCGCTACTTCGCGTTCGCGGGCACACGCCACACCACGGTTACGTACGTGCGCCTGCAGAAGCAGTCGACCGGACTGCAGGTGGTCAAGATGGAACAGAAGGACGGCGGCGACGGCACCGTCCCGACCTGGAGCAGCCATCTCCCCGGCCTGGAGCGGATGTTCGTCGGCGAAGAGCACGCCTCGATCTACCGCGACGACGACTTGCGCCGCGCGCTCGCCGCGCTGCTAGGCAAGGAAGGCGTGCTGGAAAGGGATCCCAGCCAACGTTCAGCTCAGTTTGCGCGACAAGGTCGTCGAGCCGCAAGACCTCGTGCACGCGGTGCTCGCCTTCCCGACCGGCGTCGACGATTTCGACGGCGTCATCACCGTGGAACGTGCGGCGATCGACACCACCAGCGGCACCGCGACTGGCTTCGATGCTCCCGTGCAGACCCATACCGTGCGTTACCGTGGCCTCGCGCTGGCGACGATGGCGGTCGAGTTCACGGCGCCGGCGATGCGCGGCGTGTACCGAGTGGCGTTGCGAGACAACGCCGCCGCCGCGCCCGCGAGCTTCGATGAGCTGATCGTGCAGCAGCCATAGGGCTATGAGCGTCTCCCGGCACAACCCGCAGTTCGTCAAAGGACGCGCGCCAGGTCCTTACGAGTGAGTCTGCAGTCATGGAGGATCTTGCCGAGCAGGCCCGGTCCGATCGCTTCCTTGCCGTGGACTGGGACGACCGTTGCCCGACCATCCGCATGCCGGAGGAAGTGATGACTGCCGCGGACACGAACGACCTCAAATCCGATCCGCCCCAGCGCCCGGATGAGTTGCTTGCCCGACAGGACCGGACGCTTTGTGCTCACGCAACTCGGATCCGCTGCACGCCGACGAAGTCCAAGGTCTTTGGCGGCGTACCCTCGACCTCGAGGCACAACGCGATCGCTTCCTTGATCCTGGTCATCAGCTCGTCGAGAGAACGAGCCTGCGTGTGACAACCGGGCAGCGCGGGAACCGTGGCCACGAAGAAGCCTTCCTCGTCCTTCTCGATGACAACGTCGAATTCGCGGGGCATGGTGGCAGGCATGGTAGCACCTCAGCTCGGGCGGGAGGAAGCGCTCGCCGAACGAGACCTGGTGCCACCTTGGATCAACCAAAGCCCTCAGCGGAACGCGGAGATCACGATGTCGTCGCCGAGCGCGAGCGTGACTTGTTCCGGCGCGTCGGAGGCAGCGCGCCAGGCTTGCGTCAGGTGTTCGATGCCTGTGCCCATCACCGCGCTCGGGGCTTCGCGCCCGCCGATCACCAAGGGAGCGACGAAGGCCATGACTTGGTCGACCATGTCGTGCGTGAAAAGGTCCGCGAAGAGGCCGCCGCCGCCTTCGACCAGGACGCGTTGCAGGCCGCGTTGGCGCAGCGCGCGCCAGGCGGCGGCGAGGTCGAGGCCGCGGCGGCCGGGGCCGGGGGCGTGCAGGAGTTCGACGCCGGATGACGCGAGGGCGGCGCAGCGGGCGGGGGCGGCGGACTGGCCGACCAGGGCGAGGACCGGGTGTTGGTGCGCGGTGCGCGCGAGGTTCGAAGTCAGCGGCAGGGCGGCTTCGGGGTCGACGACGATGCGCAGCGGGGTCTTGCCGGGCGCGTCGCGCACGGTGAGCTGGGGTTCGTCGCGCAGCACGGTGCGGTAGCCGACGACGACGGCGTCGACGTGCGCGCGCAGCTCGTGCACGGCGCGGCGCGACGCGGCGCCGGAGATCCAGCGCGACTCGCCGGTACGGGTGGCGATCTTGCCGTCGAGGCTCATCGCCCACTTGGCGATGGTCCACGGGCGATCGAGCGTGAGCCAGCGCGCGAACGGGCGGTTGATCGCGGCGCAGGCTTGCGCGGCGACGCCGCCGATCACCTCGATGCCGGCGGCGCGCAGCATGGCGGGCCCACGGCCGCGGTGGCGCGGATCAGCGTCGTCCTGGCCGTAGACCACGCGGCGCACGCCGGCCTCGATCAGCGCGCGCGCGCAGGCGCCAGTCTTCTTGCCGCCTTCGCCGCGCTCGGCGCCGCAGGGTTCCAAGTTCACGTAGATGGTGTGGACGGCGAAGCCCTGCTTGGCTGCAGCGGTCAGCGCTTCGATCTCGGCGTGCGGCTCGCCGAAGGCGCGGTGATGGCCGTGCGCAACCTGGTCGCCAACGCCGCACGCGATGGCGCCGACCCGCGGGTTCGGCTCGACCAAGCCGCGGCCCCGCAGCGCGTGCGCAATGACCGCGCGCATGATGTCGTCGTCGGTCGAAGGAGGGCCTTTGCGCTCCTCAGCGCCACTCACCGCTGCGCACTCACGTGGGCACGTTCCACACCCTGATGCGCGTCGTCGGCGAGCAACTCCCCCATCAGCGAGTGCTCGTTGCCTTGCGTGATGCGCGCCGGCGCGTAGCGACCCATCAGGTCTTGGTCGGTGCAAGCGAAGTGCACGATGCGGTGGTGCGCCGTGCGTCCGCTCATCCGACCGCCGTCGCCGACGCCTTCGACCAGCACTTCTTGCACGGAGCCTTCGAGCGCGCGGTTCTTGGCCAGGCTGTGCTCGTTCTGCAGCGCCAGCAACACCTGGTTGCGTCGCTGCTTCTCGGGTTCCGGCACGTCGTCGATCAGCTCGGCGGCGACCGTGCCCGGGCGCGGCGAGTACTTGAACACGTAGCTTTGCGCGAAGCGCACCTGCTGCATCAGCGACACCGTCGCGTCGAAGTCGGCCTCGCTCTCGCCCGGGTAGCCGACGATGAAGTCGGAGTGCAGGTCGAGGTCGCTCACCTTGGCAAGCTGCTCGACGCGCTGCAGGTAGCGCTCGCGCGTGTAGCCGCGCCGCATCGCCTTGAGCACCGCGGTGCTGCCGCTCTGCGCCGGAAAGTGCAGGTAGCGCGCGATCTTCGGCAGCTCGGCGAGCGCGTCGATCAGCTCGGCGGTGACGAAGTTGGGGTGCGAGGTGATGAACGCCAGGCGACGCAGCGACGGGATCGCGTGCAGTTGACGCAGCAGCGTGGCGAGGGTCGCGGCCTCGGCGAGGTCGCGGCCGTACGCGTTCACCGTCTGCCCGAGCAGGCAGATCTCGGTCACGCCGTCGTCGCACAAGCGCTGCGCTTCTTCGACGATCTGCGCCATCGGCCGACTCACCTCGGCGCCGCGCGTCGACGGCACGATGCAGTAGGTGCACGGCATGTTGCAGCCGCGCATGATGCTGACGTATGCCTGCGCGCGCTGTGGCCGCAGCTTGACGTCGCGCACGACGGTGTCGCCCGACACCCCATCGCCGATCGCCAGCAAGCCGGCCGACGCCAACAACCGGGGACGGCCGTGTGCGTCGACCTTGGGCGTGAGGCTGGCGTTGCGCAAGCGCGCCGCGTCAACCTTCTGATCGATGTCGCCGAACGCCGACGGCCCGACCACCAAGTCGACGTGCGGCATGCGCGCCTGCATGTACTGTTTGTGTTCCTGCGCCATGCACCCGAGCACGCCCACGACGAGGCTCGGCTGCGCGCGCTTGCGGATGCGCAGCACACCGAGCCGGCTCCACACGCGGTCCTCGGCGTGTTGGCGCACCGAGCAGGTGTTGAGCAGCACTACGTCGGCGTCGGTTTCGCTCGCCGCCCGCGCGTAGCCCGCCGACGCCAGCCGACTCTCGACCAGCTCGGAGTCGAGCTTGTTCATCTGGCAGCCGTAGCTGTGCAGGTAATAAGTAGGCGAGGCCATGGGTGCTCGCGCCGCGCAGGCCGTCGGCGCGCGCGAACTCTACGCCAGGCGCAGCCCGCCGACGATGTTCAAGTCGCCACGATCTCGCGGCTCCTATCGCCCGAGCGACGCCAGCTTGCGCACGATGGGCACCGGGTTGCTGCGCACCAACGCGATCGCCGCCAGCGCTTGCGCATCCTTTGGTGCAATGCGGGTGAGGGCGACGGCCACGCGACCGAGCAGGATCGGGTCCCGCGCACGCGCACACGCTGCCAAGGCTGGCACGGCGGCCTGCGCCGGCGCACCGATCTGGCCGAGCGCGAGCGCTGCGGCCGAAGCGAGCGCCTCGTCCGCCAGCATCTGCACGAGCTGGGGCACGGCCCACGCGGCAGTACGCGGCAGCGGCCCCGGCTTCGCCGACCGCCTGCGCCGCGCCACGCCGGACCGAGGGATCGGGATCGGCCAGCGCGAGCCCGAGGCGGGAAGGCGCGGCGCGCGAAAGCCAACTGGTCAACCCGGCGGCAAGCAACACGCTGGCGATGGCGATCTCTCGAGCAGGACGTTGCATGCTCAACCTCGCCACAAGAACAGCCAGCATTCGTTCCCTGCGTCGATCAGCGACCATCGGTCACTGGCTGCTTCCGCCACCAGCCGGGCACCTTGCGGCACGTTGAGGTCCCACAGCCCGAGCAACAGGTAGCACGGCGCGCTCACCGCCGGCGCAAACTGCCCGCCCAGCAGCGCCGACATCGCCACCGGTACTCCACGCGCATTGGCCAGCGTCAACAGGCCCTGAGGTGTGGACGCCACGAGGTGCACGTCGCTGGCGAAGTTCTGACGAGCGATGAGCGCCACCGCGTCGCGGTTGGCGCACGGCACGCGCGGCGGCCACACGAATGGCCCGGGCACCGCCACGACCAAGGCCACCACACCAGCGAACACAAGACGCCCGATGACGTTCGGACCGCAGCGCAAGCGTGCGCACAACGCCGCACCGGCGCGCGCGATGGGTAGGCCCAGCAGGATGAACAAGGGGCTCGCGAGTGGTAGCAAGTAGTCGGGGCGCGGCAGGAAGAAGGCCAACGGCAGCAACGGCAACAGACTGGTGAGCATCACGATCGCAGCGGTCGTGCGATGCGCGGCGAGGAGCTGGCTCGCCAGCAAGTCGCCAGGGGCCGGGCGTATCTTGCGGGCACGCCACCAGAGCGCGAGTCCGACCAGCAACATCGCCGACGCCAGGCCCAAGGCTGTTGCCCGCAGCACCGGCAAGTGGAACCAGGGATGGGCCACCTGATGGATGATTTGCTCCGGCAACAGACTCACGTTGCGACCGACGTGCTGCATCACCGCGCGCGGATTCACCGACCAGGCATCCTTGACCGACATGCAGCCAGGAAAAGTCTGCCACACGATGGCGTCGGCGGCAGTGACCTGCTGACCGGCGCCTTGGCTCACCGAGTCGGGCGGCGCAAAGTGCACGGTGTAGTACCAGCGGAAGGTGAACCACTGACGTTCCTGGCGCCCCGGAACGGGCATGAGCAGCAGCGCGACTCCGAGCACAAGCATCGCAGCCGCGCGCATCGCCCGGCCACGCTCGCGCCGCAACCAGGCACTCACACACAGGAGAGCCGCGGCGCCGAGCAACCACGGCAGCAATTCCTGCCGATTCACCGCCGCCAACGCCAAGACGCCAAGGGAACGAGTGCTGCGCCCGCGGCAGGCGAGACCGACCGCGAGCGTCGTCAACACCGCGGTGAACAGATACACGCGCAACGAGGTCGCCAGCACGAGCAACGACGACCCCCACCAGATGGCGCCGAGCACCGAGGCCGACCGCGGTAGGCAAGCGCGGAGCGTCCACCAGAGCGCCAGCGAGCTGGCGCACACCACGAGAACGCCCATCAGATCCTGCAGCGCGGCGCCGCGTGCCGGCTGCAGCAGGTGTAACACGGCGTAGGCCGCGCCATAGACCGGCGAGTACACCATGGTCTCGCTGCTTGCCAAGCCTTCGAGGAGCTGCTGGCCCAGGCGCTGGTACACAACTTCGTCGGCCGGGCAGGTCGATGTGGTTCTGAAACCCCTGCAACATCAGGGCCTGCACGACCAGCACCGCGAGCCCATCGAGCGCGGCAGAAGGCTCACGTCAGCAAACTGCACAGCCGGCGACGTGCCAACGCAACGCCAGAGTTGACACTCGGACGGATCCACTGCGTTGGACAGAACCAAGCACCCATGCGAGCGTGCTGTCCGCTACGCTCCGCGCCCACATCATGCTGAGTCAAGCTCGCCGCCGGGCGCGAGGTGGAACACGCGCCGTCGTCCTCTTGCTTCCTCTTGTGCTGGCCCTGGCACCCTTCCAAGGAAACAGCGGGGCTGCTTCCTTGGAAGACATTGCCAGGCGATCGCCAATGCGATCGCCGAGCCCTCCGGGCTCAGAGCCGGAGCCGCGGTGCGACGCGCTCGGCCAGGACAAGACGGCGCCTTTTCCCCGCACCGGGGTCTACGTTGGCGAAGCGGTGTGCAAGGATTGCCATGAAGAACAAGCCGAGGCGATCCATGCCGGCGTGCACGCGAGCGTGGTGCTGGCGAAGCAGCTCAATGCGTGCGAGACCTGTCATGGGCCGGGCAAGCTGCACGCCGAGCACCGCGACAACAACGCGCTGCTGATCACCCATCCACCTGACCTGGGCCGCTCGGTGGTGCAGTTCTGCGGACGCTGCCACGCCGAGGCGACGGTGGCGCACGGCGGCGACATGGCGGGGTTCTTGGCGGCCGGCAAGACCTGCACGAGTTGCCACAAGGTGCACCAAAAGACGCCGGCCAAGGCGCCGCATGCGGGGGTCGCGTTCCACACGCGGCGCGATCTGGCCGCGGATGAACGCGCCCAGCCGGTCGGCGCCAAGAAGTGCATCGAGTGCCATCCGCTGCGCGACGAACTGCTCAGCCAGAGCCCGCACGCCCACCTCGGGGCCGCCGTTGTGGCCGACGGCTGCGAGACCTGCCACGGACCGGGCTCGCTGCACGTCGAGACCAAGGGTTTGGCGCGGTTGATCACGCGCCCCGATCGCGCCGGCGACGGCGCGGCGACGTGCCGCAGCTGCCACCAAGGCGTCGATCCCGCGGAGTTCCACTGGAAGGACAAGCACAAGCCGCTGCTGTCCGAGGGCATGACGTGCTCCACGTGCCACACGGTGCACGCGGCGAAGAAAAAGACGCCGCCCAGAGTCAGCGCGCTCGGGGTCGGCGTGACCCAGGCCGTACTCGCCTCACACGTCCCAGTCAGCAACGCCATATGCGCGCGCTGTCACACGCCAGCGTTCGCCGTGCTCGAGGGCACGGTGCACGAAGCGCTCGGGCATCGCGAGACCCCGCTCGACCAAGGCTGCGGCGCGTGCCACGCTGGCGCGCAAGCGCACGCCGAGAGTGGTGGCAGCAAGCACCTGGTCGCGTCGCTGCGCGGCGCCTCGGCGGCGGCGCAGCAAGCGACCTGCAACCAATGCCATGGCAAGGAGCCGGCGCTGACGCACGCGCATGTCGGCACGCACCACCGCCACGAAGTCAGCTGCCTGTCGTGCCATTCGCCGGCGGCCAAGCGCGGCGAGACGCGGCGTGACGCCGAGGGCAAGTGCGCGAGCTGCCACCAGGCGGTCGCCGCCGAGTTCGCGATGCCCAACCACCACCCGGTGCCCGAGCACGCGATGGGGTGCAGCGACTGTCACGATCCGCACGGCGCGCGCAGCAAGACGCGCGACCTCGAGCTGCGCGAGGAGCGCTGCGTCGCTTGCCACACGCAGTACCGCGGGCCGTTCGTGTTCGCGCATCAGGCCTCGCGCTCGGATGGCTGCGTCGCCTGTCACCTGCCGCACGGTGCGACCAACAAGCGGTTGTTGCGCCAACACAACTCGCAACAGAACTGCTTGCAGTGCCACGGCGACTTCCCCGCCTTTCACGATCAAACGCCGGGCGCGGTGTTCACCAACTGCCTCAACTGCCACAGCGAAGTGCACGGCAGCAACCACTCGCGCTACCTGTTCCGCTGATGCGCACCGCACGCCTCGTCGTCGGGACCGCGCTCGCGTTCTTGCCGTTCGTTCCGGCATGGTCAGGTGGGTATGTGGGATCGCCCACCGCGCCCTCACTGCCGCGCCCGGCTTGGCTGCGCGACGACGGCTGCGTCGTCTGTCACCCCGCCGCCAAGAAGGGCCTCGCCTACAGCGTGCACGCCGGGCTGTTGACGCCCGAACCGGGTAAGGCCATGGCCTGCGATTTGTGCCACACCGACGCTGGCGCCCACGCGCAGAGCGCGCTCGACCCGATGGCGGCACGCGTGCGCCCGGCACCGGTCAGCGCGGCGACCTGCGCCACGTGCCATGGCGACCGCGGCCTTGCGCCGAGCGCTGGCGCGCATCCGTGGTCGAGCCAACTCGACCGGGTGCCCGAGCCGACGCCGCCGACGACGACGACGACGCCCATAGTGCACAGCGCGCCGCCCAAGGTGTTCGACATAGAGGACAGCGTCGTGCTCGGCTACGACCTCAGCGCCACGCTGCGCGCCGGCTATCGCTTCGTGAACGTGTTCGGCTCGCGCGCGCGCTACGAAACCGACCTCAACCTCGACAGCGGCTTCCGGCTCGCGGATCTCGAACTGAGCGCGCGCGGGCGCCAGGGTGCAGCGCTCGATCGCGCGAGCATCACGCTCACCGATCTGGCGGATCCCTACATGCGGCTGCGCGGTGAAGTGGCCAAGGACGGCGTGGCCACCGGCAAAGCGCGGTTCGAGCGGGATGCGTTCAAGTACCGCGCACGCGGCGACTTTCACCGCGTCGACGTGCGCACGCAGGAGTGGGGCTTCGACCTCTTCGTGCCACTGAGCGAACAGACCGAGGTGACGGGTTCGTTCACCCGGCGCCTGCAGGACGGCTTCTGGTTGACGAACCGCGTCGGCAACCGCAACGTGACGCCGAGCACGACGGTGTCGGGCGTGCGCAGCCCGCGCAACCATGACGTGAACCTGTACGAGGCGTCGATTCAGACGCAAGCCTTCGGCCCGACGGTGCGCGCGACGGTCGAGTATCGCGACCACAACGACGTCGACAGCTTCGCGTACGCTCGGCCGGCGCCGAGCAACCCGCTGGCGATCGAGAGTGAGGACTTCACCAGCCAGAGCACCTTGCACGGACCTGGCGCGCAGCTCGATGTGCGCGACAAGAGCGAGGTGGTGTCGTGGTCGCTCACGGGCCGCGGGCTCGATCTGGAGCGCCGGATCCGCGGCGATGGCACGGCCACAGGCTTCGACATCGACGAGTTCAACAGCACGACGACGGCGTTCGCAGCGGGCGACGCGCAGACCTGGCTGGTGGATGGCACCGGGGCGTGGGAGCTGTCAGAGACGGTGAGCGTGCTGGGCGATCTGCGCTGGCGCGATCACGAGGAGAACCTCGCCATCGACCTGGTCGACATCACGCGCTACCCGAATCTCGGCAACAGCACCACGGTGGCGCTCGACCTCGAGCAGCACACGGCACAGCGGGTGTTCGAGGGCACGGTGACGCTGCAGGTCGAGCCGTGGGAAAGCCTGCGGGTGGCCGCCGGCTACGGGTTTGCGCGCGAGTGGTTGCGCGTGCCAGACCTGGCGCGCAACAACAGCGACTTCGTGCGCGGGCGGATCCAGAACGACGGCGTGCTGCTCGATGTCGACTGGCGGCCAAGCAAGGCGTGGGTCTTCTCGGCGCGTGCCAAGGCGTTTGGCCAGAACGGCATTCAGTTGCACGAGATCAGCGACGACGAGGTGCGCACGGTGAAGGGCAAGGTGCGCTATCAACGCGACAACTACTCGCTCGAGGTGTTCACCGAGAACCGCCGCAAGAGCAACGACATCTCCAGCACCGAGCTGGACGCGTGGACCTCGGGCGGCACCGCCAGCCTGCAGAGCAGCGAGAAGACCTCGCTGTGGACGAGCTACGCGTACACCGACCTCGAGTCGCGCACGCTCACCAGCTTCTACTTCGACCCCATGCCGCAACCGGTGCCGACCTTGGTTGGGTTCGATGGCGTGACGCACAGCTGGAGCGCCGGCGTCGGCGTCGATCTGGCGCGGCGCGTGCGCCTCGAGCTGTCGGGTGCGTTCACCTCGACGCGCGGCTCGTTCGACGTGCAGGTGTTCGACTGGCGCGCCGACCTCTCAGCACAGGTGTGCTCGTCCGCGGACATGGGCGTCTTGGTGCGGCAGGTCGACTACCAAGAGAGCGCGGCGCAGAGCGCCGGCCTCGACGATTACGGCTCGTATCTCACGTTCGTGTATGTGCGCACCCGGCACTAGCCGCAGCCCCAGCCCCCCGGTCGCTGCGTCGCGAAGACGGCTACTTGTCGAGCTTCTGCAGCAACGGGTGATCCGAATCGAGGCCGACCGGATACACGTAGCCCTCTTCTTCGCGGTAGCCGTACTTCTTGAGGTCCTCGACCGTCAGGTGGCGCACGTTGCCATCGCCGACCAGCACGTTGATCGAGCCGCTCGGGTGCGCGGGGCCATTCTCGTTGTCGTCGGCGATCCACGCCTCGTTGCCCGACTCGAGGTTGCTGCCCGACAAGAACTTCTTGGCGCGCCCGGCATACGAGGTGTCCTGCGAAGTCAGGTCGTTGAAGGTCTTCCAGATGTCCTTCGGTTCTTCGTCGCGCAGCTCGCCGAGGCGGACGTCGTTGTCCTCCGCCGGGTTGAAGTAGCGGTCACGGTTTTCTGGCGTCTTCTCGACTACACCCTCGACCCATGGCGCCAAGACGAACTTGTGGCCGCCCTCGCGCGGCAAGCGCTTGTTGCGGATCTTGTAGTTCTGCAGGCTCTGGTAGTGCCAGTTGAGGTTCTTCTGGTCGGCGAAGATGTTGGCGGTCACGCGACTGGCGGTGATCTGCGGCAGCAGCACCGCCGCCAGCACGCTGAGGATGGCGATCACCACCAACAGTTCGATCAGCGTGAAGCCTTGGGCCGCGCGGGCGGCAACGTCGGCGTTGCGGCCATGGCGGGTCGCCGCGTGGCGGCGAAGGGGAACAATAGACTCTTGCATCATGCGCTCGCGGTTCAACCGACCACGGGGTATGGCCGGGAAAGGGATCGCCCAGAGTCTAGCGCGGCGGCGGGCCCGCGGGCGAGGGGCAGGCGGCAGATGCGCCGCCGCCGACCTCAGCGTCCGTCGCCGCGACCGCTCGTCGACGCCGAGTTCGACTGAATCTGCGGCTTCGGCTGATTCTGCGGCGACGTGCTGGTCGACTCAATCTCGATGCCTTGGTCAGTCTTGCCCTGCTCTGTCTTGCCCTGCTCTGTCTTGCCTTGGTCTGTCTTGCCTTGCTCAGGGCTGCCTGGAGCTGGGGCGGCCGGCTCACGCGGCGGCGCCATCTCGGTCATCGGCATGGCCGGCACCGGGGCCGAACCCTGCGCGAAGCCGTGGGTCTGCGCATACGAGCTGGCGAACCACTGGTCCTGGAACTGCTCGCCCCACCACTGCCGCCAACGCAACACAGCCCGCTGCCGCTCAGTGACGTTCTCGGCGAGGTGGTCGTAGCCGAAGTCGCGACCGGTCGCTTCCTTCAGGGCTTGGTGGCAGTTGTAGCGCACCGCCGGCCGCTCGGAGTCGAGGCCCTCGATCAGCGCCGGCGCGTACTTGACGTCGCCGAGCGTGACCAACGAGCGCGCGACCTCGATGCGCACGGTCGGGTTGCTGTCGCCAGCCGCCGACTGCAGATCGCCGATCGCGCGGCGATCCTTGATGCGCCCGAGCACCCAGGCCGCGTTCGCACGCACCTTGGGCTCGTCGTGCTTGAGCGCGGGGAGCAGGGATGGAATCGCCTGCTCACCTGCCTGCGCCAGCCACATCAGGTTGTCCAGCAACTCGGTGCGATGCTGGAACTGGATTTCTTGAATGCGGCGGCTGATCTCCGCCGCCATGACCGTGTTAGCCTTGGCGTAAGACTGGTCGGACCCGGTGGTCATGCAGCCAGTCAGGGTCGCCAAGATCAAGGGGATGATCGCCTGCCTCATGCTCGTCCTCATGTCGATTCGGCCCAAAAGAGGGACTGCCGTTGCTATCGACACAAGGGGGGATTCGCTTGAGGGGTTGGTGGTGAATTCAGGCAGAGAGGAACAGAGGCAGGCTCCGCCTGCCTCTGTTCCTCTCTGCCTGTCTGCTGACTGTCTACTGCCTGCTGCTGCATCCTCTGGCTCTGCCTGACTGCCTGACTGC
>JANPER010000008.1:0-11461 GCA_031423015.1 Planctomycetota bacterium | reverse complement strand
CGGCTTCGATCACCACCAGCAGATCGCGCGCGACCTGCCGCCGCGCATGGCCGACGTCGATCAAGCCTTCGCGGCGTTGATCGCCGACCTCGACGCGTCGGGCCTGCTGGCGACCACGATGGTGCTGCTCACCACCGAGTTCGGCCGCACGCCGCGCATCAACGGCGACGCCGGCCGCGACCACTGGCCGCGCGTGTTCTCGGTGGCGCTCGCCGGCGGCGGCGTCAAGCGCGGGCACGTGCACGGCAGCAGCAATGCGACGGGAGCCGAACCCGAAACCGACCCCGTGCATCCGGCGGATCTCACCGCGACGGTGTTCAACCAGCTCGGCATCGACTGCGAGAAGAAGCTGCTCGCGCCCGGCGGTCGGCCGATCGACGTGGTGCGCGACGGGCGCGTGTTGCGCGAGGTGCTCGGCGCATGATCGTGGCCGCTTGCGCATTCGCGGCCGGGCTCGCCGCCCCGCCTATCGGTGGCACGCTCTACTCGCCGCGGGTCGAGCAGGTTGCGCCTGCGGGCGGCCAACGCGGCATTGAGGTCGTGGTTGCGTTCGTCGGCCAGCGCCTCGCCGAGCCGCAGGAGTTGATGTTCACCGACGTGGGCATTGCGGTCATCGGCCTGCGCGCCGACAAGCCCGAGCGCTGCGAGGCGACGCTGCGCATCCTGCCCGACTGCCCGCTTGGTCCGCATGCGCTGCGTGTGCGCACGGCGTTCGGGATCTCGAACCTCGTGTGGTTCCAGGTCGGCGCGCTCGCTGAGTTGGACGAGAAGCGCGCGGGCGACGCGGCGATGTCGATCGCGCTCGAACACACGATCAACGCCAGCCTGCGCGGCGAAGAGATCGACCGCTACGCACTCGAACTGCAGGCAGGCGCGCGCGTGCACTGCGAGGTGACGGCGATGCGGCTGGGCTTCTCGCCGGTCGACCTGGCGCTATCGGTCGTCGGCCCTGATGGTCGCAGCCACGCGCGCGTCGATGACACCGCGCTCGGCCAGAAGGACCCGTGGGTGATCTTCACTGCCGATGAGAGCGGGCGGGTCGTCCTGTTCGGAGGCGACCTCGGCTCCGACTATTATCGCGCCGATACCTGGGAATGGGATGGCACGGTCTGGCTCGCGCGGAGCACCTCGCCAAAAGGCGGCAGTGTCGCGATGGCCAACGACAGCACGCGCCAGCGCGTCGTCTTGTTCACCGGCAATCCCGCCGACACTTGGGAGTGGAACGGCGCCGTTTGGCTCCAGCGGACCCCCGCCACCAGTCCACCGGCACGAACCTTCACCGAGTTGGCTTACGACGCCGCGCGGCAGCGGGTCGTCCTGTTCGGTGGCGGAAATTTCGGGTACGTCCTTGCCGACACCTGGGAGTGGGACGGCACGAGCTGGACCCAGCGCAGCCCGGCCTCGAGCCCCACGAAGCGCCAAAGCCATGCCATGGCCTACGACTCCGCGCGCCAACGGGTCGTGCTGCAGGGCGGGTCGGACACGAACGTCATCGGTTACCCCTGTCTCCGCGACACCTGGGAGTGGGACGGGACGGTGTGGATCAAGCGGAGCCCCGGCGGCCCGAGTGCTGGCACGATGGCGTACGACTTCGCGCGCCAGCGTTTGGTGCTCTTCGGGAACGGCCCTAACACCTGGCTCTACGGGCCCATCACCCGCGCCACAGCGCAACCGATCGGCGTCGGCTGCACCGGCACCAAGGGCCCGCCGCTCCTGACCAGCAACGAGCCCAACCTCGGCAATCCCGCGTTCCTGCTCGACCTGCTGTCCGCGCGCCCGGCTTCGGTCTGCGCGTTCCTGCTCGCGGATCGGCAGCAGAGCCTCCCCCTGCCGGGCGGCTGCACGGTCCACGTCGACGGCACCCTGATCCTGCTGCCCGCGCTGACCAACGCATCCGGCTTCGCAACCACCAGCCTCGCCGTCCCGCTCGATGTGGCCTTGCGCGGCGGCGCGTTCTACGCCCAGGCCATGGTCATCGATCCCCAGGGTCCGGTGACGGGCCTCGCATTCAGCGCCGGCCGCAAGCTGGTGATAGGCGACTGAGCCTTCGGATCACCGTCATGCAGCAAGGAATGCCCCCGGCGCCTACACTCGCGCCCCGCCATGCGGGACGCCGACCAGGAGCTGATACACAAAGCCCAGTCCGGGGATGACGCGGCGCTGGACACACTGCTCGAGCGCTGCCTTCCCAAGTTGCGCGCCTACGTGCGGCTCAACGTGCCGCCGGATGTGCGCGCGCGCGAGTCCTGTTCGGATCTCGTCTCGTCGGTGTGCCGCGAGGTCCTCGGCGCGCGCGACGACTTCCAATACCACGGCCCCGAGGCGTTCCGCGCGTGGCTCTTCCAATGGGCGCTGCACAAGATCAAGGACCGCGCGAAGTTCTTCCGCGCCGAGAAGCGCACGGCCAAGCGCGAGGTCGCGCTCGGCGACGACTCGAAACTCGCCGCGCTCTATGCCTCGGTCGGCACGCCGAGTGCCGCGGCCATCGCCAACGAGAACGCAGGCTTGCTCGAGCAGGCGTTCGACCGCCTGGCCGAGGACGACCGCCAGATCATCTCGTTGTGCCAGATCGGCGGGTTCCCGCGCGAAGAGGTGGCGCGGATGCTCGGCAAGTCACCCGGCGCGGATTGAGTCAAGTGTCGCAACCGCACGAGCACCTGCTGGCCGCCGCCCGCCGCGGCGACGCCGGCGCGCTGCAAGAGCTACTCTGCCGGCACGCCGACAAGCTCCGTGCCTACATCCGACTGCACAGCAACGCCCAGGTTCGCGCGCGCGAATCATGTTCAGACCTCGTGCAGTCGGTCTGCCGCGAGTGCCTCGCGGAGCTCCCGGATTTCCGTTTCGAGACGGAGCCCTCGTTCCGGAAGTGGCTGTTCCAGAAGGCCTTGTCGAAGCTGGTCGACCGCGACCGCTACTGGCGGGCCGAGCGGCGTGACCCCGTCCGGGAGCAGTCGTAGGGCGCCGAGCTGGTGCCAGCACCCTTCGCATCCGTCAGCGAGCAGGCGATTCGCAACGAGGACCTGACCGCTCTCGAGGCGTGCTTCGAGGAGCTCCCCGACGAGTACCGGCGCGTGATCGTCGCGACGAAGCTGCTCGGCCAGTCGCATGCGGAGATCGCGGCCGAGCTCGGCCGCAACGAAGGCGCCGTGCGGATGTTGTTGCATCGGGCCCTGGCGCGGCTCGCGGCGTTGATGGACCAGCGGGCCGACCGCGCTCGCTGAATCTCCGTCAGATCGAGAGTGACGATCTGCAACGGCCGCCGATCCTCCTGGTATCGCGGCCTTTGCGCCGCTTCCGTCCTCAGGAGAACGAATCGATGGCACATCCTCTCGCCTTTCCCGCTTCTTGTTTGACCGTCCTAGTGCTTGCCGCGGGAGCCGCGGCCCAACAGTTCGTGCCGGTGACTTACCCGCAGGAGCGCACGGCCGGCTCTTGGAGCATCCCCGGGCCACTCGGCCAGGATTCCGCCAACACCTACAACGAAGGGCGCGCGCAGATGCTGATCCCGCAAGCCTACCTGCCGTCTACGGGTGGCCTCATCACCGGAATCGACGTCGTGATTGGCTCAGGCTATGCGAACTATTCTGCCACGGTCACCTACCAGATCCTCGACATCAACCTCGGCGTGACCGCTGCACACTCGCTGAGCCCGACCTTTGCCACGAACCTGCCGACTCCGACTGCGGTCCTGAGCCTGAGGCCGCCGAACTCGACGATCACCTACACGCCCAATGCCTGGACGCCGCTCACGTTCACAGTGCCATATCCCTATAGCGGCACGGGCAACCTCATCCTCGAGTTCCGCAAGAGCGTGATGCCAGGCACCGTGACCACCCAGATGAGAGTGCCCAGTGACCCGCGGCGCTTCGATCTGCCGCAACAGGTCCATGCAATGGGCGCCCATGGCTCAGGTGCGATCAACGCGACGACCGCGCCGCCGCCAGGCGGGAACATCATGCCCCTGCGGATGCGGCTCTGGTTCCAGGGCGGCCGCAGCATGACCGTGCTCAGCCCCGCGAGCGGCTATTACGGGTTCGAGTTCGCCCTGGGTTCCACAGTGACCATGACCGTCCACGGCGCGGCCGGGGACCTGTATTGGAGCCTCGTCGATTTCCAGGGCCTGGGGTTCGTCAATCCGCCGTGGCCATTGCCAGGATTGCAGGGACTCTGCTATCTGAACGTGAGCCCGTGGCTGCTCGTTGCCGGCCAGGGCGTCATACCCCCCGCCGGCAATGTCGGCGTCAGCCCGTTCCCGCTTCCGAACAACCCCTACTTCGTCGGCAGAAAACTCGTGTTCCAGTCCGTCGCCGGTACTCCGACCACCGGCTGGTCCTGGACCCCGGCGACGGATGCGATCGTGAGCTGGTGAGCTCTCCCGAACCACAATCCACGGACCTGATCGAGGACCTGACCTACCGCTGCCTTGAGGCGATTGCCGGTGGCGAGAACCAGGCAATCGACGACCTGCTCGTTGCGCAGCCGGAAGCCGTGCGCGCTGATGTGCGGCGGCGACTCGCGACGCTGCAGCGGGTCGGCCTCGCCGGTGACCCGGGCGGCGGCGCGACCCCGGACCGCTTCGGCCCCTTCCAGCTGCTGGCCCGAATCGGCGCCGGGTCGATGGGCGTCGTCTACCGCGCGACGCGCGAAGGCACCCCCGGCGAGCTGGCGCTGAAGCTGCTGCAGCCCGGGCTCTTGCCGCTCCATGGCGCACGGCTGCGCTTTCGCCGCGAGATCGCGGCGCTGCGCGAGCTCGCGCATCCGGCGATCTGTCCGATCCTCGACGACGGCGAGATCGACGGCGTGCCATACCTGGCAATGCCCTTCGTCGCCGGCGAGAGCCTGCACGACTGGTTCGCGCGGGTCGGGGCGCAGCGCGGCGAGTCCCGTGGGCGCCTGCTCGTGGTCGTAGAGCAGATCGCGGCGGCATTGCACCACGCGCACGAGCGGGGCTTCGTGCATCGCGACGTGAAGCCAGCGAACGTGCTCGTCCGTCCGGATGGCGACGCCGTGCTGCTCGACTTCGGCCTGGCCCGGCTCGACACGGGCTCCGAGCCGGGCTCGCGGCTCACGGTCTCGGGTGCCTTGCTCGGGACGCCGGCATACATGGCTCCCGAGCAAGTCGCCGGCACCGCGCTCGACAGGCGCTGTGATATCTACGCGCTCGGCGCCGTGCTCTATGAAGGCCTGACCGGGGTCCTGCCTCACAACGCACCGACCCGCGCCTCGCTCTTCCGTCGCATCCTGACCGGCGACATCGCTCCGCCCTCACGGCGGATCGCCGACCTGCCGCGCGACCTCGACGTCGTGTGTCTGACCGCTCTCGAGCGCGACCCTGCGAAGCGCTACGCCACCGCCCAGGCGCTGGCCGACGATCTCGAGCTCGTGCGCGCCGGCCAGCGTCCGCTCGCGCGCTTGCCGGGACCCTGGCGGCGCACCTGCCGGTGGGTCGCGCGGCATCCGCTGCCGAGCGTGTTGCTGGTGGTGCTGTCGAGCGCTTTGCTCGGGATCCTGCTGCTCGCAGGTAGGCTCGGGCGCGAGCGGCGTGACGCAGATGCGCGGGCCTCGGAAGCCAACGCGCGGAACCTCGCAACCCGTGCGCGGGCGCTGGTGGCCGCGGACCCCCATGTAGCCTTGCACCTGGCTCTGCAGGCGTACGACCAGGGTGCGTCACGCGAAGCCGCCGCAGCAGTGCAGGCCGCGCTCGCGGCCGAGCGGACCGCGGTCGAGCTCGAGGGTCATCGGGGGCGAATCATCGCGCTGCAATTCTCTGGCGATGGCCAGCAGCTATTGAGCGCCGAGGCCGAAGGGGGGATCGCAAGCATCTGGGATCTGCGCACGCAGAAGTCGCGTGAGCTGGCGCACGGAGCGCCGCTGCGCGCGGCCAGCTTGGCGCCGGCCGGGAAGATCGTGGTCAGCGCCGGGGAAGACGACGGCCGCGTGTGCGCGTTCGATCGGTCCACGGGCGCGCGGCTCTGGAGCAAGCTCGCGCATGCCGCCGGCAAGCCCATCACGACCCTCTGCTGGTCGCCGCTCGGTGGTCGCCTGCTGACGGCCAGCGCGGATGGGACGGCGAAGATCTGGGACCCCGCCGGCGAGCTGCTCGCCGAGCTGCCCGTGCATGCCGCGGCCGTGACTGCCGGCGTCTGGCTCGACGAGCGCACGGTCGTCACGGGCACTGGCCAGCTCGATGTCGAGGCGCGGCTCGAGGAGGATCACGCGACGACGGTCTGCGCGTGGCGGCTCGAGCCGGGTGCAGGCTCGACGCCGCGAGCCATCAACCTGGACGAGTTTGTCGGGTGCAAGCGGTCGGTGCTGAAGCTGATCGCGCATCCGACCGACCGCGAGCTGCTGCTCGTGATCTCCAACGAGACCGTGGCGCGCCTGTGGCGTCTCCGCGCGGCGCCGGAGCTGCGCATTCACGAGCTACTCGGAGCACCGACCAGCCACGTGGTGGCTGGCGGGTTCCTCGGAAGAGATGGCGCTCGAGTGTTCACCGCCGCGTTCGGTGGCCGAGTCGCGGTCTGGGATCTGGAGGGAATGCCGGCAGCAGAGGAAGTCCGATCGCGACAGATGCCGCTGCGCACCGCGATCCCGATCCCCGGGCCGGGAGGAATCCTGCACGCGGGGAACTCGGGTGTCGTTCGCGCAGCGAATGACTCCGGCGTCCTGGTGCGCACGTTCGGCAACAAAGATGTGCGCGGCGATTCCCTGGCCGTAGCCCCCGACGGGGGCACCGTCGCAGCCACGACTTGGGACGGGCGGATTCTCTTGTGGCGCCCGTTCGACCCAATCCATCCCGTGGTTCCGGTCGGCCAATCCGTGGACGGGGTCTGCTGGCTTCACGACGGCACGATCGTCATCGGCGGCACCGAGGGCGTGAGCTCGGGCGAAGTCTCGGGGCGCGTGCAGACCTGGAATCCCGAGACCGGGACGCTGCTGGACCCGGGATCTCGTGCACACGGCGTGTTCGGAATCTGGCCAGCACCCGATGGCAAGCACCTCGTGGTCGCGCGCGGCTCGATCATGAAGTTCAGCCTCGAGGTGCTGCGCAAGGAAGGTACGGGGTGGGTCGCCGATGGCGTCCCGCGGATTGCGGCAGCCAATGAGCAGGGCTGCTACTCCGGTTGCTTCGTCGCTGGCGGGACGATCTTCGTCGCCTGCATGGCCGAGGGTCGGGTGCGGCTCTGGGACTTGCGGACGCGCGAGATCGCGTGTCTGCCCGAGCAGGATCCGGCCGGTCGCGGTCCCTACAGAGAATGGATGGCCGTCACCGCCACCCCCGACGGTCGCACGATCTGGGCCGGTGGCACGCCAGGCGTGTTGCATCGATTCGACCGTCAGGCGAATGGCTCCTATCGAGAGTCGAGCGAGGACCTGCACACGCAGATCCGTGTGCTCGAATGGCTGCCCGATGACAGCCTGCTCGTAGGCGGCGCGGCCGGCTATCTCGTGCGCTTCATCGGCGCTGCGCGAGTTCCGTTCCGCGGCCACCTCGACACCGTCCGCGCACTGACCTGGACGCGACTCGACGATGAGGACCTGATCGTCAGCGGCGATGTGGGAGGTCTGCTGCGCCTCTGGCGATTGGATGGCACGTTCTTGCGCGAGCTTCCGGGACACGCACGCGCCGCCAACAACAGCATCATCCGGGTCTGCTTCTCCCCCGACGGCACCCGCATCCTCAGCGGCTCGGCCGACGGCACCGCGCGGATCTGGTGGACGCGCGAGGAGGACCTGCTACGCGTCGCGAGAAAGGAGCTGCGGCCGCTTACCGAGGCGCAACTCGTGCGCTTCGGGATCGAGCAGAAGCCGCGCTGACCCGCGCCGCTACAACCCAATGCTCGCGATCCCGGCGGGAGCGATGTCGTTCGGGAGCGGGGCCGAGCCGATCATCGTCTCGGTCGTCGTGTCGATGATCGCGACCTCCCCGGCGGCGTGAACGCCAAGCTCCCGTGTGGAGTGGCGTACTGGACACGTTCGCCGGACGTGCAGGGCCGGCCAGTGGCGCTGGGAGAGGGTGAGTGAGGCCGCGCGCGGGAAGTGGAGCAGCGACCGACATCAGCACCGGCTCAAGCTGCAGACCCGAGATTCTCCCGGATGATTCGCGGGTGGCGAGCTGCAATGCGCAGCAGGGCGATCGCCGGGCCGTCTGGACGCCGCCGACCCTGCTCCCAGTTTCGGAGGGTGTGGACGCTGATGCCCATGGCCTGAGCGAATCGAGCCTGCGTGAGCCCGACAAATCGTCGCAGCGTGGCGATGTCCTCCCCTGACTCGAAGCGGCCGAGCATGAGGCGCCTTCGAACACGCGCCGGAATCGCCGTGGAGAATTGTCGCGCGGTCAACTCAGGGATTTCAGTCATCGGTTGTCTTCTATGTAGGAACGGTAGAGAGCACGCTCGCGCTTGGTTGCCCAGCGAGCGCTGATGATGCGGAGAGTGCCGTGCTTCCGTTGATTCGCGAGGTTCTTGGCGTCATCCCAGGAAACCTTCACGTCGACAGTGTATGCCGCTGGCGGACTAGGTCAATGGCTTACATCGCCCCGGGGATGCGCACATCAGGATGCGCACGGAGCACGCGCCGTTTGCTTGAACAACAGCATCATCCGGGCCTGCTTCTCCCCCGACGGCACCCGCATCCTCAGGGCGGCTCGCTCGGCTGCTCGACGTGCCGCAGCCAGAGGGTGGGCCGCAAGAAAGTGCGTAACGAATCCGCCGGCAATCCGGTCCTGACTCCGAACTCGATGGAGGACCAAAGATGAACAAAATGAAAACCCGCTGGCTCACTTCTCTGCCGCTCTTCGCGGCCTGCTGCTTGCCTGGCATTCCTGTCCGCGCCCAGTCGCGCACGAACAGCCAGGCGCGCTCGCTCGACTTCGCGGGGTACAGGTAGCGCGCGGCGATCCAGGCGAACGCACCGTAGCCGGTGGCGAGCCCATCATGGCGGCGGTGGCGAGTGAGAATCCGCGGCGGTCCTCGGAGGCGACGCCGGTTGCGTGGGCGGCAGGATGGTCGGGCATGGTCGAACGTTCCGTCTTGCGACAAGTCGCGCAGGCCGAGCGGTTGGCACAATCGCTGGCCAGAGCTCGGAGTGCGCGAAGCCCTCTGTGCCGCCGCTTGCCCACGTGTACACCTTCCTCGCGTGTTCGCCTACTGCAAGGTGAGCGACACGCCGGCGCTGCGGTCGCGGACGTCGGCTGCGTCGGGCCGCAGCGTCACGAAGGCCGCACATGAACCAATCATCGATACACCTCCCGCCGATGACCCACCTTGACGACGTGGACCTCCGTGGCCGAGTCGTCCACTGCGTAGACCACGCGGTAGGAACCAACTCGCACCCGGTACAGATCAAACTGGCCGGACAGCTTCTCGCAGCCGTGGGGCCGAGGCTCGCTACCGAGTGATCGGATCCGCGTGATGATGCGCTCGCGGTCTTTCTTCTGGCCGACTGCCTCCAGCTCCCTGCCGGCACTCGGCTTGATGAGAACGCTATAGCTTGCCACGCCTGTGGAGCGCCTTGACGAAGCTCTCGAAATCGATGCTCGACTCTCCGCGTCGCTTCTTGAAGGCCCCCAGATCGATCGCGTCCTCGGCCAAAGCCTGCTTGAGCGCGGCGTTCACCATGTCGGAAATCGAGCGGTCCGTCGCAGCAGCCTTGAGTCGCAAGGCCCGGTGAACTTCGGGATCGAAGTAGACGGTCGCGCGCTTCGTGGTGTTCATGTCGTTGAGCTTAGCGTCAAGGCGTCCAGACGTCAAGGCGTCTGGCGGGCGCACGAGGGGCACCTGCCGAGCGACCGGCCGTGTGCGCCTACTGGAACGTGAGCGACACGCCGGCGCTGAGATCGCGGATGCCGTCGGCCGCGTCGGGTTGCAGCGTTACGAAGGCCGCGTGCATGGTGATGCCGCGCAAGAACGGCAGCGCCGGAATCGCGATGCGCGCCGTGCCGCGCCCGGTGCCGTCGAGTTGGCCGACGAAGTTCTGAAACACGGTCGGCGCGGACAAGAACGTCTGTAACAGGCCGTCGGCCGCCAACGGCACCACGCGGCCGCTCGGCAGCGCGATGCCGGGCGCGTCGGCGAGCGCGACCAGTGCGAGGTACGGCCGATTGAGCGAGCGCGTCGCCAACAGGTCGAGATTCGCGGTCTGGCCGATCTGCGTCGAGCCCGACACCGACAGGCGCACGCCGTCGTCGTAGTCGGTGATCTTCAAGTCGTCGATGAGCGCTTCGCAGTCGCTGTCGTCGGGCCGGTCGGTGGCCACGATCCGCACCTGCACGCGCGTCGTCGGCACGGCGAAGTCGCGCAACCGGACGTGCAGCCGCCGCCACGCCTGATCGGAGGCGGTGACGGTGTCGACGTCGTGCCAGGTCTGGCCGGCATCGTCAGTCACCGAGATCACCAGCGCGTCGTTGTTCGGTTCGCGGCCGTGATCCACGAACCACCGCCACAGCTCGATGTACGGGTTGCGGGCTTGCGACAGGTCGTAGAGCGGGGTGACCAGAGTGGTCTTGCCGCTGTCGACATCGTCGGCGCTGGCGGCACTCGACGCCGCGTTCCCGGTGACGTAGCAGTTGGCGCCGCTTCCCGGCGTGTGGTCGTCGCCGGTCTGCACCACGAATGGACTCAGCGAGTAGGTCACGTTCGGATTGCCAAAGGTCCATCGCCCGGTCGTGGCGTCGTCGCCAGCGACGCCCGTGGTCCAGGCAGCGACCTCGCAGTCATCGGCGATCAACGGCTGCGGCACACCGACGACTACCTCGATCGGCTGCGAGAGCTGGTGCCCCGCAAAGCGGTAGTGCAGCCGCAGCGCCAGGCGCGTACCGGGCGCGGCCCATTCGGGGATCGCCGCGCGCAGCGGCGTCGCGGTGTGGTTCGCCGACGTGAAGCTCGGCACGTTACCCAACGCGACGCTGCCGATCTCGATCTGCGCGAACGGCGTGAGGCTCGAGAGCTGCACGCTGCTGACGGTCGCGTGCACCACGCCGCGGTTGCGCACCGTGGCCCGCACCTCGATCCGTTCACCGGGCTCGAAGGCACCGTCGCCGTCGCCGACTTCAACCACGGCGAGCGCCTCGGTCACCAGATAAGGGCCCGCGTACTTCACCGCGGTGAGCAGCATGTGCAGGTTCTCCTCGGCCAGAGCCAAGATGCGATCGTTGCTCACCCAGAACGCTTCGCCGAGCTCCGGCAGCCAGCCGTACAGCCCCGCGGTGCCTTCCCACCAATCCACCGTGCCGCCGTTGATCGGGTAGAGCGTGGTATTGACGATGCCGGGGCGATAGCCGTTCTGCGCCACGAGGTCGGCGGCCATCTCGGTGTAGCGAGCGTGTCGCAGCGACTGCAGGTTGGCGTAACCCCACGGCCACATGCACAGGCCGCCCGAGTTGTGGATGTCCCAAGCCGTGGTGAGGCCGAGCGCCAAGCGCGAGGTGATGAAGTCGCGCACGTTGGCGGCTTCTGGTTCG
>JANPER010000007.1:0-24826 GCA_031423015.1 Planctomycetota bacterium | reverse complement strand
AGGCACCACGATCACGCACATCGCTGCGGGCGGCGACTTCACCGTCGGGTTGTTCGACTCCGGCGCCTTCAACTGGTCCGGCGACGGCTGTCCGGGACGCGAGGGGATTCCGCGGCTGGTGGCGAAGACGGTCCCCCGCGTTGGCCAAGTGCTGACGATGCAGCTTGTGCGAGCCGGCAAATCGGTGCTGGTGTTCACCGGCTTCAGCAACACGATGTCCAGCGTGGGTCCGCTGCCGATCGGTCTGGCTCTCGTGGGCATGCCTGGCTGCGCGCTACGCGTCAGCCCCGACCTGGTGTCACCCACGGATGCACGCACCGGCCTGGCGACGCTGCCGATTCCGCGCGACCCGACCCTCGCCGGCCTGCTCCTTTACCAGCAAGCTCTGGTGCTGGAGCCTGCCGTGAACTCGTTTGGCGGTGTCATGTCCGAGGCGGTCACGGCCATCGTAGGGAACTGAACGCGCCTCCATGACTCCGATCGCGGCCTGAAAGGTCAGCGCAACGGGACTTTGACCGTCAAACGCTCCTCGCGCGCCGGCAGGCCGCGCCGCACCACGACATCGACGATGTCGCCCTTCTTCTTGCCGGCGATGGCAGCGGCGATGTCGCTCGTGGCGTGGATCGGCTTGCCGTCGACGCTGGCGATCACATCGCCCCACGTGCCCTCGGGCGCGTTCTCGTAGTCGATGATCCCGGCCTCGGCCGCGCCGAAGCCCGGGCTGACTTCGCGCACCATCACCAGGTTCTCTTCGGGAATGGGTAGCGCGATGATGCCGAGCCGCAGCGGCTCCTTGCCAGGGTCAATGAGTGCGGGCACCACCTCGTTGATGGTGTCGACCGGGATCGCGAAGCCGATCCCCGCGCTGGTGCCGCTGGGGCTGAAGATCGCCGTGTTCATGCCGATGAGCCGGCCCGCCGAGTCGAGCAGCGGACCGCCGGAGTTGCCCGGATTGACCGCCGCATCGACCTGAATCGCACCTGCCACCTCGGTGCCTTGCTCCGAGCTGATCTTGCGATTGAGCGCACTGATCACGCCGGTGCTCAGGCTCTGGTCGTAGCCGAACGGGTTGCCGATCGCGAACACGGCCTGTCCGACCCGGAGGTCGGCCGAGCGCCCGACCGCTGGCAGCGGGTGGAGTTTGGGGGGCGCGTCCAACAGCTTCAGCACGGCGATGTCCTGTGCCTCGCGCCAACCCACGACTTTGGCGTTGAACTCGCGCTGGTTCGCGAAGCGCACGATGACGGTCTGTCCCCTCGCAATGGCCTGCTGCACCACGTGCCAATTGGTGACGATGTAGCCGTTGTCGTCCCACACGAACCCGGTGCCCGTCCCGCCGGGCATGCGGGAGACGTTGCCCCAGTTGCGCACGCGAACGTCGCGGTTGGTGATGTGCACAACCGAGGGCGACACCCGTTCGAAGATGTCGACCGTGGTCTTCTCGAAGTCCGCGAGCTGACCGCGCGCCTCGACCACGCGCGGCGCGCTCGGTGTGGAGGACCGCCAACTCACTCGCTCCCACAGCGTGTAACCCAAGAGCGCGCATGCGGCCCCCGCCAAGATCAGTGGCAAGGCGCTCGTGCGGCCGTTCTGTGTGCTGTGCATCGTAGATGGCTTCCTCACTTGACGCGTGCCGCCTTGGGCACCAGCCGCCCCGCAGCCGCGCGACCGTTCTCGCCGACTTGGCCCGCAAAGCGCTCCAGCACGGTGTGACCCTGGGCACTGAGGCTCACCTTCTCCACGGCTATCTCGGTCAGCGCGCTCCAGCATGCCTCGGCGATGCTCTCTGCATCGAGGCCGTGGTAGCCATACACGTGCGCCGGCGTTCCCGACTTGCTGAACTTGCGCACACACAGGCTCGTCTGCTTCACGCCGACCACGCTGCCGATGTTGTCCAGCAGGCCCTCCTCGCCGTCGTGCACGGACACCACGGGAATGCGCCGGCCGGCCAGATCGACCGCGTCGAGTGCCGACAAGGCTTGCCCGTCGGGACGCAACCACAGCCGGCCGTCAACACCGAGGCCAGAGATCAGGTGCTGGTAGCCGTCGCGCCGGCCATTGATGCCCAAGAGCAGGTCCGGCGAGGTCACCACGATCACGTCGGCGTAGACGCCGCGTTCCAGCAGCAGATCGCTGGCGCCGAGCGCCTCCATGACGAGTGCGCCCATCACGAACAGATGCACCACGTTCTCGCCCGGCGCGTAGCCGCGATAGCCGCGGTGATCGCGCAGGTAGTAGGCGCCGCGCAGCACGTCGTTGCGAACTGCTTTCAGGATGTCAGCGTCACCAATCGCGGGCACTTCGGTCTCAGGCAGCCCGCCGTCCGCCGCCGTCATGCCCAGCACGGCGTCTGCCGGCATGTCTTGCTTGAAGCGCACCTGCCGGCGCAAGTTCTTCAGCAGTAGATCCTGTTTGACGCCGCGCGTGACCGCACGGATGAGCACGCCTTTGCGATGCTCGTTGTCGCCGTGCACGTGGCGGCGGATCGCGTCGCACAGGATCCAATCGAGTTCTTGGGCAAACGCAGGCTCCCAGGTGATGAGGTTGGGAATCTGAATGTCCGACTTCCAGCTGTGCTGTGCGCCCTCCGGTGCGAGCGTGACTCCCGACGGCGTGCCCACCAGCACGAAACCCGACGCCCAGTAGAGGTTGTAGTAGAGCTGGTCGAGCGCGCGTTTGATGAAGAAGTCGTACACCGTCATCATCGGCAGGTAGGGGATGCCGATGTAGTGACCCAACTTGCCGAACGAACCCGCTGCGCTCATGCAGTTGGCCTCGGCAATCTCGAAGCGGATGTGGCGTGTCCACGTCTCGTCTCGTGGGTGCAACTCGGGCCGCAGACGCTCGTGCAAGTCGTACTTCTGCTCGAGGTTCTCCTCGTGCTCCGGCCCGTAGATCTTCTCGTCCATGGCCGGGTTGATGTTGGTGCTGGTGCCCACGTCGGGCGCCATGGTCAACATGAGGTCCGCGGCCGCGCTCCAGCGTTTCTCTTCGTCGGTGAGACCCTTGCCCGCGGGCTTCTTGGCCTGCGTCAGGTCATCCCACACGCCAATGCGCACCAGCTTGGCCGCGAGCTGACCCCACATCCACTGGGTGTTGCCCCATGGCGCCAGCTTGATGTTGACGTCGAGGCTGTCGGGAATGGGACCGCAGGCCGCGAGTTGTGTTTGTATCTCCTTGCGGTTTTGGTCGCGCATCTGCTCCCAGCGCGCGATGCCCTGGCGCAGCGCGTCGCCGCGCTCGGCCAAGAAACGTGCCTCCTTGGAGTCGCGAGCGAAGCTCTGGTAGGCCCGCTCTCGGTCGAGGCCTTCACCCGCCAACAGGCTGGCGATCTCGTCGTCGCTGGTCATCGCCGAGTGATTGCCCGCTGCCGCCACACATTCGAGGCCACGGCCCTTGAGCGTGTGCACGACCATCAGGCACGGTCGCGTCGGCGCTCCTGGTTCCTGCTCCTTGCTGGCGCGCAGCGCGGCGACCAGTTCCTCGAGGTCGTGACCGCCGAGGTCGCTGAACGTGCGCCACAGCTCATCGTCGCTGATCTTTCCGAGCACGGTGCCGCACTTCTTGTCGCGCTCCAAGATGGCGGCGCGGATCAGCTTCGGGTCCTTCTTCCACAACAGCATCTGGAACGCGTAGTCGGAGAACCCCCGCTCCAAGACATCGCGGAGTGCATCGCCGCCTGGCCGCGCGAACACTTGCTTGCGCAGCGAGCCGTGCTCCACTTGGATCACGCGCCAGCCATTGGCTTCGGCGGTGCGCTGAATGCGATCGGCGTCGGTGCCCTTCAAGCCGCGCATGTTGGGCAAGCGCACGCCGTCTAGGTTTTGCCGGTTGTAGTCGACGATCCAAGTGACGTTGCCAATCTCGCGCTCGGCCGCCTCGGGAAGCACCTCCATCAGCGATCCCTCGCGGAACTCGCTGTCGCCCATCAGCGACCAGAAATGCGGCTGCGGTACGTCCCAGCCGTGGCTTTGCGCGTAGCGGTGCGCGAGCGCCAAGTAGATCGACACGACAGGTGGAATGCCAACCGAGCCGGAGGGCAAGAAGTGAAACGAGTCCGCATCGAACTCGGAGTGATAGCTCTGGAACACCGGCTTGCCGTCGAACGAGAACTCGCGCAGCCGTGACATCACTGCCTGCGCTTCGTCGTCGGTGAACCACTTCCCGTCGGTATGGCGCATCAGCCCCAGCAGGCGGTGCAGGGCGTGGTCGGCTGGTGCCGCGTGCGGCTTGCAACACACGTAGTCGCCGGGCTCGCGGACCACCAGGTGCAGGGCAGACAACAGGTCGAGCGAGGAAGCGCACGCCGCCGGGTGTCCACCGACCTTCGGATCGCCCTCGGCTATGTCGTCGCGGTCGTTGGCCGCATGGATCATGGCCATCGTCTGCACGAAGGCTCGGCGGGTGATGCGGCGGATCAGGTCGAAGTCGGTCTTCATCAGCGAGCACCGTTTTAGAGCGGCAGGTGCGGCGGGGCAACGCGGCCGTCGCGCCGTGAGTTGGCGCTCAGCGTGGCAGAGCCGCAACCAACGAGATGCGAAGTGAGCCCACCGGCGGCTCTGCCGCGAGTCATGAGACGTAAGACGTAAGCCCTAAGTCCCAGACCGAAGACCGCTGCCTGACCGCCGCCGCCTGTCCTCGTTCTGGTCTTACGGCTTACGTCTTACGTCTCATGACTTTCCACAGCCGAAACATCTTCGCGCTTGCCGAAGATGCTTCGGCTGTGGAACTCAGCGCGCCCTTCCTTTCTGCGCGGGGGCCCCCTACCCTTCCCGCCCCCTTTTCCATGCTGCCTCGCGTTGCCATCGTCGGCCGACCCAACGTCGGCAAGTCGAGCCTGCTCAACCGCATTGTCGGCCGGCGGGTTTCGATCGTGGAGCCCACGGCGGGGGTCACGCGCGACCGTGTCGCGGCGGTGGTCGAGCACGAGGGCCGACGCTTCGAGCTGGTGGACACCGGTGGGCTGGGCCTCGTCGACGAGGTGTTGCTGAAGGAGCACGTCGAAGCGCAGATCGCGGTCGCCATCGAGAGCGCCGACTTGGTGCTGTTCGTCGTCGACGGCAAAGAGGGCTTTGTCCCGGGTGACGTGTTGGTGGCGCAGCGGCTGCGGCGCCTGAAGACTCCGCACCTGCTGGTCGTCAACAAGGTGGAGTCGCGCTGGGACGAGAATGCCATCTACGAGTGGAGCAAGCTGGGGTTCGGCGAGCCGATGCAGGTCAGCGCGCAGGAGGGCTTTGGTATCGCGGATCTGTTGGCGAAGATCATCCTGCTGTTGCCACCGCGACGGGAAGAGGAAGACCCAGTCGACGACACCGACGTGTTGCGCTTTGCCATCGTCGGCAAGCGCAACTCCGGCAAGTCGACGCTGACCAACCTGTTGGTGGGGGAGGAGCGCGTGATCGTGTCCGAGATGCCTGGCACCACGCGCGATTCGGTCGACGTCGAGTTCGAACGCGATGGGCAGCGCTACGTGGCGATCGATACCGCGGGCGCCCGCAAGAAGAGCAGCGTGCAGGATGCGATCGAGTTCTTCAGCCACGCGCGTAGCTCCGAGAGCGTGCGTCGCGCCACGGTGGTGATTCTGCTCTTCGATGTGAACGAGGAGATCAGTCAGGTCGACCGGGCGCTCGCCACCTACATCATCGAGCAGCACAAGGCGGTGTTGATCGTCGGCAACAAGATCGACCTGGTCGACGAGATCGCCCTGGATCGTTGGGACAGCTACATCAAGCAGCAGTTGCCCAACATGCGGTTTGCCCCGGTGTCGTTCATCTCGGCGAAGAACGGCTTCAACGTCGCTGCGACGTTGAAGGTGTTGCGCGATCTGCGCCAGCAAGCGCGCATGCAGTTCCCGACCGGCGAACTCAACCGCGTGCTGCAGAAAGCGCAGGAGCGGCAGCGGCCCAAGGCGAAGAAGACGCCGCGCATGTTCTACGGCACGCAGATCGGGATCGAGCCATTGCGGCTGTTGGTGTTCGTGAACGAGCCGTCCCTGTTCCGCGGCCTGTATGAGCGCTATCTACAAAACTCACTGCGTGAGCGTTTCGACTGCGCCGAGGTGCCGATCCAGATCGTGTTCCGCAAGCGCGTGCGCGATGTCGTCGAGAAGTCGGGCTAGCGCTAGCGCGAGCAGGGGTCTTTCGTGGTAGCGGAAGTGGGGTCCCGAGGTCGACACTCAGCCTTGGTCCGCTTCGAGCCAGCTTGACGATTGGAGGTTGGGCCGGTCTAGTCCGGTGACTCTGCCGTTTGGATGGCAGCGTCTCCGAGTCTTTTCGGTTCCCTCACAGTCCCATGCTCAATCGTCACTTCTTCCTGTCGGGCACTTTGCTCGCGCTCAGCGCAGCGGTCAGCGCTCAAAGTGGTCGCACCCTATCGCTCATCACGCCGGCGACCTTGGGTGGCACCGCCCAGATTGGGATCGCTCACCCCCTGGCGG
The DNA here is from genome assembly GCA_031423015.1 of Planctomycetota bacterium. Lineage (GTDB taxonomy): Bacteria > Planctomycetota > UBA1135 > UBA1135 > UBA2386 > DATGPD01. The sequence continues at coordinate 18,390 of JANPER010000007.1, read as the reverse complement.
CTGGCGGCAACTACTACGAGGTCTTGGGTTCTTCGCCGAACCCGAACGCCCTCAACCTCGGCCTCCCCTTCGTCGTTGGCCTGTTCCGTTTGGACTTTCCGACGTTCTTCCAATGGAGAAACGGCTTCCTCGCCAACAGCACCAGCACCGTGGTGTCGCTGTCGATCCCGACCAACGTCACTCTCTTGGGCGCTGTGCTCGAGTCACAGTCGGTCGACGTGGACCTGACTGCGTCAACGATCAACTTGTCCGACAACGATCTGCAGTTGCGCATCGTGTTGGGCCTGTGCAGCGTCACGATCGCACCGGGTACGTTGACGTCGTTGGTGACGGGGGACAATGACCTGAGCTTCGTGGATGACACGTCGATCGGCACGCCGACCAGCTTGCAGATCCCCAAGTTCGCAACGCAAGTGATCCGCCATCGCGGTCAGGAGGGCTTCGTCGAGGGCTACGCCGGCACGTTCAGCGCGACGTCGCACAACTCTGACATCGACAGCGTGAGCTACCGCCGGGTCGCCAAGCGCACCGCAAATGGCTCGCACCAGATGATGTCGCTGCCGAATGGCTACGACATCTCCATCATTCGCGACAACGTCAATCAGAAGCAGTTCAGCGTGTTGTCGTACAACCGTGCCACCGGGGCGGCCACCATCGTGCCGGGGACGACGGTGGTTGATACCAGTGCGGCGCCGCCGGCGACGGCCAAGTTGCTCCCGTACATGGTGTTCTCGAGCGACGGCACCTGGGGCTGCGTGATCGTGCACGACTTGATCGCCACCGCGCCGCCACCTGACCGCGTGCTGGCCTTCCGTACCGACGGCTCTGCGCCCGCCATCGACATCTCGGCGACCGCACCAGTGAGCGCGCTCTACTTCGACGGCGCCCAGTACTTCACCAGGGACTTCATCATCGTCGCGGGCTCGGGCGGCTGGTATTGGACTTCGGCGACGGCGCCGGCCACCTTGCAGCCACTGACGCTGCCCAACACCACCTTCAGCAATCTGCCGGCGATCTTCACGTTCACGTTCTCGTGGCGCGTGTCGCGCGACGGTGCGGTGGCGTACTTTGTCTCCGGCAGCATCGCGGCAGCCGCGCGGCAGGAGATGGAGCTGTATCGCATCACCAACAACGCCGGCACGCCTCTGGTGGCCAACGTCACCCAGTTTGCTGCCGCCAGTGGCCTCGCCGAGTTCGGCTTCAGCGCCATCACGCCGTCGACGGTCAACAACTCGAGCAGCGGCATCAAGTGCGCCGTTTCCCCTGACGGCAACAAGGTGGCGATGCTCGCCGCGGTGGTGACGCCGACGACCACGTTCCCCGGCCTGTATGTGTGGACCGGCGCGGTCAACCCGCCGCTGATCACGGTTCCTGGCGCCGCCTACTACTCAGAGGTGACGTTCCTCAACGACACCACCGTGTTGTTCTTCGCTGGGCCCACCAACCTGACGCAGAACCTCTACAAGTACGACCTCAACACCAGCACGGCGAGCGCGATGACGACCGTGGGTGACATCCGTACCCGTGGTCAGTTCTGGTCGCTCAACAAGCACTGGTGGTACTTCGTTCGCTCTAACGCGGCCAGCAGCAGGAACAACATCGTCGCCGTGAGCCGCAAGACTGGCTTGATGAAGGACATCACCGGCTCCGAGTTCTCGGCGCCGTCGGTGCCGCCGCGGCACGAGATCCTGACCGGCTCGTTCAACACCACGCTCGACCCGTGGTTCGCGCTGGAGATGCAGCTCCGCCGAGCGCCGCTAGGCGACTTTGCCTACTTCACGGCGCGTCGTCCGGTGGCGGGCGCGGTGTTCGAGGACAGCAACGTGTTCCGCTTCGACATCGAGAACGGCGGCCAAGCCGAGATGCTCACCAGCAACACCACGACCGGTTTACTCACCGTGATCAAGCAGATCGAGAGCTTGACCATCTCGCGCAATGCCGGACACCTGGCGTGGGCGCAACGCATCGGGACCTTGGCGACCACCAGCGAGGATGTCTTCCACTTCCGCACCACGCTGACGCAGTTGTCGGCGACCGCGGTGACTGGGCAGACGATCACCGACGGCTCGCTCTTCTTCACCTGCAGCCCGCCGAACGGTGTCGTGTGGTCGGTCGGTACTGGCTCCTTGTTGCTGCCCTTGACCAACGCGCGGGTGGAATGGGGCGCCCTGGGCACCACCAATCCGCTGCCGATCAGCGGGTTGCCGGGCGGCACGCGCTACTGGCAGGTCTGGGGCACCTACTAATCGGTAGCCGGCCTTCTTGGTATGACGGGCACGTGGCGTGAGCCACGTGCCCGTGTCATTTGACAGGCGGCTTGCCGGCGTGCGTGGCGAAGGTCTCGTACTCGAGCGCTGCGAGCTGCCGAGTCAGCTGCGCAAACGCTACCACCAACGAGATCAGCGCGGCGAGCGTGTAGCCGGTGCCGTAGGCGGCGAAGCCAATCTGCACCGACACGTAGGTCAGGCCGGCGTTGAGCAGCAGGAACAGCACCGAGCTGCGCAGCGCCTCTTTCTGCAGGTCGAAGTAGAGGAGCAGCAGCGTGGTGATCAGGAAGCCGACGTGGAAGAAGGCGCCCAGGCAAGCCACGCGGAACACCTGCACCGCACCTTCCGGCATCGACACCGCCGCCAGGATCTGCGGCGCGAACAGAATGGCGGCGATGGTGATGGCGCCTTGGATGCGCACCAGGCGCGCCGCCTCTTCCCAGAGGTTCTCGGTCATCTCGTTGCGTCGCCAGACGATCTCGCGCAACGGCATGCCCTGCGTGATCGCCGCGTAGTAGCCGCGGTAGTGCTGGTAGAAGCCGGTCTCGAAGTGCACCAGGTTGATCGCCAGCGCCGGCACCACGCTCAGGTAGGCGAGGAAGCAGCAGGTGTCGTAGAGCGGGTGGAAGCGGATGAAGGGGTGAGTGCCGAGGCCCGCGGCGTACCAGAAGATGACCTTGTCGACCCAGATGGCAGCGCTGTAGGCGAAGCCGACGACGATGAGGCGCGGATACATGCGCAGAGCCCTGAACAGGGCGAACGAGCGCGCGCGTGCGGGCGCCGTGCCGCGCACGATGAGGCGCACCAGCAGGGCCAGGGTCAACGACTGGCCGGCGCAGTAGGCGGCGATGGCGCCGGGCAGGCCGTTGCCGGGTCCGGCGGCGTAGATCGCGATGAACGACATCAGCATGCCGGCCACGAACGCACGCAGGATCGGACCGTACTGGCGCACGACGGTCAGCCAGGCGACCGCGAGCCACACCAGACTGACCACCACGTACAGCGCCGTCCAGGCGAGCGACAGCTTGCCGTCGAACCCACCGGCAGCACACACCAAGAAGCCCGTCGCGCTCTGCACCGCGCCGGTCAACGTTGCGGCCGTGGCGAACGTCGGCAGCACCTCGTCGTGCTTGGCCGCGTACAGCAGATCCGACAGGTGCCGAGTCAGCGGCATCTGCACGAGGCCCACGGTCAACAGGCTCAGCGCAAACGCGTTGGTGACCAGCGCCCGGAAGTTCTGGCTGTCCTCGACGCCGATGACGCCGTTGCCGGCGACGTTGAGCAGCAGCAGGGTGAGCACCGTGAGGATCCACGGTCCAGACGAGATCAGGCCGGCGCAGACGTAGGCGTAGCTCTTGTCGAGCAGACCGAACCGGCCGTGCACCAGCCGCCGCAGTTCGAAGCCGATGCCAGCCATGTCAGACGACCCCGACCGCGGACGTCGCCGGCCGGGTCAGCTTGGTGTAGATGGCGCGATAGGTCTCGATCATCGCGCTTTGGCTGTAGAACCGTTCGACGCGCTGCTTGAGGCTCTCGCCCATCGACCGGCGCAGCTCGGCGTTGGCATAGAGTTCGAGTACCGCGCGCGCGGTCGCGCCCGGCGATGCGATCGGCGTCAGACGCCCGCCCGGGCCCAGCGCGCGGTCCTCGGCGGTGCGACCTTCCAGCAGCTCGCGACAACAGCCCACGTCGGAGGAGACCACTGGCACGCCGACGGCGCCGGCCTCGAGCACGACCAGGGGTTGCGCCTCGGAGATCGAGGTCAGCACCAGCACGTCGAGCGTGTCGAGTTCGTCGGTCAGGTTCTTCTTGCCCTCGAACGTCACGCAGTCGTGTAGGCCGAGTTCGCTCGCCAGGCGCTGGCAGTCTTCGGCGTACTCGCGGTCTTCCTGCATCGGGCCGAGGACGCGCACGCGCAGCTCCGGCACGACGTCGGCGACCAGGCGCATCGCGGCCACAAAGGTGCGCACGTCCTTGATCGGGCACACGCGGCCGACGAAGCCGACGGTGAACTGCCCGGCACGGTCGCGCTGCTGGTGGCGCTCGGCGGTCTTGGCAAAGCGCGCCACGTCGATGCCGTTGGGCACGATGTCGATCTTCTCCGGCGCCGCGCCATCGCGCACTTGCTCGGTTTTGTTGCCGCTGAACAGCGTGAAGATGCGATCGGCCTGCTCGTAGCACGCGCGACTCAGCATCGCGAAGTGGCGGTTCCACATCTTGTTGAAGTACGGCGCGTTGACGTCGAGCAGCGTGCGGCCTTGCCGGCTCGCCGGGATCCAGGCCGCAGTCGCGATCTCGATGCGTCGCTCCTTGTTGTAGATGCCGTGTTCGGTCAGCACCATCGGCAGGCCATAGCGCAGCTTGGCGAGCGCGGCGAGGTAGCCGGCGTAGCCCGTCGACACCGTGTGGTAGGCACGCGCGCGCGGCAGCCGCAGGCGCAGGATGTCGATCAGCGGTTCGTGCACGAACGTCCAGTTCCAGAAGAAGCTCTGGAAGCTCTCGCCCTCGGCCTCGTCGGTGTAGCGCTCGACCAGTTCGTGCCAGAACGGTCGCGACAGCAGCGTGGTGCCCGACGGCGGAGCGATCCCGCCACACGTATCGAGGGCCGCGGCCATCGCGCGCAGCCCGCTCACGTCCCCGGCGCAAAGGCCCAGCGTGAACTCGCAGAAGGCGCGCACGAAGCTCGTTTGCCGGCTGTCGAGCGCTCCGGTCACGCGCGCGCGCTCGTCGCGCTGCAAGAAGGTCTCGTCGATGCGGACGACGTTGTCAGGCACCGTGTAGGCGTGCTTGTCGTAGAAACCGCGATGCGGCGAGATGTGCAGCACGCAGAACTGCAGCTCCGGGATCTGTGACACCAGCTGGTGTACCCAACTCGACACCCCACCCGGCACGAATGGGTAGGTGCCCTCGAGCACCAAGCAGACGTCCGGGATGTCGTGGCCGCTCACCCGCGACCTCCGACCAAGGGCGTCTCGCCCTCGGTGGCCGAGGCCTGCACCAGAGCCTGCAACCAGTCCGGCAACGCGAGTCGTTGCTGGCACAGGCGATCGCCGGCGGCTTTTGCCGCGGCGAAGTCGCGGCTGCGGAACGCCACTTCCGCCTGCGCCAAGCAGACCTCCGGCCGCAGCTGGTCGTCTTGGCTCAGATGCGAGAAGGCGCGCAGCGAGTGGTCGTGGTCGCCCAGGTCGCTCAGGGTGCGCGCGTACACCGTGGCGATGCGCCACTTTTGCGGATCGGCGAGCCAGGCCTCCTGCGCGTAGCGCACCCCGCGCTGCAAGTGATAGCGACGCATCTCGGGGTCGAGCAGACCCGTCGCGGCGTACGCCTGATGCGCCGCCGCGGCCTCGGTGAGCAATCGATGTCGTTCGGCCTCGTGGGCCGCGCCGGTGGGCAACGCGTCCAGCTCGTGCTGCAGCGCGGCGAGGCCGTTCTCGTGCACGCGCGACAAGGCCTGGATCTCGCCGTAGGCACACAACCGCAGCTCGACGTTGTCGCTGTAGAGCGTGTCGCGCAGCATCGTCAAGTGTCGCGGCGTGCCGCGCTTGGCGAGGTTGCGCAGGGCGTTGCGCTTGTGGTCGATGCTGCCGCGTCGCAGCACCTCGGAGAAGCTCATCACGTCATGCGGCAAGGTATCGCCCTCGGCGTCGGTCGGAGCCACCGCGAGCAGCTTGCCCTTGCCATGCACGTGTTCGTGCTGCTCGAACCAAGCGTGTGCATCGAGCACGCTGCTGCTCGTGCGGCGGGGGAACAGCCAAGCGAGGCACGGTCCGAACAGCGGCACGAACAGCGCGGTGAGCGCCGCAACGTCGCCTTCGACGCGTTGGCGCCCCAGCTCGTCGGGACTCTGTTCCTCGCTGGCAGCTCGCAGCAGAAGGCGTGTGGCGATGGCGCACAGCAGCGCCGCGCCCACGTGCAGCGCCACTGCCTCGGTAGCGCTCAGCACCGCGGGCTGCGCGAACAACCCGAGCACCGTCAAGACCTCGGTGCTGGCGGCGATCAATCCGAGCAGATAGCCAGCGACGAGGGTCAGCGCCGCCATCGTTGCCTCCGGAGCGACAGGCGGCGCGCGCGGTGACGTGGGCGTTTGGGCGCGGGGCTGGCCTCTATGCCTTCCACCACCGGCTCCGCCGCTTCGATGTCCTCGGCTGAGTCTGTGGGCGGTGTCTCGGTGGCCGGACCGTCGACTACCTTGGCGATCTCGGTGGCCTCAGTCGCCAGGACATCGGCAAGCTGTTCGAGCTCAGGCGGAGAGTCGAACCCGAACATGCGCGCCAACGCGGCGGCTTCGTCGCTTGGCAGAGACGAGCCCGGGCGAGGCGCGTCGGGGGCCGGGCTCGTGTCGCTGCCAGCCACGTCAGCCTTTGCGGGTGGCTTCGGGCGTGGATCGCTCGGCTGTCGATCACGCGGTGGGGCCGACGCAACGGCGGTCGTGGGCGTGTCCACCTGCAGGCTCGGCGTCGCCGAGCTGCCGGGCAGCCGCTGCGCATGCTCGACGAGTTTGTCGATGAGGCGCTGCGCCTCGCCCGACATGCCGGAGAGGGCGAACACCTCGTGCTGCACAGCCTCGACCACCGCTGGCGACAGACGTGTGCTCAGCAGGTCGAGGAGGTCGCCGATGACGCTGAAGGCGACCGAGTTCTTCGCGTCCGGCAGCACCACTGCGAAGTGGTTCTCGCTCAAACGATACAAGCCGTCGATGGCGCGCAGCAGGCGGCCGTGCTGCTGCTCGATCTGCTGGCTGAACAGCTCACGCTGCCGGACATCGTCCACGTCGAGGCGCACGCTGACCACGAACAGCTCGCTGTCGCTGCGCATCGCCAAGTCAAGTTCGATACGCACGGAGCGCACGAACGCGATCGCGTCGCCGACGCTGGCGCGCTCTTGCACCTGCACCGGGCACCGAGTGTCGAGCGGCACGCCAGACATGCCGCGACAGCGCTCGGCGATCAAGCCGAGCAGCGACGGCAACGTCGGATGCTCGTCGTCCGGTGCCACCGCGTCGATCGCCACCGCGCCGAGCACACCGGTGTCGGCCATGCGCAGACGGCGCGCCAACCGCTGGCACACCACGCGCGCGCCTTGAAGGGGCGTGTCGGGCAGCACGGCCACCCAGCACCCGGGATAGCCGAAGCGATACAGCGAGTCCGACGAGCGCAGCGGGCCGGCGGTGAGTTCGCGCATGCGCGCATCGAGTTCGGCGATCGCGGTGCCGGCCGTGGTCGCAAGGTCGGTCGCTTGCAGGGTGATGAGCGACGTCACGACGCCCTGGTGCGTGCACCGTGCGTCTTCCAGGCGCAGGCGCGCGCCCAGCTCCTCGCTGGTGCCGAGCCACGTCTCGGCGACTTCGGCCACGCTGGTCGGCGTGAACTCCTTTGCCCGGCGACCCGAGCGCACGCGCGCCAAGCTCACCGTGGTCCACTCGGCGACGCCGATGAACACCGACTCGAGGTTGGCCGAATAGCGGTCGGCGGGTAGTTCCTCGACGCACAGCAACGCCGACAACACGGTGTGCTGGTCGAAGATCGGCGCGACCAGGATCGGTCCGTCCTTGGGTGCCGGGGTCGCCGGGTCGAAGCCGCTCACTGGCACCGCCTCACGCACGCACTTGCGTACCAGCGGCGACGCGGCGGCGGCGTCGAGTTGTAAGCGGATGGTGGGCTCAGGCCAGCCGCGGTCGCCGATGAGTTCGAGCTGGTCCTTCTGCTCGCCCTGGCCCACGGCGACCACCATCACCACCGAGCAGCGCGTCGCGCCGCAGTGTTCCTTCACCATGTCGAGCGCCAGCTCGAGGATCTCGCGCTCGTCGGCGAGTTCGAGGCGGCGCGCGACATCGATCATGTTGCCGAACTGCGCGCTGTGGTCGAGTAGGCGTGACTGGTATTCGAGATTGCGTTCGCTGAGCTGGCGGTTCGCCTCGGCGAGGCGTGCGCCTTCCTCGCTCTGATGCTCGAGCACGCGCCAGAGCTTCTTGTAGCGCAGCAGGAGATCGTCGCGGAACTGGCCGACGAAGAACGCGGCGAATGCGAACAGGATCGGCTCCAGCATGAGCTGGAGATCGAACAAGCGCCGCGGGTCATCGATACGCAGGCCGTGCACGACGCCGATCGCGAACAGGCTGCCGCCGAGCGCGGCGGCGGCGAGGCCGGCCCACAGGCCGCGCGCGGCCGCCATCGGCAGCACGACCAGCCAGTACGGATGCGGATGCACGCCGAACGAGCCGACGCGACCGCTGAAGACCATCTCCAAGCACACGATGGTGGCGTAGAGCGCGCCGATCTCCACGGCTGCCGCGGTTGTGCGGTTCTGCTCCGGTGGCGCCAGCTCGGCGACCATCGGCAGCGCCGCGAGGCGCTCGTTGGTGGCTGGCGCTTCGTTCGCGGTGGGTGCTGGCAACGACTGCGCGGCGCCGTCGCGGACACTCGGATCTGCGGCGCGAGCCGGCTCGATCGGGGCGGCGACACTGGCCGAGCGATCGGCCTTGCGGTTCGATCGGTCGCTCGCTGGGTGGCTCGGTGCGGCAAGCGGCCCGTCGCTCTCGCGCGCGACGGCTTGATGCGTGCTTGAGCTGCCGTCTGCCACGCGCTCGAGCAGGTCGAAGAACTCGGTCACTCCCGACGCGAAGCCCTGGGGCAAGCCCGTGGGCAGCTCCGTCGGCATCAACGCCTGCAGCTCGTCGTTGTTGAGCAGCCGCTCTTGCACGTCGCGCGGGCGCGGCGGGGCGATCTGATTCAGGTCGGCCACGTCACCACCTCGCGTGCAGTTGGAAGAACAGTGACGTCGTGCCGCTGCCGGCACCCTGGCGCGCCATCGCGTCGCCGAACGCAAAGCCAAGCGTGGCTTCGAGTCGGTCGCTGGGCCGAAACGAACTTGCCGCGCCGAGCGACCACGTGGCGTCGCCGGTGTGCAGCTCGGTGCCGACGAAACCCTCGGCCATCACGCCGAACTGGGCGCCGAGTTGCTTGTCGAGCCGACTCGCGAGCAAGGCGTAGTCGAAGCGATCGCCCACCGGCAGCACGGTGGGCAGTTCCTCGCGGCCCAGCAAGCGCGTGGTCTGCAGCGCGAGCCAGGCGGCGGCCTGCCAGTCGCCCGCGGGCGCGTTCGACGGCGCGTTCGGACCCAGCGGCCCGGTCGGCACGCGATCGCGGCGGAAGCGGTCGGCGACGGCGTTCACGCTGGTCTCGGTGCAGCGCCAACCCACAGCGACATGACCCTGCAGCAGCGTGTCCTCGACTTCGACGCCGCGGTTTGGGTCGCGCGCGCGAGCCGACCAGACGCCGAGTTCACCGCTGAGCCACGCGCGGTTGCCGAGTGCGCAGTAGGCCTGCGCGTCGCCGCCGTCGCGCCGCGCCCCGAGCGCCGCGCCGGCCGCCGCGTCGGTCCACAGCTCGCCGACCACCGCACGCACGTTGAGTGCGGCGTACGGGTCTTGGCCTTCGAAGTGCGCGTTGAGCCACCCGGCGGCCGCATCACCCGGCGCGCTCGGGTACAGCTCAACCCCGACGCCGACCTCGTTGCGCCGTGCGAAGCGCCAGGCGAGCTGGCCGCCGACGATCGACAGGGTCTCGCGCAGTGCCACGAGGCCACCGCCGACCGCGGGCGAGCGGCCAGAGTAGTCGCCGAGGCCGACGTGCACCGATGCGCGCAGGCGATCGCTCACCTCGGTCGCGCCGTGCGCCTGCGTCAGCGTGCGGTGGTCGCGGCCGGCGCGCAGGAAGCGCACCTCCGCGCCGACGAGCGGCCGCGTGCGATCGAACATGTCGCGCTCGCCACGCCGCGCCGCCGCGCTGTCGACTCGCAGTGCGAGCCAGCGGCGGTACGCGTCGAGCGCGTCCCCGTACTCGCCGTCGAGTTCACTCACCTGGGCCAGCGCGGCGAACACGTCGGCGTCGGCGCCGTGCAGCTCCAGGCTGCGCTCGAGACCAAGGCGTGCGTTGCCGTAGTCGCCCAGCTTCTGGTCGGCGTCGGCCAACGCGCGCAGCCCACGCTTGTGGTCTGGGGCCAGCTCCAAGGCCGCCTCGATGGCGACGCGCGCGCTCGCATCGTCGCCCACCTTGTGCAATAGGTCCGCCAGGTCGAGGCGCAGGTCGGTGGCGTCGGGACGCGCGGTCAGCACTTCGCGGTAGGCGAGGATCGCCTCCGCCGGGCGATCGAGCCGCGCCAAGCAGCGGGCTGCGAGTTCGGCGTCATCGTGCGACGCGTCGGCGCGCGTCGCCGCCAGCGTGCGCAGCGCCAGTTCGTAGTGCGGCACCGCTTCGGCCTTGCGTCCGAGCGCGGTCAATGCCTCGGCGAGTGCGAAGTGGGTCTGCGCCCGGGCCGCGTCGCCGTCGAGCGCCATGGCCAACCGTCGCTCCAGCAGCGGCAAGGCGCCGCCCGGGTCGTTGGCCCAGAACTTGATCTGACCGAGCCGCAGCAAGGCCTCGGGGTGATCGGGCGCGACCGTGAGCACGCGCTCGTAGGCTGCCGCGGCGGCGGCCGTGAGGTTGGCACCGAGCAGGGCATCGGCGGCGCGCAGGCGCTCGTCGAGGGTCGCATCCGCGCGCTCCGCCTGCGCCCGCAAGAACGTCAGCGCCTCCTCGCTGCCGCCGCAGCGTCGCAACGCGGCGACGTAGGCGGCAGCGACCTCGCCCTTCCTGTCGTGCTCGACGAGGTCGCGCCACTGCGGCAACGCACCTTGGTGATCGCCCGCCGAGGTGAGAATCCAGGCCAGCGCCTCGCGGTTGTCGAGGTCATTGGGGTCCAGCTCAACCAAACGGATGCGCGCCTTGCGCTCGCTTTCAACGAGTCCGACCCAGGAGGCTCGCTTCACCCATTCGCGCACCAAGTTGGCCTCGTTGCTCAGGCCGGCGACTTCCTCGGCAGTGTGCACGCTGGCCTCCACGTCGGACTCGGTCTCGACCAGGTCCAGCAAGAAGCGCTGCATCGCGGGCTCGCCCACGAAGCGTTGCGCGAGGGCTTCGAGCGTGGGCTTGAAGCGTCGCTGCCGGGCCAGCGGCCGAAGGCCTTCGAGCACCGCCGGCAGATCGTTGGCGGTGAGCGCGGGCGAGGTGGCAAGCTCGGCGGCGCGGGTCTCCACCGCATGTTCGCGTTGCAGCGCGCCCGTGGCCGCGATGCGGGTCAGCTGGCGGAAGTAGTTCACCGGCTGCGCCTGCACTTCTTGCAAGCGGGCCAAGACTTGCTCGGCGTCCCGTCGGCGTTCCAGACCTACCAGGAGGTGCAACAACTCGAGCCCCAGTTCCAGATCGGCGGTCTGCCGCGCGAAGCGTTGTTGCAGCAGGTCGGCCAAGGGCTCGGCCATGTCACGCCGCCGGTAGATCGTCTCCAGGCGCGCGGTGTACTCCTCGTGTTCGGGATGCGCCGCAACAAGCTCGCCCAACGTGGTGATGGCTTGGCCGTAGTCCAGATCGAGCAGCGCGATGTCGACGATGCGCTCGCGCGCGTGTTGCACGTCGTGGCCGCCGGCGATCAGGCTCAGCAGGTGATCGACCGCGCCGCGCGCGTCGCCGGCATCGAGCGCGGCGTCGACGGCGTGTTGGCGGTCGAGCACCGCGCGCGAACGGTCGGCGAGCGCCGCGGCGTGCGCATTGGCCGCGTCGGCGCGGCCGAGCGCGGCATACAACTCGATTAGGCGCAGGTGCAGGTCGTTGGCGTTGGGCTGCAAGCGCAGCACGCGTTCGAGCGCGTGTGCCTCGATGGCCTGTTGGCCGAGCCAACTGGCGAGCTGGGCGCGCAATTGCCAGAACGGCTGGTCGTCGTCCGGGCGCGGCAGGCTGCTGGAGGTGAGCGCCAGCGCTTCGCGGTGGCGGCCGTCCTTGCAGTAGGTCTGCGCCAACTGCAAGCGCAAGCGCGCGTCGCTCGGGTGCGCGACGAGCGCGCGCAGCATCCAGCGCGTGCGCGCCCGCGGTCGGCCGGCGGCGCTGAATGCCGCCGCAGTGGCGAGGTGCGCCGACAGGTCAAGGTCGTGTCCCTCGGTCTGCCGGCGCAGCAGCGCAGCGGCCTTGGCGTCGGGTGGCCGGTGCACATCGTCGACCAGCAGCGCATCCGCGCTGGGCGCAAAGAAGTGCTCGGTCTGCCGCGCGATCTGCTCGTCGCCTTCCAGAGCTTGCAGGCGTACCGCCAGCGCCGGGGCGGCGATCTCGTCGCCGAGCATCCCGTGCAAGGGGTGTGTGCCATCGGTCGGCACGATCGGCGGCGCGAGTTCGGCGCGCAGGAGCGCGACGGCCATGGCGAGTTCGGGATCCTTCTCGGCGTCCGGGAGCGTCAAGAGAAGGTCCAGCGCCGCGCGCGCGTCGCCGCTGTGCTGCGCTTGCGTCCGCACGACTGCGGCGCTGCGCGCCAACTGTCCGGTGCGGTGGTCGAGCGCGTCGTTCGCTGCGCGATCGGGCAACGCCACCATGCCGGCGAGTGCGAGCACGCCCACCGTGCCGAACGTCAGCAATCGGCGCATGCCGTGCGCCTTCGTTGCACGGTCGGTCATGGTTCGCGTACCTCGACCAGGTCGTCACCCGGCGGCAGGCGCAGGGTGCAGACCCCGCGGGCATCCGCGGTCAGCGACGCGGCGGGCGCATCGCCGATGCGCACGAGCACCCGCGCACCGCCGAGGAACCCGGCGAGTTCGACCGTGCGGTCGCGCCACGCGCGCGACCGAAACCGCACGCCCGTCGTCGTGAGCGAGGCGTCGAGCAGCGCGTGATCGCTCTGCAGCAGATGGGGTCGCGGGGGCGTGGCGTCCTGGCTGAGCGCAATCGTCGCCGTATCGCCCGTGAGCTGCACGTACAGCGCGCGGCGCAGGACGCGCACCCCCAGCACGCCCTTGCTGCGCTGCCAATCGATGTGCAGCGTGGGGTCGGCGAAGCGCACGCAGCGCAGGTCGCCGAGCCCCGACAAGGCAAAGCCCTCGGCGGTGCGCACGATGCGGAGTGTGTCGGACTGCGCGCTGGTCGCGGCGCGCGCGTACGCGGAGGCCGGCAGCGGCACGGTGTCTTCCCGATCGATCCAACGCGCGAGCAGTTCCTTCAACGTCGCCAGGCGCGCGGGTCGCTCGGCGGAGTAGAAGTGCACGTACACGTTCGCCGGCTTGAGGATGCGCGGCGAGCCGGTGCGTTCGATCGTCGCGTCGACGTGCCGGAACACCGACGGCAACGTGGTGAAGAAGCCGTCGAACACGTTCTCGTTGGCGGCGCCGCAATACACCTGGTACGCGTCACCGAGGCGTTTACCCCACGGACTCACGTAGCCCACGGAGTCGGCGCTGGCATCAAATCGACACACGCCGCCGTTGAGGTTGGTGCACTGCAAGCGCGCGGCTTCGCGCAAGGCCGCGACGCCAGGATTGGCCATCCCCGACCAGAGCATCACGTTGCAGCGACCGCCGTCGGGGACGAGCCATTGGTTGATGAACTCGACCGACGCGGTCACCTCGGCGGTCATGTCGTGCGTGTAGTTGGCGATGGGCGCATACCAGTTCACCGTGCGCGGCGCGGAGCGCGAGGTGAGCTGCCGCCGCCAGTTCAACGGATGCAGCACGCTGTGACTCGCGGGCTCGACGAAGGGCCGCGCGAAGATCTCGCGCGCCAGCAGCATGCGCTCGTTGGGCGCGGTCGGCGCGAGGTCGTCGGTGAGGCCGGCGATGATCACCGACACCGTCATCGGCACGCGCCAGCGGTCGATGATCTCGTCGAGGAACACGCGCGCCGACAGCGCGCCTTTGCGCGTCGTGCTGCTGCTCTCGAACCCGTCGCCGTCGACGTGCAGCAGGAACGCGCGACGGCCCCAGTGCACGCTCGGGTCGGGGGCCGGTAGGTCGTGCGTCGCCAGGGCGTCGGCGAAGAAGCGGAACGGATCGAGATGCCAGCGGCGATCGTCGGCGGTGGTGCCTTCGCGCACCGTCCACGGGCGCAGCGCCAGGCCGCCGAACGGCCCCACGACGACCGGCGTGCGCGGGTTGGTCGGGTCGTCGCGCAGACGAGTGGTGAGCCAGACTCGGTGATCGGGATCGACGCTGCGCGGGCCGTGATGCACGCGCCTTCGATTGGGTACCGACTCGAAGTGCGTGCCGGCGCGATCGTGGAACTCGACGTCGATGCGCAGCGGGTCGTCGCTGAAGCCCTCGCGGTAGGCAAAGCCGAGCTGCGCAATCCACAGCGCAAACGCGTCGGCGTCGGCCTCCAGCGGGCCCAGGTCGCCGAAGTGAACGAAGCGCAGCGTCGGGCAGCGCGTGCGCTGGCGGTGCAGCCAGGGCAGCAACCACGGCGTCTGCGGATCACCGCCATCGAAGTACGTGAGCACCGCGCGCGTCACCGTCGGGTCGACGTCTTCGGGCTCGCCGTCTTGCAGGTTGCGGCTGCGCACGACCAGCCCGAGGTACTGCAGCGGCAGCTCCAGGATCTGGTGCACGACATCGACCTGCACGCGCGCGATGTCGTCATGGGCGCGGCACGACAGAGCCAGCACCTCGCGCGGCTCGGGTCGCGGCAGAGCGACGTCAGGGCGCAGCGACGATTGGGTACGCACGGTGAGCGCGAGCGCCCCGATCACTCCGAGCCTGAGTGTGCGTGATGTTCCCAGCCGCAAGTTGTTCCGCCTTCTGCTGATGGAGTATCGGAAGGCCGGCGCGCGCGAGGTGAGGGCAGGGCTCGGCAGCGAACCGGTGTTGGCAAGTGCGACAACGGCCGCGGGCGCGTGGCCGGGTTCTGCGACAGGCGACCGCCATCACTTTGCTTGCCGTCTGGTCGAAGTAGCCGCGATGGCACGTACCAGCTTCCTCGCACACCCGCCGTTCTCTCCGCTCGCTGCGATCGCGCTGTGGCTCGTTGCCGCCTGCGCTTCGACGCCGCACGACGCGCCGGAGACCCGCGCGCCGAGTCCGTTGGCCAGCGTGCAGTCGTGGGCGATTCAACTGCAGGGCCTGGACCGCGATGGGGCGCGCGCGGCGCTCGTTGCCGCGTCGTGCGACATGCTGGTGATCGAGCCGACGCGAACTGTCGCCGGTCTGGACGCGTTCCCGATTCGCGACATCGTCGCCGAGATCGGTGCGAGCCATGGGCGAACCCGGGCCCGCAAGCTGTGCCTCGCCTACGTCAACGTCGGGCAGGCCGAGGACTACCGCACGTACTGGCTGCCGTCGTGGCGGCCGCCGACCAAGATCGCCGCGGGCGAACCAGCGTTCGTGCTGTCGCTGGATCCCGACGGTTGGCCCGGCAACTATCCGGTGGCGTACTGGGAGCCGCAGTGGCGGAGCATTGCCACCGAGTTGATCGAGGCCGCGGCGCGCGACGGCTTCGACGGCGCCTACCTCGACTGGGTGCTGGGCTATCAGGAACCGGCCGTGATCGCCGCGGCACAGCTTGCCGGCGTCGAGCCGGCGCGCGCCATGGTCGACTTGTTGCTGCACCTGCGCGCGCGGGCGCGCGCACTGCGCCCCGACTTCGTACTGATCGCGCAGAACGCCGCGGGGCTCGTGTCGCGCGACCCGCGCTTTGTGTCCGCCGTCGACGCGGTGTCGCAGGAAGACCTCAGCTTCCGCGGCGAGGCAGGCGCGGCGTGGGACGACGTCGGCGCCGGCGACCTGGCGACCACGGCGGAAGACGCGCAGGCGATTGCGACGCAGCTCTGCGAGTGTCGGGCGCGTGGCCTGCCGGTGTTCACGCTCGACTACGCGCGGCAGGCCGCGAACGTGCAGCGCGCACTCGTGCGCAGCCGTGAACTCGGCTTCGTGCCGTGCGTGAGCCGCGTGGCGTTGGATCGGCTGGCGGTTGAAGTGACGCCGTCCGCGATGCCGCGCTAGCCTGGCGTCTCGAGCGCCGTCTCTGCGGCTGACCGAACGTGCAGTCGCCGTGGCATGCCCCATGCGTGATCGAACTGGCGTGCCGGCGCTCGTGGGACACATAGGGGCCTGAGATGAGCGACATTCTGTCACGGCCCATTGATCGGCTACTTGCGCCGGTCGGCGCCTTCTTCGCCCACAAACTCGCTGGGGCGGCAATGCTTCTTGGCGCCGCAGGGCTGGCCCTGGTGTGGGCCGCATCTCCATGGGGCGACCTCTACCGCGGCTTGCTGCACGCACAGGCTGCGATCAGTATCGGCGAATTCGTCGTCGAGAAGGCGGTGCATCACTGGATCAACGATGGGCTGATAGCCTTCTTCTTCTTCGTGGTAGGTCTCGAGCTCAAACGCGAAGTCCTTGCGGGCCAGTTGTCCAGCCCAGGGAAGGCGGCACTTCCGATCGTCTGCGCGCTCGGCGGCATGCTCGCCCCCGCGGCGATCTACGCTGCCGTCAACGCTGGAGCAGCGACGATCGCTGGCTGGGGCGTGCCGATGGCAACCGACATCGCCTTCGCGCTCGGTGTCATGGCGCTCCTCGGCAATCGAGTGTCGCCGTCGGTCAAGGTGTTCTTGACCGCGATCGCTGTCGCTGACGACCTGGGCGCGATCGTCGTCATCGCGTTGTTCTACACCAACGGGATCTCGATCATCGCCCTGGCAATCGGGTGCGCTCTCGCCCTCGTCGCGGTTGCGATGAACGCGCTCGGCGTACGCAGCCACCTTGCGTACTTCCTGATCGGTAGCGCGGTATGGCTGTCCTTCCTGGAGTCTGGAGTCTGGAGTGCACGCAACACTTGCCGCCGTCCTCGTCGCTTTCACCATTCCAGCACGGACTCGACTCGACAGCCGTGGGATGGTGCGCTCGATCGAGAAGTTGGTGCACCACTACGGGACGCTGCCGCTTCCAGAGGGGCACGGTCTGCTCGAGCCGTACGAGCAAGACGTGCTGCATGCCGCTGGTCACATTCGTGGTCTTGCCGCTGTTTGCGTTCGCCAACGCGGGTGTGACCATCGCAGGGAACCTGACGGACGTGCTGGGCAGCCCGGTCGTTCTCGGTGTCGTTGTCGTGCTGGGGCTGGTAGTAGGTAAGCCCCTGGGCATTTCGCCGACGCGGGGCTCGTCGACGCCGCAAAGGTGGGGACGCTGGCAGCGTCACTGATTGCCGGAGTGCTCGGGTTCTGGTTGCTGCAGCGCCGATTCCGCCGATCCGGACGCAGCTAGGCAATCCTCGATTGAATGAACGAAGGTCGTCAAAGACGCAGGCGACGCGATCTGCCCTTGCGCACCTGAACTCGGTCCGCTACGGTCACGCATGGGTGTAGTAGCGCGGTGCGCTGCTACAGGCGTTGGAGGTGGTCGGGCCGCCACCTGTCTGCACCAGCAGGTGGCTCGTGAACTGTATCGTTCGTGCCGGTTTGGCGGCCGGCTTCTCGTTTCCCAAGGACGCGGCCTTTCAGTCCCCTGGAGAGGGGCTGACCATCGCTGGTCTCGTCATCATGACTGTCTCCATCGGTGGCATCCTGACGTTCGCCATCTTGTGTTACCGCAAGGTGCTCCAATCTGGGCGCGATGACGATCGAGGGTGAACCATGGTGGACCCAAATCCCGACCATCAAAGCGAGCCACCCATCGATTCACTCAGCGGGCTGCTTCTCATCATGTTCGGAAAGGCCCTAGGCTACGTCTTGCTCCTGGTGTTCGCGCTGGTCATCGTGCGTCGCCCGCCGTGGCAGTTCTCGCTGGCTGACGTCCTGTTCTGGTCGTGTGCGGCGGCGATTCCTCTGGCCCGGCATTACGTATCGAGGAGGTACGATGCGCAGGTTCTTGGTCGTGCGCCGATCCCGCTCGTGCAACGCATCGGCACGCATCTGGGTGCCGCGGCCGTCCTGTGGATCCTCGGTCAGTCTGTGCATATTCGCTGGTAGCGGGCGGCGCATTGGTGGCACCAACCCATCGCTGCCGATGGCCGGGCAACCGAGGTTGCGTAGCTACGCTCGCCAGAAGAGCCCACCGGCGATGATGTTGTTGGGGCTCTTCAGTGCCGCTCGGGCGTGGCGAGTTGGCACGCGTGGCGAATCGCGTCCGTCGTACATTCGCGCGCACCACGAGGACTCGCGGCACGGCAGCCCAACGCAATCGGGTGCCGCGAGGTCGAGGAGCGCAGCGGAACGTGTCAACGTGAATGAGACACGGGGAAGAGAAGATTACTGAGCAACCGAGGCTAGCTCGGTCTGGATGTCATCGAAGCGGTGGACTTGCAGAGGTTTGTTGATCCAGGCGGCGACTGGCGGTCGCGCAGCG
>JANPER010000006.1:0-25744 GCA_031423015.1 Planctomycetota bacterium | reverse complement strand
CCCGCGCTCGCTGCCGACGGTTCGATGCCGTTCGTCAGCACGATCAGCTTGTTCGGCGGGACGCCGAGCACGACGTCGGTGTAGCGCGCCGCTTCGGCCGACACGCACGCGAACGCCGTCGTTGCCGGCACACTGCGTCGGATCGCCGCGGTCTGCGCCGCGTCGAGCCATACGTAGGTGTTGTGCACGGTCTGCACGAAGGGCACGCCTTGCGCGGCAGCCAGGTCGGCGCCGAACGTCGAGTAGTGCGCGTTCAGCACGTCGACGCCCGAGCGCAGCAAGGCCTGGTAGTGGCGGTCGCGCTCGGCGGTAGGCAATTGCACGACCGCGATGCCCAGCGCGGCGGCGTGCGTCGCTGCGTCGCCGACCTTGCCCAAGATGAGCAGGCGCACGTCGGCGCCGGCTTCGCGCAGCGTGCGCGCGAGGTCGAGCACGACCTGTTCGAGGCCGCCTTGCGCGAAGTCATCGACTTGCAGCACGACGCGCAGGGCGCGATCCGAGGGCAAGCGCACGCGCGCCGGCAGGCGGTGGCGCTGCGCCGGCACTTGCTTGAAGTCGCGCAGGAGCGTGCTCTTGGCGTGCAGCTCGGCGAACGCGCGCGCGACGCCGGCCGGCACCACGAACGCTTGGTCGGTGAACAGCGCCAAGCGGTCGGCGGTGGTGGCGTCAGCGGCGAGGCACGCGTGCGCGTGCGCGCGCACCGCGTCGCGGTGGCGATACGGCGCCTCGGCGTCGGTGCCGTCGAACCAGGCCACGACGTGGGTCGCGCGGTTGCCGGCCGCACTTGGCGTCAATCGCTCAGGTGGCACGAGGGCCACGGTGTGCGCGCCTCGCTCAGGAGTTGCCTTCTTGCGCGCCTCGTCGTTCCCGAGCGATTGCGTGAGTTGCGCATCGACCACTACCGTCCACGGGCGCGCCAACTCCTGCCGCCGGCGACGATCGAGCGGCAGCAGGCGATCCTTGCGCGACGGGATGCCGAGTTCCTTGGACTGCGCATACAGACTGTTGTCGTGCACGCGATAGCGATAGAGCAGCTCTTCGGTCCCCAGGTGCGACATGCGCATGATCGTGTTCATGCGCAGCCAGTAGTCGTAGTCCTCGACGCCCAGCTCGGGCGAGTAGTCGCCCATCACCTTGCCGACCCGGCCGCGATACAGAAAGCACGGGCCGATGAAGTTGTCCTGGCCGTCATTGTAGCCGGCCATGCTCTGCGGCAGATGGATGTCCGGCGCCGTGGGCGACCGGCGGTTGTGCGGGCGGAACGCGGGGTCGGCCAGCATCTGCCCGCGGTCGTCGATCGCGTAGTAATCGGCGAACACGAAGTCGACGTCGGGCCGCGCGCGCAGGCAGGCGACAAGGCGTTCCAGGTGACGCGGCTCCATCAGGTTGTCGGCCGACGTCCAGGTCCAGAACTCGCCGCGCGCCAGGTCGAAGCCGTTGCTCAACGCTTTGGGCAGCTTCTGGTTGGGCTGCGTCAAGAAGCGGACGCGCCGGTCGCTGGCGAAGCGATCGAACACCGCCTCGACGCCATCGACCGACCCGTCGTTGATCACGATCAACTCGAGGTTGGTATGCGTCTGCGCCAGCACGCTGGCGATCGCGTCGCCGAGCAGCGACGCCTGGTTGTAGACCGGCAGCACGACGCTCACGAGATCGGCGACTTCGCCCGCGAACGTCAGCGTCGTCGCGCGCGCGCCGGTTGGTGCGAGCGGACTCGGTGGGCGGCTTTGGTGTGCGCGTTGTCCCACCAGCAGGCGCGCGGCGCAGCGCACCGCCGACCACCAGGCGCGCGGGCCGCGGCGCACTTCCAGCACCGAGACCTTGGCCAAGAAGGCCACGCGCTCGCGCACGCTGCCGCGCGGGAACGCGAAGAGGCGCAGGCGCTGCGCCAAGGGGAGCGGCCTGCGCGCCAGCGGCCCGGGCTCGATCCGATCAGTTGTTGCTGGGTTCAAGTGGCGAGGTCGAGGGGAGCGTGGGGGCAGACGACGGACGCCCCGGAAGGCCGGGCCTGATCGCAAGCTAGGGGTCGGCCGCGGGGGGTTCAAGCCTGGTCGGCGGTCATCGGCGCAACGAACGAGCAAGGTGACTGGTCACTCGTTCACCTCGCTCTCAACCCGGGTCGATCCGGTCCCAGAGGTACAGCGCGGTGCGATACACCATCGTCGCGCGCCCGTCCTCGTCAGCGTGGCGCGCATGCAGCGCGCGCAGTCGTCGCAGCAACTCGTCGAGACGCGGGCCCGCCTTGGGCACCGTCGACGTGCTGTGTGCGCGGCCGAGCAGCTCGTCGAGCGTGAGTGGTTGCGCGCTCGGGATCGCGTACTCGCGCAAGCCGGCGAACCGGCCGGTCGCTGCAACCACCGCGGGATCGAACTCGCTCCGCTCGGCCGGCGCCTCGCTGTCGGTCGCTTCGAGCGCTTCGCGATAACCGAGCGTGAACGGATCCTCGCGGCTGCGCTTGTTCCACATGATCGCCAGCCGACCGTCGGGCCGCAGCATGCGCTGGAACTCGCGCAGCGCCGCCGGCACGTCGAACCAGTGGAAAGCCTGTGCGACGCACACCAGGTCGACGCTCGCGTCGCCGAGACCGGTCGCCTCGGCGGTGCCCTCCCGCCAGACCACGCGGGCGTGCGGTTCGGCCGCCGCGCGCATGGCGGCGTTCGGTTCCACCGCGACCACGTGTGCTCCGCGCTCGGCCAACAGACGCGCCGAGATCCCGGTGCCGGCGCCGACGTCGGCCGCGTTCAGTTGGGATGGCGAGGGGAGACCGTCGAGCATCGCGTCGATGGCCGCGGCTGGGTAACTCGGTCGGAAGCGTGCGTAGTCACGGGCGCGGTCGGTGAAGCGTGTGGTGGGGTTGGGGTCGGCGGGTTCCAAGGTAGCTGCTGTTTACCACCAGCGGCAGACACAAGGTTGAGGCGCGCGCGTGTCGATGAAGTGGTCGTTCGGAATCGCTACACAGCGGCGTGCGCTGGAGGCAGCAAGGGGTTTGCTGCCAGGTCGCCGGTGTCGAGTAGCCTCGCGAGACCTCCTTAGTGCTCCTCGAAACCATTGGGCCCTCGACCGCGCCAAAGCCACAGTCCAGCGGCGATCTCGTCGTGACGCCGGGCCACGCGCAACCCGCGCGCCGGCCGTATTGGCCCGAACTCGACGTGCTGCGCGGCCTCGCCGCCGTGCTCATGGTCTACAACCACGCTGGGGTTCGTTGGCCGCGCGGCGAGGGGCACGCGTTCGCTGACGCGCTCGAGTTCGCCGGCAGCTTGGCGCCGGTGGTGTTCTTCGTCGTGACCGGGCTCGGTCGCGGCGTGCAGTCCGCGGCCACAGGAATGCGCCGCCCGCTCGCGGACACGCTGCGCAAGGTGCTGCTGCTCGTGCTCGCCGACATCGCGCTGTGGATCGCGCCGGGGCGATACGTCGGCATGGACTTCCTCGGCTTCATCGGTATCTCCGCGCTGTGCGTTGAGCTGATCGCGCGTTCCGCGCGGCCGCAGCGGGTGGCCATGTGCGCGTTCTTCGCGGTACTCGGCCTGCGCGTCGTCGCCGCGCCGCTGCTGCGGCAAACGCTCGGCGAGGGTCCCGTGATGTTCTTGTTGGGCGACCACCCGATCGCCGGGTTCTCGTACCCGCCGTGCCCGTGGCTCGCCTACGCGATCCTCGGTTACCTGCTGGGCAGCGCCGCCCAACGCCACCAGGAACTGGTGCGCGCGCGCGGCAACCGCGTGCTCGTCGCATGCGCGCTGCTCGGCGCAGTACTCGGCGCTGTGTGCGTCGCGATGGCGTCGCGGGGCGCACTGTTCTTCCGCTGGGGCACGGTGTCGGTGGCGTTCACGGTGCTCAGTCTCGCGGCGGTGTTCGCGTCGATCAGCCTGGCGATCATGTGCAGCAAGCAGCGCCTGCTTACCCGCGTCCTCGCGTTGCCGGGAACCTCGAGCCTGGTGGTGGTGCCCCTGCACTACGGCTTGATCCAGCTCGCGATGAGCGTCT
The DNA here is from genome assembly GCA_031423015.1 of Planctomycetota bacterium. GTDB lineage: Bacteria > Planctomycetota > UBA1135 > UBA1135 > UBA2386 > DATGPD01. The sequence goes on along the minus strand of JANPER010000006.1, from coordinate 21,763 downwards.
GGCCCGACGTCGCCGCCGACGGCCGCTTCCCTCTGGTGGCGACTGGGCTCGTGGTGGCGGCGTTGTTCCTCGCGCGCTTGGTCGACCGATGGATCGTCGGCGTCGTGACGCCGCGCACCTGCGCCACGAACTGGGGTGTCGGCCTCATCTCGGCGGTGACACTGCTGGTCGCGACCTACTGCGCCGACGGCACCGCCGCCCGGCTGCCGTGCATGATGGCCGCACAACTCGTGCTGTGCGGCATGTTCGCGATGCGCACCAAGACGGCGTAGCCGCGGCCAGCGAACTCGCGAGCATTCACGGCGCCTGGAGCCTAAGAAGGGTGCATGCCGGCCTTTCAGTTCCAGGAACTCTTCGAACTCGGCGCCGACGCGACCCCGTATCGCCAACTCACCGACCAGCACGTGCAGGTCACGCACGCGGCGGGGCGTGACATTCTCCAGGTCGAGTCGAAGGCGCTCACCGATCTGACCGCGGCGGCGATTCGCGACATCTCGCACCTGTTTCGGCCGGGGCACTTGGCGCAGCTGCGCACCATCCTCGACGACAAGGACGCCTCGGCGAACGATCACTTCGTGGCGTTGCAGATGCTGCGGAACGCGAACGTGTCGGCGTCGATGGTGCTGCCGTCGTGCCAGGACACCGGCACCGCCATCGTGCTCGGCAAGAAGGGCCAGTACGTGTGGACCGCGGGCGACGACGAGGAGGCGATCAACCGTGGCGTGTTCCGCACGTTCACCGAGACCGAGCTGCGCTACTCGCAGATGGCGCCGCTGACCATGTACGAAGAGGTCAACACCGGCGACAACTTGCCGGCGCAGGTCGAGCTGTACGCGGCCGACGGCGACGAGTACCACTTCCTGTTCATCACCAAGGGTGGCGGCTCGGCCAACAAGTCGTTCCTGTTCCAGGAGACCAAGGCGCTGCTCAACCAGAAGTCGCTGCTCGCGTTCATCGACAAGGAGTCGCGCAAGATCGGCACCGCGGCGTGCCCGCCGTATCACCTGGCGATCGTGATCGGCGGCATGTCGGCCGAGCAGACGCTGAAGACGGTGAAGCTCGCCAGCACGCGTATCCTCGACTCGTTGCCGACCACCGGCAACGCGCGCGGGCGCGCGTTCCGCGACCTCGAACTCGAAGCGCAGGTGCTGGAGATCACGCGCAAGAACGGCATCGGCGCGCAGTTCGGCGGCAAGTACTTCTGCCACGACGTGCGCGTCGTGCGCCTGCCGCGGCATGGCGCGTCGTGCCCGGTGGGCATGGGCGTGTCGTGTTCGGCGGATCGGCAGGCGCTCGGCAAGATCACGCGCGACGGTGTGTTCTTGGAGCAACTCGAGACCAATCCGGCGCGCTTCCTGCCCGAGGTCGACGCCGGCAAGCTCGCGAGCGACGTGGTGCGGCTCGACCTGCGCCAGCCGATGACCGAGCTGCGCCGCGCGCTCAGCAAGTATCCGATCAAGACGCGCTTCGCGCTCACCGGCACGCTGATCGTCGCGCGCGACATCGCGCACGCGCGCTTGAAGGAGAAGCTCGACCGCGGCGAGCCGCTGCCGCAGTACCTCAAGGACCACGTCATTTACTACGCCGGCCCGTCGAAGCAGCCCAAGGGCTACGCGTCGGGCTCGTTCGGTCCGACCACAGCTGGGCGCATGGATGGATACATCGATCAGTTCATGGCCGCTGGCGGCAGCTTCGTGACGCTGGCCAAGGGCAACCGCGGCAAGCAAGTCACCGAGGCGTGCAAGAAGCATGGCGGCTTCTACCTGGGCTCGATCGGCGGGCCGGCGGCGATCCTGGCGCAGGACAGCATCAAGAAGGTCGAGGTCCTCGACTTCAAAGACCTCGGCATGGAGTCGATCTGGAAGATCGAGGTCGTCGACTTCCCCGCGTTCATGGTGATCGACGACAAGGGGAACGACTTCTTCGGGTAGGGGGCGGGGCGGCTGGGGGCGGTGACCGAGCCCAGCGAGGCCTCGCGGCGCCTCGCGGATTGCCGCTCTGGGTTGGCCCTCAAATCAGGGGCTACAGCGTGCTCAAATTAGGGAGAAAACCGCGCTCGGAATCGGGGATTCAGCCGATAGGTTGTCCAGCATGGGTGGCGTCAGACTGCTGCGATCCGAGGTCGAGCGCCGAGCTGCTGCGATGGCTCGGGCGCGGCTCTCCGAGGTCCCGGTGGTCGTCTTGGGTGGCCCGCGTTCGGTGGGCAAGTCGACGCTTCTGCGGTCGCTCGCCAAGGGCTCCGGCCGCGCTGTGCTCGACCTCGACGATCCCGCCACCCAGCGTGCGGTTGCCACCGACCCCACGCGCTTCCTCGATGCACCGCGCCCGGTGTTCGTCGACGAGTACGCGCGCGTGCCCGAGCTGATGGACGTCGTCAAGATGTTGCTCAACCGCGACGGCGCACCGGGACAGTTTGTACTCGCCGGATCGACGCGCTACGGCAGCGTGCCGGCGATCGCGCAGGCGCTGACGGGGCGTGTCGACATCGTGCCGGTGTTGCCGTTGAGTCAGGGAGAGATCGCGTCGCGGCAGGAGACGTTCGTGCAGACACTCGTGGCCGGCGGTGCGCCGCGCTTGGACGACGTCACCGTCGACCGGGCTTCGTACGCCGACCGGGTGGTGGCGGGGGGCATGCCGATCGCGCTGCGCTTGACGACGTCGAGCGCGCGCAACCGGTGGTTCGAGCAGTATCTAAAGCTCACTCTCGACAAGGATGTGGCGGAGATCACGCGGGTGCGGCGACGCGTGGTCTTGCCGCGACTCGCGGCTGCGATAGCGGCGCGCACGGCCCAGCTCGTGAACGTCGCTGGCCTCGGCCGCGAACTCGGGCTCGATCGCAGCACGACCGAGGATTACCTGCGCCTGCTCGAAGCGGTCTTCTTGCACCACACGCTGCCGGCGTGGGGGACCACGCTGTCGTCCCGCTCCGCGGCCACGCCCAAGCTGCACATGGTCGACACCGGCATTGCGGCGCGGTTGATGCGCGTCACCGCTGAGAAGCTGCTGGCGGCACGACCGAGCGCGCTGCAGCAGTTTGGGCACCTGATCGAGACGTTTACCGTGAACGAATTGTGCAAGCAGGCGCACTGGCTCGACGACCCCGTCGACATCGGCCACTGGCGCACACACGATGGCGCCGAAGTCGACCTCGTGCTGGAGCGCGCCGACGGTTCGGTGCTCGCCTTCGAGGTGAAGGCCGCACCCGACGTGCGCACCGAAGACACGCGCGGCCTCGCGGCGTTGGCCCGGCGGCTGGGCCGCGACCAGGTGACAGGCGTGGTCATGCACACCGGGCGGCACGGCTGGCGGATCGACGCGCACACGTTCGCCGTGCCGATCGCGCGCCTTTGGACGCCGGGCTGAGTGATGGGCGAGGCGCAGCGTGCAGTCTCGACATCTTGCTCGCGCGTTGCAGTAAGTCAGCTCGTCGCCGCCGCAGCCTCACGGCCGGCGCTGCCGCGCTTCTTCGCCGGCGCTTTCACCAGCGGCTCGAGCTGCCCGACCAGCGTCGGCAGCATCTCGGACACGGTCGGATGAATGTGCATCGCGCGCTCGATCACGGTGTACGGCGCCTTCGCGTACATCAGATCGAGGAGAGTGTGGATGATCTCGTCGCCGCCGAGGCCGAGTAGCGACGCCCCGAGGATCTGCTTGCTGTCGCCGTCGACCAAGATCTTCATGAACCCGCGCGTCTCGCCCATCTCGACCGCACGGCCGACGCTGTCCATGGGCCAAGTGCCGACCAGCACGTTGCGCCCGGACTCGCGCGCCTCGGACTCGGTCATGCCGCACCGCCCGAGCGGCGGATCGATGTAGAGGCCGTAGGCGACGATGCGGTCGGTGACCTTGCGCTTGCCTTCGCGCAGCAGGTTGGCCTCGACGATCTCGTAGTCGTTGTACGAGGTGTGCGTGAACGCGCCGCGGCCGTTGCAGTCGCCGAGCGCGAAGATGCCCGGCACGTTGGTGCGCAGTCGGTCGTCGACCGTGATGTAGCCGCGCGCATCGGTCGCGATGCCGGCCTTGTCCAACGCCAGGTCGTCGGTGTTGGGCCGGCGTCCGACCGCGACCAGGAGGTGGCTGCCGGTGACGGAACGTCGTGTTGCGTCGCAGTCCATGCCGACCGCGATCTTCTTGCCGCGTCGCCGCACCTTGATGCACTCAGAGCTGAGGCGCAGCGCTACGCCTTCGCCTTTGAGAATGTCGCGGATCGCATCCGACACGTCGGCGTCTTCGCGGCCGATCAACCGCGGCCCTTTCTCGATGATCGTCACCTTGCTGCCGAAGCGGCGGAACATCTGGCCGAACTCGAGGCCGATGTAGCTGCCACCGATCACGATCAGATGTTCGGGTAGGAAGTCGACGTGCATCATGCTCGAGCTGGTGAGGTACGGCACCTGGTCCAGCCCCTCGATCGGCGGCACGAACGGCCGCGCGCCGACATTGATGAAGATGTGCTCCGCGCGCAGATCGACGTTGCCGACGCGCACCGTCTGCTGGTCGACGAACTGGCCGTGCCCCTCGAAGACGGTGACGCGGGCGTGGTCCTTCATCCACGACTCGACGCCACGTCGCGAGCCGCCGGACACCTTGTCCTTGCGCGCCTTGACCTTCTTCATGTCGACCTTGACCTGCCCGCTGATGCGCACGCCGTACTCCGCGGCGCGGCGCGCCAGGTGCGCGACTCGGGCGCTCGCGACCATGGTCTTGGTCGGCACGCAGCCCGTGTTGACGCAGGTGCCGCCGAAGCGCCCGCGCTCCACGACGGCAACCTTCCAGCCCGCGGAAGCGAGGCTGTCGGCGAGCGGCGGACCTGATTGCCCCGTGCCCAACACGATCGCATCGAAGGAGCGACGCACTATAGATCGACTCGGCATGACGGCATGTTGTGGCAGGTGCGCGGGCCGCGGCCGACGTTTCCGGCAAAGCGCGCAACCCATGGTGGACGGCTGCGCGCGGTTGGGCGATGCGCGAGGTGTGCGTCATGGACTCGTTGGCCCTGGCGACCGCCGACACTTACACTTCGCCGGATGAGCGGCTACCGCCCGCAGGCCGACGACACGAGCATCGAGGCCGACATGGTCCAGGTGGAGATTTGGCGCGCCATGCCGCCCCTCGAGAAGATGCGCGTCTGGGCCGCGATGCAGATCGCCGTACAACAGATCGCCGAGGCTGGCATTCGACGCCGGCATCCGGGTGCCAGCGAGCGCGAAGTGTTCTTGCGTCGCGTGGCGTTGACCCTCGACGCGGACACCATGGTGAAGGTCTACGGCTGGGACCCGCGTTGAGCCTTCCCGATCCGTTTGCGGCGCTGCGCCGCGTGACCGCCGCTTTGGCCTGCCGCCTGCCTGCCGCCGCAGCCGTGATTGTGGCTGCGAGCGCCGTGTTCAATCCCAATCGGTTCCTTCACGTTGGCGATCGATTCTCGCCGGAAGGCGCCGGCAGAGGATCGGAAGGGATGCGGTCGCCGCCATGTCGGCGCATCCCGCGCTACCATGCTCAGAATGGCTGCCCGCGAGAGGTCGCCAGAGCGAAGTCGGGTCGACAGCAGGAGGTGCACGCGTGGTAACTCTCAATCAATCTAGACTCGGGATGCCGCGCGATCGGTCGACGCGACACTGGCTCGTGTCGAGCTGTCGAGGAGCAGCCCGGCGTGCGCGAGCTGCGCTGGCGATGTCGTGTGCAGCGAGTCTATCTCCACGACCGGCGGCGCAGGTCGATTGGCGATCGCCATCGCCGCCAACGCTTGTATCCCACGCAATGGCACACGACCTTGGTCGGAACCGAGTCGTGTTGTTTGGGGGTGCCACCGGCGAGGCGCACGATGGCACGTGGGAATGGGACGGCATCGCCTGGGCGATGCGCACGCCTACCATCCGTCCTTCTCCCCGCACGGGCCACGCGCTCACCTATGACGCAGCCCGACGCCGAGTTGTCCTGTTCGGTGGAGGCGGCCGGAACGGGCCGTTCGACGACACATGGGAATGGGACGGGAACGTCTGGCAGGAACTGCAACCCCTCACCAGGCCTTCGCCGCGAGAGTCGCACGCACTCGCTTACGACGCAGCCCGCGCTCGCGTCGTCTTGTTTGGCGGTGCCTTCACCAACGCGGAGACGTGGGAGTGGGACGGCACGGTTTGGATGAGGCGCAATCCACGCACTTCGCCCTCGTCGAGCTACGCCATCTCAATGTCCTACGATGCGGCCCGCGCCCGAGTGGTGCTTGCCGGCGTCTTCCTCACCTCCCAGCCAGTGGACTTCCAAACCTGGGAGTGGGATGGCAACGACTGGACACAGCGTAGCACGCTGGTACGGCCAATCCCGCGGCAGAATCACGCGATGGCCAACGACGCGGCGAGAGCGCGGATTGTGCTGTTCGGTGGCACTCTCGTTGGACAGTCCGTCTGGCTTCGGGACACGTGGGAATGGGACGGCAACAACTGGACCGAGCGTTCCACTACGGCTGGCCCGGTACCGACTGCGGCTCATGCTCTGGCCTCCGACCCGAGTGGCTTCGGGGTCGTGATGTTCGGCGGTCAGACTGGCGCCGCCGCCGGCACATCGGACACATGGCGATGGGATGGAGCCACATGGACACAGCCCCTCGGGCCACGGCCGTCTCCTCGCGCAGGTCACGCGATGGTCTATGACGCTGCTCGCGCTCGCGTCGTGGTCTTCGGCGGCTTCCCTTCGCTGAGCCCTGAGACTTGGTTGTGGGACGGCACCAGATGGACGCTGCGGGCACCAGGAAGCGGTCCGCGCGCGCTGTGGTACCATGCGATGGCCTTCGACGCTGCCCGCGAGCGGATCATCCTGTTCGGCGGTAACTCTTCGTCGTTCCAGGACTACCTCACCTGGGAGTGGGACGGCAACAACTGGAGTCCTCGTAGGCCTGCCAACAGCCCAGCCTACCGTTGGGGTCACGCGCTCGCTTACGACTCGGAGCGCTGCCGAACCGTCCTCTTCGGTGGATATGGTGGCCTTCCAGTGCCTCCCGAGACATGGGAGTGGAATGGCAATGACTGGACACAACTCTCGCCGGCTTCCAGTCCATCGGCGCGTTTGTACCATGCCATGGCGTATCACGCGGCACGACGTCGAGTCGTCCTGTTCGGCGGTGTGATGTTTCCGCCCCTATCTCACATCCGACTCTCGGATACCTGGGAGTGGGACGGCATTAACTGGACCGCGATCACCAACTCGCCAGTACACCCACCCGCAGGTGGAGCAGGATCCATGGCGTACGACTCCGACCGCCGTCGACTCGTCATGTGCGGGGCCGGCTACGACACGTGGGAGTGGGACGGCCATTGGACGCGGCGGATCACGTCGTCGCGTCCACCCGCGGGCGGAGGCACCCTCGCATACGACTCAGCCCGCAGCAAGGTCGTCTACTTCGGCGGGATAGATGGGTACCTGCTCTCCTCAGATCTTTGGGAGTACTCGCCCGTCACGCCGGCCTCCTATGACGTGTTCGGAGCAGGGTGCCCCGGGAGCGCAGGACGGCCGGAGCTTCGGGGAACACGGCCCTATCTCGGTCTACCGATGTCACACGAGGTCACCGGTCTGCGCTCTGGTCAGCCAGGCGTGATGTTGTTTGGCAGTTCGGACATCGGCTGGGGCTCGGTTCCGCTGCCGTTCGACCTGGGACCGCTTGGCATGCCCGGCTGTCGCCTCTACGTCAGCGGCGAGAACATGATCTCAATGCCGACCGGCGGTGGCGTCGCTCGGCTGACTTACACGATCCCGGCCGAGGCTGCGCTCGAAGGGCTGCAGTGCTTCAACCAGTACTTCTCGATCGATCCAGGGATCAACCCGCTCGGAGTGACAGCAAGCAACGCTGCGGTCGGGGTTTGTCGCTGGCCGTGAATCGCTAGTGCCGGAACCAAGACAGGCATGCACGCTTGCGCGCACAGTGCCCGAAGTCGGGATCGACAACTACGTTGTGAATGGTACGCCCCGACGGATTCGAACCGCCGACCCTCCGCGTGTAAGAGGGTCCAGTAGGGTCGAGCACACGCGCAGCACGAATGCAGCAAAGAACAGAACAAGGCCGATCCTAGGGGTCTAGGGGTGGTTTTGCAAGTGTTGCGTCTTGTGCATCTAAGACGGACAGACGTCTTCTTACGTGTTGGGACGAGCTGCAAGTGTTGGCCTCGGCCAACAGGTGGCCAACACCGACACCGTTGAACGACCGCGGCGGAGGGGCATTGGTTCGGTCGCACGCGGTCCCCGGGGGCTAGCGACTCGACCCCCCGGGAGCGTGGATCGTTCCGCCTCGTCGCTCATGCAGCTCGGCTACGATCGGCGAGCGTGAGCACTCAGGACCACATCGGCGAGGACTGGGTCGACAAGCTGTGGCGTGAGGACCACGCACGGGAGGGCGGGTTGCCGCTGCGGTCGCCGTGGACCAAGCCGCTCCGAGCGCAGGCGGCGAAGCCGGAGCCACCGAAACCGGTACGGAGTCGACCCACGAGTGCCGGGCCTGCGCGGCTGCTTGTCCGACTGCCTCCGCGACGGACCAATCGGTACGCGACGGGTTGTGCACGGAACAACCGCCGGCTGGACCGACGCCCCGATGATCGTGTGCTGCAACACCTCGCGTATGGCGAGGGGCGGCACGATGCGCGCGCCACAGCCCTGATCGCGCTTCTCGCATGCACCGGTAAGTCGCTCACCGAGCTGCTTCGGATAGCGCCGACGGAGCTGCGGCCTGACTCGATCTTCGAGGATCCGCGTGGTCTGCGGATGCCGATGTGGGCTTGGCGGGCGGTGTTTCGGCTGCTGGCGCACCGGGTCCGCCGCGACGTCTGGCACTCGCCGCTCTTGTTCTGCACGTTCCGACGTGGTGAAGGGAACCCGCTACATCGACGCGATGCCGAACGGATGCTGATCCGTCATCAGGCACGACGGGGGGTTCCGTTGCCGTTCACGATCACTGCGATTCGGCAGGCGCACCGGCGGGAGGATGGCCCCCGGATCTCTTTCGGTGCGGCGCTCACAGGGTGCGGGCGATACATGCACCTCGGAACGGTGGGGGCGCTGAAGGGGCTCGCGCCGTGGTGACTGCGAGGCTTTGTTCGGGACAGGGTTTCTTCGGGCGCGACCACGGCTCGGCAAGTCCATATCGTTCCCGGCATGATCCGCGCCCTGGCATCCGCGTTCCTTCTCGCCGCCTCGGCGGCCTCGCAGTGCGGACTCGGCCGCTGGCACGCATGGAACTACCGCGCCTACGTAACGCAGGTCTACCCTGTCATGTGGGGGAACCAAGCAGCGGCCCTGGTCATCACCACCTCGCCCTTTGCGATGGCCTTCACCTTCGACCTGGGCTGCGTGCCATGGGAGGACCTGATCCTTGTCGGCTACGCTTGGCAATACCCTTACAATTGTGTCCCAGGAGACATGATAGGTATTTCTGATGTCAATGGCCAGCCCATGGGCATCCCAATGCAGCCCTGCTCATCGAGTGGTTTCGTCGTCCACTCGCTTCGACTGAGCGGGCAGCCGGGCAACCAGTACGGCGCCTTCTTCTTCTGGTGGGATCCAACATGGGGCTGGGTGCGACGGAACTCCTTCCCAACTTGGACTGCGTACGTCGTGGTGCCGGCGAGGGGGTGGTGGTAAGCGGTTCTTACGCCTCTGTTGTCCTGGAACCCAAGCCATGGTAATTGGCGACATCATTGCGGTCATTGGCTTCGTCCGTGGTGTCCGAGATGAGCAGCTCAAGCTCGACGCCACAGTCAAGACCAACGTGCGCATTCGAGGCATATGGCACTATAAGCTATGGGTGCTCAACTCAGGCAAGGTGCCTTATACGCTCAAACAGGCGCAGTTCGTCGACTCTGAGGGAAGCGAGAAGGGGCGCATCTACTTCGACAAGAAGCGTCTTGAGATTCGCGACGTGTCCGAACAGCACATACCGTTCCTGAACTCAGCCAATCAAGACGTGGCTCGTGCGATCGTGACCGTGCGGGTGCACACAGAATGCGGAACTGTGTTCGATATCGACTTCTCTCCGGCGCGAGATCTCATTCTCAAAGGGACAGGTCCGATTACATAGAGCCGCCGGCTACATGGCACGAACGCCCTCCGACCGGCCGCCGTAGGCGGCGACGCGCGATGAAACTCCACACCTCTCCCACTTGAGTCCAAGCGACGTCACCACCGAAGCACACTTCCGTGAACGCCCTGACTCCCGTGGGACCTCGGGTTGTGTTTCCTTGCGAGGGCGCCGGGTTTCGAAGAGGCATTCCTCTCTCTGGAGGACGTCGTCCAGCGGTTGTGCGGAGGGCGCTGCTGAGGGGTAGTGCGGGGAGGTGGGGGTGCCCGAGCGTGAGACCGCGGGAGTCCTCACACTCGCAGGCCGGGCGTCCGAGTCTGAGCGGCACGCATCGGCTCGTCATGGCCGTCATGAAAACGGTTGGGACGGCTAGCTCTCAAAAGAGACCCTCGTCACGCATCACAACTTCGTCACCGCGGAGAATCAAGGTGACTTTGCCATCAAAGTGGCCCTGCAGCATCTCGACTTTGTAATCCACCAGAATCTTCCAGCCGTGCACCCACTTTCGCTCCGCGAAGTCTGCCTCCGAATGTTGCGATGGCGTGCCGACGCTAAAACGAACCCGAAGGTCTTTCCACTTCTCTTCAACCGCGGTCCGCACTTTACGAACACTAGCGGCCACTTCATCGGGTGATGGTTCCCTGCCGTAGCCCTGCTCCGCGAGCGATTTCTGCTTCTCGGAGAGAAAGCCTCTGGCTGCAATTGCCGCCTCGCGCTGGTCCTTCGTGGCCTCTCTCCTTGGGGCTGGATTAGTCAAGCGATCTACCTTGTAGAGCAAGGCCTCCACCACGCTTTCGTCCAGCAGGATTATGCCCCGGCCGCGAGTTCCTGACACTTCCACCTGCAGGGGTACTGTTTCCTTTTGGTCTGCGAGTGCGTCGTTGAGCCACTGTCGCGGGAGGTCTATTCCGTAGTGTTCAATGACGCGACGGCCACTAACTTCCGCATCAACCCGGCGTAGCATTAGCTCCTGGCCTGAGAGCGTGTACGCTTGCTGGAACGCCATCGCCCCGTCACCGGATACTCGAAGAGTAATCGTGAAGGATGCTTCCGTGCCCTTGACGACGGCCAAAAGCTGCCACTCCCCTCCTGGAAAGAGCTTCGCGTTGCTTTGTGCCCGGCTTTGGGAGACTGTAGTGAGCTTCTTGAACCTATCGCTCTCGACGGTCAACTTTGAGGCTACTGTCATCTCAAAACTCAACTGCTCCTCACGAGCCTGCTGAACTGCCTGGGCGGCCAGCGTTGGCCAGAGGCTTGAAGCTAGGGATAGACAGCATAGACGGGTAAAGACGTGCATCGGCAATTTGAGAACGGAGTGCTCGGGTCTACGAGGCTTTTCGACTTCAGCGCCCGGCTACTGCGGCCGCGCGTGGACTCCACCTTGGCAAGGACCTCGTAGGACCTCGTCTTGGCCGCGATCTTCCTGCAGTGGTCCAGGTGCGAAGGAGCACAAGACGAGGGCGCTGGTGCTGAACGCCATACTGACAGTCGACTACGCGGTTGATGAGCATGAGGTCGCCAGCGAGCGCGTAGATCTGCTCTGGTCTCACCCAGCGTCTCCCCCGGCCCTGGGATATCAACTGAGTGCGCGCGGGCTGCTTGCCGGCTCCCACCTCTCCACGTGCATTGTACAGGTGCATCTTGCCATCGGGTTCTTTCGAGCCCTTCGCGAAGCAAGCCGTTCGTTCCCGACGCACTCAAACGCTTGGTTCCGCGCTCGCGCGTGCTTCACGACCGCGTTGCTCAACGGGTCCAGAGATTCCGAGATGCCGTCCAGCACGTTGGTGGTGATATCGTGAAGGGCATGATCGCTTACCCGGAGCCAGTGGGGCCCTACATGGTTGAGACAGAAATCTGTCTCGGGCGGCACCGCATTGCGTATGTTGACCTCGCCGAATGGCTAGCGGGACTGCACACGGTCGCCAAGAGCGTCGCGACCTATCACGATGGGTGATGCTCAGCACGCAACCAGAGCATGAATCACCTTAGGACAACAAGACGTCTCGCACCATCGTTGCAGTCCATGGTCGCCGAGTCCGCGATCGCCGCCCCGTCTCATTGAGATGCACCGCGACAGCGCCGAGCGAAGCTCGCGCCCGCCCCGGCTGCCGACGCCGCAACTGCCGCATGACTTCCAGTGTCTCGATCTCGTCCGGCCGCTCGGGATGCTCACCGAACCGGTAGCAGCCGACACCATGACCGCCGCGGCGCTGTTTGCGCTCCCGTGCCGCGCGCAACTTCGCTACAAGCGCTGACCGCTCGTACTCCGCCACCGCGTTCAGCACCTGCCGAATGAGTTTCCGACTCGGGTCGTTGTCGGCGTCGGTGAGATCCTGGCCGGTGTCGGCGGTCACGATCGCGACCCCGGCCTCGCCGAACGCGCGCACCGCCATTTCCGACACGATCAGGTCCCGCCCGAGCCGGTCCGCTCTCTCGACGACGAGTATGCCGGCACCCAGTTCTGAGCACCGCGCCAGGGCCGTCGACAGACCGTCGCGCCCTTCGAGTGGCACCGTGCCGCTCACGCCAGCGTCTTCATGCTCTTCAAGCAGTTCGAGCCGCTTGCTGGCGCAGTAGGCGCGGATGGCCGCCCGCTGCCGTGGGAAGCCATCCTTGCCGTCCTTGGCCTGCGCTGCGGTGCTGACCCGCAGGTAACCGATGGCTGTCGGCATGGTCAGAAGTCCTCCGGAAGGCCGATGGTCGCCACGGGCTCGCCGGCATCGCCAGGCCCGATGTCGAGTCGCAGCGTGACGAGCCGCACGCGCTCGCCCTGCCGTGGCAGCAGCACGCGAAAGCAGACGGCCGACGCTTGCCGATCCGTGGTTCGCCTAGCCGCGCAGGCCGCCATCCACAGCACGTCGTGTAAACGACCGCGCACGTCGGCGATGCCGTCGAGCCGCTCGGGGATCGCTTCAATCGCGGCCCACAGCGCCGCTGTGACCGCTACGGGCACGCGGAAGCCGCCGTGCATCTCAGCCGGCGAGGCTTGCCGCGTGACGTCGACTAGCACGCCGTCTGTGAGCGCCTGTGCGCGCGTGTAGGCGTCGATCGGTTCGGCGTCCATCACGAGGCACCTCCTTGCGCGAACGCGTGGACGGACTCGTCGGCGAACGAGAAGAACCGGCCGTCGCCGATCACCAAGTGGTCGAGCAGGCGGACGCCGAGCAACTCGCCCGCGCTCTTGAGCCGCTCGGTCACGGCTCGATCCTCGGCGCTCGGCGTCGGATCGCCGCTCGGGTGGTTGTGCGCCACGACAAGCGCAGCGGCCGACAGCTGCAACGCCGGCCCGAACACGGCGCGCGGGTCGATCGGACATCCCTCGCCGGTTCCGATTGCGGCATCGTGTACCGCGATCGGCCGGTGCCGCGCATCAAGGTAGACCGCGGCGAAGTGCTCGCGCGGATCGTCGCGCAGGAACGCACGCACGAGCGCCGCCACGTCGCGGCCGTCGCGCACCGCGTAGGGTTGGTCGGCGCGCTCGCGCACCAAGGACACACGCACGCGTCGCCACGTGCGGCGCTCGATGAGGGCGGCGCTCATGCGCCACCCCCGATCGGCATGAGCACGCCGAGCGAGCCGTCGTCGGTGCCGCCGGAACCGCCTGCGAGGTAGATCGGCACGATGGCCAGCGGACGGCCGTCGCCATGGTCGCGGATCTCGACGCCATCGGCGCCGAGCGCCTTCTGCATGCGGGCCAGGTACGCAGCATCGACCCTGAGCACGTGCTCGGGCTCGCCCTTCGGCACGATGCCGGCGACGTCCGGGAAGGTGCCGTCCACCTTCGCGAACTCGGTGTGCGCACCGTCGGCGTCGACATACGCTGCGCCGTTCAACACGACCCGTGCTTCCGTCTTACGCCGTGCCGATTTACGCGCCGCGGTAAATGCGGCGCCAGGGTAGACCCCGCGCGCGTTGTCGCCGTCGTCCATCGTGCAGCGCACGAGCGTCAAGGCGCGCCCGTCGGTCGCGGCGAGGAAGGTGCCGCCGTCGCGCTCGACCACGGCCACGCCGTTCATCGCGAGCCGACGCACGCGGCAGGGTTCCTTGTCGGCGAGGGCCGCGGGATCCTTCGTCTTGTCGAATCTCATCGCTCGACCCTCCCTTCCGCCATGGTGCCGCCGCAACCGCAGGTTGGCGTACCGGCTTCGTCGAGCCATTGCCGCGTCATGCGCGCGATGCAGCCGCACGTGTCACACGCGACCTTGAGCATGCGCGTGCTCTGCTTCTTCCTGCCGTCGCCCGCGACAAGCGCGCCGTGCGGGTAGGGGCCGATGGTCGCCGCGAGCGCGTGTAAACGCTCTGCCAGCGCCGGGCCAGCCGAGGTCGCGCGCATCGGACCGACTAGGCCGACGGCCTTGGCGCAGCGTGCAAACGGTCCCTTGTGCCCGTGCTCGACGCCGACCGCATGGTGCGCGAGTTCGTGAACGAGCACGGCGCCGACTTCCACCGGGTCGGCCAGCGACGGCGACAGGAACGTCTCGTGTGCGCCGTCGGTCGAACAGCGCTGCGACCATGCCTCGCCGATGCGCCGGTTGGCGCCGGCAAGCGCCGACTTGCTCGGCCAGCCGCAGGCAACGCGGATGCGATCGGGAAGCGGGTAACCGTGCGCCGCGAACGTCGGCCGCAGGGCATCGACGAGAAGGCCTAGCCAAGTTTCGCGGTTCATGCGTCGGCGCTCCCTTCGTCGTCGGCGTCAACGTCGGCGAACGCGCCGGGCCCTTCGTCGCTGTACAGGTAGGCGAGCAACTCGCATGCGCTCGACGCGGCGAACTCGCGTTGTGCGGGCGTGTAGGCGTCGAAGTAGTCGCGGTCGGTGTCGCCGGGCCGCAGCGTCAGGAAGCCGAGCAAGCCGCGCAGAGTCTCGTCGGCGTCGTCGGCGTGGCACGGCGAGGGGCAGAACTCGTCGTCGCTGAAGATGGTCTTCCCGAGGAAGCCGTCTTTGAGTTCGTAGCCGATGCGCGTACGTCCCCGCCGCGTCTTGCCGCTATCCCACGTGCGCAGCGTGTAGCCGTTGTCGAGCCGTACGTGCCGCAGCGGCTCGGGCCATGGGTTGCCCGTGTCGGGGTCGCGGCCGCAGGCGCCGCAGGGTTCGCCGACGTCGCTCCATTCCGAGCAGTAGGCGCAGCGCCGTTCGTCGCCTTCTTCCTCGCGCGCGCGGTCGGACGCTTCGTACTCATCGCCCCACGACGACACGAAGTACCCGCGCCCTTGGACGTGGCACAACGTTGCGTCGTACGTGTCGCCCTTGTTGACGTAGAGCAACCGGGCGCCGTCGGCGAGCGTGACCGACTCGACGCCGTGGCCGGCGATGATGTCCGAGCACGCGGCAAGCGCACCGAACGGGAACGGATGTTCGCTCAGGATCGCGCTAGCGTCGGCGTGTGCCTGCGCGGGGTCGCGGGTGAGCCGGATCGAGAAGAACGCTTCACGCCCGATCGGGGCGTGGCACGGCGCGGTCGCGCCGGTAGCCTTGGTGGCCATGGCAAGTCCTGGTTAGCACAGGGTTTGTCTAGGCTCGTGTTGGCGTTAGAAGCGCCGGCGCGAGCCGCTTTCATGTAAGGGCGAAGTGCCGCTTACACGAACGAGCGCTTATACGTTGGTCGCGCCCTCAGTAACCAACAAAATGTAGCCGATTCTCTAGAATCGCCTTCCTCATTGTGTAGAAGGCTGGGCGCGCTCTGCGGTTATGCGAGTTCCCCATTTTGTGAGCACGTGAGGCGTCGACCCCGCCCCACTCAGTCATAGGCGCGCGACGCTGTTAGCCTCGCAGTGCTTCCCGTGACGGCCTGCTATCGAAGGTCATCCGGTGCCCCGGGGGCTCGCCGCGGAAGGCCGGGGGGAGTGGATCGTTCCTCGGTAAGGGGATACCTGAGGAACACCTTCTACGGTCTGTGAGCACCTCTTCGTCTTCCGATCGAGCCGCGCAAGCTCTACACCGGCGACTACTGCGAGATCCTTATCCGAACTGCGTTTGTGAAGGCTATTGCGGACGGTGCCACGCTAACCGTGGCTGCCTGCAATGCCAGGCTCTGCCCAAGCCAATTCACGTCAAGCGGGATGGCTATTGGAATGTCGGTCGTCGGAGGCGCCATTGCCGTCATCGCGATGAACACAGGGCTTGTATGCAACACGCAAGCTGGCAGGCCGATGAGTCCGAGGTTTAGCGGCAGGATAGCTCCGGCCCAATCGGTCTCAGTGCCAGCCCACAACGAAACAACACCTGGGATTGATCCTGCAATACGAGCCGAGCGAGTCGAGCCAACGCTCGGGTAACCGCCGATCCAATGCAGCGCGGGCTCACCGAGGCGAGGACCGCATGGCTGACCAAAGTCCGAAGCCCCTGGCGGGAACCGCGGCTGAGCGGCCAGCAATGCATATCCAATGTTGAGAGATCCACCGAGAGCCGCTGCGGCAACAAGTCGCGGACGAGCGGGTAGCACTCCAGACACGAGGGCCACACTTTCTCCGAGTCCATCATTGGGTGCGCGACCGCCGTATCGGAAGAGTGACCGACCGTCGCGGCCAGAGAGGACAACGGCCACATTGTCAGAAGAGCTGCCCACGGCCAGGTCCATTACGCCGTCGGCATCCCAATCTTCGGACGCTAGCGTTGGGGACGGGTTGGCAAACGGCCACGCTATTGTCCGGATGGTGGCCCATGCTCTGCCTGAAACGAGTTCGATGCCGCCCGCGGTCGCCGACCATAGGTCAGGGACCGAATCTCCGTCAGCGTCACGCGCGTCCGCCCATGCAAAGCAGCCGACTCGCGTGCCGAGCGCCACCCCAGAACGTGAAGCATAGACGGTTTCGCCCAAAGCCACGTCCCGCGTCCCGTCTCGATCGATATCCCCAAGTGTGATCAGTTTGCCGCCGCGACTCCATCGGTAGAGCACAGTCTGGTCACGACCCGACAATACTTCTGCAAAGGTATCCGCGCTGACAATGATGTCTGAGCGACCGTCCGAATTCCAATCAATGTTGCCACAAACCGACGACCCATACGACCGATCGATGTGATTGAGGGCAAAAATAAGGCCTGACGAACCGTAGACGCCTCCTTGTCCACGTGATGGACCGTAATACCGAGACCATCCAAGAACCAAATCGGATCGCCCGTCGCCGTCAATATCTCCAGCGTCTGCCGCAGATCCATCAGGCGAGTTGGTGCTCGCTAGGAGCCCGACGCTTAGGATCGGTGCAAAGTCAAGACCAGACATCACCTTGCATACGGAAGAGAAGCCGCTCGGATACGTCCAGAGTGGCCAAAGGGCGGCGACGTCGGGAATGCCGTCGCCATTCATGTCCCCTAGCCTCGACATCGATGCCCATGGCGGCCCCAAACTATAGCTAACTCCAGATGATGGTTCTATCCTTCCTAATCGAGTCAGCGGTCGCACCGCTATCACAGCGACCGCGGCAACAGACTGATCTGACACAAGGAGATCCGTTGCGCCGTCGCGATCAACATCTCCGGCTGGCGTGGCGTTGTTGCCAGGAGTTGCAAATACTTCGTCACCTTCAACTAGACGCACCGAAACGAATGGCCGGCCCAACGGGTGGGAGTGCCTGGTTAGAACACACGACAGGCCATTCGCTGCAAAAGACCCGAAGCCGAGCACTCGGTCGATGGTCTCGGTGGGCCGGGGGGCGTATCGCCCGTCGCCGACGGTATAGCCTTCTATGGTTCGGATCAAACTCCCGGTGCGGCCGGAAAACACGTCGATGACCCCGGCGTTCTGATAGCCCTCGATACCTCTCTTGGGCTGATACATGTAGTAGTCATCAGTCCCGTCGCGGTCAACGTCGCCCAGAGTGCCCCCGTCAGTGATGGGGCGTTGATACCCCGCAACGCGATGCTCGCGGATTGTCGATCCATCGGCTGAGGATACAAGGCGGATCCAACTGGTACCGTCGCCACCTCCAGCTAGAATGTCGCTGCGACCGTCGTGATTGATATCCCCGACCCATTTGATGAATAGGAACGTATCGGTTCCGGTGTTGGCCCGACGGAAAATTACGCTCATGTCCCGACCCGAGAGGGCAATTACGTCGGCTGGAACCGTCGTGGTCTTCAGAAGCAGATCAGGCACGCCATCACCATTCGCATCCCCAGGCGCATCCCACGAAGGCACAGTTGTCGTGGAGTGCAGCCTGCTCAACGTCCTGCCGCTCCATGCGGTGAGGTGTGCTGAGTCTTCGACCCAGAAGTCAGGATTGCCGTCGCGATCGATGTCGCCGGCGGCGCGGAGTCGAGTCCCAAAGGCTGCCGATCCTGGGTCGGCGATTGACTGCCTTAGGACTCCATTGCGTCCTGAGTAGACGTGCACCACGCCAGCACCAGCGTTGCCTTGAGGAGCAGCGACGAGAATGTCTGGGTAGCCATCGAGATCGAGGTCGCCGGGCCCGAGCACCGCAGCTCCAAAGCCATCGGACGGGGTGCCTGAGAATCGAAACAACTCCGTCTGCGCACCGACTGTCGTTGCGATGCCGGCAAGAATGAGGAGGCGGGCGGGGGCGGCTGAGTGCATGGCTCGATGGGGCTCCTTCATGAAGCCGACGCGACAATAGCCATGGAGGACCGTCGTGAGAAGTTGATGTGCCGGCGCGCCGAGGAACGTCTCGCGTCGCGCACGACCTCCGTGGATCGCCGCCGACGCGAATCGTGCCCGTCATGGCCGTTTGGACTCTTGAACCGCGGAGGCGCTCCGCGCGACGCTTCCGCATGAGCGTGCCGAGGCGGACAGCACCTGGATTGCAACACGCTCCGCTGGGCGCGCCTGCTCGCCGGGCCCGACGAATCTCGGCATCCGGGTGCAAACCCTCTTGCTCCGGCGGCTTCCCAGATCACCGACCAGAATGACGCCGCTTCGACCGGACCGGTGAAGCAAGCCATCCCTCAAGCTCGATCTCTCGCAACTTGAGCCGAAGAAGCTCCTCCCCCGCTTCGGATGCGTTCTTCCCGAACCTCCCGGTCTGCGCGAGCGCCTCCAGGGCCTTGACGACCTGGGGTGTCGTCGAGAGCTGAAGCTTCACGGTGTGGACAGCGTTCCGAGTACGTGACACGGTTTAGGTAGATTCTATCTACGCTCTAGTTATCGTGCCACGGTGAGGACCGTACTGACGAACGAAGACTGCCGACCAACTCGTGGTGCTTTCGTGGGGGACCACACCACGGCGCCAAACTCTTCGCGGCGCGAGACACGGAAGATCCGAATCCCTGGGGGTCGCACGTTGATGGCGGCGCCAGTCTTCGACACCTACTGGCACTTCGCCTGCAAGCGACAAGACGCGTTCATGCGCCGCGTGCTTGGGGAGGCTCCTCCGTGGTCAGCTGACCCAGTGATCTCTGCTCATCGGTTTACAAACGTCTACAGAGCATCGGACCGCGTGAGCCAGTACTTGGTACGCCACGTGCAGTACGTGGGAGATCAGTCTCCAACGGAGATCTTCTTCCGAACACTCGTCTTCAAGCTGTTCAACCGGATCGAGACGTGGGAGCGCCTCGTCGATGCTCTCGGTGACGTACGGTGGGCCAGCTTCTCACGCTCGCGCGCCGAGGCCGTACTCGATCGGCTTTTCGCCACTGGTGAGAAGGTCTACTCGGCCGCGTACATCATGCCCTGTCCGGACTTCGGTGCGGCACGAAAGCACGCGAACCACCTCCGTCTCGCCGAGCACATGATGCTCGATGATGCTGCATCCAAGGTCGAGGACGCGCCGAACATGGAGGCCGTCTTCAGGCTGCTTCGCACGTATCCCTCGCTCGGCGACTTCCTCGCGTTCCAGTTGACGGTCGACTTGAACTACAGCACGATCACGAACTTCTCGGAGATGGACTTTGTTGTCGCGGGTCCAGGGGCCCGCGACGGCATGAAGAAGTGCTTCGCTGACGTGGACGGCCTCAGTGAGGCAGACGTCATCCGCGCGGTCGCCGACATGGCGGACTGTGAGTTCACACGCCTGGGACTACGGTTTCAGACCCTGTGGGGGCGACGACTCCATCTCATCGACTGCCAGAATCTGTTCTGCGAGGTTGACAAGTACGCAAGGGTCGTCCATCCAGAGGCCTCCGGCATATCAGGAAGGACGCGTATCAAGCAGCGCTTCGTTGCCGATCACCGTCCTGTACCGCAGTGGTACCCGCCGAAGTGGAACGTGCACGCGGTTCAGCCGAACGTCGTCCCGCAACGGTGTCCGACGGGTCAGGGCTTACTCTTCAACGAACTGGCGTAGTCGGCGGCAGGAACTCGAGTGTCCGTGCGACAAGGTCGCCGCGGAGGATGCCCCCGTCGCGTTGGCGGACCTCGCGCCATACCTTGAATGCGAGGAGGATCGCTTCCTCCCATTCAGCTTCAGTGCGAACACGCACCTCCAGACGCGCCGTGATGCGCTTGATGAGGCGCAGAAGGTCCCAATCTACGTGCGCGACAGCAAGGTAGTCATGTCTCAACGCATAGTCGTAGGCAGCCGCCGCCACCAGCTCTTCGGCGATCTGTGCTCGGGCGCCATCTTCGACCTCATCGGCGTGATCGACGTCATCGTTCGACTTGCGCTTTCGACCAAGCAACTTTCGAACGACAGGGGACCACCCGAGAACTACGGCATGAGCCAAGTGGATGACGTCGTGAAATCGGTACCCGTCGTCCTCGTAGGCGTTGTCGGTAAGCGCATCACCGACGAGCTGCCCTCCCTCGTCGATGAGTACGACCTTCCGCTTCCCCCGGACCTCGCGGTACTCGAACCGGTACTCGAAGCGTCGAGGTAGTTGCTCGTCTTGTCGGCGCCCCTCGTCGAAGAGGGGCGCGCGGTGGTTGGGTAGCAACCAGCGTGTGCGCGTCTTGTTCAGGTTGCTTTGCGCAATCTCCCCCAGGGACAGGCCCGACCGGCTGGCAATGGTGGCGAGGTACCACAACAGGTCTCCCAACTCCTCCGACAGTTGGGACTTGAAGCCGCTATGAGCGTCGCCGTCACGGAGCTTCTTCTTGTACTCGGTCAGTAGGCTCCCAGCCTCGCCCACCAGACCGAGGAGGGCAATCACGAGTCCGTCGCCGTCGTTCAGCGGCCGTTGATCGGTCAACTTCGCCTGCTCCTGGTACAACGCAAACGTCAGTGTCATCTTGGCACCTCCGTAACTCCCACCGACGCATCGATCACGTCGGCAATCTTCTGTTTCGAGCGCTGCGAGATGTCGTCCCGCAACATGATCCCCGTAAAGCAGGTCACGCGCGCCAGGGTCAGCCCCAACTCATGAGCTACGAAGCGCCCGAGTCGGCAGAGACCCAAGTAGTTTCCATAGGCACGCTCGAACGCGTACTGTGTGGCGTAGAAGCCGTTCGTGTTCAGCTTGTCGCCCAGAGGCGCGAACGTGACGTGTTGAAGGCAGGGGAACCCACGTTGAGCTGCTTGTGTTTGATCGCGCTGCGCGTCGTAGATGGCAACTTGTAGAGCGCTTCGTCGCACTGCCTTCCGCGACTGGTAAGCCTCGATGATGAAGTCGAGTTGGTTAGGATGCGACGATGGCCCGCCTTCGACGAGCCGCTGGAAGTACAGTCCGTGGCGGTTCTTGGTTCTCCTAAAGCAGGTGTAACGACTGCGGCAATTGGATCCCACCACAGCATAGGTAGATCGTGGCAATCAGCGGTGCCGCAGAGTGGAAGCCGAACGCGCGGTGACTGAGCAAGCGGACCTTGTTGTTGATGCCCTCGG
>JANPER010000005.1:0-36432 GCA_031423015.1 Planctomycetota bacterium | reverse complement strand
CAGCTACGCGCCCATGAATCCCAAGTCGGCGCGCGCGAAGCGTGACAGCCCCGGGAACAACCCCGCCATGTCCCCCGGCGACACGCCAAACCACTTGGCGAGCGTCGCCGACATCTGCTCGACGGCGGTCGTCGGGATGATGCGGCCGCGGCCCACATCGTCGGCGCCGTCGGTGATCAAGCTCGGCCATGTGCCGTACAGGTTCCGACCGCGCACCGCGCCGCCGACCACCATCTGATTGCCGCCCCAGCCGTGGTCGCTGCCGTTGCCGTTCGAGCCCAGCGTGCGGCCGAACTCACTGCTGGTGAACGTCGTCACGGCCGACGTCGTGCCCAACTCGCCCATTGCGTCTTGGAAGGCCTTCAACGACAGCGCCAGCGTCGACAGCAGCTGACCGTGGAAGGCGAGCTGGTCGGCATGCGTGTCGAAGCCGCCGAGACGCACGAAGAACACTTGGCGTGACACGCCGAGCGCGTTGCGCAGGCCGATCATGCGCGCCACCATCTTGAGTTGATTGCCGAGGCTGTTGTTGGGGAACTGCGTCGCCAGCGCGCCTTGCGCCGCGAGCGCGGTGCGGATCAGCTCGTCGAGTTCCATCGCCTGATCCTGCAGGTCGGCGTACTGCGTCTCCATCATGTGGGTCTGCCGCTTGGCCAGCACCTGCCGGAACGTCGCGAGCCGGCGGGTGCCACGGCCGCCGGTGAAGCCTGCAAGCTGCACGCTGCCGTTGGTGCCCAGCGCGTACGGCACGACGGTTTGCCCCTGCAAGAGGCGCGTCGAGCCGGACAGCGTGACCGATGGCGACAGCGGGCTGCCGTTGTTCATCGACAGCAGGAGGTCGCCCATGCGGCCCGCCCAGCCATGAGTGCCCTCGGCCGCCGCGCTCTGCGCCTGCCACTGCGTGGTCTGGTCGCTGTGCGAGAACAGTTGCCGCGGCTTGTCGACGCCACCGTTGCGGTACTGCGCCTTGGTGGTGGGCGCCATCAAGGTTCCCATGTTCACCACGAACGCCATCTCGCCCGACTCGAACATCGTGCGCAACTCGGGCACCGAGGGATGCAGGCCGAAGCTGCGACCCTGCGCGTCGATCGGGTTGATCGGCAGCAGTTCGTTGGCGGCGATGCCGAGGTTGCCGCGCGAGGCCATGTAGGCACCGTGATCTTGCGCGTTGGTGGGCACCAGCAGATTGAACGAGTCGTTGCCGCCCGCGAGGTACACGCAAACGAGGGCGCGGTAGTCACTGGTCGACGGGTTGCCCGCGGTGGCCGCCTCCTGCAGCGCGTTCAACTGCTTCAAGAAAGTGAGGCTAGAGCCAGCCACAACGCAGCGCACGCCACAGGCGAGCGCGTCACGACGAGTCAGATTGCGCAGGTTCATGGTCTTGTCCTCCCTCACTTCTGAACGGCGAACTCGGGCGAAGAAACGATCAGGTACACGGCGTCCGCGGCCCGCGCTCGCATGTCGGACTCCAGCAGCATGTGTGCGGTGAGCAGCGTGCGCAGTTCGGCCGACATGGTGCCGCCGAGCATCAGCACATCGAGCCGGTCGAGCAGCGCGCTCGGATCGTTCGCCAGGCTGGTCTCACGGCTGAAGTCGAGCAGGATCTGCGACGGTGTCGTGCCACCCGCACCGATGTGGCGATCGACCGTCGTATAGAGCTGGTTGGTCTGCGTCGTGATCGTCGTGTGCGTGACGATCTCGAACTCGGGTGCCACGAGGCCCTGCGCCGCCAGCTCGCCCTGCGGCAAGTGATCGGGCCGATAGAAGTTGAACACCGTCTCCGCGCGCAGTGCCGCCTGCGCCAGGTTGATCTCGGGGTTGGTGTAGTTGTAGCCACCGACCTCGGCCCGCGCGTGGAACGCGCGCCACAGCGCCGTCTGCTTCAGCAGCGGCTCGCGCAGCTTGCCGAAGGTCGAGGGCGCCAGGCGATGACCATTCTTGGCTTCGTCGTCGAGCAGGATCGCGCGCACCACGGCCTCGAGGTCGCCGCGCGAACCTGTGCCGTTGTTGTTCCACGCTGCCGCGACCCGCGCCACATAGCCAGGGCTCGGGTTCGACGTGACCAAGCGTTGGATGAGCTGCTTGCCCAGGAAAGGCCCGACGTTCGGATGCGCGGCCAAGCGGTCGAGAAAGTCCTCCAGATCGACGCGTGCGTCGCGGTTCGGCGGCAGCAATACACCGCCGATCACGGTCTTGGTCTGGCGATCGTGGAAGTCTTCGAACGCCATCATCGGTCGGTAGTTGGGCTGCCCGCCGGTGAAGGACGTCGAGCCGTCGTAGGCCCAACCGGTGAACACGTGGGCGAGGCCGACGATCTCGTCTTGCGTGTAGGTCGGGATCGGAGTGCCCTGACCGTCGCGCCGCACGCTGCCGTCGTTCTCGAGCTGCACCAGGCCGACCGAGAACAGCTGCATGATCTCGCGCGCGTAGTTCTCGTCGGGCCGCAGGTTACGCGCGGCGTCCGGCTTGCGGTTGCGCAGCATGCTCAGGTAGTTGCCCATCTGCGGGCTCAGCGTGACCTGTTCGATCAGCTCGCGATAGTTGCCGAACGCGTTGCGCACCAGCAGGTCGTAGTACTCCGCCATGCCGATCGTGTCGTTCACCAGCGCGCCGGCGCGGTCGGAGATCACGAAGACCTGCGATAGCGCGAACGCGACGCGTTGCCGCAGTTGATCGGGCGCGGTCATCGTCCGCCGCCACCACAGCTCCTGACGATGCGCCTGCTGGATCGACTCACCGCCGCCCGCACGCGCTTCCAACTCGGGCCGATGCAGCGACGCTGGCGCGTCGATCTGCTCGCGCAGCCAGGTCGTGTAGCCGAGCTCTTGCAGGCGCGCGAGGCTCTGGTCGTCCGGACCGAAGGTCGCCTGCGTCAGGAAGCGCGACGCCGCGGCGCTGCTCTCCGGCAGGTCGGGGCCCGAATGATAGGTCGTGCCGCCACCGCTCGAGCAGGCCGCCAATGCGAGGTAGGCGCTCAGGCAACCGACGGCCTTCGCTTGCAGCCGATGGCCCGGACGCTCGCTATGAACAGGATGTTGCTCGCGTTTGCGCATGTGCTTCTCCTTGGTGAGCCCGTGGCTCCACGCCCAGGTATCGACGGCACGCGCGTGCGAGTGCGAAGCGAGCGCGCTACGGCGTCTCAGCCTGACACGTGCGGCGGCTTGGTCTCGGCGCGAGACGTAGCGCTCAGGTTGACGCGAGCGTCGATCGCTCGGTGCCGCGGATGCCAGGCAAGCAGGGCGTGAGCGCCGCCACCGTTTCGGCGTACACCTGCCGCCGCGCGCGATAGGTCAGGGTGAGCGTCGGGTCGGGCGCGATCACCTCGCCGGGCGCGATCACCCGCAAGCTGCGCAGCACTTCGGCGATGCCGATTCCGCGTTGCTGCTGTCGCCGATGTGTCCAGCATGCGTGCACCGCGGCGCCGAGCGCGGCGGCGTCGGCATGCACGCCGGTGTCCACGGCGTGTCCGGTGGCCGCGGCGACGATGCGGCACCACAACGGGCTTTTGCTGCCGCCGCCGGTGAGGCGTAGCGTGCGCAGTGGCAACCCGAGTTCGACCAAGCGATCGAGCAGCGCCGCCAGCGCGAACGTGGCGCCTTCCATCGCCGCGCGCGCGAGGTGGTCGCGCGTCATGTTGTGCGGCGTCAAGCCAAGGAACGCGCCGGTACCGTCGGGCAGGTTTGGCGTGCGCTCGCCGGTGAAGAACGGTAGGCAGAGCACGCCCGCGGCGCCGGCCGGCGCGCGCGCCGCGGCTTCTTCGAGTTCTTGCAACGACAAGCTCAACAAGGTGCGCGTCAGCTCGGTGCTGACCGTCGCGTTCATCGTGCAGCCGAGCGGCAGCCAGCGCCCGGTCGAGTCGCAGAACGCGGCGATCTCGCCGCGCGGGTCGCACACCGGCTGATCGGCGCAGGCAAACACGGTGCCCGACGTGCCGAGGCTCATCACCGCGATGCCCGGCTCGACGGCGCCGGCGCCGATCGCCGCCATCATGTTGTCGCCGCCGCCGTGGCTCACGAGTGTTCGCTCAACCAGCCCGAGTTCACGCGCGGCGATCGTGCGCAGCGCGCCAGCCGGCTCGGCGGGTGCGAGCAGCCGCGGCAACATGCCTTCGAGTCCAGGTACCACCGCCTGCACCGCTTCGCTGGCGAAGCGCCGCGCGCGCACATCGAAGACGCCCGTGCCCGACGCGTCGCCAGCCTCGCACGTGAGTTCGCCGGTCAGCCAATGGTTGACGAAGTCGTGTGGCAGCAGCACGTGGCGCAGCCGCGCGAAGTGCTGCGGCTCGCGTTCGCGCAGCCAGCGGATCTTGCCGGCCGTGAATCCCGGCGGCAGATGATTGCCGGTGAGCGCGAAGAGGCGGTCGTAGCCGCCCAGTTGGTGCGCGATGGCCGCGCATTGCTCGGCGCTCGACGTGTCGTTCCACAGCTTGGCAGGCCGGATGACGTGGTGTTCGCCATCGAGCGGCACGAAGCCGTGCTGCTGCCCCGACACGCCGACACCTTCGATCGCGCGGTACGCCGCCGGGTGCGTCGCCGCGAGCGCGCGCGCCGCGCGCGTCATCCCCTCGATCCAATCGCGCGGGTGTTGCTCGCTGTGTCCGGGCGGTAAGCCGTCGATGACCTGCAGCGCGTGCGCCGCCACACCGACGACGCCGTGCTCGTCGTCGAGCAGCAGCGCCTTCACGCTCTGCGTGCCGACATCGAACCCGAGGTAGGTGGGCATGCGAGCACGTTGCGGCAGAGATCGAGGCAAGGCAAGGGCGACTCAGGTCCTATGCTCCGTCCATTCGCTCCCTCGCCCCCCTCGTCGTTTCTCTCGCCGTGGTCTCGGTCTTCACCGCTGGCTGTGAGGTCAGCATTCAGAGCAGCAACCGGCGTGAGGTCGGTCGAGTCAACCATGTCGTGCGCCCCGGCGTCAAGCTGCAGACGCTGCGCGCGGAGATCACCACCGGCGCGGTTCGGCTTGTCGCCAGCGACGACGCCGACGTGCACATCGAGCTGGGGGTTTGGTTGCGCCACGATCGGCCGGCGACCGACTTCAAGGCCGACCTCGCCGCGCACCTGACCCTCACCGAGAAAGGCGGCAGCCTCACGCTTGCCGACGCGCATGCGAGCGCCGCGGACAGCGACGACTGGGAGCTGCGCGCCACGGTGAAGGTGCCAGCCGGCATCGATCTGCACGCCGAGGTCAGGACCGGGGCGGTGGAAGTGAACGTGCTGCAGGCCAACGACGTGCATGCGGAGGTCGCGACCGGCGCGGTCGCGGTGCGCGTCCGCGACGTTGCGGGCGTGTGTCGAGCCAAGGCGGCTCAGGGCCAGATCGACATCGTCATCGCCGAGCAAGGCCCCGCGGGCGGTCTCGACGCCGAGGTGGCGACCGGCGCTGTGAAGGTCGCGTTGCCGCAGAAGTTGCGCGGTAGCTTCGACCTCGACGTCCACGTCGGCGGCATCAGCGCCGATCCGCGGTACGGCCTGAGCGTGGAGCGCAAGGTCACCGCGGCCTCGGCGCGGGGTTCGATCGGCGAGGGCGGCCCGTCGCACCGCGTGCGTGTTGGCACTGGTCAGATCGGTCTGAAGTAGTTCGCGCGCAGATTCAGCGCGCGCGCCGGCCAATTGGCGTTTCGCGGCGGACGCTCTCGTCGCTACCTTCTCGCCCCTGTCGCATGAGTCTGTCGCCGCGCAATGCCACCCTTTTGTCGCTCGTCCTGCCCGGGTCGGCACACCTTGCGCTTGGCAAGCCGGTGCGCGGCGTGGTGGCCATGGTCACCACGCTGGCATTGTTCTTCATCGGCTGGTCGGTGTTGCGCGATCGCCTGTGGTTCTTTCAGTACGTCGCGCCGCCCGGGTTCCTGAAGCCGGTCTTCGCGCTGCTGCCGCTGCACCTTCTGCCGGAAGGCCTCAACGTGGCGGCGGCGGCGGTCGCGTCGTTCCTGCGCGCCCCCGAGTCGTACGCCACCGAGCGCTTGATGCGCATGCCGGTGGTTGGCGAGCACTGGGCGATGATGCTCACCGGCGCGTCCGGCGTCATGTCGGTGCTCTGGGCCGCCGACGCGCATTGGCTGGCGCGCGCGACACCCACCGCCAGGGTTGCGCCCGCGTTCGCCGCGTTCGCGTCGTGGCTAGTGCCCGGCCTCGGCCATGCGCTCGCCGGGCAGAAGAGCAAGGGCTGGCTGATGGGCGCCGCGGTCGCGATCGTGTTCACGCTGGGCTTGGCCATCTCGTCGGGCCACGGCGTCGATCGCCAGTTCTTTGGCTTGTGGTGGTCGGGCGCCGCGCTGTTTGCGCCGGGGCTCCTCGTGGTCAGCCTGTGGACCGGCCCCTTGCAGCTCGTGAACGAGATCCCCCCGCTCCTCGACTTTGGCGTGGCGCTGTGCACCTGTGCCGGCCTGATGAACGCGATGGTCATCTCGGATGCCTACAGCGTGGCCGAGCGTGGGTCGTTGCCGACCGCCAATGAACCCGCCGGAGCCGCGGCATGATCGCCACGTCGTTGGGAGTGCGACTCGCTTTGCTCGTGCCGGTGATCTGGCTGGTGATGGTCGTCTATTCGGGGCTGAAGGAGAACGACGCCGCCGGCACCATCCGCACCGCCAATCACAAGGCGGTCAAGACCCTGGCGTGGCTGGCTGGGATTGCGGTGGCGATGTTCGTGATCGAGTGGCTGTTCATCGACTGAGCATCGAGTGAGCGGCATCGACTGAACGGGCGCCCCGCGTCACCGCGTCAGTCGGCGCGCGACGAACCCGCCTGCCATCACCTGCACCATGCCGCGGTCGGTCAGCGCCAGCAACGCCGCCACGAACCGGCCGCGTTCCAAGCGCGACTCGCGACACACCAGGTCTTCTGGCTGCGGGCCGGCCTCGACCACGCGCAAGATCGCGATCTCGTCGGCGTTGCAGCCGGTGTTCGGCACCGCCGCCATGCCTTGGTGGGTCGGCAGCACGTCGAGGCAGCGCAGCAGGTCTTCCGGATCGCGCGCCAACTGCGCGCCTTCGGTGATGAGCTGATGGCAACCGCGGCTGCGCGGACTCGTGTACGCGCCGGGCACCGCGAACACGGTGCTGCCCGCCTCGGCCGCGAACCACGCGGTGTGCAGCGAACCCGACGCCAGGCCCGCCTCGGTCACCAGCACCGCCGCCGTGGCACTCGCGAGGATGCGATTGCGGCGCGGAAAGTGCCCGCGACCTGCCCGCAGCCGCGGCGGCGTCTCGGCCAGCAGCAAGCCGCCCGCGGCCACGATTCGTTCGGCGAGGTCGTGGTGCGCGCGCGGATAGACGTCGGCGAGGCCGCCTGCCAGCACGGCGACGGTCGGTGCGCCGGCGTCGAGCGCGCATTGGTGCGCGATGCCGTCGACTCCGAGCGCCAGCCCGCTCCAGATGGCGAGACCGGCGCGCGCGCACGCGGTGGCAAAGTCGGTGGTCGCGGCGACCCCGTACGCAGTCGGCGTGCGGCTGCCGACGATGGTGATGCCGCGCGCCGCCGTCGCGCCGAGCTGTTCGATGTCGCCGCGCACGAACAGCACCAACGGCCGGAGCGGCGACCGACGCAGCCGATCTGGGTAAGCGGGGTTTGCCGGCGTCACGACGTGCAGGCGCAGACTCGCAGCGTCTTCGAGCCAGGCTGCAACCGTCGCGCGCAGGGCTTCGTGCTGCGCCAGGCGGGCGCGCACCGCCGGCGGCAGGGTAGGGGGTGGGTCGAACAGCAGCCGGTTGAGGTCGGCCTCGGGGTCGAGAAGGCGCTGCACCAAACCCGGGGCGAAGCCCTCGGCGGCAGCGAGGAGGAGATAGGGATCCATGCTGCAACCTGGTGGGCACGAAACCCCGTTTGGTTACAGCCGAAAGCCGAGAACCGCGCGCCAGCTACTTCTCCAGCGCTACCTCGGCGAAACCCGCCGCGCCCGAGTTGGTCTTGCTGCCGCTGCGCTCGACGATGGCGATCTCGATCCGCCGGATGCGCGTCTGTTTGCCCAGGTCGATGCGCGTCGGCGCCAACTCGTCGACACCCAGCTCGGCGACGAGCGCGGTCTTGCTGCCGTTGACGAACACGTTCACCCGGCGCACCAAGTCGAACTGCAAGAGCCAGCCGCGCGCGCCGTTGGCCTGCGTGAGGATCAAGGTGCGCGCTTGCACCGGCTTGTCGAACGTGAGGGATAGGCGCGGCGCCGGATCGTCCTTGTTACAGATCCAAGCCGACCCCTCCAAGCCATCGACCGCGCGGTCGGCGGCGCGCCCCTTGTCGAGTTCGCTCGAGGCCGCGGCCACGACCTGGTCGCGAGCGAGCTGATTGCGTGGCTTCCAAACGGCCTGCGACAGCATCCAGTCTTCGAGCACTTCGCGCATGGCGACCTCGACGACCGGCGCGGCGCAGGTGACGACGTCGCCAACCGGCTTGCCATCAGCGCCGGCGCGGCGCGCGCGCACGTTGACGCTGACGCGGAACTTGCCGCGCGTCGTTGGCTGCCATCGGCTGCGATAGTTGGCGGCCTGGGTCCAGAGTTGACCGTCGCCCGGCACCGTCGCGATGACGTGGTCATCGACCAGGTAATCGACCGCGTCGACCACGAAGGTGCGTGTGCCATCCGCGGCGCCGATGCGCGTGACCCACAGTGCCTGCGGCGTGCCGTCGTCGAGGCCAACCACCTTGAAGGCGACATCCGCGGCGGGGATGTCGCTGCTGATCGTGCGCGGTCCGCGCTCGTTCTTGCCGGTGGCCGGGGCGGTGGCGCGCTGCAAGAACAGGATGGCGAAGCAGGTGTCGGACTCGCCCTCCGCGAACGTCCACGAGCCAATGGCGGCTTGCTTCTCCAACAACACGCGCGCGCCCTCGAGGTACCAGGGTCGTCCGCCCCAGTAGGCGACTTGCAGCAGCGCGGAAGCGCGCTCCAACCCGTACAGGTAGTACAGCCAACGCTGACCCTTGAAGTTCGGGTTGTCGTTCACGTCGTAGTTGACGTCGAGCCAGGCGCGCCCCCAGCGCAGCGAATCGTCCGTGGCCTTTGCCAGCTCGTTGGGCAACTTGCCGACGCCTTCGCGCGCGATCCAGAGGGCCGACAACCCAGCCGTCGTCATCGAACCGGTGCTCGGGCCCGCGCTGTTCAGGTGGTAGCGGAAGCCGGCGACGTCGATCTTCTCGGCGTGGTTCTCAGCCGGGCGAGGTCTGCTCTGGTAGCGCATGACCGTGCGCAAGGCGTCGTGGAACGCAGAACTCGGCACCTTGATGCCGCTGCGCACCGCGGCGCGCAGGCCGAGCAGCGCGAACTGCGTGATCGACAAGTCCTGATCGCCATGCAAGCCCGGGTCGCCTGGCTGCAACGGATACCCCCAGCTCCCGCGCTGCCACTCGATCAACTCGGCGACGATACGTTCCATCTGCGGACGGTGATCGGGATCGTGGCTCTCGGCCATGGCCATCAGCATCGAACCGGCGGCATACACCTTCGTGGGTTGCACCGTGGTCAGGTGCGCGAGCGCGCGCCGCACCGCGGGATGCGTGGGGGCGAGCCCCGCCTTCATCAACGTGTAAGCCGACAGGGCAGTTTGGCCGCCACCGAAGGGTTGCGCGTGGCCAAACCAGGAGCCGTCGCGTTGCTGCTGATCGAGAAGCCAGGCGACGCCGCGGTCGATGGCAGCATCGATCTTCGGCTGCAACTCGATGATCGCCAGCGCATGCTCACGCTGCAGGTCACCGAGCGACTGTGCGGCGCCCGCAGCGGCTAGCCACACGAGAGAGGTCTGGCGGCAAACGCCGAGGATCGAAGTGGGGGGCAAGGGGCGGATTCAGGGATAAGCGCGGCCAGCGGCGGGCCCGGAGCTTAGCGGCGCCTTGATTGCGCGGAAGCGCCGGGCTCAATCGTCGGCTACGGCTTGCAGCGCCCGCAGGGCGGGCTCGGCCGCAGGGCTCGGCGGCTCACTGTTCCCCTGGGGCATGCGAGGCGTCGCCCGCGCGGCGGCGAGCGTCGCTTGCAACAGCAACACGGCGCCGAGCATCTCCAAGCCTTCCTCGCACAGCACGCTCAACTCGAAGGGCCACGACTCCTTGCCGAGATGCGCGTAGATGACGCCGCCGATCGCTTCAAAGCCGATCGCTCCGCCAAAGTAGCAGAACCCAGCGACCAACAACGCGCGGCGTAACCAGCGCTCTTGTCGCAGGAGAAAGCGCAGGAGCACCAGGGTGCCGAGTCCCACGACCGCGGCGCCGGGGATGATCCACGCGAACGTGCCGAACGTTCCCACCGGCACGACGCGCGCCACCGCGTTGCCGAGGCGCTCGTGCAAGCCGACGATCTCGTCCATCGACAGGGCGCCGACCCCGACGGCGAGTGAGGCCCACGCGAGCGCGTCGCGCGTGCGGGCGTGGCGATGGCGAAGCGCGATGTGCGCACTCATCAGCGCGCCAAGCAGCAGCGTCGACGACGAGAACCATGTCGCGATGCTGCTCTCTTGGTCGAGGTGCAGACAGACGAACACCGAGCGGGTGAGCGCAGTTTGTTGCAGTGGCGCGTTGCACACCGCGGCGACCGCGCCGAGCGCGACCAGGCTGGCCATGACCCACGGCAGCACGCGCACCAAGGCGGCGCACGAGTCGAGGATGTCGTCATCCGGCTGGCTGTCGCTTGCTCGCCTCACCACTTGTGTATCGACCGGTTGCGAGCGGCTCAGGCTCAGGTGCCGGAAGCGTCGATAACACCGCATCCAGCGTCGATGCCGTCCTTGACCCGAGTGCGTGTGGTTCTGCCAGCGGTCTGCATCTCGGCTCCGCCGTTGGCCGCAGCAAGTCGTGCGCAACTCGCCTGGCGCACCGAAGCCCTGCTGATCGTCGCCGCGCTGGGTCTGGCGGTGCTGCCCGTGCTGATGATCGAACTGCCGGGCTTCATCGACTTGCCCAACAACGTGGCGCGGGCCAGCATCCGAGCTGATCTCGGCGTAGAGCCGTTCTACGACCTGCTGTTTCGGCGCAACGCGACGCTGGTGCCGAACGCGGCCTTCGACGTGTTCTACGGCTTGGCCAGCGGCGTGTTGTCGCCGATCGCGATCGGCCGCGTCTTCGCGACCGTCACGATCCTCACGACCGTGACCGGCGTGATCGCGCTGGCGCGCGCGCTCGGCAGTCACGTGGCCCTCGCGGCGCTGCTCGGGGCGCTGCTGGCGCATGACTACAGCTTGGTCTGGGGCTTCCTCAACTACCAGCTCGGCATCGGCCTGTTGCTGTGGGGCACTGTGCTCTGGCTGCGCGTGCGCGGGCGTGGCCTCGGCGCGGTGCTCGGTCCATGCGTGCTGGCGCTCGCGCTGTATTACTGCCACGTCCTGCCGCTGGCGCTGTATGGCGTGGTGCTTTGCGGCATCGAACTCGAACAGTGGCGCCGTCAGCGCGCGCCGTGGTCGTCTGGTCTGCGCGCGCTGGCCGTGATCGGTATCCCGTTCCTGCTGCCAGCGACGATGTTCCTGGCCGGCAGCACCGCCGGCGAGTTGCAACACATCGAAGCGCCTGACTTGCTGACGAGCCTGCGCGGATGTGCCAAGGCGTTGCACGCTGGCCTAGGCTTGGCGGACTACTTCCACCTCGCCTCGCTCGCCGGCCTCGGCGCGCTGGCCGCGACGCTCGGACGCCTTCGTTTGGCGCACGGTGTGCGGTGGTCGCTGCTCCTGTTGGCCGCGATCTGCCTGCTCGCGCCCGACAAGACCGAAGAGGCCGCGTGCCTGCAGCAACGCCTGCCGATCGTTTTCGCCTTCCTCGGCGCCGCCGCCTTGCAGTGGACGCCCACCCGCGCCTGCTTCACGCGCGTACTCTTGCTGGCCGCTGGGCTTGCCCTCGGTGCCCGCACGGTCGCGTTGATGTTCTCATACAACGACCGCGCCGCGTTAGTGCGCGACGCGGTCGAAGTGCTTGGCGTCGTGCCTGATCGCGCGTTGCTCTTCACCATGGTCGGTCCGCTCGACCGCGGTGATGGCTGGGAGAAGTACCGCGTGCCGCTACTGCACGTTGCTTGCCTGCGTGCGCTGACCGGCCCCGTGTTCTTGCCGCAGCTCCTGGTCAGCACGCTGCACCACACCGTGGCCCCCGCGAGCCCGGTGGTGAACGAGTTCTGTCAGATGTTTGCGTTGCGCAGTGCAGTGAACTCGCCCGACGACGTGCGCGCGCGGGTGGCTGAGCTGCGCGACAAGAGCACGCACGCGGTCGCGCAGCGCGAGTGTCCGCCGCTCACGGGCGGGTTGTGGATCGTTGCCGTGCACTTTCCACCCGAGTTCGCGTTCCCCGCGGACGTGCTGACGCTGGTGGCGCACACGCCGGGTGTTCAGATCCTGCGCGTGCGCTGATCTGCGCGAGCGCAGCGCGCAGTCACGCTGGATTGGCGTTGGGCCCGATCTTCGCCGGGTCCTCACTCCACTGCTCGGGGGCCCGACTGTTCTCGTCTTGTCGCCGCGCCGACTCCAGCAAGAGCTGGGTCGTGCTGAGGCTCACGCGCTGGCCGACGCTCGAGATGTTGCCCTCGACGAACGAGAAGCGCGCGCAGCTCAGGCCGAAGATGCTCTCGAAGAGGTTGCGCACCTGCATCTCCAAGGCGGCGCGCAGGTCGGACTCCGACACCAGCGCCGTGCGCACCAGCGCGTTGCCCAGCAGTTCCTTGGTCCGCTCGACGGCGCTGAGGCTCTCGGCCAACTGTTCGGCGGTCAGCTTGCATTGCGCTTCGAGGATGGTGCCGAGCCGCCACTCGGGGCTGCGCTCGTTGGTGACCGCATGCACGATCGCGCCCTCAAGGAACTCGAGCACGTAGAGGGTCTCGCCGGCCTGCAGCGTCAGCGAGCCAGTCTTCTTGTGGTTGCTCAGCAGACCGAGCAGGTCCGGCACCGAAAGCGTGTCGGTCGAGCCGCGCAATCCGGCCGGTGCTTTGGGATCGGCAACCGGCTCGGTCGCGACCTCGGGCATGTTGCGGCCATTGATACCGAGGTGCTTCTCGACGCTGAAGACGTGCGCGGCGATTTGGCGCAGGTGCCACCGCATCTCGGAGGTCGCGTTCACCAGATCGGGAAGCGCGCCGCGCACGCCCTCGAGGCACTTGCGCTTGACAACCCCGACCAGGTCTTCGATCTCCAGCACCCGGCGCTCCAGCTTGCCGATCTCGGCAAACGCGTAGATCTGCGAATCGAGAGACAGGGCGGGAGCGGTTCGTGCCATACGCAGATGATCGGTGGTGCGAGGGCACGGACGGTCCGTGCCCAATAGGCGGCTTCGGCGCGCGCGGGGGTCGGCATGGAGTGCGCTGGGTCCCCGCCATGGCAATGGCGGCTCGAGGCTAGAGCTTGCGCTAGCCGTGACAACCGGGCACTGCTCTGGCGTGATCTGCCGCTACACTGAGGCTGTATGGATCGTGTAGCGCACAAGGCCATGTCGTTTGCCGACGCCGAACAGTGGGACCGCGAGCAGCATTGGGCGATGACGCCCGACGAACGTCTTGCGGCGGCAAAGGAACTGCGTGATCGCGCCTACGGGCGCGACGCGCCGGACGTGCGTGAAGCCGAGCGCGCGAAGTGAAAGCCGAGGTCTTCTCCCGCGACGTGCAGGAGTTCCTGCGCTGTCTGCACGCGCATGAGGTGCGCTATCTGCTGATTGGCGGCACTGCTGTGATCTACCACGGCTACGCGCGCCTCACCGGCGATGCCGACTTCCTCTACGACTGCGGGCCAGAGAACACGCAGCGGCTGTGGGACGCGTTGCGAGAGTTCTGGGGCGGCGAGGTGCCAGAGGTTGACAGCCCCGACGAGTTGACGAATCCCAAGCTGGTGGTGCAGTTCGGCCGACCGCCGAATCGCATCGATCTCATCGCGAGCCTGAAGTCCGTGGCCTTCGCCGATGCGTGGGCGCGCCGCGTGCAAGAGAGTATCGAGGTCGGTGCCGGCAAGGTCGCAGTGAACCTGATCGGGTTGGCCGACCTACGCAAGACCAAACAGGAAGCCGGGAGACCGAAGGATCTCGACGACCTCTGTCACTTGCGCCAGGCGTAGACACGCGCGATTGCCTCAACAGAAATCGCGGCTCCCGCCCGTCGCCGGTTGCGTCGTCACGTTGGGCTCCCACAGCGACTCGGCGATCACGTGCACCACGCCGTCTTGGCGCTGCAGCTTGCCGGTCACGCCCAAGAACACGGCGGTCTTCAGGATCAGCGCGAAGCGATCGAACAGCTTCTGCCAAACCACGACGTTGACGAAGCCGGTCTCGTCTTCGAGGGTCAAGAACGTCACGCCCTTGGCGGTGCCGGGGCGCTGGCGGCAGATCACCAGGCCGGCGTAGCGGGTGCGTTGGCCGTCGCGCTTCTTGGTGACCTCGCACGCCGGCGGCAGGCCCAGGTGTCTCAGTTCGTCGCGCAGCGGCGCGAGCGGATGGCCGCGCGGGCTGTGGTAGGTGGTTCGGTAATCCCAGGTGATGGTCTCGAAGGGATCGAGGGCGGCGAACGCGGGCGTCGCCTCGGCGACGCGCTGGGGTAACAGATCGCGCGGCTCGTGCGCGAGCGCTAGCACGTCCCACAGCGCGGCGCGGCGCGAGGGCGCGATCGACTCCAGCGCGCCGGCTTCGGCGAGGGCTTGCAGCGCCTTCTGGTCGAGGTCGGTGCGGCGCGCGAAGTCGCGCAGGTCAGTGAATGGCGCCGCGGCGGCGATGCGCTTGCCGTCGACTTCGCGCAGCCCCTTCACCCAACGCAGGCCCATGCGCAGCGCCAGGCGCGGGGGATTCGGCGCCGTAGCAGCGGAGTCGGTCGCGCGGGCACTCCCTTCGAGCGTGCAGTCCCACGCGCTCGCGTGCACGTCGACCGCGCGCACTTCGAGCCCGTGCCGCTTGGCGTCTTCGACAATGGTCGCCACCGAGTAGAAGCCCATCGGTTGCGCGTTCAGCAGCGCGCAGGTGAACGCGTCGAGGTGGTGCATGCGCAGGTAGCCGGTCGCGTAGGCGATGAGCGCGAAGCTCGCGGCGTGGCTCTCCGGAAAGCCATACTCGCCGAACCCGCGGATCTGCTCGAACACGCGCTCGGCAAACTCCGGCGCGATGCCCTTCTGACACATGCGCCCGATCAAGCGCTCGCGGTGTCGTTCGAGCCGCCCGGTCTTGCGCCACGCGGCCATGTCGCGCCGCAGTTGGTCGGCCTCGCCGGGCGTGTAGTCGGCGGCGACCATCGCCAGCTTCATCACCTGCTCTTGGAAAAGTGGCACGCCGAGCGTCTTGCCGAGCACCGCCACCAGACTCGGGTGCGCGTAGGTCACTTCTTCTTCGCCGTGCCGCCGCCGCAGGTACGGATGCACCATGTCGCCGGCGATCGGCCCCGGCCGCACGATGCTCACCTCGATCACCAGGTCGTAGAACTTGCGCGGGCGCAGGCGCGGCAGCATCGCCATCTGCGCGCGGCTCTCGATCTGGAAGACGCCCACGGTGTCGCCCTTGCAGAACATGTCGTAGGTCGCGGGGTCGTCGGCCGGCAGGCGTGCCAGGTCGAGGTCGAGCGCGCGATGCTGGCGCAGCAAGTCGAAGCACTGATGCACCAGGGTCAGCGCGCCGAGGCCCAAGAGGTCGACCTTGAACAAGCCGAGGGTCTCGACGTCGTCCTTGTCCCACTGGATGACTGTGCGACCTTCCATCGCCGCGTTCTCGATCGGCACCAGCGTGTCGACCGGCTCGTGCCCCAGCAAGAAGCCGCCTGGATGCTGCGACAGGTGCCGTGGGAAGTTCTGGATCTCTTCGACCAGCGCCACCAAGTGCTGCTGGATGTCGGCGTCGGGGTCGAGCCCGGCGTCGCGCAGCATCGTCGGCCAATCACCGTCGTGCCGATGGCCGAGCTTGCTCAGCTGATCGAGCGCGGTCTCCGGCACGCCGAGCGCTTTGCCGACGTCGCGGATCGCCGAGCGCGTGCGGTAGCGATTGACGTTCGCCACCATCGCCGCGTGGCGCCGGCCATACTTCGCGTACACGTGCTGAATCACTTCCTCGCGCCGCGCGTGCTCGATGTCGAGGTCGATGTCGGGCGGCTCGGCGCGCTCGCGCGACAAGAAGCGTTCGAACAACAGGTCGATGTGCACCGGGTCGACCGCGGTGACGCCGAGGCAAAAGCACACCGCCGAGTTCGCCGCCGAGCCGCGACCCTGGCAGAGGATGTCCTGCTGCCGGCAGAAGGTCACGATCTCGTGCATCGTCAGGAAGTAGCCCGGATAGTCGAGCTCTTCGATCAGCGCGAGTTCCTTGTCGAGCTGTTGCGCAACCTTGCCAGGGATGTCGCCGCCGTAGCGCGCGCGGGCGCCTTCCAGGGTGAGCTGGCGCAGCCATTGCGCCGACGTGGTGCCGTCGGGCAGTCGCTGCGATGGATAGCGGTAGCGGATCTGGCGCAGCGAGAACGCGCAGCGCGCGGCGACCTCGCGCGTGCGCGCGACCGCCGCGGCGTCGTCTTCGTAGAGGGTGTGCACCGCGCGCGGCGCGTGCAGCGCGTGGTTGCCGTTGGGCGCGAGCGCGGTGCCGCACGCGTGGATCGGCAGGCTCATGCGGATCGCGGTGAGCACGTCTTGCAGGCGGCGGCGGGCCGGCGTGTGGTAGAGCACTTCGGTGGCGGCGACGATGGGCACGCCGGCGCGCGTCGCGTGCTTGCGGATCCAGGCCTCACGCTCGCCGTCGCTGGCACACTGCTGCCGCGCCACCAGCGCGTACACGCGATCGTCGAACGCCGCGCGCAGCGCCTGCAACGCCAAGCCATCCTGCGGCCGCATCAGCGACTTCGCCCCCCACAGCGCGAGCATTCCTTCGGCGTGCGCGCACACCTCGTCTTGCGTCACCGCGGCGGATCCCTTCCCGCACCGCAGCCTTCCCTTGCTGAGCAGCTGACACAAGTTGCCGTAGCCGTTGCGATCCTGCGCCAGCAAGACGAGCAGGCCGCCGTCGAGCAGGGTGACCTGCGCGCCCAAGATGAGCTTGACGCCGAGTTCCTCGGCGCGCACGTGCGCGCGCGGCAGGCCGAACACCCCGTCGCGATCGGTGAGCGCCAGCGCCGGCAGCCCGAGTTCGTGCGCCCGCTCGATCAGTTCCTCGGGGTGGCTGGCGCCCTCGAGGAACGAGAAGTTGCTCTTGCACCAGAGGGGGACGTGGGGGTCCATGGCGGCGGCGGGAAGAGAACGAAAGCAGACGAGCGTCTCTGCGGCAAGCGCGCGGTGGGTTTCGGTTGACCAGTTCCTTTGACGGGGATGTATCGCGCGGGCGGAGCGCCTTGGGATGCGTGGCACAAGAAGCTGCGCTACGCGTGGTCACCCTCACGCTTGATCATCGCCATGGTCGGGTCTACGGCGAGCCTGTCGTGGCCAAGGAACTGCCGGCGATCCACGTCCTCGATGAGCCCGTTCTGATCGAGGATCCTTTCAAGCGGAAGTGAGCGCGAGCAGGACGAATGTGTCTGACACCTTCGTCCCGGTAGTGGCACGGATTGCGGATTCGCGACAGGAGCGCTAATCCCACGAGCATTGCTGGACTGGTGAGTCGCGGCGAATCCTGCCGTCGCACCCATCCCCGACCCAAACAACTCATGTCGCGCATCGCCCTCCGTGTCCTTCTCACCCTTCTTGTGGCGCTCGCTCTGAGCACCGAGGCCAGGGCGCAATTCGTGGCCAACCCCGGCACCGGCTGCGCCGGCCCTTTGACCTGGGCTGGCACGCCGACCATCGGGACGACGCCGATCATGCACTCGCCGTGTCCGCCGGGCACCGTATGCGTGCTCATCATCGGCACGCCGATTCCCTGCTTCAACGTGCCGCCGCTCTGTCCCGGCTGCAACCTCTGCTGCTCGCTGACCGTGGTGATCCCGTTCGTCGCGCCCACCGTGCCTCTACCGATCCCGAACAACCCCGGCCTCATCGGCGCGACGGGCTGCATGCAGATGGCCTGCGTGACCTCGGCCCTCTGCTTCAAGACCTCGGATTCGATCGGCTTCACGATCCAGTGAGCGAGCAGCACGAACGTGTCTGACACATTCGTCCCGGTAGCTCCGACGTTCTGCCGCGCTGGCATCGGCCGAATGCTAGGCAGGCGAAGGTTGGCCGAGAAGCCTCCGGCCTGCGGAACGATGGTCCGCCGAATCGCGGCCCATCGACAGTCTGGCGCGCAGGTCGTGCGAATTGAGCGTCAGGCCGAACGACGACTACCGTAGATTCCGTACCCCGCCGCGATCGTCCGCGGCTCTTGCAGCCCAATGACTCCCGCCAACCGTCCTCCAGTTCACTTTGGCTTCGGTGCGCCCCTGCTCGAGCAGATGCTGCTCGTCGAACATCGCGAAGGGGCGGGCTGGGGCGAGCCCGAGTTGCTGCCGCGGCGAGCCGGCGACCTTCCGCTCGCCAGCGCGGCGGTGCAGTATGGGTTGTCGTGCTTCGAAGGCCTCAAGGCGCTGCGCGCACCTGACCAGAGCGTGCACCTCTTTCGCGCTGACAAGCATGCGACCCGGATGCGCGCGAGCTGCGAACGCCTGTGCCTGCCGCCCTTGCCGGAGCGTCGCTTCGTCGAGCACGTCGCCGCGTTCGTGCTGGCCAACGAGAGTCACGTGCCGCAGCACGGCGAGGGCGCGCTGTACTTGCGACCGACGATCGCGGTGATCGAGGAGTTTCTCGGCGTGCGGCCGGCCACGCTGCACACGTTCGGCCTGGTCGCCACGCCCGTGCCCAAGCCGGCAAGCAAGTCGTTGCAGTTGTTGGTGGAGCGCGAGTTCATCCGCGCGGCGCCGGGTGGCGTGGGCTTTGCCAAGACCGGCGGCAACTACGCCGCCGGCTTGCTGGGCGCGGAGCGCGCCAAGCAGCGCGGGCTCGACCAAGTGATCTGGCTCGACGCGATCGAGCGGCGCTACCTGGCGGAAGCCGGTGTGATGAACGTGTTCGTGGTGATCGGCGACGAGGTGGCGACGCCGCCGCTCGACGGCACGATCCTCGCCGGCGTGACCCGCGACTGCTGCCTCGCGCTGCTGCGCACGTGGGGATTGCGCGTGAGCGAGCGCGCCATCTCCCTCGACGAGTTGGTGGCGGCGCAACGCGGCGGCACGCTGCGCGAGGCGTTCGGCACCGGCACGGCCGCGTGCGTCGTGCCGATCGTGCGCATGGTGGGCGCCGACGAGGAGTTGACGCCGCCCGCGGGTCCGTTGGCCGCGCGTCTGCGCGACGCGATCGAAGGGATTCAAGAAGGCCGCGCTGCGGACCCGCATGGCTGGCGGCAGCCGATCGGCGCCGCGGTTCGTTCGCCGCGTCGCTGAAATCTGGTGCCGCCGCGAGCCGGACGCCACCGTTCTGCAACGCGTCTCTGTAACGCGCCGCCGCCGAGCACTTCGAGACCTTCCTCGACCGCATCGTCGACGATGACATTCGCGCCGCCTCGCCGCGCCTTGTTGTGCGCGAGCTGCGCGACTTCGTGCGCGGCGTCAGCCTGAGCGTAACGACGGCAAGTCCCTGTCGGGCGTATCGCGCGGCTAGAGTGGCGATCCCTTCGCCAATGCGCACCCTCCCCGGGCCGATCCCACTCCGGCGTGTTGCCCCGTCCACTCGGGGTGCGGTCGCGGGTCTGGTCATCTGCGGTGCGGGCCTCGCGCTTGCGGCGGCGTGCTCCACCGCCGGACACGAGCCGGGAACGACGCGGAGTGGATTCGAGATCGCCATAACGGCCATCGACGAGGCGTGGCTTCACGAGGTCGTCGGGTCCGACCTGATGAAACGGTACTTGGCCATTCCTGCCGGCTCGGTCCACCTCCGGAAGAGTGCCGGCGGGATGCTCACCAGGTTGGCGATGGCGGAATCGTTCCTCCGGAACCCGTCGTGGTCGAGGATCTGGGACGTTGCAGTCCTCGAGCCGGACGAGTTCGCTGGGATCGCCATCCTGAACTTCGTGGTGGAGACGAAGCCGGACAACTTCGTCGGCCTGGATCTCGAACGCATCGGCAGTGGCCGAGACACGCGCGGCTTCGAGGCTGCGGTCTTCGCGCACATCGAGGACGAACGCTCGCGCCTGTCGAGGTTCGACCCGGCCGCTTGGATCGAAGATAATGCGGGGTACGACTTCAACGCGTACCTGACCTGCGCCGAGTTCTTGGCGCGAAGGGATCAACCGTACATGGCACGGGAGTGGGACCGACTCGCGCGTTTCGAGCGCAACGCGGACATACGCGACCTGGCCGAACGCTGCCTGACAGGCGTCGGTTCGCGTGCGGGCGCGAACGAGTTCTCGCAGTCGGTGGCGCGGGCGCGGCTGTTCCGGCTCCGCGTCGCCGGGATGGAGATCTGCGGCGTCTCCACGCACGAGATCCGCGGCGAGAAGTACGAAGAGCGAGAGTTCGAGATCGGGTTCCTCGGCCGCGGCGAACCGGTGGACCACCATGTCTTCGAGATGATCGGCCTGCGCGCGAAAGAGGTTGGCGAGGGCGGCTTCTTTCGGCGGCGGGCGTGGCCACACCGGGCGGCGATCGCGGCTGGCAGCGACTACCTGGAGCAGGTCAAGGAACTGTTCGCGCTCCTGGAGAGGGGGGAGCCAGGAGAGGTGCGACGAGAGTACGCGACGTTCTTGGTCGTGCGTGACGAGTCCGCGCCGTGGCCCGACTCTGCGTTGCGAGACCTCGATTCCGCGCTGCCGCCGTACACGCGCTTCGGCTTGGTGCCGGGCAAACGGCTGCTCGTGTTCCTCGTGCTGAACGAGAACCTCGTCGCCGTTCGCGAGATCCTGCGCGATCGTCTGCCGCTCAAGAGGTAGTTGGCCTAGGTCATGATCTCCCGCAGTTCGATGGCGCGGAACTCGATCGCCGCTCCCTCTGCCGTCGGCGCCGTTGGTCGTACCGCGCGTTGAACCGCGTCCGCGTGGCGCGTTCAGCGCTACACTGCGGCGCCAAATCTCTCGGAGAACCACATGCGCGTCTCGACTCTCGTCTTCACCAGTCTCGCGTTGTTCGCGGCCAGTTTGCCTGCGCAAGGCAAGCGCGGCCCCGTGCAGCGTCCCACGGAGTTCACCGTCAACCCGGCCACCCAGGATCCAACCAACCTCGTGGTCAAGTTCGTGGAAGGCTCGGGCGTGCGGCTGCGCGGCGGTCAACTCGTCGGCCACGCCGGCGTCGACCTGGGCGCAGTGAACGCGTTGATGCTGCGCGCCAGCGCCGTGACCCGCGTGTTCCTGCGCGCCGAGCAAGACCTCGATGCGGAACGCGCCGAGTTGCTCGCGAGCCTGGGCCCGGCGCGCGTCGCTCAGCTCGAACCGCCGGCCGACCTCAACCTCTACTACCGCGTACGCACGGCGAAGGCGGATGCCGGCGTCGACCTGTGGCGCGCCCTCGTCGCGCTGCCGATCGTCGAGACCGCGTTCCTCGACACGCCCGTCGGCTACGCCGCTGACCCCGTGTTGCTTGAAGACATCCCGCCGGTGACGCCCGACTTCACGGCGCAGCAGACCTACTTCGACGCGGCGCCCAACGGCATCAACACGCGCGTGTCGCGCGTGATCCCCGGCGGTCGCGGCGAGAAGCTGCAGATCTGCGACATCGAGACCGGGCTGATCCTCAATCACGAGGACGTGCCGCGCGCGATCGCCGCCAACGTGATCGGCGCCAACAACAACCCGACCGACCACGGCCTCGCCGTCGCCGGCGAGATGATCGGTGGTAAGAACGGCTACGGCATCACCGGCGGCGTCTACAAGGCGCGCTACAAGTTCCACAGCCACCAGAGCATCAACTGGGCCAGCTCGGTGAACACCGCGGCGGCGAACAGCGTGGCGGGCGACATCATCGTGCTCGAAGTGCAGCTGCCCTGCCCGGTGACCAATACCAGTGTGTGTCCGATGGAGAGTCGGCAAGACGT
Source organism: Planctomycetota bacterium (assembly GCA_031423015.1). GTDB lineage: Bacteria > Planctomycetota > UBA1135 > UBA1135 > UBA2386 > DATGPD01. The sequence goes on along the minus strand of JANPER010000005.1, from coordinate 14,603 downwards.
GTTCGACGCGGTGCGCAACGCGACCCTGGCGGGCAAGCACGTGATCGCCGCCGCCGGCAACGGCACGCAAAACCTCGACAACGCCGCATTCAACAACACCTTCAACCGCACCGTGCGCGACTCAGGGTCGATCATCGTCGGTGCCACCAACGGCGTGGCTCTGGCGCGCGCCTCGTTCTCCAACTATGGCGCGATCGTCGACGCGAACGGCTGGGGCTTCAACGTCGCCACCACGGGCTACACCGACTTGTTTTTCGGCGCGAGCGATCAGCGCCAGAAGTACACCGCGGTGTTCTCCGGCACCTCGAGCGCCACGCCGATCGTCACCAGCGCGGCGGCCGCCACGGTCAGCGTCGCCAAGCAACAGCTCGGGCGCACGATCACGATCGCCGAGCTGCGGGCGCTGCTGCGCGCGCACGGCACCGACGTGCCGGGCGGCCTGATCGGCAAGCGCCCCAACCTGTCGCAGTTGCTCGGCGCGCTCGGTCTGCCCGACGGCCTCTCGGTGAGCAATGAAGCCAATCTTGGCCAGACGCTGACTCTGGGCATCGGTGGCAACCCCGGCGAGTCGTACTTCCTGTTGTTGGCGGGCGGTCCGGCAGAGCTGCCGACTCCGTTCGGCCGGCTGCTGCTCGACACCAACACGATGTCGGTGGTCGCTTCGGGCGCGGTGCGCACCAACTTCTCGGTGCTGGTGCCGAACAACCCGGGCTTGCTCTTGCTGGAAGTGCACTGGCAAGCGCTGCGCTTCGATGCAGGGCTCACCCGGCTCAGCTTGAGCAACAGCGTCCTGTCGTACTTCGAGCGCTGACCGAGCGCGGGTGATTCACGCCCCGTTGAGACGCCGCACCGCGTCTTCGAGCGCGGCGATCTTGCGCTCGGCGCGCTCGGCGCGGTCGCGCAGCACGCGCGCCTGGTCGTCGATCAGGCGGATGCGATAGGCCGCGAACAATCCGACCCAGACCAAGCCGAGCACCAGCGTCAGAAAACTGACGACCGGCGGGTTCCAGGCCGGCAGCGCGCTGCGCACGAGGCGATCGAGGAAGGTGGACGCGAACAGGAGCGCGCCCATGAGAAGGTGGAAGCTGCGTTCGCTCACGTGGTGATCTCGTCTCGACAGCATCGTGCGCGCCGGCCCGGGTCGGCGCTAGCTCTTCGCTCTGTGTTGGTGACAATCCGTTTGCGGGCCACTTAGCGAGGCCGCATCGTTCGGGCATGGCTCGCCTGCTCTTGGTGCACGCCGCGCCGATCGAGGCGCGCGACCTCGCGGCGTCGCTGCGCGCCGAACGGATCGTCGAGATCGGCGTCGGCGCGGCGCGCGCAGCGATGAACTTCACCCGCGCGCTGATGCTGGGGCCGCCTCCCGATCTGGTGATCGCGTTTGGCGTGTGCGGTGCCTACCCAGCCCGGCTGTCGTCCTCGGACTCGGGCTTGTCGGTGCGCAGCCTCTGCGTGGTCTCACGGGAGGCCTTCGCCGACGAGGGGATCGCCACCGACGCGGGCTTCATCACGCTGCCCGACCTCGGCCTTGCCGGCGACGCCGTGTTCGATGCTGATCTGGCGACCAGTGCGCGCTTGGCCGGCAGCTTGGCCGCTCCGCTGGTCGCGGGCGCCACGGTGACCACCTGCAGCGGCAGCGACGTGCGCGGCCGCGAACTCGCGACGCGCAGCGGCGCGGCCGTGGAGACCATGGAAGGAGCGGCGATCGCGCTGGTGAGTGCGCGCTTCGGGCTGCCGTGGATCCAACTGCGCGCCGTCAGCAATTGGTGCGGCGATCGCAGTCGCGGCGCCTGGGATCTCGACGGCGCGTTGGCGGCGCTGCACGCCGCGCTGCCGCTCGCTGTGTCTTCTGCCTAACGCTTGTCGGCGGGTGGCGCGCCTTGGCTCTGCTGCAGTTGTTCGGCGAGCGTCTTCTGGAAGCGCTCGACCATCTGCTTGCCGGCCTCGTCGATCGTCTTCTTGACGTACTCCAACTGCGCGCCGTGGGTGAGATTCATGGACAGATCCAGGTTGATGCGCCAGTCGGCGCCGGCCCGCACCAGCACGAAGGTGACGGGCTTCTTGGCGCTCTTGGCGGTGACGTCGACGTGGCGATGATCGCCGGCCGTGCGCTCGTCGCTCACTTCGTAGCCGTCGCGCAAGCCTTCTTGCTGGAGTTGGCGCGAGGTGTTGCTGCGCTCGGACTCGACCAGCAGGGCGCGAGCCTGCTCGATACGGCCGGCAGCGACGTCGTCGCAGAACTGCACGACCACCGCGCGCGCAGCGCCGGGCGTGGATTCTGAGCATGCGCCAAGGAAGAGGGAGAAAGCGGCGAGCGCGAGGCTCGCGTAGCGGAGAGCACGACGCATATCGATTTATCGGCTCGCGGCGCGGCCCGACTGTGGTGTTTGCCCACAGCCATCGGCGCCGGCTCGACTACGCTCGCGCCCCTGCATGCCAAAGAAGCCACCGTTCGCGCCCGCTGACACGTTGCTGGTGTTCGACCTGGACGGGGTCGTGCAGTTCGATCGCCGCGTCGACCAGAACGCCGCGGCGCTCCTCGCCGACTTGCGGCAGGCGGGCTACCCGCTGCGCTTTCTCACCAACGACGGCTTCAACTCGCGCGCCAGCCGGGTGGCGTCGATGCGCGTCGAAGGCCTCCGCGTCGATGACCACGAGATCTACACCTCGTCGTCGCTGGCGGCGCGCTACGTGGCGTCGCGCGGCCCGACTTTCGTGCTGGCCAGCGACCTCGCCGGCGCTGAGTTCGCGCATCTGCCGCAGGACCACGCGCAGGCGCGCACCGTGGTGATCGGCGACTGGTTCCAGCACTACGACGCCGAGCAGTTGCAGCGCGCGTTCGAGGCGGTGCTGCGCGGCGCCGAGATGGTGGCCGTGCACAAGAAGAAGGCGTGGACCAACGACGGCCGGCGCCTGATCGACGTCGGCTTCTTCGTGGCGGGCCTGGAGCATTGCACGGGTCAGCAAGCGACCGTCGTCGGCAAGCCCGCCGCGTTCGCCTACCGCTGCGTGCTCGACGACGCTGGCGTACCACCAGAACGCGCGGTGATGATCAGCGACGAGCCCGAGCCCGACCTCGCTGGTGCGCGCGCCGCGGGTCTGCACACCGTGCTGTTCGGCGAGCCCGGGCCCGCGCGCGACGGTTGGACGCCGCACGACGTCGGCGATCTCCGACGGCTGTTCTTGGCGGACTGAGAAAAAGTGGATCCCGTCGCGAAAACATAGCCCAAGAACCGGCGTCGCGGCAGATCCCATATGCGAGGCGCATGGCGCCACATCGGCGCGCGCTGACGCACGCAACTCGTACCTGCAATCGCTCTCATGTCACCGAATCACCACTTCCTGTGCGCTGCCGCAACCCTATGCCTAGCCGGCGCTGCTCTTGCCCAGACCAGCAAGGTCATTCCATCCATCGGCGCGGTCGAGGAGGGCAATGACCTCACCAACCGCCTGTTCGCGCGCACCGCGTTCCGCGTGCAACAGATCTTGAATGCGTCCGCAGTCGCCCCGAACAGCGCTTCGTTGACCGCGATCGGCTACCGGTCGGACAACGACAACAGCAGCGGCTCGGCCGCCTTCAACTTCCCGAACGTCACCGTCGCGCTCAGCCATACGTCGGTGACACCCACGGGGATGAGTGCGACCTTCGCCAGCAACATCACCGGTACGCCGACGCTGGTGTTCAGCGGCGCGGTGAATGCGCCGACCTACAGCTCGGTTGCGGGTGGCATCTCTCCCTTCTTCTCCATCCCGACCGCGGCGTTCGCCTTCACCACCACGAGCGGCAATCTGCTGATCGACGTGGTCGCCACCGATCCGATGCCGGCGTCACTCAACCGCACCACCGATGGTGCCCTGCCCGGTGGCGTCGCGCGCTTCCTCGGTCAGTCGGGCCCGACCAGCAACCCGGCCGACCGCTTGCAACTCCTGGTCGCCGGCAACGGCCCTACCCAGGGTCGTTTCAGCGGCATCGTTCCCAACGGCTCGTTGGTGCTGTTCGTGCAAGCCCAGCGCGCATTCCCCGGTGTGCTATGGCTTGGCGGTGAGTTCTCGACGCCGATCGACCTGACCCCGTATGGGGCGCCTGGCAATACGGCCTACGTCGACCCGCTGCTCACGATCCCGTTCATCATGACGGGCCCCGGCATCGGCGGCTTCCGTGCCACCTGGACATTGAACATGCCGCCGAATCCATCCACCTACGCGCCAATCTCGGCGCAGGCGTTCATCCTCGACACGCCAGCGAACACGCTGGGCTTCGTGGCCACCAATGGACAGCGCATGCGGATCGGCGACCCGCTGCCGCACCCGATGAACCAAGCGCACAGCTCTGACCCAGTCGCCCCGACCGGCTTCCTGCAGTACACCGGCGGCATCCTCGGCGGCGCGGTGACGCAGCTGACCGGCACCTTCCAGTAAGGGCCAGACAAACAACCGGCGCGGCTCACGCGCGAATCGTTCATCCGAGTTCGAGTCGAGCGATCACATAAGCGTGGTCGCTTGCCTTGTCGCCGGTGCGACCAGGCTGCGTGCCGGTCAGCGCGTTTCTGTGCAGGACCTCGTATTCGGCGGTGCGGCTAGCCGTTTGCCGCTTGGCCACCACGCCGTGCATGAGCGCTTGCGACATGCCGCGGTGGTTGTAGTCGAAGCGCAACGGCTCGGGCACGCCGTCGACCAAGTTGATGCTGTGGTCACCGGTCAAGGCACGCAGGGTCTGGCTGAACTCGAAGTCGTTGAAGTCGCCGGTGACGTAGTAGTCGACTTGTTGCGCCCGCAGCCGTGCCAGGTGTGCACCGATCACTTCGACCTGCTGCACCCGCAGGGCGAGGCGTGGGTCGAAGCCAGGCTGCTCGGGTGCGAACGCGCCGTTCTGATGCCGCTTCGAAGCGAGGTGCACGTTGATCACCTCCAACTCGCCCTCGCCCTGCACCAAGCGGAAGCGCGCGGCCAGGGGCTTGCGCGAACCCTCGAACGCGGGCGACCGTGCTCCGAGCCGTTGCAGCGAGCCCTCGATCAGTTGCACGCGGTGCGGGTCGTACAGGAACGCGTTGCGAATGTTGCCCCCCGGCTGGCCGCCGTCGGCTTCCGCTCCCGGCGGAATGTCGGCCCAGGCATACGCCGGGCCGCCCGCGCGCTGCGCCGCAGCGATCAATCGCTGGTAGGTGCGTTCCGCGCTCACCGTGCCCGATAGCTCTGCACCATCGTCGTCTTGCATCTCTTGCAGAGCCACGATCGAGGGGCACGCCGCGTCTACGGTGATCGCGCGACCGAGGGCCGCGAAGCGCCCATCCGCTACGTCGTCATCCACGTCTCGGTCCGGGTCGTCCACGTGGGCAGGGTCTTCCTTGTGCGTGTCGAGGTTGAAACCATTCAGCGTCAATACGGTGACGCGCGCGCCTCCGTCGCGCAGGCTGGTGGAGCGCGCCTCGACCACCGTGTGGCGCACGCGCAGGGGCCCCGCAGCGGCGATTTGGTAGGCGGCCGCCCGGTAATTGAGCGGTCCCACCACGGGTTCGAGCAGCTGCGCCCCGACGTTGACCGTGGGCGCGTCGCTGTAGTCGAGCACCCGGAAGCCAGGCAGCCAGCGCTCGGGTGCGCGCGGGTCGATCAGCACGCCGCCCTGCTGCGTGCGCACCAGGTCTGCATCGGGCGGCAGCAGGACGTAGTCGCCGAACGGATTGCTCGGCGCCACGAACGTGGCGCCCGCGGCCACGCCAACCAACATGCCCTCGAGCTGATTGAGGAACACGGCGAGCTGCCGCGGCTCGATGAGCACGCGCGCCGCAGTCAGCCACACCGGCTCGATGCGTGGACCGTGCTCGGCCAGCACGCGCGTGGAATGTTCCTCCAGCTGCGTCGTCGGCCGATCGTTGGCGTCCGGCTGGTAGTTCACCACCTTGCCCGAGACTTCGACCAAGCTGCCCACGCGCGGCCGTTGTCGACGCTCGAAGACGAAGATGCCGCGCGACGCCGCCGCGTCGACATCTGCCTCCGGATCCTGAATGAAGTAGCCCTTGCGCGTGGTGCCGATGACGACGCCGCGGGTGGTGATCGCTTGGCCGTCGAAGGAAGAGAAGAGTCCGGGACCCTGGATGAGGTGAATGGGCGTGATTGGCATCGGGCGGCAAGCGTCGCGGCTGCGAACGTGGACTACTTCGGACTGCCTGCCGCCGACGCACTCCGCGTGAGCGGAGCCGTGAGCGGGCAGACTCCGGCATCGATGGGTTCGCCGCGACGATAGCGTTGCAGCAGCTCGCGCGAGGTTTGCGCCAACAAGCGTCGCACCTCGCGCCGCTTGCCCTTGACGCGGGCGATGCGCATCTCGTCGTAGCCGGTGGTCGCGTGCCGCAACCAAGCGATGGTGGCGGCCTCGGCGCGCTCTTCGATCGGGATGCGCTGCGTGCGCGCGACCGTGCCGCTGCCCACCGGCGTGGCGTGCGCCGCAATCGCGGCGGCGACGCGACGGCCGAGGTCTTTGTAGCGCGGCGCGAACGCCAGGAACGCGCTGACCGCCGCCTCGAAGTCGACGGCGTATTCCTCTTGGACGCGCGCTCGACGACCGCGCCCCGCCGCCAAGCGCTTTGCATACGCCGGGTCGGCGCGCTCCACCCCGAGCTCGGCGCGAAGTCGCGCGATCCGCTCCGCTGGTGCCCACACGCCGCGGGAGAACACCTTGCGCCCGCGCTTCTCCGTCACCACCCAACACGGCCCGGCCTCTTTGACCCGCCGCGTCAGCGCGGCGTCGCCCGGCGGCAGCAGCTCCCAGTCGTCGGGCGCCGTGAGTGTCTGGCCGGCGGCAGTGCGCACGCGGCGCGGCTGCGGCCATGGCGAGACGTCGCGAGTCTGGTCGGGCATCGCGCAGGGTTGTAGCGACCGCGGCGCGACGGACCAGAGGCGAGGGATGAAGTTGACTGGGCGCTGATTCTCTACGGTGGCAGCGCCAGCGCGCGCAGCTTGCTCACGAGGCCCACCCTGAAATTGTTGAGTTCCTCGGCGGTCACTCCGCCGGACAACTGAGCGTCCGGACCGATGCGAACAGCGCCGAGCAACCAAGCGAGCGTCGCCGCCGACACCCCGGCATCCTTACGTTCCGCATCGCGCATCACCGCCGCCAAGTCGAAGCCTCGCTGCAAGATCGCTCGCAGATCGACTAGATCGCGTATTTCGGAACGACCGACCAGCGCACAAACCTTGTTCGCCGCGATCTCACGCAGCGAGTGCAGACGGATCCCTTGTTGTTCCTCGACGTGAGGATCGATGTCGGGAGCGCGATCGATCACGAGGTCGACCAACACCGACTCGTTCCCGCGCCGCACCAACAGCCGTTGGAACTCGGGGTAGGTCTTCACCGACTCCACGCTGCCACCAACCGCTGCCGCTGCCGCTGCAAGGGCCAAGCGCCCCGACTCGAGATCAGTCGGTGGCTTGGCGAACAAGTCGAGATCCTGACTGGTCCGGTGCTTCAGGTGGAACCCAACGAGCGCTCCGCCCCCGGTCAACACGAAGCGCCGCTCGCGGGCGAAGAACTCGCGCAGGAGATCCTGCTGCAACGGGCTAAGGCAACTGTGGGATGAGGCCATCGGTACGCCAGCCCTTGATCAACCACGTCCAGAACTCGCGCGAGCGCCCGAGATAGCGCTCGACGCGCGGCAGCATCTCGAGCACGTCGCCTAGGCGCAGGAACCGCCACACATCCTGGTAGCGGGCCTCGCGCATGATGCGGCCCATCCACAGCGCGCGCTCGTCTGGATCGGACGATTGCAGCTTGCGCTGCAGCTCGGCGATGGTGATCTCCTCGTCCCAGATGAAGTAGGGCTGGGCGTGAGGGTCGTCGAGGTCGGTGGAGAGCGGGCGCATCGAGCGGGGCAGCATCGCCGATGTTGTCGCAGACGGCAACATCGGTGCGGTTCGGCGAGTTGGGGCCCACCCGCGATGGGCGCAGGATCGTGCTCCCGACAACACCGCGCGCGCTATGGTGCCGCGCGTGACCGACGCCCCCGCCGATCCGCGCGAGCGCGCGCGCGCCGTGACCGCGCGCCTGCGCCGCGCCATTCCGAATCCGCGTTGTGAGCTGAACCACGCCTCGCCCTGGCAGCTCGTGGTGGCGACGATCCTGAGCGCGCAGAGCACGGACGCGACGGTGAACAAGGTGACGCCGCTGTTGTTCGCGCGCTGGCCCACGCCGCTGGCGCTGGCCGAGGCTCCGACTGCCCAGGTGGAAGAGGTCGTGAAGGCGACCGGGTTCTTTCGCAACAAGACCAAGCTCATCCAAGGCGCCGCGCGCACGCTGCTGGCGGAGTTTGGTGGCGACGTGCCGCAGACGCTCGATGAGCTGCTGCGGCTGCCCGGCGTCGCGCGCAAGACCGCGAACGTCGTGCTCGGCGTGGCGTTCGGCGTGGCGGGCGGCATCGTCGTCGACACGCATGTGATGCGGGTGTCCGAGCGGTTGGGGCTCACGGCGCGCAAGGATCCCGTCAAGGTCGAGCAGGACCTGTGCGCGCTGTTCGATCGCAAGCAGTGGATCGAGATCAGCCACCGTCTCTTGCTGCACGGGCGCTACGTGTGTCGCGCCAAGCAGCCAGCGTGCGAGGGCTGCTGCTTGTTCGAGGTGTGTCCGAGCGCGGCTGGGGCCGCGGACGGTGCGTGGACGGCGCGCGCCGACGCCACGGCGACTCAGTTCTCGGCGTGAGCGCGCGCGCGGCGCTTCACCGGCGTGCGCCGAGGATCTCGGCGAGGCGCGAACTGACGAGCTTGGCCACGACCCTCGCACCTTGCGCCGTGTAGTGCATCCAGTCGTAGTACAGCGCGGAGTCCTTGGGCATCGCGCGCGCCAGCTCGATCAGCTCCGTCTTGGTGCTGCGCGCCACTTCCCGCGTCACGTCGTTGTACAGCTCGAGAACCTGCCAGCAGACTTTGGCATTGAGGTGACGGATTCCCACGCCGTCCAGATAGTCGGTGTCGACAGCGCGCGCGCCGAGCCCGACTCCAGAGGTCTTGTCGATCTCGTCGCCGTACAGCGCCGGCTGCGTCATGAGGATCGGCTCACTGGGGATCGCCCGCGTCAATTGCAGCAGGCGCGTGATTCGATCGCGATATGCCGGCAGACAGCGCGTGCGATGAAACTCCAGCTCGGCTTCCCCTTGGCTCGTCGACACGACGCACTCGGGAATCGTCTGCAGGTCGTGGTGGGCGTGGGTCACGCCGCGGGCGTAGGCGCGCCGCGTGCGCAGCAGCGCGCGCACCAAGGAGATCAGCTCGCTCTGCGCTGTGCGGCGGCGCCAGAAGCCACTGCTGCCCGCGTCGATGGTGGCGTCGTAGGGGCTCAGGTCGACGCGGCCGATGTCGTTGATGCCGACCAAGAACAGACAGAACTTCGGCTTCAGCTCGCGCAGGTGCTGTTCGACCAGCATCGCGTGACCAAACGTGGAGTGGCCGTCCTGCCCCGCATTGTTGATCCACACGTCGGGCAAGCGCGGCAAAAGCTCGGCCAACAGCGCCTCCGGCCAACTCTCGCCGTCGTTGAGGAGCTTGCACTCGGTGGTGCTGCCGCCCACGGCGATCACCGTTTGTCGCGCGGCGAAGTCGGCGGCGGGTTCCGGGCCGCGGAAGCCGAGCGAGTTGCAGGTGTTGGTGATCGTCGGCGTCAGCTTCTTGTTCACCGTGTTGGTCCACTGGAAGCGCATCAGCACCGGCAGCACGATCAGGTTGCCGCGCAGGCGGTTGCCGAACGGCTTGAAGACCCGCACCCCGAGTTCGAGGACGCACAGCGCCCCGACGCTGGCGACGGCGAGAACGAGCAGCTTGGTGACTCGCCGCGAGCGCGCTTTGGCCACGGCTACTCGTCCTCTGCCTCGTCTTCCCCACCGTCGTCGTCGCGCGTTGCTTCGCGGCGAAGCCGGCCGACGAACAGCCCGATCAGTGCAACGGCGCCGGCGATGGGGATCGAGAACAGCAAGCCGATAGGCCACATCGATCCGATCTCGGAGGCGCGGAAGGTCATCGCGGCGAGGTGGCCGACCACCGCGGCGACCCCGCAGACGACCGAGTGGCGGGGCAGAAACCACGCGAATGTGGCGGCGGTGAGGGCCAGCCCCGGTAGCACGATGACTGCGTACGCCGGCGAATCCCAGGCTTCGCGCTCGCCGGTTGCGCTGGCCACAGCGATCTCCAAGCCAGCACCGATGCAGAACGTCACCAGGACAGCGAACCAGGGGAACTTCGGCTGCTCTCGGACTGCTTGATTCATCGGGCGACCTCGCGACCGCCACGACCCGCGTCCTCGTGTAGGACGCCGAGCAGGCAGCTCGATCACCTTACCCCGCGACGTTGTCTCGCAGCCGCCTTTCTGTTCTCCTCCGCACACGCATGAAGCCCTACCCCGAAGTCGATCCGCAGCCGAGCTTCCCGAAGCTGGAAGAGAAGGTGCTCGCGCGCTGGAAAGAGACGAACACGTTCCAACGTTCGGTCGACAACCGTGCCGCTGGCGTCGACGGCAAGAACGAGTACGTGTTCTACGACGGGCCGCCGTTCGCCAATGGCCTGCCGCACTACGGCCACCTGCTCACCGGCTTCGTCAAGGACATCGTGCCGCGCTACCAGACGATGCGTGGGCGGCGGGTCGAGCGGCGCTTTGGCTGGGACTGCCATGGCTTGCCGGCGGAGCAAGAGGCGGAGAAGCAGCTGCAGATCAAGGGCGGCAAGGAGATCGTCAAGTTTGGCGTCGCCAAGTTCAACGACGCCTGCAAGTCGGCGGTGTTGAAGTACACCAAAGAGTGGGAACGCTACGTCACGCGGCAGGCGCGCTGGGTCGACTTCGAGAACGACTACAAGACCATGGACCTCTCCTACATGGAGAGCGTGATGTGGGCGTTCAAGCGGTTGTGGGACAAGGGGCTGATCTACGAGGGGCACCGCGTGATGCCGTACTCGTGGGCGCTGGAGACGCCGCTGTCGAACTTCGAGACGCGGATGGACAACGCGTATCGACCGCGCCAAGACCCGGCGATCACGGTGCCGTTGAAGCTGACGCCGAAAGCCGGTGACGTCGGGCCGTTGCAGTTGTTGGTGTGGACGACGACGCCGTGGACGCTGCCGAGCAACCTGGCGGCGGCGGTGGGGGTGGACATCGACTATGTGATCGTCAGCAAGGACGGCGCGTTCTATGTGCTTGGCGCAGCCACGCTCGGCAAGTACGAGAAGGAACTCGCCGGTGCCGAGAAGGTGGGTGAGATCAAGGGCAAAGATCTCGTCGGCCGCGCGTACGAGCCGCTGTTCCCGTACTTCAAGGGGCACGCTAACGCGTTCCGCGTGTTGGCCGGGGACTTCGTCGACACTGCCGAGGGCACCGGTGTGGTGCACATGGCGCCGGGCTTTGGCGAAGACGACCAGCGCGTGTGCGAGGCGAACGACATCCAGTTGGTGTGCCCGGTCGATGAGAAGGGCTGCTTCACCGCCGAAGTCAGCGACTACGTCGGGCAGAACGTACTGGAGGCCAACAAGCCGATCATCAAGCGCCTGCGAGAGGAAGGTCGGTTGTTGAAGCACGAGACCTACGTGCACAACTATCCGCACTGCTATCGCACCGACACGCCGCTCATCTATCGCGCGGTGAGTTCGTGGTACGTGCGCGTCACCGACTTCAGGGATCGCATGGTGGCGCTCAACCAAGAGATCCACTGGATCCCCGAGCACATCAAGGACGGTCAGTTCGGCACGTGGTTGGCGAACGCGCGTGACTGGTCGATCTCGCGCAATCGGTTCTGGGGCTCACCGATCCCGATCTGGCGCAGCGACGACCCGCGTTACCCGCGCGTCGACGTGTACGGCAGCCTCGACGAGATCGCGCGCGACTTCGGCGTGCGGCCCACCGACCTGCATCGGCCGTTCATCGACGAGCTGACGCGCAAGAACCCCGACGACCCCACCGGCAAGAGCATGATGCGGCGCGTGCCGGAAGTGCTCGATTGCTGGTTCGAGTCCGGCTCGATGCCGTTCGCGCAGGTGCACTACCCGTTCGAGAACAAGGCGTGGTTCGAGCACCACTTTCCCGCCGACTTCATCGTCGAGTACGTCGCGCAGACGCGCGGCTGGTTCTACACGATGATGGTGTTGGCGACGGCGTTGTTCGACCGCCCGCCGTTCCGGCACTGCATCTGTCATGGCGTGGTGCTCGACAGCGAGGGGCAGAAGCTCAGCAAGCGCCTGCGCAACTACCCCGACCCCGACGCGGTGTGCAACACCTACGGCGCCGACGCGCTGCGCTGGTTCATGGTGAGTTCGCCGATCCTGCGCGGGCAGGATCTGTTCATCGACAAGGAAGGCAAGAAGATCGGCGAGGTCATCCGGCTGGTGATCAACCCGATCTGGAACGCGTACTACTTTTTCACGCTGTATGCGAACACCGATGGCGTGAAGGCCAAGCTGCGCACCGACAGCAAGCAGCTCCTGGATCGCTACATCCTGGCGAAGGCACGGCAGCTGGTGCACGAGGTCACGGCGCAGCTGGATGCCTACGACCTGTCGACGGCGTGCACGACGATCACGCGGTTCCTCGACGCGCTCAACAATTGGTACATCCGCCGCAGTCGGGAGCGCTTCTGGCAGAGCGAGCGCGATCAGAACAAGCAGGACGCGTACGACACGATGTACACCGTCTTGCACACGCTGATGCGGGTGTGCGCGCCGCTGCTGCCGCTGCTGAGCGAGGCGGTCTATCGCGGGCTCACGGGCGAGGACAGCGTGCACCTGGCGGACTGGCCGAAGGCGGACGCGTTGCCGGCCGATGCGGCGTTGGTCGCGGCGATGGACCGCGTGCGCGATGCGTGCTCGACGGGGTTGAGCTTGCGCGAAGCGCAGAAGCTGCGCATCCGGTTGCCGCTGGCGGCGATCACGATCGCCGGCGAAGGCGCCGACGCGTTGGCGCCGTATGTGGATCTGCTCGCCGACGAGTTGAACGTCAAGCAGGTTCGCTTCTCGCGCGAGCTGAAGGACTTCGGCACGTTCCAGTTGCAGATCAACGCCAAGGTGCTCGGGCCGAAGCTGGGCGCGGACATGAAGGCCGTACTGCAAGCGACCCAGACGGGCGACTGGACGCTGCTCGACGCTGGGCGCGCGCGCGTGGGCCCGCGTGAGTTGGACGTCGGCGAATGGGAGCTACGGCTTCGCCCCAAGCAAGGCGTGGTGAGTGCTGCGTTGTCGACCAACGACGGCGTCGTCGTGTTGGATACGGTGCTGACTGCCGAACTGCGTGCCGAGGGCATGGCGCGTGACTTGGTGCGCCTGGTGCAGCAGGCGCGCAAGGATGCGGGCCTACACGTCGCCGATCACATTCGCTTGCACGTCGAGGCGGTTGGCGAGGCGCGCGTCGCGCTGGAGGCGCACGCGGGGTACGTCGCCGCGCAGACGTTGGCCGATGAGTTGGCGTTTGCGGAGGTGACGGCGGGTATGCATCGGGCGGAGGGCAAGGTTGGGGATGCTGCGGTGGTGGTGGGGGTGGTGCGGGTGTGAGGCGTTGTTGTGGCCTTCGCTGTTTGTGGCGGGGGTTGAGTTCGAGTTAGCCGGCTGGCGTCAGCCGGTCGCCGGCATGTCGTAGACGCTGACCAACCCGTGCCGGCGCCAGCCGACAGAGAGCAGCCATGTCTTCGCCTCGCTGATTGGGCGGATGTGGGCTTCGAGGCCGGCGAAGCGGATCGTCTCTTTCCAGCCGTCGAACCAGGGCCCTGACGTGAAGGTGTCGACGGGCGCAGCCACGTGCACGTGCCGCCCGTCGCGCTGGTGCTTCTTGCCGTTGCCCAGCACGTAGACGAGGCAGTTCTTCACCTCGCGTGGGGTCTTGAGGAGTCGGTCGTGGTAGCGATCGGCGAAGACTTTGCCGCCGCGCTGCCACAGTTTGTTGAGCGCCTTGGCGATGCGGATCAGGAGGCCTTGCAGCCCGCGCGTCATCGACGCGCGATCCGCTGCCTCGACCAGCATGTGCAGGTGATCGTTGAGTACTGCGTAATGCACGAGGCGGAAGCCGAAGCGATCGCAGCCGGCGGCAAAGGCGGCGCGGAGCGCGGCGTATTCGCGCCCCTTCCGAAGCAGCGGTAATCCCGCCGCGACCTTCACCGTGACGTGCGCCGGGAACCTTCCCGCCATCTCGCCGCGCGGCCGATGCGACACTCCAGCCGCTTTGCCCTTCGGCTTCCGCCCCGCCCCCGGCCGCCAACCGCCCCGCTGCTTGAACGGCAGCATGCCCTTCGCCACCCGCATCCGCCGCGACTTCTTCGACCGACGCTTCAGTTTTGGACTCATGTCGTAACCTACGATTACCGTGACCCTAAGTGATTGAGCACAAGTTACGACATCCACGCTTCAAGTCCACGCTCTTCCCGACAATCTCCTGGCCACATCAACAAATACAGACGTATGTATCCCATACGACACTCGCCCTCGCCCTCGCCCCCGGTTGTTCGTCGCCCGCTCCCCGCCGTACCGGATTGTCCACCCATGCGCCCGAGCCCCCAGCCTGCCCGTCGCCCCGGTCGGTCGCTCGCACGGGCGCGGCGGCTTCCTTCAAGCTGACGCTCTCCTCCTCGTTCGTCTAACTCATCAACTGCCGCCGC
>JANPER010000004.1:0-37279 GCA_031423015.1 Planctomycetota bacterium | reverse complement strand
AACTCGGTGGTGAGCAGCACCATCGTGGTCGCCAGCAGGCCCGACGCGTCGAGGTCGGCGATCAACGCCGCGAAGGCTTGATCGACGTCGGCCATGCGCGGCGGCAGGTCGCGCGCGATCTGCTGGTGGTGATCGAAGCCGGCGGCGTTGACCACCACGATGCGCGAACCGGCCTGCACGAGGCGACGCGCCAACAGACAGCTCATGCCGAGGCCGCGGCGGCCGTAGCGTTCCTTCATCGCATCCGGCTCGGCGGCGAGATCGAACGCCGCGCGCGCGTTCGCTGAATCGATCAGCGCCCAAGCCTGCTGGTAGAACGCTTCGCTGGCGTGCACCGCGTCTGCATCACCCAGCGCCGCGAAGTCGGCGTCGAGGTCGGCCAGCATCTGCCGGCGATGCGCGCGCCGCGCCTCGTCGACGTTCTGTGGCGCGGCGAGATCGCGCACGCGGAAGCGGTCTTGCGCCGGATTCCCACCCACCGAGAACGGTCCGTGCGCCGCGCCGAGGTAGCCGGTGCCCAAGAACTGCGTGCCCGCGTTCGGCACGCAGATGTACGGCGGCAGGTCGTTGCGCACCCCGAGTTCGTGCGCGACCACCGCACCGACGCTCGGATACAGGATCGCTGGACTCGGCTGGAAGCCGGTGAGCATCGTGTGCGTGCCACGGTCGTGATCCGCCTCGGTGTGCGTCATCGAGCGGATCAAGGTGATCTTGTCGGCGATGTCCGCCGTGCGGCGCAGCGTCTCACTCAACAGCTCGCCGCCGAGCTTGGAGACCACCGTGTTGAGCCCGCCACGCACTTCCACCGGCGCCTCGGGCTTGGGGTCGAAGGTGTCGAGATGCGACAGCCCACCGCCGAGGTGGATCTGGATCACGGCCTGCGCCGGCGCGTCGGCGCGCCACGCGCAGCCTTTGCCCACGCGCAGCGCACCGGCGAAGCCGAGCATGGAATGACCCGAATGACCGAGGAACGCACGGCGCGAGACGGGCATGCGTGCGGCGATTGTAGGCACGCCGCGGGGAACCGCGCGCAACAGACTGTCGACGACCTGCCTGCCGCGAGCGCCGCCACGGTGGAGCGCACGCCTTGTCTGGGTGCCACGATGCCGACCGGCCCGGCTGGGGAGAGAGGGCTTCACCCGACCGCACGCCCAACGAACGAGAGGAGTTGACGTTCGCCGATGGCGCTGGCGACGGTCGCGGCAACTTGGCACAGAGGGCCATCGAGCATCGCCGTGAGGCAGAGCAGGTTGGAGTGTTGCGCAGACGGAAGGCTCTCGCGGATTAGACTCGCAGCATGCTCCAGCGCCTGTACGCCGACAACTTCCGGTGCCTCGTGAACTTCGAGTTTAGGCCCAGCGCCAAGCAACTCGTGATCGGGCGCAACGGGACCGGCAAGTCCACCGCGCTCGACGTGCTGTCCCTCCTGCGGGACTTCTCAGTGCACGGACTGCCGTGCGAGGATCGGCTCGGCGAAGCCACGCGGACTCGCTGGCAACCGGATGTGATGCGGCAGCGGTTCGAGCTTGACGCACGGTGCGGTGACTCCGACTACCAGTATGTGCTGGTGGTGGAGGACCCGACGCCGACGGCCATCGGGCGCAACATGATCCGTGTAAAGACCGAGTCGGTGACCTGTGGTGGCAAGCCGGTGTTCTTGCTCGAGGAAGGCAAAGTCCACCTGTTCAACGATCGTCATGAAGACAAGGTGCAGTTCGATTTCGACTGGCGTCGATCCGGGCTCGCGATCGTGGACGAGCGCAAGGACAACCAGAAGCTGAGCGTGTTCCGACGCTGGCTCGGCGGCATCGTCCACGTACAGATGAACCCATGGGCGATGTTGACGCGCTCCGAGCACGAGGCGAGAGCGCCACAGAAAAACCTCGGGAACTTTGCCGATTGGTACCGCCACCTGTTGTTGGACAGCAGCGCATCCGTGCACGCCGCACTCGCCGATCTCAAGGAGGTGATCCCCGGCCTCGAAGCGCTCGACGCCAAGGAAGCTGGCCTGAACGTCAGAGTCATCCAGGCGACGATCCGGTCGCGACACGGAAGCACGCCCCTTCCTCATGCCTTGGGCGATCTGTCCGAGGGTCAGCGAGCGTTGATCGCGCTTTACGTCTTGACGAACTGCGCGATCACGCCGGACGCGACGTTGCTGATCGACGAGCCGGACAACTTCATCGCACTGGCGGAGATCCAGCCGTGGTTGTTGAAGACGCTCGACCGGGTGGATGTGCAGCAAGCCCAGGTCATCCTGGTCTCGCATCATCCCGAGCTTCTGAACCAGATGGCGAGTCAGGGCGGCGTGCTCTTCGAGCGTCCCGACGAAGGACCAACGCGCGCATTGCCCTTCGCGCCGTCGGACGACTCCGGCCTCACACCAGCCGAGATCATCGCCCGGGGATGGGAAGTTGGCTAAGAGGCTCGCCAACGTGGCCGTCCTGGTGGAGGACGTTGTGCAGCAGAACCTCGTGCGCCGTTTCCTGGAGCGATGCGGGCACGATCTCCGGGCGTGTAGGTTCCTGCCGCTGCCCGCGGGTCGAGGCTGCGGTGAAAAACACGTCCGAGACCAGTACCCAGCCCAAGTAAGAGCATGCCGGTCCTCTCTCGGCAAGAAGACCAGCGCGCTGCTCGTGGTGATGATTGATGCCGACAAGGAAACCGTTGCTCAGAGGCATCGACAGCTGGATCGAGAGCTGGAGAAAGCCGGCGCGCAGGGACGTGAAGCTGTCGAACCGATCGCCGTGCTGGTGCCCAAGCGTCACATTGAAACGTGGATCCGAGCGTTGCTGGGCGAGGTAGTCGACGAGGACACCGACTACACCGCACCTGTCCCACGTCCGGAGCAGATCGCACTGGCCGCGCGGACACTGCATACCCTCACGCGGCCGAGTGCCGCTCTATCCGCGATGCCCGCGTCTCTGGCCGTCTCGATCCCCGAATGGCAGAGGATCCCGTGATCGCCCACGGCGCCGCCGACAGGCTCGGCGTGCCGCCGGGGCGCTTTGTGTTCGCGGCACGCACCGGCGAAGCCGAGCATGGAATGACCGAGAAACGCGCGGCGCGAGACGGGCATGGGCACCTTGATTGTAGGCATGCCGCCGTGAACCGCGCGCAACAGACTCGCGAGCGTCCGCCGTCACGGCGTAGACGCACGCCGCGGGCCATCGCGCCTATCCGCCACACACCAGTTGGATCCCGGCGGTCAGAGTCAGACCGAGCACTGGTCCGAGCGGATCGACCACGAACCCCTGAACGTAGATCGCAGCCCCGCGCAGTTGTGGCGCAGGGGGCACCGCGAGTCTGGCCGTAGCGAACCCGGCGGCGTTGGTCGTCGCGGGCAGGAAGGTGAGCGCCCCGAGCAAGTACAGGGTGCATCCGCCGCCCACCGCCAAGGCCTGCGGCGCCGCCGCGAGGCCGAACGCGCAAAGCGCTGACGCCGACGGCGTGGTCAGATCGAGGTGCAGGGTTTGGGTTCCTAGCCAAGGATCGTTGCTCGCAAGCGTGGGCGGGGTACCGCTACCCATGCACCCGCTGCCGAAACTCCGGCTGAAGGCGGCCGTGCCGTAGCCCCAGGTCTCGTTGTCGTGCAGCACCATCTGGCGGCGCGCCGCGTCGTAAGCCATCGCCCGGCCACGGGGTGCTTGATAGGGCAGGACGCCGGCAAGGGCCCAATTCGTTCCGTCCCACTCCCACGTTTCCGGGAGAATCCCGACGGCCGGAGCGCCGCCACCATGGAGCACGGTCACGCGGCGGTGGAGATCGTAGGCCATCGCGTGCGCGGTGCGGCTGCCTGGGCTGGCCGCGGGTTGCCGCAACAACCACGTGGTGCCGTCCCATTCCCAGGTGTCACCGAATGGGCGGCTGTTCTGGTCCTCGCCACCAAAGAGCACGGTCCGACCGCGGGCCGCATCGAACGCCATGGCTGAGTTCTCTCGGACCGTCGGACCAGGCCCCGACCCCTGGAAGAGCCAGTTCGATCCGTCCCATTCCCACGTGTCCGCCATCTGACCAAACGTACCAACGCCACCGAACAGCACCGTGCGCCGACGCAGGGAATCGTAGGCCATGCTGTGGTTGAGTCGCGCCGGCGGGCCCGAAGTCGCGACCTGGGTCCAACGCGTCCCGTCCCATTCCCAGGTGTCTCTGAGGTACGCGCGGGTCGCGTCGACGCCACCAAAGAGCACGGTGCGCTGCCGCGCGGCGTCGAATGCCATGGCGTGAGAGGCACGCGCCGGCGGCGCCGGAGTCGGGACGCGCTGCAGCCAACCGACCCCATCCCACTCCCAGGTGTCCCCCAACACGACGAAGGGCGCGAAGCCGCCGCCGAACAGCACGACGCGTTCGCGTACCGAGTCGTAAGCCAGCGTGGAAAGGTAGGGTCGATCCGGCGGCCGAGCTGGCGCGGCATGGTTGGTCCAGCGAACTCCGTCCCAATCCCAGGTCTCCTCCATCGACGCCTGCTCGCCGCCGCAAAGCGTGCTCCGCTGGCGCACAGCATCGAAAGTGAGCGTGTGTCCGTGGCGCGGCGACGGGCCCGTCGTGGGCGTGGGCTGCCGCCATGCTGAGCCATCCCATTCCCACAGGCCGAAGTCACCGAACAACACCGACCGTCCGCGCGCGCGATCGTAGGTCATCGCGTGGGATGCTTGGGCCGGTGGCCCCCCGACGGACACCTGGGTCCAGGCGTTGCCGTCCCACTCCCACGTATCGCGCATGTTCATCGTTCCGTCGCCGCCGCCGAACAGGACAGTTCGTTGTCGCGCGTCGTCGTAGCACATCGCATGACCGCGTCGTCCGGGGGGATTCGTCGTCGTGGCCCGCTGCGTCCACGTCGTGCCATCCCACTCCCACGTGTCCGCGTATGGGTTGCCGCTCGTGCCCTGGCCACCGAACAGAACCACCCGCTGCCGAGCGCCGTCGTACGCCATCGCGTGGCTATGGCGCCCCGCCGGACCAACGAGCGGGCTGGCCCGTCGCCAGGCGCTCCCGTCCCACTCCCAGGTGTCGGCCAACGGCGGGCGAAAAAGGACGTCGAAGCCGCCGAACAAGATGCACCGTCCGCGGGCGGCATCGAACGCCATCGCATGCGCAGCCCGAGCCGACGGCGACACCGGCGGCGTACGCTCGATCCAGTTCGCCCCGTCCCACTCCCAGGTGTCCGTGCGGGCTGGGTTGCTGCCCCCGAACACGACCGTCCGTTGCCGCGCCTCGTCATACGCCGCCGCGTGCCCTTGGCGCGCCGCGATCGTGCGCGAGCGCCACTGCAACGCCTGCGCCTTTGTCAGCGCCGAGACGGCCAGGGTCAGGGTCAGGAAGCCGAGGCCGAGTTCGCAATGGTGCTTCATGGTCTCGAGGTCCGCCCGCGGAAGCAGCGCGCGGCGCAGGGTTGCGCCGCGACTAGCTGCTGTCGGAGATACCTCCCGGCGATGGGCTCGTCAATCCGACCGGCCGGCGCACCTGCGCATGCAAGTGCACTGATTCGTCGAGCCGCCTCCGTCAGCCGCCCGTGACGCGTTCCCCGTAAAGCCGCAGCGCGTCGAACTCGCCTTGGTCATCGAAGCTGCCGAAGCCGACACGACCGGTGAGCCAGGTGCGGTCGGTCGCGGTGAGCGCCGGTGTCGCGAAGTCGTCGACGAACACTTCGATGCGCCCGCTCGTCACATCGCGTTGCACGCGCAGGCGGTGCCAGTGGTCACCCCAGCGCACGCCCTCGCTCTTGGTCTGCACGATGTTGGCGCGATCGGCGTCGTGCACCAAGAACACGCCATGCGCGCGCTCGTCGGGCTGGCTCGCGAGGTGCGCGTAGTAGAAGCGCGTCGGCGACTGGTAGCCGAACACGAGGCACAGGTCGCGGTGGCCGTACTCCGCGGTCATCGAGCGCGCGTCCACGTCGAGGGTGAAGCTCCCCACCTGCGGCTCGCGCAGGATCGCGAGGCCGGTCGGCGAGCGGTGCGTCGGCGCGTAGTCGCTCTTCTTGGCGAGCGCGAGCCGAGTACGGCCGTCGCCGCGACGTTGCCAGGCGCCCTGGTCGAACAGCTCGAACGCGTCGGTGTCGGTGTCGAAGTCAGCGGCGGCGAGCGGTGGCTGCAACGCGTGCAGATAGCGGCCGGCAAAGGCATGCGCCATGTCCTGCGTGCGCGTGAGATCCTTGCCACGCCAACCATGACCGCGCCCGTCGAGCAGTTCGAGCTGCGTCGGGACTGCCGTCTTCTGCAAGAGCGCGTGCAGCGACCGCGCCTGCCGCGGATGGACGAGCGTGTCCTTCGTGCCTTGCAAGGTCAACACCGGCGCGTCGCCAACGTTCACGAAAGCGGCGGGGGACAGGTCGGCGAACGGAGCGTCGCCCGCGAGATCGCGCACCATGCCAGCAGCGTCCTTGAACTGCTCGAGCGCGCGCAGGTCGGTCGGGCCGAAGTAGTTCACCACCACCCGCACCGGCCCGCCGGCGACCGCGGTGCGCGCCTCGTCGAAGCCCAACATCAGCGCGAGGTGTCCGCCCGCCGAGAACCCCGTCGCTCCAATTCGCTCGGGGTCCAACCGGAAGCGCACGGCGTTCTTGCGCAGGAAGGCCAGCGCCGCGACCACGTCGTCGAGCTGGGCCGGCCAGGTCGCATCGGGCACGAGGCGATAGCTCGCGGTCGCCGCGACGTAGCCGCGCGCCGCCCAGTCCTTCACGATCCCATGCATGTGCTGCCGGTTGCCCTGCGACCACCCGCCGCCGTGCAGGCACAGCATCGCCGGCGCGCGATCGCATTCCACCGGGCGCGCGAGGTCGAGCGCGAGGCGGGTGCCGCCGGGTTCGGCGAAGGTCACGTCGCGTTCCCAGTGGATCTGCTGGGGTGCGACGGCTAGGGCGAAGACGACGACGGACGCGAGGACGAGCACCGCCACACGATGCCGGAACGGACGCCGTCGGACCAGTCCATCGGCGGTTCGTCGCTCGGCTTGCCGCTTTGGTGAATACTCTGCCGGCGCGCATGGGACTATCCCGCATGCACGCGGTGCGCGAGCCTCCACCGACAGCCAGCCAGGTCATCGCCGAGGCGCGCGAGACCTTCGTGCGCCAGCACCTCGTCGGCGTGTGGCGCTACCTGCGGGCGCACGGCGCGAACGCGCACGAAGCCGACGACCTCACGCAGGAAGCGTTCGTCGTCGCGCTGCGCAAGGACGTGGCGCAGTCAGAACCAGCGGCGGCGGCGGTGTTCTTGCGGCGCACGGCGCGCTTTCTCTTCCTGCGCTTGCACCGCGACACGCCGACCGCCGAACCCTTGGCCGACGCCGTCGACATGTTGTGGCAGCACGACTGCGCCGATGACGGCGACGAGTTGCTGGTCGCCTTGCGCGGCTGCGTCGCGCAGCTCGACGACAAGGCGCGACGCGCCGTCGAGCTGAGCTACGGCCTTGGCGCGCACGACGAGGCGAGCCGCGCCGAGATCGCGCGCGAACTCGGCATGACCGACAACGGCGTGAAGACGCTGCTGCAACGCACGCGGCAGCGGCTGCGCGAGTGCGTGCTGCGGAAACGACCATGAGTGACACCAACCCGAGTTTCTCCGTTCAAGCCGAACATCAACTAATGACGGCGTTCCTGCGCGAGGTCCACGGTGCGCAACCGGCACCCGATCTGCTCGATCGCATCCTCACGCGGGCTGAGAGTCCGCCGTCGCGGGCCGACCGCGCGCGAAGGCTCGGTCTCGCCGCTGCTCTGCTGGTGGCCGGCGTTGCGGTGGTGGCGGCGCTGGTCTGGCAGCAGCAGCGCGCTGGCGCGCGGCACGCCGCGTCGCCGGTGGATGACCCTGGCGCGCAAGATCCGCAGGCCAAGCAGGATTCGAAACCGGAAGTTGACAAGGAACTGCAAGCGCGCATCGACGCCGCAATCGCGGCGCTGGCCAGCCCGGATCTGCGCGACGACGCGCTGCAAGCGTTGGCGGAGATCGGCACACCTGCCATCCCGGCGCTCGACCGCGCCTTGCAGGTCGAAGCCAACCGCGCGCGTCCCCACCTGTTGGCCGCGTTACAGTCTGCGCGCTTCAGCGCGTGCTTCTTCTGGGCCAAGACCAAACCCGTCGAGCCGTTCACGCTGATCGCCGACTACTCCGACAACCGGGTCCTGGCGGTGAACGCGAAGGGCGACACGCTGTGGAGCCGCAATGACGTGTTCGGCGCGTGGGACGCAGAACTGACCCACGCCGGCACCATGCTGATCACCCAGTTCGCCATCAGCTCGGTGATCGAGATCGACGCGCGCGGCAAGGTGGTGTGGAAGTTCGAAACCCTCAAGAACCCGTACGACGCCGATCGGCTAGCGAACGGCAACACGTTGATCGCCGACACCTTCGGCAGCCGCGTGATCGAGGTCGACCCCGCCGGCAAGATCGTGTGGGAGTTCAAGGACAACGTGCGCCCGTTCGACTGCGATCGCCTCGAGAACGGCAACACGTTGATCGCCGACGTGCTCGGCGCGCGAGTGATCGAAGTCGATCGCGCCGGCAAGATCGTGTGGCAGCATGAAGGCCTCAGGCTGGTGCACGACGCCGATCGGCTGCCCAACGGCAACACGTTGATCACCCTGCGGGAGGCCCAGAAGGTCATCGAGGTCGATCGCGTCGGCGCGATCGTGTTCACGCTCGAGAACCTGTCGCACCCGAGCGATGCGGACCGCTTGCCCAACGGCAACACGCTGGTTGCGGAGAACGGCATGGCGCGCGAGTACGACCCGCAAGGTCGCGAAGTTTGGCGCCGGGAGGCGACCTGGCCGGTGGAAGTGCAGCGCTACTGATCCGCAACGACCAGGAAGCCTGGTGCTACGCTCTCGACCATGCCCTCGCGCTCGGAATCCCCGTTGCCGCACGATCGATCGAGCCAGCGCACCGCGTCGATCCGCGAACAACGCGCGGCGCGCGAGGCCAAAAAGCCCAAGACGAATCCCATGCTGATCGCCGGCGCCGTGCTGGCGCTGGCCGCCGTCGGGATCGGGATCAAGTTCGTCGTCGGCGCGGCGTCGCGGATCGACACCAGGGTCGCCGTGCGGGATGCGGCCGGCAAGCCGTTCCTCAGCTGCAAGCTCGAGCTCTTCGAGTTCGACCGCACGCCCGCGGCGCCAACGCGGCCGCGCAAGCTCGGCGAAGTCGCCAGCAAGCAGACCGACTCGATCGTGGTGCCGCACGACATGGTGCCCGAGTACTCGCTGGCGCGCGCGACGGTGGATGGCGTCGGCGTCGCGGCGTTCCTGGTGCACAAGGGCGAGCACGCGCAGAACGCGGCGACGCTCACTCCGGCGGTGCCGATCGCCGGCAGGGTGCAGGACGCGAGCGGGCAGGCCGTGCACGGCGCGCGCGTCCAGGCTGTCGACGGTGGCGAGCGGGGGATCGTGCTCGCCGAGGCGACCAGTGCGGCTGACGGCTCGTTCACCCTGGCCGGAGTGTCGCCTAGCAATCGCTTCGTGACGTTGTGGGTGTTCAAGGCTGGCCACGCGCAGGTGGAGAAGCCGTCGTTCGCGTTCGATGCGCCGCTCGCGGTCGCGTGCCAGCTCGTTCGCACCGAGCCGGTGACCGGGCGCGTCGTCGTGCCGAACGGCGTGACCGCGGGCGGCCTCGTGGTGCAGGCCTACGCGCTGCCCGGCATCGCGGCCACGACCGACGCGAGCGGCGCGTTCCGCCTCGATCACCTGCCGCCGCAGTCGGCGGCGAGGCTTCTGGTGCAGGGCCTGCCGAGCGGCCACACGCATCGCGCGGCGACCGCGCGCGCCGGGCAACGCGACGTCGAGATCGCCGTCACCCGCGCCTGTCAGATCAGCGGCACCGTCGTCGACGGCCGCAGCGGCCAGATCCCGCACCTCGCGGTGGCGCGCCACGACCACGGGCCGCGCGGCGAGGAGACCTTCAAGCTGGACGAGTTCGGCCGCTTCCTGCTCCCCAACGTGCCCGAGGGCATGGTCACGATCGAGGCGTTCGTCGGCGTCGAGCGCGAGAAGGACGCGCCCTACGCGGCGCTGCAGCTCGAGTTCAAGGACGGCGAGAGCAAGCGCGACGTCGCGTTCACGCTGAAGTAGGGCGCGCCTGTGCGATCGCCCGCGTCGCCGACGACGATTCGCGCGCCGGCCTGCCGCGCTTCGTGGTGCGCGAGCTGCCTTGCAGCGCAGCTTCAACCCCCGACCTGCGTCTGCCAAGGAGGTGGTGCTCAGCAAGTCGCGACGGACTGTTGCCGCGGCGACACAACCGACGTCCATGCCGAACCTTGACATGTGCTGAGCATGCGCGCATGTTCTTCGCATGACGAAGATGATCCAAATTCGCAACGTGCCGGAGCGATTGCATCGCACGCTGAAGACGCGCGCCAGCATGGCTGGTCGAACGTTGTCCGATTATCTACTCGAAGAACTAGCGCGGTTCGCGCAGCTACCCACCACCGAAGAGCTGCTCACTCGCCTGCCCCGCTACGACGATGTGCTCCAGCCCAGCCCAGCCGAGGTCATCCGTCGCGAACGTGACGGCCGATGATCGTGGCGGACGCGTCCCTCGTCCTCGAGTTGGTTCTTGGCAGCGCCGTCGGCGCCGAGTTTGGTGACTGGCTGCTGGCAAACGGGCCCGCGCTGCACGCGCCACATCTGATCGACGTCGAGGTTGTGCAGGGCTTGCGCAAACTGGAGATGTTGCGCTCCATCACGCCGATACGGGCAAGCAATGGGCTGCAAGCGTTCGCCTCACTCCGGTTGAACCGGCATCCGCATGCTCTGTTGTTGCCCCGAGCGTGGCAACTGCGCGCCAACATCACGGCCTATGATGCAGTCTACGTGGCCCTGGCTGAGCAACTCGATGCTCCGGTGCACACTCGCGATCGACGTCTGGGCCGCGCCAAGGGCCACAAGGCGAAGATCAAGTGTTGGTAAGGCCCGCACGCAACAAACAACTCGCCAACAACTCGATTGGTGAGATGCGACCTGGCCGTTGAAGCGCAGCGCTACTGATCCGCGACGACCACGAAGAAGAAGGCCTAGCGTCAAGGCTGGCCGTTCCGCCACCCCGCGTGCAGCGCCAAGAACCGCAGCACTTGCGCCTCGGCCCAGCGCCGCGGTCGCCACGGCGGGCCGCCCTCGGCGAAGCCGACGTGCCCACCGCGGGGCGGAAACTGCGGCACGAGGAACGCCGACGCCGCGACGGCCGCACGCGGCAACACTGCCTCGGGCGCGAGCGGATCGTCGCCCGCCGCGAGCAGCAACGTCGGGCGGCGAATGGCAGGCAGGAACTGCGCGCAGCTCGATGCCTGCCAGTAGTGCTGCGCGTTCGCAAAGCCGTGCAGCGGCGCGGTGACGAGGTCGTCGAACGCCGCGAACGTGCGGCAACGTCGCACCGCGTCGGCGTCGAGCCGCCCAGGGAACTGCTGCGCCTTGGCGATGGCCTTGGGCTGCAAGGGCCGCGAATCCTTGCGGGGCGCGCGAAATCTACGGCGGTCGTAATTCGCCATGACGCCCAATTCGCTACTACTCAGCGGCTCTGGAAGCCCCAGCAATAAAGCGGCCGGGGGCCCTGCTGGTCGGCGCTGCGCCGACATGCAACCCGTTGGTTGCGGCTCCCGGCCGCGATGGGCACCAGCGTGCGCAGGAAGTGTCGCGCGATCAGGCCGCGGTAGCGGCGATCGCACTGCCGCGCCGCGACTTCGAGGTCGAACGGCGGCGACACGGCGGCGGCGGCAACCAACCCAAGCGGCGCCCGCTCACCCGCTTCACCGAGCCACTTGAGCAGCGCGTTGCCGCCCAGCGAGAAGCCGACAGCGAACAACGGGCGCTCGGGCTCGGTGCGCAGCAGCCGTTCGACGACGAACGCGAGGTCACCGGTCTCGCCGCTGTGGTAGGAGCGCGGCAGCCGATTGGTCTCGCCGCCGCACGAGCGGAACTCCAACACGACGAGCTGCCAGCCGAGCGGCTGCAGCAGGAACGCCAGTTCGCCGACGTAGCGCGAGTACCGGCTGCCTTCGAGGCCGTGCAGCAGGAGCACGGTCGGTTGCTCCGGCTGCGCCGGCCAGAAGTGCACGCGCACGAAGTCACCGTCGGGCGTGTCCCAGCGCTCGAGCCGCGGCGCGGCCGAGTCGCGCCGCCCCGTCTGCAACGCCGTCTGCAAGAACCCCGTGCGCGCCCACCAGGCGCACCGGAACGGGTGCTGCGCGAGCGCGGCGACGGCGGCTGCTTTCTGCAAGAGCGGCGAGGTCGGCCATTGCATGGGGTCGCGTTGTAGCGCGCGGTGTCGGGTGCTGCGCATGCTTCTTCGCTCACGCCGTGTCGTGCGGCCACTCGAGGCGATCGAGACATCAACTTGGCGGTCGTGAATCACACGTTCAGGAAGATGCGCATCAGCTCGACGCGCTCGTCGCCGCGCACCAGCCGCACGACGTAGAAGCTGTTCTCGAAGTCGCCGCGCAGGCTACCGATCGCGACACCGTCCTTGAAGATCGTGCCCTCGGCCCGCCAGAAGCTGAGTTCAGTCGCGCGCGCATCGCGGAAGACCTTGTTCAGTCGGCCATCGCGCAGCTCGTAGCGGGCGCCGTTCACTTCCCAAGTGCTCGCCAGCACGCGCTGCGTCTCGACGCTGAGGAAGGTGGTGCGCTGCGCCAGCACGTTGACGTCATCTTGCAGCTGCACCCTGATGCCCTGGCCCTCGACGCTGCCGCGCACCGTGGTGCGAACCCGGACCTGGATCCCGCCGCCGCTCGAATCGAAGAAGATGTCGTCGGTCTCGTTCACGTCGACGGCAAAGCTGTTGCCGTCGAGGATCGCCGTTCCGCGCACCATGCGTTGCGCCGCGCGCGCGCGCCGCTGCGACGTCGCTTGCACGTCCAAGACGCCGGCCAGCTCGACCTGCGCGTCGAAGTCATGGTCGCCGTCGAAGAAGTTGTTGCCACCGCTGCTGAAGTCGCCGTTCATGCTCGTGATTCGGAAGGTCGCCGCGGGCTCCGTGCCCGAGATCACCACCAAGCGGTCGGTCGGCGTCGGCTCGTAGGTCGCTTGCCCACTCTGTAGGCGCAGGGTGCCGACCAACACGGGCTGCGGCTGGCTCGTCAGACGCGCGGCTTCGACCGCGCCGGTCACGCAGCGGAGGAGGCTGCGGCGCGACCCATCGCCGACCTCGGTGGCGACGCCAGTCCCGACCTTGGCGCCGAGCGACTCCAGCATGCCGCCATTGCCGTTGCCGTTGCCAGCGCCGAGGCGAACGGTGGCGACGGCAACCGCGCGCTCATCCGCCAAGGCGACCGCACGCACCGACGCGGTCGCTCCCGCTGAGCCGAGCGTGCTCGGCGCGCTGTAGAGCCCGTCGGTCGATACGCCACCGGGTCCGCTGATCAGCTCGAAGCGCGCGCGCGTGTCGCCCGTGCCTCGGATCTCGGCCGCAAACTGCACGGTGCCACCAGCACCGAGCGTGACCTCGGCCGGGCTCAGCACGAGCGTGACTCCGGTGCTGGCGCCGGGCGCGCCGCCGCCTCCACCACCGCACGCGGCCAAGCCCGCGCACAACAGGAAGGTGAGGCGCCGAGCGCGGTTGTTGATCGGGGTCGAGCGGCGAGTCGAAAGGGAGGAAGAGATTGCCATCGGAGATCCGTGAGTTCGTCAGTTGTGCGGCGGCGATCTGCCGTCGCTCACTGCTGCATGGCAAAGGCCGTCTCGGCGTGACGGCGAAAAGCGGTTTGGGACGGGATGGACCAAGGTCAGCCCCGCGACGTTCCGACGTCCGCGGCCGCGTGATCCAGCCCGCAGGGGCGACGGCCACGGTTACGAAGCTATGCTGCTCGCCGTGGCGGACACCGTCTCCGAGGGGCCCGGGCCTCAATCGATCGAGGCCGCACTCGACCAGATCGTCGATCTGCCGGAGCCTCAGCAGAGCGTGGCGCTGGAACGTCTGTGCGCCGCCCACCCCGACCAGGCGAACCGGCTGCGCGCGCGCTATGCAGCGTTTCGTGGGCTGCTCGATGCCTCCGCGCTCGCCGACGTCGCCGCCGGCGGCGACGTGCGGCCGAGGCTTGCGAGCGACCGCACCCGCGCCGCGGTGGGCGAAGGACCGCGCGCGCCTGCCGGCGAACCTGACCTCGTCGGCCCGTATCGGATCGTGCGCAAGCTCGGCGCCGGCGGCATGGGCGCCGTGTACCTCGCACAGCAGAGCCAACCGTTCGAACGCACCGTCGCGCTCAAGCTGGTGAAGCTCGGCATGGACACCGACGAAGTGCTGAAGCGCTTCGAGTTCGAGCGCCAAGCGCTGGCGCTGATGAGCCACGACAACATCGCGCGCGTGTTCGATGCGGGGCGCACCGAGCGCGGGCAGCCGTACTTCGTGATGGAGTACGTGCCCGGCACGCCACTGACCGAGTTCGCCGACCGACACACCCTGGCGCTGGAGCCGCGTCTCGCGCTCTTCCTGCAGGTGTGCGCCGGCGTGCAGCACGCCCACCAGCGCGGCGTCATCCACCGCGTCCTCAAGCCCGCCAACATCCTGGTCGTCGAACAGGACGGACGCGGCGTGCCCAAGATCATCGACTTCGGGCTCGCGCGCGCCACCGAGCAGCACGTGCTCGACGTGACGCAGCTCACCACCGAGGGCTGCATGCTCGGCACGCCCGCGTACATGAGCCCAGAGCAGACCGGAATGACCGGCGACGAGGTCGACACGCGCACCGACGTGTACGCGCTCGGCGTGATCCTGTACGAGCTGCTCACCGGCGAGCTGCCGTTCAGCAACGAAGAGCTACTCGCTGACGGCTACTACCAGATGGCGCGCATGATCCGCGAGGTCGAGCCGCCGCGCCCGAGCCGTCGGCTCGCTGCGCTGGCGAAAGACGCCAACCCGCCCGCGCGCGCTCGCTCGACGACCGTGAGCACGCTCTTGCGCGCGCTGCGCAGCGACCTCGATTGGATCGTGATGCAGGCGCTGCAGAAGGAGCGTCACGCTCGCTACGCCTCGGTCGGCGAGTTCGCCGCCGACGTGCAGCGGTATCTCGCCGACGAGCCGGTGTCGGCGACCGCGCCGAGCACGATGTACCGCGCGCGCAAACTGCTCAAGCGGTATCGCGTGCAGGCGATCGCGGCGGTGATCGTGCTTGTTGGCTTGGTGGCCGGCCTCGTGGTCGCCTTGGTCTTCTACTTCGACGCCGCCCGCGCCGAGGTCGAGACCAGGAAGGCGAAGGACCGGCTGGATCCGCCGGTGTTGCGCGGCCTGGAGCAGGAGGCGCTCAACGACCTGTGGCCGGTGCATCCGGACCTGGTGCCGCGGTTGCAGTACTGGTTGCAGCGCGCGGCTGGTCTGCGCGACCGCATCGGGGTGCAGCGCGCCTACCTCGCCGAGGTGGAAAAGCGCGGGCAGCGCAGCGACGCGGGGCTCACGTTCGTCTCGCCGGAGGACGCCGTCGATTACACCGAGTTTTCTCGTCTCATCGCCGACTTCGAGCGCTTCTTCGCGCCGGCGCCGACGGCGAAGAACGTCGCCGGGGTGACGGAGCGACTGGAGCTGGCGCGCACGCTGCGCGAACGCACGGTGGATGAGCATCGCCAGGAATGGGATGCGGCGCGCGCGGCGATTGCCGCCGCCGACGGCGTGCGCGCAAGCGTCCTCTATCGCGCGCTTGCCCTGGTGCCACAGCTCGGGCTCGTTCCGATCGGCCCGGATCCAGAGTCAAAGCTCTGGGAGTTCTATCACCCGGACTCGGGTGAACCTGGTGCGTTGCCGGCGCGCGACGAGAAGACCGGACGCGTGCGCATGCGCCCCGAATTGGGGTTCGTGTTCGTGCTGCTGCCGGGCGGTACGTTCACCATGGGCAGCGACAAGGCGAAGGACCAGGCGGCGGAGAAGGACGAGATGCCAGCGCACGAGGTGACGCTCGCGCCGTTCTTCCTCTCGAAGTTCGAGTGCACGCAGGCGCAATGGAAGCGGCTGTTCGACGGCGACGTGCCGAGCCACTTCTCGCCCGAGTACAAGATGCCCAAGGGCGTGTCTGACGCCACCTGGACCAATCCCGTCGAGCAGGTGTACTGGGACGAAGCCACGAACGTCTGCCGGCGGCATCGGCTCGATCTGCCGACCGAGGCGCAGTGGGAGTTCGCCTGCCGGGCCGGAGCGACGACAGTGTTCGCTTGGGGCGATGACCCGGAGGGCCTGGAGCAGCACGACAACGTCGCTGATAGGTTCGCGGCAGACAAGGCGCTCGGGTGGCCACGGTTCGAGGATTGGAGTGACGGTCATCTCGTGCACGCACCGGTCGGCTGCTTCGCGCCCAATGCGTTCGGCTTGCATGACATGCACGGCAACGTCATGGAGATGTGTGCCGACGCCGAAATGCCGTACTCGACTGCGGTCCGGCCAGGGAATGGCCTGCGCGAAGAGCCCAAGGCATCGCACGGCGCGCTCCCGGCCATCCGCATTGCGCGCGGTGGCTGCTGGCAGTTCGACCGGGCCTTCGCCCGCTGCTCGAACCGGGAGGAAGTGAGGGTCCGCGCCGCGAGTGACCTCGTGGGCGTGCGTCCGGCGCTGCGCGTGGACGCCGACGGCCGGTAGGCCAGGTAGCGCGGGTCGCATCGGCACCATAGGATTCCCAGCCCGTCACGTCGTCAAAGGAGTCGTCCATGCGCGCGCTAGCTGTCTCGGTCTTCTTTTCCGTCGGACTATCCAGTGCGGCCCTGGCGCAGACCACTTCCTGGCTCGGCTTCTCGACGAACTGGCACGACCCGGTCAACTGGAGCGCTGGCGTGCCGATCTCGTCGGTGGACGCAAGCATCACCGCAGGCAGCTTGCAGCCGGCGATCTCGGGTACGGCCGCCTGTCGGTCACTGAACGTCGGCTCCGGCAAGGTGCTCACGATCAACGGCGGGGCGCGCCTCGACGTCAGGGGGGTGGCGACCGCGTTCGCAAGCGGCGCGCAAGTGGCTGGACCGGGCCTTCTGCGCATGGCCGCGGGCAGCGTCTACCTGTGGGGCCGCTTCGCGAACGCGGAGGTGCTCGCGAGCAGCATCTCGCTGATCTCCGGTACGACCCTGTCCGGAACGTTCACCGTGACCAACGGCATCTGCACCGTAGGCTCCGGTTGTGAGGTCGGCGCACTGACTGTCGGGACGCTCGGCGCAGTGAACATCAGCGCGACGATCACGGCCTCGTTCGTCGTCAACGGGAACCTCAGCGTTCTCGCCGATGCGCTGGGGACGGGAAGCGTGTCCAACGCATCGTCACTTCCGCTCGTGGTGAAGGGCACGTCGCACACAGTTTCCGGCAACGTGTCCGGCCCCCTTCAGTTCGAACCTGCTGCCAACGCGCGCCTCACCGTCGACGGCACGATCAGTGGCAGGACCGAGATCACGAGCCTCGGTCCCCAGTTCGTGATCGATGGCGCTGGCGGAAGCGGCAACATCTCGGGCGACATCGTCGGTCGCGGCGGCGAGGTGATCCTCGAGAACCTGCGGTGTGGCGACCTGGACCTGGCGTCCTTGACGATATGGATCCGCGGCACTGTCACGTGCGGGATCATGGAGTTCCAGCACCGGGTGCTGCTCAAGGGGGGGCCGGCGGACATCCTGCGCGCCACATCTCTGATCGCGCAGTCCTCGTCGACGTGTGACGGACCCGAAGTGCCAGGACAGATGTACATCCGCAGCGGCATCACGATCAGGTCCTCGAACACGTTCGCTCCGACGCGCAGCGTGATCCGGTTCGAGGAGCCGGCCGACAACCCTGCGGTCCCGATCGTCATTTCGGTGTCGGACAACCCGGCCTCGTACTTCGGAGACGTGATCCTCGCGAACGGGGTCGAGGTGGAGTTCCACTGTGTCCACTTTTCCGCACCCTTCGGCGGCTATCCGACCATCGACCGTCTCGAAGTCGGAACGGGCTGCATCGCGCGCACATTCGATTGGAAGGTCTACGACGCAGACGTGGCATCGAACGCCACCTTCGCGATGCGGGACTACGCCATGTTGACCTCCCGCGTCGTGCTCGGGGAGGCCGTGATCCGGGGAACGGCGACGGTCGATGCGCACGTCAGCCTGGGCGACATGACATATCCCGGCAACGTGCTCGTCGACGCGGGGGGTACGCTCAACGTCGTCGCCAACTACCTACAAGACCCCGAGCTGACCATCGACCGATCCCTCGTGTTGCGTAACGGCGCCCGACTCAACCTGGTGCAGGGCCAGTACCCCACGAAGTTGGCGGTGACGTCCACGGGTCGACTCACTCTCGACGGCACCCCAGCTTCGCCCGCCGTGATCGCTGGAACCAACAGCCCGATCACGCTTGCCGGTCACATCGACGCGCGCTCGTTCCGCATCTCGGGGATGGACAGCAACGGCGTCGTAGTCCCGGCCACTGCGACCTTCGGCGCTGCCCCGTTCGACTTCCGCGGCGGGCACTTCATGGGCGGGCAGTCCGGCGGTGTTCTCCTCGACCTCACGCGCAGCGCGGCCGCGACCCTCTTCGAGCTCGACTTCGACAACCTCGCTTCGATCCGCAACATCAAGACTACCGCCGCCAGCGCGCCAATCACTGTCGTCGACTCGCGTGGCAACCGCGGGGGCGCGGCCTTCGAGGACGACCCCGCCGGCCGCATCACCTGGCGCTCCAACACCACGTCGATCGCGAACTTCACCGCTCGACCTGGCATCAACCGCAGCCTGCTGTCGATCCGCACCGGTTTCGAAGAGACCTTCGCGTTCCGGGTCGTGCGCCTGCCGAGCACGCCGCTCGCACCGTTCCCGGCCACGGGCCCGGGCTTCT
The DNA here is from genome assembly GCA_031423015.1 of Planctomycetota bacterium. Taxonomy (GTDB): domain Bacteria; phylum Planctomycetota; class UBA1135; order UBA1135; family UBA2386; genus DATGPD01. The sequence continues at coordinate 18,536 of JANPER010000004.1, read as the reverse complement.
ACAACCTGATCGACGACGGCTTGCTCGCGGGAACGCCCTACACGTACGGCCTCGATCGCCAGCGGCAGTCGCCGTTCCTCGAGTGGGTTCGCATCGCGACGACGACCACCCCGGTCAGGCCGCACGCTGCCAACGAAGGCGTCACCCGCTTCGTCGGACCCAACGGCTACGCCAGCATCGCGGCCGCGCTGACCGCCGCCCCCGCGGGCACGGTCGTCGCGGTCGAGGCCGGCAGCTACGGCGGATTCACGATGAATCAGCCGGGCCGCGTGATCGGGGATGTCAACGCTCCCATCACGATCACCGGACCCATCGTGGTGCAGAACATCAACACGCCGGGCGCCGACGTCGCCATCACTGGATTGACGGCGCAGTCGACGGTCACGCTCAGCAACGTCACGGTGCCCGTGCTCCTTCGACTCAACCTGACGTCGACGACGGATCCCGTCCTCGCGGTCACCGGATGTCCGAAGGTAGCCCTCGAGCGACTGACGGCCTCGCGCACCACCGCCATCACCACGTCGAACGTGTACGCCTGGAACTGCGCGTTCAATCGCGTCACGTTGACGCAGTCGTCGCGCTTCGTCTACGCCGGCAGCACCGCCACCTCGGTCACGCCCGATGCCACCTCGACCGCCCAACGCCTGACCGGAACCGCGCCGAGCGTCTTCGCCGCCACCCTGTGGCCTTCCGGCAGCCAACAGACGGTCACCATCGCCGGCACTACGGGCGATGCCGCCGTGCTCTTGCTCAGCGACGGCCTCGACCTCTTCGACCTGTCTGCGTTCCTGCCGTTCGACATGGCGGTCCTGCTCCCGCTCGATCGCAACTACCAGCTCTGGTCCGGCACCATCGGCGCGGGCGGCGTGACCAGCGTTTCTATCCCCGGAGCGCCCCCATCGCTCGCCGGCTACAGCCTGGTGCTGCAAGCGCTGACCTTGAACCCGACGACCTTGCAGGGTCGCTTCAGCGAAGCCGTGCCATTCGTCAATCTGCGCTGATCACGGCGCCATGGACACAGTCGACGACATCCTGCAGCGCCATCTCGACACGCTGCACGCGTTCGTGCGCGCGCGCGCCGGCCCGGCCGTCGCCGCCCGCGAGTCGATCTCCGACCTCGTGCAGTCGGTGTGCCGCGAGGTTCTGGAGCAGAAGGAGCGCTTCGAGTTCCGCGGCGAGGCCGCATTCAAGAGCTGGCTCTACACCACCGCGCTGCGCAAGATCATCGAGCGCAACCGGCATCACCGGGCGCAGAAGCGAGGCTTCGGCAAGAACGTGGCTGCCGCAACCGACGACGCTTCGGACCGCGCTCTGCTCGATCAGTACGCCACCTTCACCACCCCCAGCATGCACCTGGCGGCGCGCGAACAGATCGAGGCGATCGAGCATGCGCTTACCCAACTCAGCGAACAGCACCGCGAGGTGATCACGCTCGCCAAGATCGTCGGCCTGCCGCACGACGAGATCGGCAAGGTGATGGGGATCACCGAGGACGCATCGCGCCAACTCCTGCGGCGCGCGCTCATGCGGCTGACCGGCGTCATGGAGAAGGGCTCGACCTGATCGACGGCTTCGGGCCGGTGCTCGCGAAGTGACCACGAGGCAGCGGGCGAACGGTGTGCATCACGACTGCCCGCATCTCTGCCGCAGCGCGTCCGACCGTGGTGTCCGCGGTCCACGCTCGACGCCTCGCCGAATCGCCGCGCGTAGCCCATCGTCGGCGCCGACCAAGCAGCGCTCGACGGCCGTGAGGGCCGCCGCGGTGCCGCGCTCGGCCAACTGCTCGGCCGCGACCGCGCGCACGCCGGCATCCGCGTCCTGCTCGAGCCGCGCGAGCAGCGCCTGCTCGGCGCGAACGTCGGTGACGCGCCGCAACGCGCCGACCGCGGCAGCGCGGAGCTGTGAATCCTCGGCCTGAAGGTATCCGGCGACGGCGTCGACCACCTCGCTGCGGCCGGCGTTGCCCAACGCCGACAGCCAGTCGTGGATCAGGCCACGGTCGCGTGCCGGCTGCTCCTTGGCGAGCAAGTCGGCGAAGGCAGCGTCTGGTCCGCGGCTGGCGTAGGTGCCGAGCAACAGCAACGCCGTGCCGGCCACGGGCAGCGGGACACTGGGGTCGCCTGCGACTTGCAGCACGGTCTCGCGCGTTTGCGCCGCCGGCGCATCGAGCTGGAACAGCGCGTGTAACCCGGCAACGCGCAAGTCGACGTGCTGCGTCGGATCAGTGACGAACGCGTTGCATAGCACCTGCGCAGCCTCGGTGCCGACCGCGCCGGCGACGCCGAGCAGCAGCGCCTTCAGCTTCGGCTCGAGGTCTTGGCGCGCGAGTTCGGCGGCCAGCTCAGGCAGTGCATCCGGCCGCAGCCGCAGCAGGTCGACCAGCGCCGCACGTCGCGTGAACGTGTCGTGGGCCTCGATCCCTTGGTTGCGCAGCAAGTCGACCAGTTCGACGACCAGCGACGCCACCGTTTGGCCGGCGAGTTCGCGCTCGCGACGCGCACGCAGAATCTCGTCGCCACCGGCGCGGGCGTCGTCGCCGCCGCGCAGATCTTCCCACGCGCCGTCCCAGTCGACGCGGGGCAGGCTGTCCTTCGCGAGGTCCTCGGTGCCAGCGAGCGTGAGATCGAGCGTGAACGCGACCTCGATGCGCGCATTGACCTCTTCGATGTCGGCGCCGAGCCGAGCCGCGTGGTGCGCGTGGGCGTACCAGCCATGCTCGCCCACAAAGCGCGCCTCGCCCTTTGCCGCGACACTCGACAGCGGCATGCCGGTCGCGCCGCGGTAGCTCGTGCAGGTCCGCGTGAGGGCGAACGCTGCCGCGTCGGTCGCCCGGCGCTGGTAGTCCACCCTCGCCACGCCGGTCGGATCGTCTTCCTCGCAGCTCCAGGCGGCCGCATCTCCCTCGGTCACGACGAAACGGCTTGCGGCGATCAGCGCGCGCAGGAAGCTCCGGCTTGCGGCCGTCGTCTCGGCCGCGAAGCGAACCCCGGTGATCGCGCCGCTGCATCGCGCGCGCACGAACAATGGTCGCTCGAGGTCGCTCGCCAGCGTTGCTGGCGACGCGGTCCCCCCGCCAGCCTCGCCGCGCACTTCGGGCCGGATCCACTGCATCGCAAAGATCAGGTCACGCTCGCGGCGCGCGAGCACGGTGCAGGCGACCTGGCCCCTTGCGCTCAAGCACACTTCCTGGGCCGGTTGTCCCTCGGCCTTCGGTCGCAGGCTCGAGGTCGCCACGGTCTCGGCGGCGAACGTCAGCCGCCGCCCGACGGGTGCGGCATAGGGACCTGGCCAGGTGTCGACCGCCTGCCGGGCGCCGTCGCCTGCACTCGCAGCAGCGCCCGGCCGCGCGGGAACGCAATCTTCCGGCTCGTCGCAAGGCGCCGTCTCTGGGCCGGGCGCGGGTGGCGTCGTGTTCCACGCGAGCAGAACGAAGGCCATGGCCACGGCACCCGTGGCCAAAGCGAACAAGAGGTTCTTCTTCGAGGTCATGTTTCTCATGTCTTTCCCGCTACATGGGAAACGGGCGCGCCCCGTGACGCGGGCAATACGAAAGCGTGCGTGCCGCTGGAGCCCTGAGAAACGACAAGGCGGAGGCGGCGCAACGCGCCGTCTCCGCCAGGTTCAGATCACGTGGTCATCGGGTCACTGCAGATTGCGCGCTCCGGCAAAGGCGCCGATGTTGACGTCGGCGATCGTCTGCACCCAGCGCGACCACCCGGCCTGGACAAAGATCTGGAGGAGCAGACGGATCGGATTGCACGACCACACGATCCGGCCGGAGCGAAACGACGGATTCGCGTCGAGATTGAGGTCGGTGCGGACATTGGCGAAGCGCAAGTCGGAGGTGACGCCGACGCTGACGCCGGGAATGCCGAACGCCAGCTCGGATCGCCCATTGGCATACGTGGTGATGTTGCCGACGGCGGCGGCGCGCTGCTGGCTCGTGCTCAGCATGGCTTCGAGGTTGGCGCTCGCGCCCGCGTCGACGCTGTTCCGCGTGATCACCGTGAACGGCCCGACGCCGTAGCCCCGGTTGATGCTCGCCCCCAAGCTCGTCGGGGTCACGTTGCCAAACAGCAACGCCCCGGCGCCGACCGATTGCGACAGCATGTTCTGGCCGCCGATGAAGATGTTGAGGTCGGCGCCCGCGCTGGTGTAGATCGCCCAACCAGACGAGAAGCGGGTGTAGTACCGGGTTCCCGCATAGGTTGTCGCGGCGGAAGTCGTCACGCGCGCGGCCTCGCGGGTCTCGGCGCCGACGCGGACGTCGGTTCGCGCCTCGCCCAAGGCCGAGTGGCGATACGAGAAGTTGTTGACGTCGGAGGTGGCAGTGCGCGTCGCGCTGCCGGTGATCGCGAAGCTGCCGCCCACCTCGGCGTTGCCGTAAGCGTAGTCGTAGCGGCCGTTCACGCCCTGCGCGAGCGCGGGAGCGCCGGTGATCGCCAGGCTGAGACAGAACAGGAAGGGGGTGCGTTGGAAGTTCATTGTTGTTCTCGTGATGGTCAGTTGCAGTTGTGGCGGCCGACTTGGCCGCGCTGCCGCCTACATGGCAAGAGGCCGCGCCGCGTGATGCTTCGCGTTGCCTTTTCTTGGCGGCGCTGCGCGTGATCCCCGCGCCGCTGCAACCGTAGGAAAGCCAACGAGGAATCCGACCGGGCAGGGCTATCGTGCCAGCCCCCAAGCGTCGCGGTCCACCCATGGCCCACTTCCAGAGAGCGTTCCTCGACTTCTTCCGCAACCTCGCCAAGCACAACGACACGAGTTGGTTCGACGAGAACCGCAAGGTCTACGAAACCGAGGTCAAGAAGCCGTTCGAAGCGTTCACCAAAGAGATGATCGCGCGCATCGCCGCCGTCGACTCGGAGGTCGGGATCGCGCCGAAGGACGCCATCTCGCGCATCAACCGCGACACCCGTTTTGGCGCTGACAAACGCCCTTACAACACGCACCTGTCCGCGGCGATCTCGAAGTTCGGCAAGAAGAACAAGGAGTATCCCGGCATCCTGTTCCAGCTCTCGCACGAGGGCGTCAGTGTGTTCGGCGGCTGCTATGCGCCCGAGAAAGCGACGCTCGCCGCGGTCCGCGCCCGCATCGAGAAGGACGGCAAGACGTTCCAGAAAGCGATCACCGGCGCTCGCTTCTGCAAACTCTTCGGCAAGCTGCAGGGTGAAGAGATGAAGCGCATTCCGCCGGAGTGGCTGAAGGCACACGCGAAGGAGCCGCTGATCGCGAAGAAGCAGTTCTACTACCAGGCGACGCTACCGGCGGCACTGGTCCTGGATGACAAGCTGCCCGACGTGCTGATGCAGCACTTCGAAGCCGGCCGCGCGGTCAACACCTTCTTGCAACGCGCATTCGGAATCGAGCCGTGAGTTCTCTCTACCGCAGTCCGCGCGCCGGCCATGCAGGGGCGCGTCGCGCGTTCGCGACGGTCGTGCTTCTCGTGCCTGCGTGCGCTCCATGGAACTCAACCGAGGGTCCAGACCCGGCGCGCCGTCCAACTGCTGCTAGCGTCGCGAGCAAGCCTGGCTCGCACGCCGAGATTCACGTCGTGGACGCCCAAGGGAACGATGCCGCCGACGCCGAGGTCACGGCGTGGAGCGGGGCGAGCTTTCCTGGCGAACGCCGGCGCCAAGTGCCCACGGTTCGAACGGACGCTCGCGGGCGCGCCCGCATCGAGCGCCCGGCTGCCGCGTTCACGGTCGAAGCCGTGCACGCCGACACCCGCTCGGGCGAACGCTGGATGACGACGCAACACCGCAGCTTGCTCGTCGCGCTGCGCGACGCCGTGACCATCCGCGGGCGTGTCGTCGACGCCGCGGGAAGGAGCGTGCGTGGCGCGACGGTGTCGGCCACGAATCTGCCGCAGCGCGAGAAGCGCACGTTGGACGGGGTCATGGTGATGACCCAGATCTTTCCCACGCTGCCGGCGCCACCCACGGCTTCGACCGACGCCGAGGGACGATTCGCGTTGCGCTTGCACCGCGGCGGTCTGTACGCGCTGCGCGAACTCAGCACACAGACCTCGCCGCCGATCGCCCTCGTGGCCGACGATGCCGCAGCCGGCACGGAGGTCGTGCTGCGACTGTGCGAGCGCGTGCGCGTGTCGGGCCTCGTGGTCGACGGTGTCGGGGCGACCGTGCCGCATGCGCAGGTGCGCGTTCGCGCCGGTGCCTGCGAGGAGTTCACGCGCAGCCGGATCGACGGCACGTTCGCCGTGGACATCCTGGCCGACGGCGCGATCGACGCAGCCGCGACAGCGGACCTGCACGCGCTGGCGCTCGACCGCGGCGTATCGATCGCGCGCGCGCCTGGGGAAGTGGACGTGCACGTTCGCTTGCCGATCGTCCGCGTGGTCACGCTGCGGGGCTCGGTGCGCGACCAGCAAGGGACGCCGGTGCCGGGCCTCCATGTCGAGGTGCACCCTGTCGATTGGGGCGAGGGACGAATGGGTCCCCGTTGGTCGACAAAGACCACCGCCGCCGGTCTGTTCGAGTTGCCGCGCCTTCTAGCTGGAGCGGAGTACGACGTCTTCTGCGTGGGCCCAGGAGCGACGGACGCACCACGCCGCATCATGGCCGGTGAAGGGATCGACGTGCCGATCGTGCTCGCCGCGGCCATGCGGGAGCCGCCGATGCGCCGGAGTGTTCGCGTCCGCGCCATGGACCACGACAGCGGCGCGCCGGTGACGTTGTTTGACGTCACGCCGGTCACGGTCACAGCGTTCAGCGAAAGCCGGCCAGCGGGACGAGAACCAGGTCCCGACGGGGTCGCCGAGTTCGAGGTGATTGGGTCTGGCGACCTCTACCTGGAAGTCGCCGCGGCAGGCTACGTGAGCTTCGTGGCCGGTTCGTTTCCACCTGGCGCCATCGACATCGTCGCCGATCTGACCCGGCCGGTCCCAGTGCGCGTGTTGGTGTGCAATGCAGAGGGTCGCGCGATGCCGGCGAAGGTCGCGGCCGAGCGAAGAACACCGCTGCGGCACCGTACTCCGATGTCGGGCGTGGTCGACGCCGACGGCGGCTGCGACCTGCTGCTCGCCCCTGGCACGTGGCAGCTGCGCGTCACCGCGGACCTCGACGGCGCGACCGTGACGCGCACCGTCGAGGTGGTCGGCGCGGCGATCCTGCGCATCGATCTGCGGTAGGGACGAGGATCGCCAGCGCGAACGCACCGCGCGCGGCGGACATTCCACGTGCTACGTTGCCAATCATGCCTCACCTGCAACACGTCCGCTGCCTACCCGCCCTCTTGGGCTTGAGTCTCGTCGTCGCGGCGCAAGACGCAGGCGTGCGAGGCGGCGCCACGAGCATGCCGGCCGTGCAAGCGCGCAGCTTGGAACCCAAGGACCCGGCGCGGCGCATCGAGATCGAAGGCTGCGTCGAGATTCGCGTCGACGCCGATGCCATTCGCGTGGTGCTTGCGGTTTGTAGCGACGGCGCCGATCCGGCGACCGTGAGTACTGCCAACCAACAACGCGTGCAGCGACTGCGTGCCGCGTTCACACAGGCCCAGGTGCCCGACGGCAATGTGCATATCGACTTCATCGCCATGCTGCCGGTGTACGACTGGGAAGAGGTCGAGGAGGCGGGGCGCAAGGTCGCGCGCGAGCGCCTGTCAGGCTGGCGATTGCAGGAGAACGTGCACGTCGCGGTCGGCACGCAGGAACAGCTCGACACCATCAAGCGCCTCGCGCGCGAGGTCGGCGTGTTCGACGTGCTGGCGGTCGACTACGCGAGCAGCGACGTCGAGAAGCATCGCACGCGCGCCCTCGAAGCGGCGCTTGCGGTGGCAAAGGCCAAGGCCGCGATCTTGCTAGCGCAGTTCGGCACGCCGCAGAAGCTCGTCAACGTCACCGAGCGCACCGTCACGGTGCCGCCGCACGCGCAGTATCGATCGTTCGAGAGTGCCAATACCGCGCGCATGGAGCGCCACTTCCGCGACGAGACGCCGCGCGTGTTCGCGGTTCGCCCCAAGAACACGCTCTACGAGGGCTACACCGCCGATGTCGATCGTCCTGGCGGTACGCTGCCGATGCGCCCGCAGATCTGCGTCGTCAGTTCGGTGAAGCTCTACTACGAGTCGCCGGAGAAAGTGGAGGCCGCTGGCGAAGCGAAGAAGTAGGACGCGCTGCGGCGGCGGTGCGGCACGAATCTCTACGGCGCGATTCCGAGCCAAGTGCCGCGCGACGCGGTGAGACCCTGCGGGCCGGCCGCGTCGGCAGCGACCACTTGCAGATAGACGCGGCCGGTGGCGAGACCGGGGTTTTGGGGAATGGGCAATGACACGAGCGCTTCGCCCCGGGCGTCGGCACCGCTGGTGATCACGAGCACCTGGTTGAGATCGACGTGCAGGTCGATCCCCAAGACCGACCCGGTCCCGCTGCCGGCGCTCACCAGCAGCGCAAACGGCGCCTGCGGCGCGAGACCTTCGACGCGGAGCTGGAAGCCGTTGGCGCCGACCCGGGGCGTCGCCCCCTCGGCCTCGATCCGTGGCGTGCGTCCCCCACCGCGGGTCGGCCGGCCGTAGCGATTGAGGTGACCGACCTCCACGCGCAGCAAGAACAGACCCTCGGCCCGGTCGCTCGCGTAGATCACGCCCGAGTCGGCGAACGGATACACGCCCCACGCGCCCTCGAAGCCCGCGTTGGCGCCGAACGCGCTCGTGTCGTAGCGCGCGACCCGCGTGATGCTGTTCGGGTTGGCGAGGTCGACCATGTGGAAGCCCTCGGCGTTGTGCGCGATGTAGCCGGTGCGTCCGATCAGCAGCACGTTGTGCACGATGAACCCCACGGTCTGGTAGCCACCCCGCGGGATCGGGACCGGCGTGCTGATGTCGAACGCCTGCAGGAACGACGAGTTGATCTCGTCGGCGGTGATGAGCAATCGGTCGTCGCGAGTCACCCACGAGCTATGGGTCAGCCCGCCCGGCGTGGGAAAGCGCGCGACCGTCGCCCCCGGTTGGTTGATCTGCGACGGGTTCGTGACGTCGAGGATGCGGAGCTGGCCGGCGCTGCTCTCCGAGGCATACGCACGGCCGCGCCGCACCGTGACGTCGTGCACATACGCGACAGTGAAGCGCCCGATCTCGGGCGGATTGGTCGGCGACGCGGCGGCGTCCAGGACGAGCATCCCGGCGTTGGTGCCGTTCACGTAGAGATGGCCGCGCGCGGGATCGACGCTGATGGTGTGGGCGTTGGTCCACAACCCCTGGTGGCGATAACCCAGGTCGACCGGAGCGCCGAGATTGCTCACGTCGACGACGCGCAGCCCGGCATGGTGCTCGCTCACGGCGTACACGTAGTTGCCGAAGCTCGTGACCTCGCGCCAGCGCGACGTTGGCGCCGCGAAGCGACCGACGGTCACCGGGTTCGCCGGATCGGTGGTCTCGACGAGCCACAGCGAAGGCTCTTCGCCGACGATGGCCAGCTCGCGACCGTCGGGCGCGGTGTGGCCCCACACCCCGGACAGGCGCCCCTGCGCCGGCACCCGACTCAGGAGAGTGACCCCGGTGTTCTGTGCGGCGAGGCTCGACGCGATGACGACGCCGACGAGGAGAGAAAGGATCGAGGTCATGGTTGAGGCGAGGGAACGGGGCTTCTCGGGGCGGCCGATTCTACCGCTCTGTCACTTCTCCCCCGCCGCCAGATCCAACTCCATCAAGAGCTCGGCGTACGCGAGATCATTGATTGCGCCGCGGTCGCGCAGCCGCAGCAGCTCGCGTTCTTGCGCCTGTTGCACCTCGGCGCGCACTTCGCGCGACACCGCCAGACGCTGGGCCGCGTGTGCGCGCTCGGCGGCGTCGTCGGCTTTCAACGACGCCAACTGATCCACCATCGCCTCGCGGTAGCGATGCACGGCGATCGGGCAACTGTGCTCGGAGCAGAACGCGTCGAGCTGCGCGATGCCGGCCTGCAGCAAGTGCTCGCGCGCCGTGCGGGATTCCTGCTCGGTCGACAAGTCGTCTGGGATGCGCAGCAGCTTCACCAGCGGATGCAGGGTGAGGCCCTGCAGGAAGAGCGTGCCGAGGATCACCGCGACGGTGCACGCGACGATCTCGTAGCGGCCGGGGAACGCCGCGCCGGTGGCGTCGGTCATCGGCAGCGCCAGCGCCGCCGCCAGCGACACCGCGCCGCGCACGCCGCACCACGACGCAATCAGCACGCCGCGGACGGGCGGGTAGCCACCCTCGCGTGCGCGCAGGCGCGAGGACAACAACAACGGGCCATACGCGGCGGGAAAGCACCATACGAAGCGCGCGACGATCACCGTCGCCGCGACCGCGAAGCCGGCGTGCCACAGCCCCTCGCCCCGGTCGGTCACGTGCATCAGCAGCGCCGGCGATTCGATGCCGATGTAGACGAAGCAAAATCCATTGAGCAGGAACGTGAGCAGGCCCCACGCCACGCGCAGTTGCACGCGCGACCGCGCCGGCACAGCGTGGATGCGCCACGCCACCACGAAGCCGGCAACCACCACCGCCAGCACTCCGGATGCGTTCAGTTGGTGCGCGATCGCAAACGCCAGGTATGGCGACAGCAGGGACAGCGTGAACAACACGGCAGACTCGCGCACGCGGCGGTTGACCAGCGCGAACAGCGCACCGACGGCAACACCGATGACCACGCCGAGCCCCGCCACCGACGCGAAGCGCGCTGCCGTCGCGCCGGCATCGAACGCGCCACCGAGCGCCGCCGCCACGCCGAGCTGCACGCCCACCAACCCCGTGGCGTCGTTCACCAAGCTCTCGCCGCCGAGGATCGCAGTGATGCGCTTCGGCACGCGCAAACGCTCGATCACCGACTGCGCCGCGACCGTGTCGGTCGGCGACACGACGGCGCCGAGGATGAAGCACGCTGTCCACGGCAGGTCGGGGAGCATGCACTTCGCCACGAACCCGACAGCGAGGATGGTGAACCCTACGAGCCCGATCGCCAGCATGAGGATCGGCCGCAACCAACGGGTGAAGTCGCGCCAAGAGGTTTGGAACGCGTCGGCGTAGAGCAGCGGCGGCAAGAACCCGACCAGAATGAGATCCGGCTCCAGCTCGATGCCGCGCACCGCCGGGACGAACGACAAGCCCACGCCGGCCAGCGCCAGCGCGATCGGCGACGGGATGCGCAGGCGCGGCGCCAGCAACGTGGCGAGCGCCACGGTGCCGAGCACGGCGATCAGGATGTTGAGCGAGTTGAGCATGCGAGGGCAGCCGCAGGAGGAGTGGGCTTAGCCTCGTTCACCGCGACGGCCATCGACGCGACGTCGCGTGCCGGCGTCGGCTGCGCAGCGGCAGCATGGCTCGGCCGGCACAGATGAGTGAGCAGCGTAGCCGCAGCGACTGCGACCACACCCATGGTTACCTTGAGCTTCATCGTGATCGTGGTAGCGGTGGCGGGTTGCAGCGTCCGACCGCGAACGCGTTTGGGGCGGTGTTCTCCAACGGGGCGCACGCGACGATCGGGGATCGGTAAGGGCCGATCAGTTGGTCGACAGGGGCCAGCCCCGTCGTCATTGGGTGCCGGCCCGAGACTTCGCCCACGCAACGATCGGCTGAGCTCAGGACCGCGGTGAAGCCGTCGGCTACAGCTCGACGAACACCATCACACTGTTGGTCATGCACAGCGTGAGGGTTGCCGCGCGCAGCGTCGCCGCCTGCAAGTAGAAGCGCAGCCCGCGGATGTCCACGAGGTTCGGAATCGGCGCCGGCACGACGATCGGTGCAGTCGTGAAGCCACCTTGGGCCAGCACGCTCAGCGTCGCGGCCTCGAGCAGGAGACGGTCGCAAAACGGTGGTTGGAAGGGCGCCGGCAGCCCGAGGTTCGCCGGCAACAATGCGCCGAGCAAAACCCACGCGTCGGCGGGGCTCGCCGCGAACGGTGCGGTCACCTCGATGCGCATGGTCTGGCCAGTCTGAGCCAGGTCGAGCAACCGTAGGCCGCGTTCCAGGTTCGCCGCGCGCAGGGCGTTGCCCAGGTCGGGCCGCTGGCTGATGCCCTGGGTGGGCGGGTTCATCGGCGTGCCCTGCGTGCGCAACAGCGTGCGGATCGCGCGGTAGTCGAGGGCGCCGGCGAGGCTGGGTTCGAGCTGCGCGCGCGCCGCGCCGAGCAGCGCGACCACCGCGGAGGTCACGATCGGCGATGCCGACGACGTGCCGCTGAAGCTCGCGGTGTAGCTCTGCCGGCGATCGCTGTTGGGGAAGAACAGGTTGCCGTACCCCGTCGAGGCGACGTTGGCACCCCAGCCGTTCGCGTCCACGCGCGAGCCGTACGAACTGAAACTCGCGCGCGTGAGCGAGCTGCCGTTGGTCGCGCCGACGATGATCGCGCCCGAGTCGCGAAACGACAGGTCGAAGGCGCGGTTGAGGCTTGCGTCATCGAGGTTGACGCCGCCGTTGCCGGCGGCTTCGACGGTGACGACGCGCAGGCGCGTCGCGTTCTGAATGGCATCGAAGTCGGCTTGGTTCCATTCTGTCGGCCCCAGTCCGAGCGGCGTGCTGGCCTGCGCCTCGAGCAGCATGACGTCACCGGCGCGCAGGCGCGGCAGCCCAACCACGATCGCCGCCGCGACGCTGTAGCCGGTCGCCGGATAGTCGGTGGCCACCAGCATCGTGATCTCCGGCGTCAGGCCGGTGACGCCGTACTGGTCGGCGTCGCCGGCCATCTCACCCGCCACCGCGAGACCGTGGTCGTTGTACGTGTTGTTGAACACCGGCGGCCCAACCAGCGACCCCGGCCGCAGCACGGCGAGGTCTTCGTGGTCGAACCACCAGCCCCACTCGATGTCGAGCACCGTCACGCCGCCGCCCCAGGCGCCGGCCAGCTGCTGGATCGCGTGCGCGTTCACCCCGTTGGGCGCCGCACCGCGGTAGCCCTGACTCAGAACGAAGCTCGGGGTCACGGGCGGGATGTCGCCGGGCGGCGGCGTCGGCAGCTCGCGCGGGTAGGCCAGCTCGACCTGCGGCAGCTCATTGAGGTCACGCACAAGCGCGCGCGCGTCATCGATGCCGGCGGCCGAGACCTCGAAGTAGAGCGACAGGTCAGCCGGCGGGCTATGTCCCGGCGGTGTCGCCGCGAGCACGCGCACGCGCAGCGCGGCGAGTTCGCGCTCGAGCCCGACGAAGAACGGGCGCACCGCGCGCGCGCCGATGGCAGCGAGGATGCCGGCGTGGCCGATCGCGCCGGCGCGCACGAGGCCTGGTTCCCCTTCGGCAAGCTTGACCACCACGCGGCGCGTGTCGTGAAGGGCTGGATCGACCTTGATCGTGTTCTTGGCAGGAACGGCGCGGGGCAGGTCAGACTGCGGTGCGGTGGCCGAGCACAGAGTGAGCAGGCACAGGGTTGCGAACACAGGGAGTACCTCGCGATGAGTTGGGCGCCGTAGTCTACAGGCCTCCGATCAGGACGAATGTGTCCGTGTCCGTTGGCAACGAAGCCGGCGTGCGCTCCCCAGCGCTAGGCTTGCCGTCTCGATGTTTGCCCGAGCACCGGGTCCAGGTTGCTTCACCAGATCGCCATGCTGACGCCGTTCACTCGCGCCCTCGCCATTCTCTTGCCCTGCTTGACCGTGCCGCTCGGCGGCGACGGCTCGCCGTTCGTCGCCAAGTACCTCACGCTCGCGCAGGAACTGGCCAGCGCCGGCAAGGTCGATGCGGCGCTGACGGCCGTCGGCCGTGCGCTCGAGCGCGACCCCAACGATCTCGAGTGCGTCTATCTGCAGTTCCAACTGGCGAAGCAGAAGGAAGACCGCGACCGCGCGGTGTACGCGCTGCACCACTGGCTGCAAGTGGCGCGCAAGCGCAAGCCGGCGCTGCCTGGCAAGCAACTCGCCGACGTCGACAAGGAGCTGCTGGCCCTCGACCCAGAGGCCAAAGCATGGAGCGCGATGGCGGCGAACTACGCCCACGAGCTGCTCAAGGTCGGCAAGGACTACGAACGACGCAAGGACCTGCTGGCGGCGCTGGGCGTGTACCAGCACGTCTTGCAGGTCGACGCCGACAACACCGCGGCCAGGACGGCGATCACCAACATTCGACGCACCGGCGGCGCCGAGGTCGCGGTCGAGGACGTGTTCGCGGGCGGCGGCGATCCAACGGCCGGCCTGTCGGAGAAGAAGCTCGCCGAAGAAGACCAGAGGCACTCGGCGTGGGACAACGCGTGGAGCAAAGACGGTGAGAACTACAGCTATCGCACCAACGCCGGCTTCCTGGTGCTGGAGACGTCGTCGATCGCGATGGAGCAGATGAACCGCTTCTACCGCAAGTTCTTCCACTTCAAGGAAGACGGCGGCAAGACGCCGAAGATCGAGATCCGCATCTTCAAGAACCGCGACGAGTACCTGAAGCTCGGGCAGAACCCAGTGGAGTGGTCGGGCGGGCATTTCATCGGCAACGCCGTGGAGACCTACGTCGGCGGCACGACCGGCAAGGAGACCATCCGCGACATGTACCGCACGCTGTTCCACGAGGCGGCGCATCAGTTCGTGTCGTTGGCGATTCCGTTCGTGCCCGGCTGGATGAACGAAGCTTACGCGTCATTCTTCGAGGGCTGCTCGATCCTGTCGAACGGCAGCGTCGATTGGAACAAGCCGGCGATGCACCGGCTGTTCCCGTTGGCGGCGCGGCTCGACCGCGGCTTCATGGACAGCGCCACCGACGGCGTGCGCGACGACAAGGGTGAGTGGAAAGACCCCGACAAGGCGCCGAGCCTGCGCATCGTGGTCGAAGGCAACTACGAATGGGGTCCGCCGTGGTATGCGCCGACGTGGGGCGTCGTGTACTTCCTCTATAACTACCGCGACGATCGCGGCCACGCCGTCTATCGCGACCTGCTGCACGAGTACGCGCTGTCGTTCCGCCGCGGCCGGCCCAAGGACGCCATCGCGCACTTCGAGGAGATCGTGCTCGCGCCGAAGATCTCGAAGATCAAGACCATCGACGCGCTGACCCCGGTCTGGCGCGACTGGATCTTGGAGCTGCGCGACCGCGCGACCGGCAAGTCGACCACGGGTGACGAGCTCCTGCGCTTTGGTGACGAGGCGTTGGCGCGCAATGAGCGCGAGGCGGCGTTGGCCTTCTACGAAGAAGCGCGCGACAACCGACCCGACGACCTGGAGCTGCTCGGCAAGGTGTGCCAACTGCTCGATGGCTTGAAGCTAGAGAGCCGCGCGGCCGGCGCGTATCGCCAGTTGAAACGCGCGCTCGAGCTGCTCGGCGAGACCACCAGCACGCGCTACAAGAACGCCGCCGGGCGCTTGCAGTCACTCGACCCGCTGCTGCGCCAATACACCTCGATCAAGACCAAGCTAGCCGAGCAGGGCCTGGCCTTGGCCAAGCGCTATGAGGCCGCGGGCCTGCCGACGATGGCCCTGCTGGTGGCGCACCGCATGAGCGGCGACTTCTCGGTGCCAGAAGCGCTCGCCTATTACACCGACCTGGCAAAGCGCACCGGCAAGACGCTCGCGCGCTGGCGCGTCGCCTACGACGAGAACAGTCTGGCTGGCTGGTCGGCGGACACGCCGGGCTACGAGGCGTACGGCGAGACCATCCGCACCGAGATCCCGCTCGACAACTCGGCGGGCAGCGGCGAGTTCCTCACCAAGCAGCTCATCGCCGACGTGGCGTTCGAGGGCGACTTCTCGCTCGAAGCCGAGATGCGCACCGAGTCCGACGGCAAGGGCGGCTTCCGCGGCACGTTCATGGGCCTGTGCTTCGGCGTGAAGGACAGCTCCAACTTCCACGCCGTCATCCTGCACCCCAAGGGCTTCATCGACATCTCCACCAATCGCGGCGGCGCGTGGCAGTTCCACGAGCATCGGCCGACCAAGATCGACAACCGTTGGTGCAAGCTGCGCATCGACGTGGCCGGCGCCAACCTCGACGTCTACCTCGACGACCTCTACCTGCGCTCGATGCAGTTCCCCAGCGTCGACTCGGCGCGCGGCAGCTTTGGCTTGATCTCCGGCGTCGGCCGCGCCTTCTACCGCAACCTGCGCATGCTGGCCCGCGACCGCAACGATCCGTCGGCAAACATCGAGCGGCAGATGGCGATGGCCAAAGTGGCGACCGACGCGAGCGCGCGCGTGGCAGGCTCGTTCGTCGGCATCGAGCCGCCACCGTTGCAGCCGCGCGCCTTCGTGCAGGGCCAGCCAGTCAAGCTCGTCGACCTGCTGGGTAAGCCGGTGCTGCTCGCGTTCTGGTCGGTCGAACAAGACCGCGCCATCCCGTGCACCAAGTTCTACAACCACCTCGCGGAGATGGGCAAAGAGGCTGGCCTGGTGACGATCGTATTCTGCGACGGCGGCAGCAAGGAGGACGCGGTGCTCGCGCACTTGAAGGACAACCCGATGCCCGGCGCGCACGTCGCCCTCGACGACGCCAACCTCACGCTGGAGGCCTACGCGATCGCCGGCATGCCCTTCGTGTTGCTCATCGACCGCGAGGGCAAGGTCGTCTATCAAGGCACGCCAGGCTTCGAGAAGGGTGCGAGCTGGAACGGCGGCCCCACCTTCATGGACGACGCGTTCAGGAATCTGATTGGCAAATAGCAACTCTCACACAATGGCGACCCTCCAATTCCTCGGCGCCGCACGCCATGTCACCGGCAGCAAGTACCTCCTGACCGCCAACGGCAAGCGCGTGTTGTTCGAGTGCGGCTTGGTGCAGGGGCCGCGCGCGGTGAGCAACAGAGCCAACCGCGAACTCGGGGTTGACGCCAAGACGGTCGACGGCGTGGTGCTGAGCCACGCGCACATCGACCATTCCGGCGCGCTGCCGCGCCTGGTGAAACTAGGCTACCGCGGCCCCATCCACTGCACGCAGCCGACGGCCGAGCTGGTGGCGGTGCTCCTGCGCGACTCCGCACATCTGCAGGCTCTCGACGCCCAGCACTTGCGCAAGCGGGGCATCATCATTGAGCCGTCGTACGACAGCGACGACGTGGAGCGCACGATCGCCCAGCTCGAAGGCCACGATTACAACCAGGCGTTCGAGGTGATCCCGGGCGTCGGCGTCGAGTTCTTCGATGCGGGCCACATCTTCGGCTCGGCGATGGAGGTGATCACCGTCAAGGAAGGCGGTAAGACCTTGCGCATTGGCTTCACGGGCGATCACGGCCGCAAGCAGACCTCGATCCTGCGCGATCCTGCCAACCTGCCGCCGGTCGATGTGCTGGTCACCGAGTCGACCTACGGCGACCGCGAGCACGAGAGTTCGCCCGCAGTCGGCAAGGCGCTCGGCGACATCGTGAACGAAGAGATGCGCGACGGCGGACGCATCCTGGTACCGGCGTTCGCGGTCGGTCGGGTGCAGAACCTGCTGTACAGCCTCAATCAACTGATTGCGAACGGCACGATTCCGGCCGTGAAGATCTGGATCGACTCGCCGATGGCGCAGCAGGCGACCAGGATCATGCGCGCCCACCCCGAGCTGTGGGATGAGCAGACCAAACACCTGCTGGCATCGGGTCGCGATCCGTTCTTCTTCGAAGGCGTTCGCTTCGTGCAGGACGTCGAGGAGAGCAAGTCGCTCAACAGCGTGCGCCAGGGCATCATCATCTCCGCGTCAGGGATGTGCGAAGGCGGCCGCATTCTGCACCACCTCAAGCAGACGATCTCGCGCCCAGAAGACTGTCTACTCACCGTCGGCTACATGGCGCAGGGCACCCTCGGCCGCAGGCTGGTCGACGGATACGAGTACGTGAACATCCTCGGCGAGCGCTATCGGGTGCGCTGCAAGGTGCGCAGCGTGCTGGGGCTGTCGGCGCACGCCGACTACAAAGAACTGCTGGCCAGCCTGGGACACCTCGCCAACGACACCAAGCAGGTGTTCGTGGTGCACGGCGAAGAGGATCCGGCGATGCGCTTCGCCGACCGGCTGCGCGACGCGGGTTTCAAGGACGTGCATGTCCCGGTGCGCGGCGAGGTGTGCGCTCTGTAGCAAGAGCCGCGACCGTTGTCAGTCGGTCAGGCGCGCAGCTTGGGCCAGAGCACCAAGACCGCGCCAACCATCAGCAAGATCGCGCCGACCAAGCGCATGGGCGTCATGGGGAGTCGCTCGCTTGGCACGCCGAAGTGGTCGAAGACGAGCGCCAAGATCAGCTGCCCCGCCACCATCAGCGCGGTCGCCGGCCCAGCGCCGAGCCGCGGGACGACAAACGCCGCCCCGGCCAAGAACGCCAGCCCCCAGAACCCGCCGATCAGCAGGTACCACGGGGTCTTGCCCTCGCCCATGGCGTTCCAGCCGCGGTTCATGCTCCAGAAGACGAGCGACCCCGCGAACAGGACCCCGGTGTTGACGACCATCGTCGTCCACAACCCGATCCGGCCAGACACCACCCCGTTGGTCACGTTCTGGACGATGGACAGGACACCGAGCGCGAACGCCAGAACCACTAGACCGATCATTTCCATTGGTAGATCCTTATCCTTCTCTCCACGTTGGGCGAAGAGGTGAATCAAGACCCCCTTTCAAACCGTGCGTGCGGATTTCCCGCACACGGCTTACCGGTGGCCTCTCGGGTTCGCGGCTTTGTGCTGGCTCCGGGT
>JANPER010000003.1:0-34022 GCA_031423015.1 Planctomycetota bacterium | reverse complement strand
TCGCGCGCGTGCGAGAAAATCCGCGGCGGTCCCGCGGCGGCGCGATCCGCGGACCGCGCTGGGCGAGCAAACCGACACGATAGAGACGCGGTGCGGCAAGCTCGCACTGGCGCCAAGACCACCCGGCGCCGAAGCTGCACGCGTGCGCCGTCCCCTAGTCATCCTGCTGATCGTCTTGGCCGTGGCCGCGCTCGGCTATGCCGCCTGGCGTGCCCGCCACGCGGCGCCGCTGCCGGTTGTCTTGCACACCGTGTCGCGGGGCACCGTGGAGACCCTGGTTGCCAACACGCGCGCCGGCACCATCGAAGCGGTGCGCCGCGCCAAGCTCGCGCCACAGATTGGCGGTCAGGTCGACGCCTTGCCGGTCAAGCGCGGCATGCGCGTCACCGCCGGTCAGGTTCTGCTCGAGCTGTGGAACGAGGATCTGAAGGCGCAGCTCGCGTTGGCGCAGAGCGAAGCGATTCGCAGCCGCGCCCTGGTCGATCAGGCGCGGCAGCTGGCGCTGGTCGCCGAGCTGGAGAGTCAGCGCATGGTCGAGTTGCGCAAGACCGAGATCGCCAGCGAAGAACGGACCCAGCGCATGATCGCCGAAGCGGGCGCCAGCAAGGCGGGGGTCGCCGCCGCCGAGGCAGCCGTGCTCGTGGCCGGCGACCGCGTGCGCAACGCCGAGGCCGCGTTGATGCGCACGGTGTTGCGCGCGCCGTTTGCCGGCGTCGTGGCGGAGATCAACGCCGAAGTCGGTGAGTATGTGACCCCGTCGCCGCCTGGCATTCCGACGCTGCCCGCGATCGACCTGATCGACACCGACAGTCTCTACGCCAAGGCGCCGATCGACGAGGTGGATGCAGCGGCGGTGCGGGTCGACATGCCCGCCCGCATCACGCTCGACGCGTTCCGTGGCCGCAGCTTTGCCGGCAAGGTGACGCGCATCGCGCCCTATGTCCTCGACCGCGAGAAGGAGGCGCGCACCGTCGACGTCGAGGTTGCGTTCTTGAACCCGGCGGACATGAAGCTCGTGCTGCCCGGTGCCTCAACCGACGTCGAGATCATCGTCGCCACCGTCGACGACGTCTTGCGGGTGCCGACCGAAGCGATCCTGCCCAGCAAGTCGGTCTTGGTGCTGGATGCGACCAACACGCTGGTCGCGCATCAAGTCGAGGCCGGGATCGGCTCGTTCACCTTCACCGAGATCAAGCGCGGTGTCGCGGCTGGCGACAAGATCGTGCTGTCGCTCGACCGCGCCGGCGTGCTCGCCGGAGCGCTGGTCAAGCCCGACACCAACGCGGCGGCAAACGAGAACGGCGAGCGATGATCGAGCTGGTCGCGATCGAGCGCACCTTTGCGGTAGGCGACCAGGTCGTGCGCGCGCTCGACGGCGTCACGCTGACGATCGCGCCCGGCGAGTACGTGTCGATCATGGGGCCGTCGGGCTCGGGCAAGTCGACGCTGCTCAACGTGCTTGGCCTGCTGGATCGACCAACGGCAGGCCATTACCTGCTCGAAGGGCGCGACACGACGACGATGACGGAAGACGATCTCGCGCGCGCGCGACGTGAGCGCATCGGCTTCGTGTTCCAGTTCTTCCACCTGGTGCCTCGGCTGACGGCGGCGCAGAACGTCGAGTTGCCGATGCTGCTCGCTGAGCGGGCACCTGCCGAGCGCAAGCGTCGCGTCGACGAGCTGCTGGGCGCGATGAGCCTGTCGCCACGCGCGCACCATCGACCAGACCAGCTCTCCGGCGGCCAGCGCCAGCGTGTGGCGATCGCCCGCGCCACCGCGCTCGAGCCGGCGATGCTGCTCGCCGACGAACCGACCGGCAACTTGGATCGCGCGTCGAGTCACGACATCGTCGACTTGCTCGAGAAGTTGAACGGCAAGGGGCTGACCCTGATCGTCGTCACGCACGATCCGAATCTGGGTGAACGCGCGCGCCGCAAGATCCGCATGGCCGACGGCAAGATCGTCGGCGACGTTCGATGATCGGCCGCGAGGTGCTGGCCTTCGCCTGGGGCAGTTTGTGGGCCGCGCGCACGCGGTCAGCGCTCACCGTGAGTGCGATGGCGATCGGCGTCGCCGCGGTGGTGATGCTCACCTGGCTCGGCGAGAGCGCGCGCGCCTTCGTGGCCGACCAGTTTGCGGCGATCGGCGTGCACCTGGTGGTCGTGCTGCCGGGCCGCCAAGAGACCGTGGGCGGCATGCCGCCCATCTTGTCGGAGATCCCGCGCGACCTGACGATCGACGACGCGCTCGCCCTGCGCAAGAGTCCGAGCGTGCGGCGCGTCGCGCCGTTGGCGTTCGGCACCGCGCCGATTTCGTACGGGGGCAAGGAGCGCGAGTGCCCGATCCTCGGCAGCACGCACGAGATGCTGGCGATCCGGCACCTGACGTTGGCGCAGGGCGCGTTCCTCGAGGGTGTCGATCCACATCGTGGCGCCGGGCTGTGCGTGGTGGGCTCGAAGGTGAGAGAAGAACTCTTCGGCACCGGCAGCGCGATCGGTCGCTTCGTTCGCATCGGCGACCGGCGGTTCCGCTTGGTCGGCGTCTTGGCACCGATGGGCACGTCGCTCGGCATCAACATCGACGAGACGGTGATGATCGCAGTCGCCGATGCCTTGCAGCTGTTCAACCGGGCGTCGCTGTTTCGCATCCTGATCCAGGCGCGCTCGGCGGACACGCTCGCGAGCTGCGAGGCCGACGTGCTGGCGATCCTGAAGCAACGGCACGGCGGCGAAGAAGACGTGACCGTGATCCGGCAGGACGCGATCACCAGCACGTTCGATCGGATCTTCGTCGCGTTGACGCTGGCGGTCGCCGGCATCGCCGCGATCAGTCTGGTGGTCGCGGGGATCTTGGTGATGAACGTCATGGTCGTCTCGGTCACCCAGCGCACCGCCGAGGTCGGCCTGTTGAAAGCGCTCGGCGCGCGCGCGCGCGACATCCGCGCGGTGTTCCTCGTCGAGGCCGCGCTGTTGTCGCTGCTCGGCGCCGTGCTCGGCGTGGCCGTGGGCAAGGGCGTGCAGCAGCTCGCCACCGAGTTCTATCCGGCACTGCACGGCGACTTGCCGGTGTATGCGGTCGCCGCGGCGGTCGGCACCGCGCTGCTGTCTGGCGTGGTGTTCGGCGTGGTGCCAGCGCAGCGTGCAGCACGCCTCGACCCGGTTCTGGCGTTGGCGAGGCGCTGAACGTTGCGCACGCGCGATTGGTTGGCCATGACGGTCGGTTCGGTGCGCGGCGCCAAGCTACGCGCGCGCTTGACCATCCTCGGCATCGCCGTGGGCATCACCGCTGTGGTCATGCTCACCGCGCTCGGCGAGGGCGTGCGCGGCTTCGTGCTCGGAGAGTTCACGCGTTTTGGCACCAACGTGATCTCCATCTCGCCCGGCTTGACGCGGACGACCGGCATCCCGGGCGGCATCGTCGGCAACGTGCGGCCGATCACGCTCGCCGACGCCGACGGGCTGCGCGCCTTGGTCGACGTCATCGCCGTCTGTCCCACCGTGACCGGCAACGTGCAGATCGAGCGGGTGGGGGCGACCAAGAAGACGCGGCGGGTGACGGCGTTCGGCTGCAACTCCGACGCGCCCATCGTGTGGAACTACGCGACCTCGCACGGCCACTTCTTGCCACCTGACGACGGGGCGCCGCGCGCGCTCGCGGTGCTCGGGTGCAAGGCGCGCGCCGAGCTGTTCGGGGTCGAGAACCCGCTGGGCCAGCACCTGCGGATCGGCGGCGAGCGCTACACCGTGATCGGCGTCAATCAGCCGAAGGGGCAGATCCTCGGCATGGATCTCGACGACACGGTCTACATCCCGGTCGAGCGCTCGCTGGCGCTGTTCAACCGCGAGGGCCTCGTGAGCATCGACGTCGCGTTCGCCCCTGACGCCGATCCCGAGCGCGTGCAAGATCGGATCAAGGACCTGCTGATTCGCCGCCACGGCAAGGAGGACTTCACGATCGTCACCCAGAAGCAGATGCTGGAGACGCTCGGGTCCGTGCTCGATGTGTTGACCTTCGCCGTCATGGCGCTCGGCAGCATCTCGCTGCTGGTCGGCGGCGTCGGCGTGTTGACGGTGATGACCATTGCAGTCAGCGAACGCGTCGCCGAGATCGGTCTGCTGCGCGCGCTCGGCGCCACGCGGCGGCAGGTGCTGGCGCTGTTCTTGGGCGAGGCCATCGTGCTCGCGGGGATCGGCGGGGTGCTCGGCCTTGGACTCGGGCTCGGATTCGCGTTCGCGGTGCGAGTCGCGGTGCCGGCACTGCCGGTCACGCTATCGGTGTCGTTCGCCGCGCTCGCGGTCGGCGTCGCGTGCGGCATTGGCTTGATCGCCGGCGTCGGTCCGGCGTGGCGCGCGGCGCGGTGGGATCCGATCGAGGCGCTTCGCGCCGAGTGAATGCGCGTCCGACGTTGTCCCCCGATGCCGCTCTGGGTCGACAACAGCACGCGCTGCATGTTGCTTAGAAGAAACCGACGGTCAGCGACAGGGCGTTGCTGCTGGTGCTCCGGACTTGCGGTTCGAGCAGCACGAGCTGCCGATGCAGGCTGAGACCGGCGAGATTGGCCAGATTGGGGATGAACAACGATGTGTCCACCATGCCGGCACTGGCATTCGTCAGCTCCACCAAGGCTGGGGACACGAACAGATAGCAGTTCGGGGGCGAGGGTGGCAGCAACCAGGCGAGCGGGGTGACGTCGGTCGAGAAGCCACTCACCACCGCAACCAGAGCCTGTGCCGGCAGCTGGGTGCCGCGCGCCCGGAACACCGAGCCGGCCCACGGCAGACTGTCCGAAGCGTAGGTGCTCACACCTCCCGACCCAGCGCAGCCAGCCCCATGCGTTGCCAGCTCGGCCCGACACGTCGTGGTCAAGCGAGCGACGTAACTGTTCGGCAAGCCGCCAGCCGTCGCGAAGTCGCCCCCGACCTCGAGGTGGCCGTCGGCAAGCCAGAGGAGGGCACTGGCCGCGCCGTTCACTCCCGCCCCGAACGCCGACCAGTTCGTGCCGTCCCAGCGCGCGATGCCGTTTGCGGGCACGCCGCCAGCACTGGTGAAGCTGCCCGCGACCACGACGTCGCCATTGGGCAGAGTCCGCAGCGCGTGGGCGTCGCCGTTCAGGCCGGAGCCCAGGGGCGACCAAGCGATGCCGTCCCAAAGGGCTACACGACTCACGGAAACGCTGCCGGCGGCGGTGAAGCTGCCGGCGGCGATCACGCGGCCACCGGTCAGCGCTGTGAGGGCCCGGACGTCGCCGTTCAGGCCAGCCAACAACGAACCCCATGCACCAAGACGGTACCGCGCGATGCGACTGATTGAGTTACCGCCCGCCGTCGTGAAGCTGCCGCCGACGATCACGTCGCCGTTCGACGCTTCGGCGAGGGCCAGAACGCTACCGTTCATCCCAGCACCAAGCGCTGACCAGCCTCCGTTCCAGCTGGCGATCCGGTTCGCAGGCACACCGCCCGCCGACGTGAAGTCACCCCCCGCAACCAGACTTCCGTTCGCCAGCCTCACGAGCGCGAAGACGGAGTTATTCATGCCGCCGCCGAGCGACGACCAAGCCGAGCCATTCCATCGGGCGATGTGCGCCGTGTTCGCGACGCCAACCGCTTCGGTGAAGTACCCGCCAGCGACGACGTCGCCGTTCTGAAGTCCCGTGAGGGCGGCCACGGCGCCGTTCATTCCCAACCCCATGGGCAGCCAACCCGTGCCACTGCGCTGCGCGATCCGAGCCAGAGGGAGGGTACCGGCTCTCGTGAACCCTCCCCCCGCAACCGTGGTGCCGCTGGGCAGCGTGGTGAGAGCCTTCACGCCGGCAGTGCCCACAGAACCCTGGAGCCCGCTCATGTCGAGCAAGGGCCTCGCGGCTGTGCTGGCGTTACACCGCGCGACGTTGTTGAGGAGGAACCCTACAAAGACGCCGCCCGCAACCACATCACCGCCGACAGCCGTGATGGTCCGCACATAGCCATTCGATTCGATAGACAAGTTCAAGCCCGTCCAGGCCGTGCCATTCCAGCTCGTCACATGATCCCATCGGGCGGCTGTGGCGAGGACGCCGCCGGCGACGACGATGCCACCGGGCAACGTGGTGAGCGCGTTCACCACGCTTTGCGAATGGCTGAACCCTTGGCCCATGGGCGACCACGTCGCAGTCGCGTTGCTCCACTGCGCGACCCGGTGCGCCGTCACACCGCCCGCCGTGGTGAACCCTCCGCCGGCCACGACCACTCCGTTCGCCGTGGTGAGGGCCCCGACAAAGGCGCCGACACCGCCGCCGACACCCAGACCCAAAGGCGCCCACGCACTGCCATCCCACATCGCGATGTTGGCAGCACTGACTCCACCCGCCATCGTGAAGGAACCCCCTGCAACCAGGTTGGAGCCATTGGTCGTGAGATTGGTCGTGAGAGCAAGGATGTCGCCATTTGGTCCTGGTCCGGCGCCCAACGCGGACCAACTCGTGCCATTCCAGATCGCAATGTGACTCGCCGCGGCCCCTCCGGCGGTGGTGAAGCGGCCGCCCGCCACAAGCTGTCCGGCGTGCGTCGTCAGGGCAAAGACGATGCTATTCATGCCTGTCCCTAGACCCGACCAACTCGTGCCATTCCAGCGCGCGACGTAGTTTGCGGCCACGCCGCCGGCTCCTGTGAACTGGCCCCCGGCGACGAGGTCACCGTTCGGTGCTGTCGCCAGCGCCCACACGTCGTGGTTCATCCCCGAGCCCAGGGCTGACCACACGCCGAACTCGAGGTCGTAGGTCGCGATCTTTTCGCAGGGGACTCCACCCGCTGTGTCGAAGGATCCACCGAGCACCAGAACTGGGAGCCGCGGTCCGCTCCCGTCGGGGTCCCACAACGTGCTCGCGCACACGCGTCCGCTCACGCGCCCGGTCACACCCGGGGGACCACCCACTCCGGGCAGCCACGTCGTAGAACACTGGGCGGCAACGGGACGAACTGCGCCAAGAACTGCGAGCCCGACCGCAAAGGAAGAAAGGTGAGAGAGGAACGCACTGACAAGCGCGCGAGATCTGAGGGCCATGGGATGGTCGCTGGGTAGGGGTGAAACGCTGCTGTCCCACTGGGCCGGCGGTTGGCTGCCTCTGTGACGAGAATCCGCGGAATCCGGAGGAGCCGGGAAGCGGCACTCCCGGCGTCCCCGTCAACTGTGCTCTTCGCCTGAACCCTGCGCCGGCGGCTGCTTGTCGATCGGGCGCGTGCGCTTCCGCAGCCACAACATGCCGACGCCGCTCACGGCCGGCACGATCGCCGAGACGCTGAACAGACCGCGCAGACCAACCACACGCGCCGCCTGCGCGCCGATCGCCGGGCCCACCGACAGCCCGAGCTGAATGCAGCTCTGCGCCGGCGGGTGACGGCGTTCGGCTGCACCGCCGACGCGCCCATCGTGTGGAACTACGCGACCTCGCACGGCCACTTCTTGCCACCCAACGATGGGGCGCCGCGCGCGCTCGCGGTGCTCGGGTGCAAGGCGCGCGCCGAGCTGTTCGGGGTCGAGAACCCTCTGGGCCAGCACCTGCGGATCGGCGGCGAGCGCTACACCGTGATCGGCGTCAATCAGCCGAAGGGACAGATCCTCGGCATGGATCTCGACGACACGGTCTACATCCCGGTCGAGCGCTCGCTGGCCCTGTTCAACCGCGAGGGCCTGGTGAGCATCGACGTCGCGTTCGCCCCTGACGCCGATCCCGAGCGCGTGCAAGACCGGATCAAGGACCTGCTGATTCGCCGCCACGGCAAGGAGGACTTCACGATCGTCACCCAGAAGCAGATGCTGGAGACGCTCGGCTCCGTGCTCGACGTGTTGACCTTCGCCGTCATGGCGCTCGGCAGCATCTCGCTGCTGGTCGGCGGCGTCGGCGTGTTGACGGTGATGACCATTGCGGTCAGCGAACGCGTCGCCGAAATCGGTCTGCTGCGCGCGCTCGGCGCCACGCGCCGCCAAGTGCTGGCCCTGTTCCTCGGCGAGGCCATCGTGCTCGCGGGGATCGGCGGCGTGCTTGGGCTTGGACTCGGGCTCGGCTTGGCGTTCGCGGTGCGAGTCGCGGTGCCGGCGCTGCCGGTCACGTTGTCGCTGTCGTTCGCCGCGCTCGCGGTCGGGGTCGCGTGCGGCATCGGCTTGATTGCTGGCGTCGGGCCGGCGTGGCGCGCGGCGCGGTGGGATCCGATCGAGGCGTTGCGCGCCGAGTGAGCGGCCGTGGGTTCTGGCACCGACAACAACACCGTCTCACGATCCGGAGCGCGGCTTGCCAAGGGAAGGTAGGCTACGCGCTCTGACTACTTGCCTGGTTCCCGCCCTGGAAGGCACACCGTGACCGTACGCTCGACTGAGGCGCGCGATCCGCGCGACATCGCCAACTACACGCTTGCCGAGTCTGCCCGCTGGCTAGGCCTTGTTCCGGCCACGCTACACGTCTGGCTCCGCGGCCAGAACTACCGGACCAGTGCCGGCATCAAGCGCATGCAGCCCGTCGTGCGACCGGCGCGTGTCGACGAGCTGGGGCTGTCGTTCTGGAACCTCGTCGAGTGCAGCGTCCTGGCGTCCATCCGCAAGACCCACGGCATCTCGCTCCAGAAGGTGCGCCGCGCCCTGCGCTACGTGGTCAAGGAACTCGACCTGCCGCGGCCGCTCATCGAGCAAGAGTTCGTCACCGACGGCGTGCACCTGTTCGTCGAACGACTCGGCAAGCTGATCTCGGCGTCCGAATCCGGGCAGACCATCCTGCGTGAGGTACTCGAAGCGAGCCTCACGCGGATCGACCGCGACAGCAAGGGCGTTGCCGCGCGCCTCTTCCCCTGGAGCCATCGGCCGGATGAACCGAGAGTGGTGTCCGTCGATCCACGGATCTCGTTTGGCCGTCCGGTCCTCGCTGGCACCGGGATCACGGTCGAGGTGCTGCTTGGGAGGTTCTGGGCCGGCGACTCCATCGCGCATCTGGCGGACGACTACCGTGTGCCGCTCGAGAGAATCGAGGGGCTCGTGAGGTGGGGCGGTGGCGCGACCGCTGCCTGAGCCTGTCCTCTTCCTCGTCGCGAGCGGCACAGAAGACGAGGACTGGCTGCCTGTCGTCGGTGCGCGCCAATGGGTCGTGCTCACCAAGGACAAGTGGATCCGTCGCCGCGAAATGGAGCGTGAGGCGTTGATCCAAGCGAAGGTCGCGGCGTTCGTGTTGAGCGCCGGAAACCTCACGGGCACCGAGATGGCGGTGGCATTCACGAAGGCCTACCCGAGAATCCAGAAGACGTTGCGCGATCACGAGCCGCCATTCGTCGCCTCCGTCGACGCGACTGGCCAAGTGCGTTTGCTGACCGATGCAGTTCGCCGAGCCGCCAAGAGAAAGGACGGCAACCCATGATCCGCACGACTCGGAACGGTGCACCCGAACGACGCGCGCACGCGATCCTCGTGGACCGGATCCTCGACGAACGAGATGGCTGGGGCAGGATCGAAGAGCGGCTGCAGAAGTACCCGGCGATCGGTACGTACCTCCCGATCGAGATGTTGCGGGAGTACCACGGCCGACCTCCCCATCGCGTGCACTGGTTGGCGTGGCGGCTCGCGACATGGAAGAGCGAAGAGAACTTTGAGGTGTTCGACGCGCTCCTCCGTGTTGCCGCGGCGCTGCCTGGGTGGGAGAAGGAAGCACAGTTGCTCACGAGCACCGACTGCGGCACGTACTGGAGCCTGCTGTGGCAGATGCAGGTGGCTGCACTTCTCGTGGGCCGCGGAGCCGACGTCCGTTGGCTGGGCGCAGGAGCTCCGGACCTACGCGTCGCCCACCAGCGAGAGGAGTTCTTCGTCGAGTGCTTCAGCTATCAGAAGCGCTTCGCGGTTGCGTGCAAGACCGGATCAAGGACCTGCTGATTCGCCGCCACGGCAAGGAGGACTTCACGATCGTCACCCAGAAGCAGATGCTGGAAACGCTCGGGTCCGTGCTCGACGTGTTGACCTTCGCCGTCATGGCGCTCGGCAGCATCTCGCTGCTGGTCGGCGGCGTCGGCGTATTGACGGTGATGACCATCGCGGTCAGCGAACGCGTCGGCGAGATCGGTTTGCTGCGCGCGCTCGGCGCCACGCGCCGGCAGGTGCCGGCGCTGCCGGTCACGCTCTCGGTGTCGTTCGCCGCGCTCGCGGTCGGGGTCGCGTGCGGCATCGGCTTGATCGCCGGCGTCGGGCCGGCGTGGCGCGCGGCACGGTGGGATCCGATCGAGGCGCTGCGCGCCGAGTGAGTGCGCGTCCGGCGTCTTCTTCCCTTGCAGTTGGGGCAGCAGAGTGCGTCAACCATGTCCACGCGTTTCAGAAGCTCAGCCCACGCGTGAAGTTGGCACCACGGTGGCAGCCAAAGCAGCGTGCTTTGCCGAAGAACAGAGCGCGGCCCGCGACTGAGATGCGGTCTAGTTGCCCGCAGCCTTCGACAGCGCGATGCGCAGCGCCACCTGGCGAGCGACTTTGCGATCCAACCCACCGAGCGCCGCATCGGCGTCGATGCGTTCGCGCACGCGTGCACCATCCCCCAACTCGGCGAACAGGGCCGCCACCATCGGTTCCATGCGCGCGAGCGCCTCGCGGCGCGCGTTGCGCGCTTGCACCCGCGTGCGCACCGGCGCCGTCTCCCAGATGCGCACCGTGTCGTCGTGGCCCGTCGAAATCAGCCGCTCGTTGCCCTCCCACACGAACGCCATCACGGTGTCCTCGTGGCCACTGAGCCGCGCGACCGGCTCGAACGTCTGCATGTCCCACAGCCGGATGCCGCGGTCATGGCCGCTGCTGGCGAGGCGCGTACCGTCGGGGCTGAAGGCGAGGGCCCAGATGCCGAGGTCGTGGCCACGCAGCTCGGCGACCTGCTCGCCGGTCGCGAGTTCGAACACGCGGATCACGGCGTCGTCGCCGGCCACCGCCACGCGCCGTTCGTCCGCGCTGACGGCGAACGTGCGCGGCGCTGACGAGGGGAAGCGGCGCAGTTCGCGCAACGACTGCGCATCGACCAGCACGGCACCGTCGGCGCCATCGCCTGAGCTGCCGGCGAGGATCCACGTGCCGTCGCGCGACCAGCGCAGCGGCAGGTAAGGGCTCGCGGGCACGTTGCCCCGGCGCCGCAGCTCACCGGTCACGGTGTCGACGCTGCGCAGCTCCGGGTCTTCGGTGGTGGCGAGGACCATCTCCCGCCCGGACGGGGCGAGGTCGCTGGTGCCGAACTCCATCCTCACTGGCAACAGGGTGCGCACGCCCGAGCGCAGGTCGAGCTTGGCGAAACCCCGGCGCGAAGCGTCCGCCTGGCAGTACTGCACGAAGTGCAGCGCCGCACTGGCGGCATCGAGACACAGGTGCTTGCCGACGAGTTCTGCGCCCAGGCACTCGGCGACCAGGTCGCCGCTGTCCACGTCCCAGAACTTCAGCCCGTCGCGCTTGCCACGGAACCCCTCGACACCGGACGAGACGACGAGGCCGAGATCGGGGACCAGCGCCAGGAACTCGACCGGCGCCTGGTGGCCACGCAACACCGTGGTCGCCGCAGCTTCGACATCCCAGTAGCGCACCGAACCATCCGTCTCGACTCCCGCGACCGTGCGGTCGTCGAAGAACGCCACGCCTTTCGGCAGCACCTTGCTGGTGCCGAAGGTCTCGACCAACGTGCCGTCGGCGACCCGGAAGACGCGGATCATGCGATCGATGCAGAGCGTGGCGAGCAGCCGTTGGTCCGGCGAGAACGCCGCCTGGCCGACTTCCAACGGGTGCTGGAGTACCCGACAGGTCGGCGGGCTCGCGCCGAGGTCCCAGACGCGTGCGGTCTGATCGCCCGAGGTCGTCACCAGCAGGTTGCCAGCCGGCGAGAACGCGAGGCTCAGGACCGTGTTGGTGTGGCCCTCCAAGGTCGCGATCGGCGCCAGCGTCTTCGCATCGAGCACCCTGACGGCGCCGTGCTGCTGGTTCGAGACCGCCACCACCTCGCCATCTGGGCGAAACGCGAACCAGTAGGCGAGGAAGCGCGGGTCGCCGTCAGCCCGCGTCCGGTTCGCCTCGGACTGGAGCAGGTTGGCGCGCCCCACTCCCCCTCGCGTCCCGAACCAGCAGGCCTCGCCCGTCGGCGAGCACGCGCCGAACCAGGTCTCCAACAAGAACTCCCGCTCCATCTCCGGCACGTCGACGACCTGTTCGCCGAGGAGCACCCCCGTGTCCGCCGCGTAGGTCGAGACCAGCAGCTGCGGCGGCTCCTTGCCGTGGACTTGGCAGCCCATCAGGCGATCGGCCTTCGGCGACATCGTCCACAGGCGTTGGCCAGGCAGCGTCGCCAGCAGGCGGCCGGAGCTGCGGTCCCACAGCTGGGCGGACCCAGGCTTCGCATCTGTGCCGGGCACCATGTACGACAGGTTCAGGGTCCAGTACTTCGTGCCCCCGGCCACCGGCCGCAGATCGAGGACCCAGGGGGTGGGCAGCGGCAGCTCCCGCGCCTGCACTTCGACCGACGTTTCGAGCTGCCCCATCAGCACCCGCCACTCCCAGCCACGCAGTGCGGCCGGCGCGGCCTCGAGGAACGCGCGGCCCGCGGCGAACTAGGCCCGCGCGATGGCGTCGCCGGCGGCGATCACGTTCGCGGAGTAGGTGAGCCGCAGGGCGCGGTCGCGCTCGATGCCGCGGGCCTGGGCCTGCCACAGCGTGCCACCGAGCCCGAGCACCAGTGCGGCGATCGCGGCACCGAGGCCCGTGGCCAGTGCGCGGTTGCGCCGCAGCATCGTCGTGAGCCGGTAGGTGATGCTCGCCGGGCGCGCCTGGATCGGGCGATGCTCGAGGTAGCGGCGGATGTCGGCGGCGAGGTCGGCGGCGCTCGCGTAGCGGCGCGATGGATCGCGCTCCATCGCCTTGGCTGTGATCGTCGCGAGGTCGCCGCGCAGGCGCGCATCGAAGCGCGCGAGGGGAGAAGGCGGCTGGTGCGTCAGCGTGTGGATCGCGGCGGCGATCGGCAAGCCCGCGACTTCGTGCGGCAGGCGGTTGCTCAGCAACTCGTAGAGCATCACGCCGAGCGAGTAGACGTCGCTGCGCACGGAGATCGCGTCGGGATCGCCGGCGAGTTGCTCGGGCGCCATGTACGACAGCGTGCCGATGAGCACGCCGGCCTGGGTGGCAATCGAGGTGAGATCGAGCGACGAGTCCTTGGCGCGCGCGACGCCGAAGTCGAGCACCTTCGCGGTGCCAAGCGAATCGACGAGCACGTTGTCGGGCTTGAGGTCGCGGTGCACGACACCGCGATCGTGTGCGTGGTGCACGCCGTCGGCGACCTGCGCGAACAGGGCAAGCCGGGCTTGCAGGCTCAGCTTCGCCCGCTCGGCGTGCGTGCGCAGGTCGACGCCGTCGATCAACTCCATCGCGATGAACGGCTGTTCGCCGAGGGGCCCGCGGAAGGTGCCGCACGCGTGGACCTGCGCGATGTTCGGGTGGTGCAGGCAGCCGAGCACGGCGCCTTCGAGTTCGAAGCGGCGCAGGCGCTCGGTGCCGAGCGACGGCTGCATCAGCTTCAGAGCGACGCGACGGCGCGGGTTGTCCTGCTCGGCCTCGTAGACGATGCCCATGCCGCCCTGGCCGATGCGACGCAGCAGGCGGAAGCCCTCGATGGCGTCGGGCGGCACGCCGAGTTCGTCGGGCCCGCTGGCGATCGCGTGCAAATCGCGCTGCGCCGCGCGCAGTTCGCCTGCCCCGAGCACTTCTTCGAGTGCGGCCGTGTCTTCGCGCGTCGTCGCGACGAGCTGGACGACTTCGTCGAGCATCGCTGCCAGTTCGGCGGCCATCGCCGGATCCACGGCGCGCAGTCGGGCGAGGAATGCCGCGCGCTCCTCGTCGCCGAGTGCTCTCGCCGCGACACAATGGTCGTTGAGCTGTCGAGCGCGAGCGAGGTCCATGGGAGCGGCAGACTATCAGGCCGGGCCGGATGCCAAAGCACCCGGCGCCACGGTCACTTCGCCAGCAGCGGCTGCATGGCAACTTCCAGCGCCGCGACCCTGGCGGCCATCGCCTCGAGGCTGGCGAGACGGCTCTTCAGGGCTTCGTTCTCGGTCTCGAGGGTCACGACCTTGCGCGCCAGCTCCTGCGTTGCCGACACGTTGAGCATCGAGATGGCGTCGTAGTCGACGCTGCGGAAGTCCTTGACCTCGCGGCCGTAGACGAACACCTTCTCGCTGGCGGGCGCGAACTCGGTGCGGAACGCGCCGTCGCCGATCTCCAGCACTTCGTGGACGCCCTCTTCCTTCTCGCCGATCAGGCGCACGCGTTCACCCACCTTCAGATCGGTGGCGAGCGTGACCCAGCCGTC
This sequence comes from Planctomycetota bacterium, assembly GCA_031423015.1. GTDB lineage: Bacteria > Planctomycetota > UBA1135 > UBA1135 > UBA2386 > DATGPD01. The sequence goes on along the minus strand of JANPER010000003.1, from coordinate 19,702 downwards.
CTTCTGCGTGGCGCGCTGGTAGATGTCCGGCACCACCTCGGTCGAGCGGCTCACTGCCTGCGGATAGACGCTCTCGACCTGCTGGGCGATCACCTTCTTCTGCGTGCGGCTGCCACGGGTGACGACGTCCTTGAACGTGTAGTCGCTGATCTCGAGGCCGTTCAGGATTGCCAGGTCTCGGCCAGTGTCGGAGCGACCGACGATGTCCTTGATGCGTGCGTCCGAGTAGGCGATGTACGAGCTACTGCAGGCGACGTCTCCGTTCGTGCAGAGAATGCCGATGTCGTAGCCGCCAGCGGCGGCGGTGGGTCCGAACGCGTTGCCTGGGAAAAGCGTGGATGCCGCGAAGTTGAAGAACGACCCAGCAGTCCCGGGAACGAAGGGGGCACTCCCATTGACATGGAAACGGGCTTGTGGGTTGTTCGTGCCGATTCCGACCCTGCCATTGCCCTGGATGCGCATCAGCTCGGTTGAAGTCGTCGGCGACGCGCCGGCAAAGAAGACGTGGCTGTTGCCGGTCCCGCCCGTCTGGTAGCGAAGCACGTTGCTGTTGATGCCGAAGCCATCGTACTGGTGGTCGTTGTCGGCGCTATCGAACAGGACGACCTTGCGATTCACCGTCGTGTTGGTGAGCTGAAGACGACGGTTGAGCTCGACCTTCGGACCCGTGACCGCGATTGCGCCCGTGAGGTTCGTGAGACTGTTGCCCTGGGCGGTGACCGTCGCGCTCAGCGTGTTGAAGCTCGTCTGCGTAGCAGCGGCATTGGCGGCCGTCTGCGCGGCGTTGGCGGTCGTCTGCGCGGCGGCGGCCGCGTTCGCCGCACCCGTGGACGTCGTCTGCGCCGTCGTCACCGCGGTCTTCAGCGCGGTGAAGTTGGAGTTGACGTCGTCGGCATTGGCGACGGTGCCGTTGGTGAACGGCTTGAGGTCCTGCGCCAAACCCGGTGCAGCGACCAGGACGGTGATCAGCAGGGAGCGGAAAGACAGGGTCGAGTGCGAGAAGTTCATCGGGAGGTCTCCAGCGAAGTCAGGGTTGTGGTCGGTTGGTTGGTGAGGTTGGCAGGGACGGACGAGCGATCGGGTTCGAGCTGCAGAGGCGACGGGGCGCTCCAGATGTTGGAGCCCCAAGTGCTCGTGCCCCAGACGAGGGCGCGGCTCTGGACAGGTGGCGCCGAACCGCCACCACCACCGCCGCCGCACGCGGCAAGCAAAGCGGTGAAACCCAGGGCCATTGGCACCGTGAGTCGTGGCAGGGAATGCGAAGTTCGTTTCATGGCGTGTTGGGTCGGGGTGGGGGGGCTCGGAGGTGGGCCGCGCGCCGCGGGCGAAGTGCCCGCAGTCACCGGTCGCCGGCATGTGCGCGAGCCCGCGGCGAGGAGGCCGGATTTCCTCGCGGGTTTCGCGCAGCGGCGCCGCGAAGTCCCGGTGCGACGGCGCTCGTCGCGCGATAGCGCCGGTCTGTCCCGTTTCGCGATGAGCTGCGCAGCACATGCTTGCTGCCGAACGGCGAGCGCTTCTAGTAGCATCCCGCGGCCGAGTGAGCCGCGACCGCCAAGTCACCACCCTCCAATTCGCCCGCGCATGCGCGGGCGACGCGACCGCCGCCGCCGAGTTTTCGCCGGTCCTCTACGAGCAGCTGCGGCACATCGCCAAGAACCTGCTGCGTCACGAGCGACCCGGGCAAACGCTGCAGCCGACCGCCCTCGTGCACGAGGCATACCTACTCCTGGTCGACGAGAGCCAGCTCGTCTCTGGCCCTGACAAGGACGCCGCGCGCGCGCGCTTCCTCGGCATGGCGGCCAATGCGATGCGGCAGATCCTGATCCGACACGCCCGCGCCCGAGCCGCCATCAAACGCGGCGGCGGCAAAGAGCGGGTCGACGTCGACGACCTCGCCACTGGGCTGCCGGTCCACGACACCTCGCTGCTCGACCTCGATGCTGCGCTCGTGCAGCTCACCGAGATCAACCCGACGCTGGCCCGCGTCGCCGAGCTGCGCCTGTTCGGCGGCCTGTCGGTGCGCGAACTCGCGCCGGTGCTCGAGATCTCGCTGACCACGGCCAAGGACCAGTGGGCGCTGACGCGCGTGTGGCTCGGGCGTTTGCTCGGACCGCCCAAGGCTCGCGAGGAATCCGGCTGAAGCGGACGCCGTCAGCGCGCCGTCGGCTGCAGGCGCACCTCGAACGGGTCGCCGCCGGTTGGCCATGGCAGCACGCCCGCAGCGACCCCGTGGTGGTGCACGACGAGGGATCTGGTCGTCGTCGGCAGGCCGAACGTGCCGGGTGCTGGTTCGCAAATCGGCAGCAGCAGGCCAGCGGCGTCGGCAGGCGCGAATGCGAGCACCCCGCCGCCTGCTTCGCCGACCAGAACGTCGCGGCGGCGGGTGACACGGAGGCGGATCGGCGCGGCGGCGGTGGCCGGCACCGCGATACGGCAGGGCACGATCGTGTCCGCATCGACGACGAGGTGCAGCGCCGCCCCGCGCAGCGGCAGTTCGAACCGTCCGTCGCTGCCGGTCGTCGTCCGCTGGTCGAAGCGCATCGCCAACGCCCCGGACGCTAGGCAACCGGGCCGTTCCTCGCCGACCAACGCGCCGGCGACGGGCCGACCGTCGTCGTCAACCACGACGCCGCACAAGGGTGTCGTTGCGCGTTCGCCGACGACCAGGGTCACGCGGCCATCGTTCGGCGACGCGACCGCGCGCAGACCGCGTTGGCCGTGCTCGTCCCACGCTTCGATCTGGTAGGACCGCGGGAACACGCCCTGGATCACGAACTGGCCCGCCGCGTCGGTGACGGCGCGGGCGGCGCCGAGCCGACCTTCGGCACTCGCGTAGGAACCACGACCCGACACCAACGGCGTCGGATCGCCGAGCACCACGGTCCAATGCGGCAGCGGCGCCAGGGCCGCGTCGACGATGCGCCCGCTGAGCACGATCGCCGGCTGCAATTGCACAGTCTGCAACAGTGGCGCGCGGCCATCACCCGGCCGCGGGTCGGGCAGGGCGACCGGCTGGCACCCTTCTGCCAGCACGAACAGCGGCGTGCCGGCCGGCAGCCGCGGCGGCACAACGAGCGTGAACGTTCCGTCGGCGCCACTCGCGACGAAGGCCTCCCCCATGCATGCGGTGGCGTTGGCGAACGGCGCGCCGTCCGGCCCGAACACGGTGCCGCACACGGGTTGCTGCCGCGGCTCGGCGACCAGCGTCACGACCAGGCCGCGTGGCGACGCGATCGGCAGCGGACGCTCGTCGGAGCGATGCGACGGATGCTGCGTGCACAGGCGCCCTTGCGCGAGACCGGGGGCGGCGGTGAACTCGAACGCGCCGTCGCGGTCGCTGAAGGTCAGCCACTGCGTGCCGCGCACGCCGGCCGCTCGCCCCGCGGCGGCTGGGATCACGATCGACAGCATCGCATCAGCGACGGGTCTGCCATCGGCATCGATCACAAGACCCGCGATGGTGATGCGCGGTGCGACCACGAGAATCACCGGGACGGCGAGGCGCACGACCGTCGGCGCTACGGTCTCCCACCGTTCGTCGCAGGCGACCAGCCGCGCCCCCGCCGGTGCGTTGCTCAGGCTGAATGCGCCGTCGCTGCCGCTGGTCGTCATCAGAGTCTCGCCAGGCGGTGACTGTTCGCGGCCGATGGCGACGCCCGGAACACCCTGGCCGTCCACGGCGACCACGCGACCCTGCACCGTGACGGAAGTCGCTTCGATCGCGGGAAACAAACTCGGAACGGCGACCAGCTCGCGATCGTGCGCCAGCCCGGACGCCACCACCGCCGGAGTTCCTGGTGCCGCGGCAGCCGGCGCGGCCAATGCCTGCGGAGCAAACTCGAGTTCGCCGACACTTGGCACGATCGTGAGCACCGCCAGCAGCGCCAGGGTCAGCACGGTGCACAGCAGCCCCAGGTGGGTGTAGCTCGAAGCGGGAGGCGGTCGGAGGCTCATGCTTGCAGGAGGTGGCGCCACGGGCAATGCGCCGGGGGCCGGTGCAGAGGCCGGAGATTTCTGGCTTCCCGCGACTGGCGGCGTGCTTGGGCTTACGGCCGCACGGACCTGGCCATCCCCGCCTCCACCACCCCCTCCACCGCCGAGCACGGCGCCCGCGAAGCCTTCGCCGACGAGGAGATCGACCGCTGTTCGTGCTCAACGGCGAGCGCGCGCAGCAAGAGCGCCTGCTCGGCGCTGAAACCGCGCCCGCGAAGCACCGCGTAAGCAGAGTCGGACCGAAGAGCCGCCTGAGGGCGGCTGTTTCGCGCCGCCCGGCAAAGGGAGGGTGACGACCGCCAGTTGCCCGATGTTCTCGACGCGATCGGGAGTTCTGGCGGAAGAACACGGATCGGCCGGTGTGCAACCGAAGTAAATCGTGTTATTTCTAGGAAGACTGTTATGGTTTCCGAGTTCGTAGACGAAGATGTCGGTATTCAACGGACTTCCTCCCAGCGACATGTTCCTCCCTATCTCCAGCCCCCTCGGCGCCCTCGGCCTCGCCATGCAGGTCGAGCCCAAGCGTTGGGCGAAGCTGCGCGAGGAGAACGTCAAGGACGTCGCCTTGCGGTGGACAGACCACCCGAGCCTCGTGCAGGTGATCGACGATCCGCGCCTGGGCTTCGCGCAGCTCGTGATCCTGCGCCGCGACTTGTTCGAGCGCTTGATCGCAGCCCTCACCAACCTCACGACCGGCCGCAGCGCCGTGCGCTACGAGCTGGATCAGATTACCAAGATCTTCGCTGCGCTGAAGGAGATCGCCGCAAGCGATGCGTCGCACGGGGCGATGATGCCCCTAGTGGAGGTGGTGATGCAGACCACGCAGCGGATGCGTACGCACGTCGTGCCGGCGGACGAGGTGACCGCGCTCTCGCCCACGCCGCTGACGGAGAGCGAGCAAGCCTTCGCGCGCGAGCAAGCCCGCCGCGACGCCGAGGACGAATGACGCAGCCGGAAATACGTCGAACATCAAGGCTCGCTGCTGCGCCGATCGGCGATATCGTGCCGATGCGTGAATGAAGACAAAGGTCTCAAAGCTGAATTCGCCGAGATCGTGCGCGACCTCGACGCCACGTCGCACGGTTCGGCGAGTTGGCGGCGAGTGGCTCAATTCTTCCAGGATCGATTCGGGAAGAGCCAGCAGCGGCTGGACTTCTTGGCACATCACCTGCTCCGCCCGCCCGTGGAATGGGAGGACGCACGGCACGAGCTGTGGCCCGGGGACGACAAGAAGCAGACGGACAACCGCTTTCACTTCCTGCAGGGCGACCTGATCCGGACGGAGCTGGTGGCGAGTTGGGTCAGCGCAACCGGCGCTCAGCTGCAGGTGTTCGGTGCCGACCGAGCGACGCACGACCTATGGCTCGTGCTGTCGCCGGACTGCGACGCGGTGCGCAGCGAGTTGGTGTCGGTAGCGCCGGCGTTCGTCGCAAGCAAGGAGGAGCTTGCGATCGCGTTTGCACTCAGGTCGCCACATCGGTTCCCGCTGCCCCGGCTCACCGGCGACCCGCAAGAGGTTCTTGCCCGCTACGCCGACTTGGCGCGGCTGTCACTCCTCGACTGCCGCGATGGCCGCCGCGGCTTGCCGCAACGCCTGGCGTCGCTCACCGAAGTCGGTTGGCACTTGCTGAACGCACAGTTGATCCAGCACGTGTCGCGCGCCGAGGAGAAGGCGGACGCGGTCCGGCTGCGCAACTTGCCGGAACGCGACGCTTGACGCCGAGGACGGTGTCAAAGGGCACCTCTGCCAACGGGAACAGACGACCCAGGGGCTTCACCGAACGCATCGCCAAGCGCGCTCGACACGTGCGTCATGGTCGCCGCCACGCGATCCCGCAAAGGTGCATCGTTCGAGATCCTGTCCCGGGTTGGAACCGGGGTCTTCGAGATCGCTGTCTCGGTGCCGCTGGTGCTCCAGTATGAGGCGGTCTTGGTCCGGCAGGCCCGCGCAACCGGCCTGAGTCGCAGGGATGTGTCCGACCTAATCGACTATGTCTGCAGTGTCGCCCGACAGCAGACCATTTTCTTTCTGTGGCGACCTTTGTTGAACGATCCCAACGACGACATGGTCGCCGAGGTTGGGGTGGCAGCGGGTTGCGATGCCATCATCACGCACAACACTCGAGACTTCACGCCCATGCCCAGCCTTGGGATTGCCGTTCTGACCCCCGGACAACTCCTTCGCAATCTGCGAGAGAACCGATGAGTACACTGAGTTCCACAGCCGAAGCATCTTCGCGAAGCGCGAAGATGTTTCGGCTGTGGAAAGTCATGAGCCGTAAGTTGTTAGCCGTAAGTCCAGAACGCGGACAGGCAGCGACGGTGAGGCGGTCAGGCGGCGGTCTGGGACTCATGGCTTACGTCTTACGGCTCATGACTCGCGGCAGAGCCGCCGGGTGGCTCGCTTCGCGTCTCGTTGGTTGCGGCTCTGCCGCGCTGAGCCTTCGTTTGCCTGAGTCCATCCACCGCAAGCTAGCAGAAGTTGCCGAACGTGAAGGCGTCTCGATCGACCAGATGATCAGCTCCGCAGTCGCGGAGAAGCTAGCGGCTCTCATGACCGAGGAGTACCTCGCAGAACGGGCCAAACGTGGTCGCCGGCGCAAGTTCAATGCAGTGCTAGCGAAAGTGCGGGATGTCCCAGCTGCGCCTGAAGACGCATTGCTGACCGCCGCACGGCGGTCGCGACCCCGTCGTACGCGCAGGCCGAGCCCCAAGTAAGGGGGCTGTCCCACCGTGACCGGCAACGTGCAACTCGAGCGCGTAGGGTAAAGAGGAGGTGCTAGAGTCCGAGGGCAGGTTCTTGATGGTTCGACGCTGGATGCACTCAACAGACTCTGCAACAAGGAGCGGCGCATGCGCGAGCGGGACTGCGGCGTTGCGCTTTGGCGTGGCGCTGTCGATTGGGGCCCTGTCGATTGGGGCACTGTCGAGTGTGGCGGTGCGCGCGCAGGCGTCGAGTGCGGCAGCCGATGCCATCCGCTCGCATTGGGCATTCCAGCCAGTGTGTCGACCGCCGGTGCCGGCCGTTCCTGCGCCGTCGGCGAACCCCATCGATGCCTTCATGGCCGCCAGGCTCGCGGTGGACGGGCTCGCGCGGTCGCCCGAGGCGGATCGGGCGACGCTGATCCGCCGCCTTTACTTGGTCATGCTCGGCATGCCGCCCTTGCCCGACGAGGTCGCAACCTTCGTCGCCGACCCACAGCCGGGCGCCTTCGAGCGACTGGTCGATCAGGTGCTGGCCGATCCACGCTACGCCGAACGCTGGGGCCGGCACTGGCTCGATGTCGTGCGCTTCGCCGAGAGCAACGGCTTCGAGACCAATCGTCTGCGGCCGAACGCCTGGCGGTTTCGCGACTACGTGATCGCCGCGTTTGCTGACGACCTGCCGTACGACCAGTTCGTGCGCGAGCAGCTCGCTGGCGATGCGCTGGGCACCGAGGTCGCCACGGGCTTCTTGGTCGGCGGTCCGGTCGACATCGTCGGCAGTCCAGATCCGGTGCTGACCGCGCAGCAGCGTGCCGACGAACTCGACGACATGGTCGCCACGACCGGCACGGCGTTCCTCGGGCTGTCAGTCGGTTGCGCACGCTGCCACGCGCACAAGTTCGATCCGATCGCGCAGCGCGAGTACTACGCGCTGACCGCGGTGTTCGCTGGCGTGAGGCACGGGGAGCGCGCCTTGCCGCTGCCGCCGCAGCGCGCCGCCGAACTCGCAACCATCGATGCACGCATCGCCGAGCTCGACCGACGACTCGCGCCGTACCTGGTCGAACCGGCGGCGATGACCGCGACGCCCGCGGGCCAGTCGCTGCGTCCGCCGGTCGACCATGTGCACAACGACGAACGCTTTGCACCGGTCGACGCGAGGTTCGTCCGCTTCACGATCGTCGCCACGTCCGGCGCCGAGCCCTGCCTGGACGAGCTCGAGGTGTGGGCCAGCGACCGCAACGTCGCGCTCGCGACTGGCGGCACCAGGGCCACCGCGTCGGGCACGCTGCGCGGCTACGCCATCCACCAGCTCGAGCACGTGCACGATGGCCGCGTCGGCAACTCGAACTCGTGGATCTCCGACGAGGTCGGCGGCGGCTGGGTGCAGCTCGAGTTCGCCAAGCCCGAGCGCATCGACCGCATCGTGTGGGGGCGCGATCGCGACGGCATCGTGCTCGATCGGCTGGCGACGCAGTACCGCATCGAGGCCGCCGTCGACGCCGACCGCTGGCAAGTGATCGCGTCGTCCGACGATCGCACGCCGTTCGAAGGAGCGACCAAGGTGCACGCCGTGCCGGTGTACAACGTCGCCGCGGCACCACCGGCGGAGGCGGCGCAGGCGCGCGCCTGGCTGAGCGAGCGCCACGCGGCGCAGCAGGAACGCGCCGTGGTGGCACCGCCGCCCATGGCCTATGCCGGCACCTTCTCCCAACCGGGACCGACGCATCGCCTGCACCGCGGCGATCCGATGCTGCCGCGCGAGGCGGTGGCGCCGGGCGTGCTCGCCCTGTTCCAGCCCGTCGCACTCCCCGCCGACGCGCCGGAGCAGCAGCGACGCTTGCAGCTCGCGCGTTGGATCACCAGCCCCGAGCATCCGCTGACGGCGCGTGTGCTGGTGAATCGCGTGTGGCAGCACCAGTTCGGCACCGGCCTCGTCAGCACGCCAAACGACTTCGGCAAGAACGGCGCCCGGCCGTCGCACCCGGAACTGCTCGACTGGCTGGCCAGCGAGTTCGTCGCGCGCGGTTCTAGCATCAAGGCGCTGCAGCGGCTGATCCTGACCTCGGCGACGTGGCAGCAAGCGAGTGCACCGCGTGCTGACGCGCTCCGAGTCGATGCCGGCAGCCGCCTGCTCTGGCGCTTCCCGCCGCGCCGGCTCGAGGCCGAGGCCATTCGCGACAGCATCCTCGCCGTCAGCGGCGCGCTCGATCGCCGCGCCGGCGGGCCGAGCTTCTTGCTGCACGACGTCGATCGCGAGAACGTGTACCACTACCAGCCAAAGGAGGACTTCGACGCCGCGCAGGCGCGCCGGATGGTCTACGCCTGCAAGGTGCGCATGGAGCAGGACGCCGTGTTCGGGGCGTTCGATTGTCCGGACGGCTCTTTGGTGCAGCCGCGCCGCAGCGTGTCGACGACACCGCTGCAAGCGCTCAATCTGTTCAACAGCCGGTTCATGCTGCAGCAAGCCGACGCGCTGGCCGCGCGCCTGTGCACCGAAGTCGGCGCCGATCCCGCGGCCGTGGTCCGGCGCGCCTGGCAGTTGGCGTTCCAACGCCTGCCCGAAGCGAGCGAGACGATCGAAGCCGCCGCGTTCGTGCAGGCCGAAGGCCTGCCGGCGCTCTGTCGCGCATTGCTGAACAGCAACGAGTTCCTGTTCATCCCATGAACGCGCCGCCATTCGACCCCACGTTCCTGCATCGCCGTCGCTTCCTGGTAGACACCGGCATGGGGCTCGGAGCGATCGCGTTGCGGCACTTGCTGGGCCCGCAGGACCAGCCCGCGACGGCCTCCGGCAAGCCGCCGATCCGGCCGGTCTTCCACCCCGGCTATCCCTACGCACCACGCGCGCCGCACGTGGTGCCACGCGCGAAAAACGTCGTGGTGATCTTCTGCAGCGGTGCGTGCAGTCAGCTCGACACCTTCGACTACAAGCCCGAACTGATCCGTCGCCACGGCCAGCCGCTGCCGGGCAGCGACAAGCTGATCACGTTCCAGGGCGAGCAAGGCGCACTGACCCAGAGCCCGTGGCGGTTTCGCCAGCGCGGGCAGAGCGGCAAGTGGATCTCCGATCTCGTGCCGCACCTCGGCGCGCTGGCCGACGAGCTGTGCTTCATCCACTCGATGCAGGGCAAGACCAACACGCATGGGCCGGGTGAGAACTACATGTCCACCGGCAATGCGCTCGACGGCTACCCGAGCATGGGCGCCTGGGTGACCTATGCGCTCGGCAGCGAAGACCAGAGCCTGCCGGCCTACGTGGCGATCGCCGATCCGCGTGGCAAGCCGCAGAACAGCGTGAACAACTGGGGGCCGGGGTTCCTGCCGGCGGCGTTTCAGGGCACCGACTTCAACGCGACCAACCCGATCCGCAATCTCGCGCGGCCAAGCGCGATCGCCGCCGGCACCGATGCGGCCACGCGCCGGTTCCTGCAGCGTCTCAACGAACGCCACGCCGAGCGCTTCCCGGGCGACGCCGAGCTGACGGCGCGCATCGCCAGCCATGAACTGGCGGCGCGCATGCAGCTCACCGTTCCGGAGGTCGCCGATCTCAGCAGCGAGCCGGCGCACATCCTCGAGCTCTACGGGGCGACCACCGACGGCTCCTCGATGAGCGAGATCCGCGCGGCCTACGCGCGCAACTGCATCCTGGCGCGGCGGCTGATCGAGCGGGGCGTGCGCTTCGTGCAGCTGTTCAACGGCTCCTACCAGACCGGCGGCGAAGGCGTCAGCAACTGGGACGGCCACAAGGATCTCTACAATCAGTACCGCCGGCACGGGCCGGTGCTCGACCAGCCGACGGCCGGGCTGCTGCGCGACCTGAAGCAGCGCGGGTTGCTCGCCGACACGCTGGTGGTTTGGTGCACCGAGTTCGGCCGCATGCCCACGTTCCAGAAGGGCGCCCTGGGCCGCGACCACAACCCGAACGGCTTCACCTGCTGGCTCGCCGGCGCCGGCGTCAAGCACGGCCACAGCCACGGTGCCACGGATGAGTTCGGCTACCAGGCCGTCGAGGACGTCGTCACCGTGCGCGACTTCCACGCGACCATCCTGCACCTGCTCGGCCTCGACCACGAACGGCTGACCTACTACCACAACGGCCTCGAGCGCCGCTTGACCGACGTCGAAGGGCACGTCGTCGCTGGAGTGCTGGCTTGAGAAGATGCCAAGCGCGACGGGCACCTGCAGCACACGAGCCCCAGCGTCGAGGACGGCGCAAGGGCGCATCTCAGGTTGCGGGTGCTCAACCGCATTGGGCCGCTATCATCGCGCGGCTCCCATGGCCTCGCCCTGCGCCTCCCCCGCCGCCGCCTTCCTGCCGATCAGCCGCGCAGAGATCGAGGCACGCGGCTGGACTGAGCCCGACATCGTGTTCGTGTCGGGCGACGCCTACATCGATCATCCGTCGTTTGCCGCCGCCATCCTGGGGCGCGTGCTCGAAGCCGCGGGCTTCAAGGTCGCGATCTTGGCGCAGCCCGATTGGCACAGCGCGCAAGCATGGCGTGCGCTCGGCCGGCCGCGCCTCTTCTACGCGGTGAGCGCGGGCAACATGGACTCGATGATCAACCACTACACGGCCAACAAGAAGCGGCGCAACGACGACGCGTACTCGCCGGGTGGCAAGATCGGCCTGCGGCCGGATCGCGCGACCAACGTGTATGCGCAACGCTGCCGCGAGGCGTTCCCCGACGTGCCGGTGATCGCCGGCGGCGTCGAGGCATCGTTGCGCCGCGTGGCGCACTTCGATTACTGGTCGGAGACCGTGCGGCCAAGCATCTTGCTGACCAGCAAGGCCGACCTGCTCGGCTTTGGCATGGGCGAAGACACCATCGTGGCGATCGCCAAGCGGCTCGCCGCGGGGCAGAAGGTCGCCGAGCTGCGCGACCTGCGCGGCGTGGCCTACCTGCTGGGCAAGAACGAGACGCTGCCCGAGCACCACTTCGACGGCGCGCGCGACGAGGGCACCGCGGCGAGCACCGTCGAGCTGCCGAGCCACGAAGAAGTCACCGCCGACAAGATCAAGTTCGCCGAGATGACGCGCAAGGTGCATCACGAGACCAACCCGCTCAACGCGCGCCGCCTCACGCAGCGCCACGGCGATCGCACGGTGGTGATCAATCCGCCGGCGTTGCGCCTCGACGAACGCGGCATGGACGCGATCTACGACCTGCCTTACACGCGGCGCTCACACCCGAGCTACGCGGCGCCGGAGCCGGCGCACGCGATGATCAAGGACTCGGTGACGATCATGCGCGGCTGTTTCGGCGGCTGCACGTTCTGCTCGATCACCATGCATCAAGGACGCGCGATCCAGAGCCGCAGCGAGACCTCGATCGTGCGGGAACTCACGGCGATGGCGCAGGACAAGGACTTCAAGGGGCACGTCAGCGACATCGGCGGCCCGACCGCGAACATGTATCGCATGCAGTGCACGCGGCCCGAGATCGAGGCCAAGTGCCGGCGCCTGAGCTGCGTGCACCCGACGATCTGCAAGCTGCTCGGCACCGATCATGCGCCGACGATCAGCCTAATGCGGCAAGCTCGCGCGATCCCCGGCATCAAAACGGTGCGCATCGCCTCGGGCATCCGCATGGACCTCGCGGCGCGCAGCGACGACTACCTCGAAGAACTCGCGCGCTATCACGTCGGCGGTCAGCTCAAGGTGGCGCCCGAGCACGTCGCCGAGGGCGTGCTCGACAAGATGAAGAAGCCGTCGACGGCGTCGTTCTTGGCGTTCGCCGAGCGCTTCGCCGCGGCCAGTGCACGCGCCGGCAAGCAGCAGTATCTCATCCCCTACTTCATCGCCAGCCATCCCGGCAGCGGCGTCGCCGAGATGATCGAGCTGGCGCTGTTCTTGAAAGCGCACGGCTACCGCCCGCAGCAGGTGCAAGACTTCATTCCAGCGCCGATGGACATCGCCACGTGCATGTATCACACCGGCCTCGACCCGATCAGCATGCAGCCGGTCGACACCGTGAAGAAGCTGCGCGACCGCATCGTGCAGCGCGCTTTGATGCAGTTCTTCAAGCCGGAGAACTGGTTCGTGGTGCATAAGGCGCTGCTCGAAGCCGGCCGCAAGGAGCTGATCGGCGACGGTCCGCAGTGCTTGATCCCGAGCCAGCCGCCCAAGGCAGCGCTGCAGGCGCGGCGGAGCGCCGCCGGCGACGCGACCTTCGTGCACGCCGAGGACGCCGGCACTGCCGCCTATCGACGCGGCGCGCGCACGCGCGGCAAGTCGCGGCGCGGGTAGAGGCCCGTAGGCGGCGCGGTTACTCGCGGCCCGCCTCCTCCTATACTGCGGCGCCTGTCCGCACCCGCTTGGTCCCTTGATGTCGTTGCTCAGTTGCTCGTTGCTGTTGGTCGTGTGGTCGCAGGCCGGAGGTGAGGGAACGCCGCCAGCCGCAACCGGCGCCAGTGCTTCCCTGCCCATCCTGGTGACCCTGCGCGAGCACAAGGGCGACGTCCCGGGCGCCGGCTTCGGCTATGGCCTCACGTTCCTGGGCGACGTCGATCGCGACGGCACTGTCGATTACGCGATCGGCGCGCCGCGCGAGCCGTCGCGCGACGACAGCGACGGCAACGTCGCCGTGCATTCTGGCAAGACCGGCAAGCTGCTGTTCATCCACCGCGGCTTGGGCCGCGGCACCGGCTTTGGCTTCGCGATCGCCGGCGGGGATTGCAACGGCGACGGGATCGCCGACGTGGTGATCAGCGCGCCGTACGCCAGCGACAAGGACCGCGCCAACGCGGGCAACGTGCAGTTCTTCTCCGGCAAGGACGGGCGCCTGCTGCGCGAGATCCAGGGCGCCGCCGAGGGCGAGGCGTTCGGCTGGTCGGTGACCGCGCTCGGCGACCTGGATCGCGATGGCGCCACGGACTACGCGATCGGCGCACCCTACGCCGACAAGGCGCGTGGCAGCAGCGCCGTCGATGTCGGGCGCGTCGCGGTACATTCCGGCAAGAAGTCGCGCGTGCTGTTCTCGCTGTGGGGCGAGGCCGCGGAGGATCGCTTTGGTTGGTGCACGGCCTGCATCGGCGACTGCAACGCCGATGGCACGCCCGACATTCTCATCGGCGCCGAGGGCGCCACGCAGGGCCTGGAACGTCCCGGCAGCGCGACCTTGGTGTCTGGCAAGACCGGCGACATCCTGGTGCGCCTGCTCGGCGAGAGCGGCACCTATTTTGGCACCGCGGTCTGCGGCCTCGGGGATCTCGACGGCGACAAGCTGCCTGACTTGGCGGTCGGCGCGTGGAACGCGGGCGACGAAAACAAGCGCACCGGCGAAGTGCGCATCCTGTCGAGCCGCGGCGGCAAGCCGCTGCACGTGCTGCGCGGGCGCGCCCACCTCGACCAGTTCGGCCGCGCGCTCGCGAGCGTCGGCGATCTCGATGGCGATGGCGTCGACGACCTCGCGATCGGCGCGCCATCGCAAGGTGGCGGCTACATGCAGGTGGTTTCCGGCAAGTCGTTCACCGTGCTCATCGAGCTGCGCGGCAGCTACGCCGCCGAACGCATGGGCGCGTCAGTGCGCGCCGCGGACATCGATGGCGATGGCTTGCACGAGATCCTGGTCGGTGCTGGCCTCGCCGATGCCGCGGCCGCGACCGCCGGACGCGTGCTGTTGCTGGGCCGCAAGTAACCAGGCAGTTTGCGGGCCGATGGGGTCGGGAGGCGTGGCCACCAGTCGGTTCGGTCATCGCACGGAGAGCCGGACGCTCGCCACAAACGGCGCGCGAGCCTTCTCCCATTCGCTTGGTAGAGCCGGTGCCTGCCAGCCCTCGCGGACGGCCCGCAACGCGTCGACGACCTTCTGGGCGAGCGCCAGGCTGGCGCGCGTCGCTTGCGGGTCGGTGACAGCGACGGCGGGTGGAAACGACTCCAGCAAGACGGCCTCGACGCGCGGCCGCGACGCGCGCAGACGTGCACCGAGCTCCGCGAGCGCCTGCAGGACCACGCCGGTGGTGCCGTTGCGCCAGTTGGCCTCGCGCGCGAGCGGCGCCATCGCGTCGATCGACGCCGCGTTGCCAGCGGCACCGAGACAGGGGGCGATCCGCATCCGCAACACGTTCGGGTTGCGGCTCGCCACGCCCTGGCCTGCCTCGACAAACAACCGGTTGAGCACCGGGGCCAGCGCCGGATCGGGATGCGCGCGCACCAGCTCGAGGACCTCGTAACGCAGTGGGTCGTTGTCGATCGCCAGCAGCTCGCACGCGCGCGCCAACACCGCGACTGGCCGCCGCTTGACGCACACGCGCAAGGCCCGCAGGTAGACGACGACGTCTTCGTCGGCGCGCGCCAGGATCGCCTGCACCTGGTCGAGGGTCGCCGCAGGAAGGTCTTCGGCGCCGATCAACTCCTCGAGCGCAACGGCGCGCGCGATCGGGTTCTGGTCGGCGAGTCGTTTGAGCCAGGGCCTGGTGTCTCGATCGCCAGGGTCGCGCAGCGCGCGGTGCACCGGGGTGACGCCCGCGCGCGGTGCACGTTCCTTGGTGTGGGCGACGCTGCGCTCGAACGCGCGCACGAAGCCCGCCAGGTCGCGCGGTGGATCGAGAATCACTCGGTCGTCGATCGGGTCGAACACGATCATCTGCGGCCACGACGAGATGCCGAACCGCTCGTGCGTACGGAGCGCTTCGATGTCCTTGTCGTCGCTCTTGAAGTTGCGCGACACGAAGAGCCACACGACGCGGTCGTACCAGGGCTGCAGATCCGGGTTGGGGAGCAACTGCTCGTCCAAGGGGACGCAAGCGGGTCAATACGTCTTCGTGAAGTACACGAAGACCAGCTGCCCCTTTTGCAGCGCGAGCTGCTTGGCGGCGGCGTAGGTGCGCAGCCAGGGCGGCCCCGGCGGCGGCTCGTCGCCGGCGCACAGAGCGGCGGAGGCGAGGAGGGTGACGGCGAACGCGTGCGCGTGCATTGGCAGATGCTAGCTCGCGACCAGGACAAACGTGTCTGACACATTCGGCCTGGCCGTGCTGCGACGTCACGATCCGGCCTTGGCCACTGCCAACGGGATCCTGGCGATCACGGCACTGCCGCGCCCTTTGTCGTTCGCGACGCTCTGCACCGTCCAGAGGTCAGTGAGATTGTCGCCGTCGATCACGGAGCCGCTGTAGTCGCCCCACGCGCCGCCTTCGGTGGCAGCCGTGCCTTCCGCGAGCGTCTCGATCGCGCGCAGGCTGCCGGCTGGATCGTCGGCGCGCCGCCACGCGCAGCGCGCGGAGATGAACATGTCGGGCCCGGTTTCCTGAAAGCCCACCAACACGTCCTGGCGTCGGTTCACGGCGAGGGTGGTTTGGATGTAGCTGTTCACCGGGTGCGCGAGCAAGCCGCTCTGCACGAACGTGCCGTCGAGCCGAACCTGGTGCCACTGCACTCCGGCGCGTCCGTCGACGTCGACCGTGTGCGAGAACCACAAGCAGCCGCTCTGCACGACGACGTTCTTGGGGTTGCGATCGCCGGATGCGGTCTTGACCTCGACCCCCTTCATCGGCGACTGCGGTGGCCAGCCGAAGTGCGCGAGCGCGTGCGCCTTCTGCACAACCGCGGTCACGCGGGGCGTGCCGTCAGCGCCCGCGCCGACGGTGGTGATGAGCAGGTCACTGCGCGTGAGCTGCACGAACACCAGGTCGTCGCTTGCATCCTGGTTGAACGCTGGTTGACCCAGACTGCCAGCGAAGTGCCAGACGCGCGCGGGCTTGCCGGCGATGGCCTCGGCGCTTCGCAACACGAAGGTGCGGTCGGCGCCGCCCGGGAACGAGTAGCCGATCCACGCGCGGCTGTAGCCGATGCCGCCGCCGTCCACGCCCGCAGGCGCGGGCACCGGGTAGGTGTGCCACGCGCCGGTCGGATCGGCGGTCGCGGACACCGAGACATTCACCGGCTTCTGCTTCGCCTTGTCCCACGGGTTCCAGAGGTCGAAGGCGAACACGCGGTTGTGCACGTCGAAGAACATCTTCGGGTCGATGCCCTGGTTGAACTCCGACTGCGGCACCCCAGCTACGAAGCGCCCGCTCGTGTCGTAAATGGTCAGACCGAGGTTGGTGCCGTGCAGCACGTAACCGCCGCCGACGGCGATCTGCGGATCGACCTGCCGGTTGCCATCGAGCGCCCCGTCGAACACCAACAGGCCGTCGACCGTGCGTGGGTTGCCACCCTGGACGCGCCGCTTGGCGGTGCCTGCCTTGTCGAAGGAGGCGTTGCGGATGGGGTTCACGACCTCCGTGCGCACGGGTTCAGGGCCTTGGGCGGCGAGTGCGGTCGAAGCAGCGGCCAAGCCCGCGACGGCAGCCAAGATTGCGGTCAGGTTCATCGGTCGGTCAGCCTAGCGACTAGGACAAACGTGTCTGACACATTCGCCCTGGTCGACCCGCCATCGGCGCCGCCCACGTTGGAGCCTGTATCGCGCGCGCCCCTCGGTAGAGACGTCAGTCGACGGTGCCCTTACTGTAGGGCGCGCATGTCCCTCGCTGCCGTGGCTGCCTGTATGAGCGTTGTCTGCCAAGATCCGGATGCCGGCATCAGCCTCGAACTCGCAAGAGCCCGCGCGCAGCAGATCACCGCGACGCACTACGACCTCGAGTTCACCCTTGCCGCTGACAGCGAAGTCGCGCGCGGTCGCGCGGTCATCCGCTTCACGCTGAAGGGCGACCCGCCGGCCAGCGGGCTCGTGCTCGATTGCGACTGCACCGAACTCATCGAGGTTCGGCTCAACGGGGTCGCCGCCGACGGCGCGCGGCGCGTGCACGATCACCTCGTGTTCCCGGCCGAGCGCCTCAGTGACGGCGAGAACGAGATCGAGGCGACGTTCACCAGCGCGATCGCGGCCACCGGCACGCCACTCACGCGCTATCGCGACACCTCGACCGGCAAGCAGTATCTCTACACGTTGCTGGTGCCGGCCGACGCGCATCGGCTGTTTCCCTGCTTCGATCAGCCCGACCTCAAGGCCACGTTCACGCTGCGCGTGCACGCGCCCGCCGCATGGCAAGTGGTGGGCAACGCCGAGGTCGACGACCACACGGCGCGCAGCGACGGCACCGCCACCTGGCAGTTCGCGCCGAGCGAGAAGATCAGCACCTATCTGTTCGCGTTCGCGGCCGGCGACTTTGAAGTGCTCGAGAGCACGTTCCCGCTGCGCGCCGGCAAAGACCAGGAGCGCCGCATGCGCCTCTACCTGCGGCCGCAAGAGAAAGCCCGCGTCGACGCCAACACCCTGTTCACCATGCACGCGCGCGCGGTCGACGCGCTCGCCACGCTGTTCGATCAGCCCTATCCGTTCAGCAAGCTCGACTTCGTGTTGGTGCCGGGCTTTCCGTACGGCGGCATGGAGCACCCGGGCGCGATCTTCTATCGCGACAACGCTCTGTCGTTCGACCACGCACCCACCGCCAATGAGTTGGTGAACCGCAGCGCGCTCGTGTACCACGAGGTGAGCCACCAGTGGTTTGGCAACCTGGTGTCGTTCGTGTGGTTCGACGACCTGTGGCTGAAGGAAGGCTTCGCCACGTTCATCGGCTATCAGCTGATCGAGAGTCTGGAACCCGAGCGGCGCGCGTGGCTCGCGTTCCATCGCCGCGTCAAGCCGCGCGCGTACGAGGTCGACGCCACGCCGGGTACGACGCCGGTCTATCAAGCGCTGGCGAACCTGAGCGACGCCAAGTCGGCGTATGGCGCGATCGTCTACAACAAGGCGCCGGCCGTGCTGCGCGAGCTCGAGGCGCGCTTGTCGCCGGAACGCTTTCGCGCCGGAGTGAGCGCGTTCCTGCGCCGCTTCGCGTGGGGCAACGCCACGTGGAAGGACTTGGTGGCGGCGCTGGAGCAGGCGGCCGAACGACCCTTGAGCACGTGGTCGGAGGCTTGGATCCTGTCGCCGGGCCTGCCGCGCGTGCGCGCCGAGTGGAGCGTCGACAGCGACGGGCGCGTGGCCGCGTTCGTGTTGCGGCAAGAGGGCGGCGACAAGATGCGCTGGCCGCTGCGCGTCTCTGTGCTCGCCGCGCGCGGCACCGAGCAGACGCGCGCCGAAGTCGTGCTCGACGGCGAACGCGCTGAGGTGCCGGCGCTGGTCGGCCGCGCCGCCTTCGACTGGGTGGTGCTCAATCCGGGCGACGAGGCGTACGGCTTGTTCCTGCTGGATGCGCGCAGCGCCGACGCATTGCTGCGCGGGCTGCCGAGCGAAGCCGACCCCCTCGTCCGCGCGGTCGCGTTCAGCGCGCTGCGCGAGACCATGCGCGTAGGCGAACTCGACCCGCTGCGCCTCGGCGAGTTGCTGCTGACCTCCCTCGACAGCGAGCGCGATCCGCAAGCGCACGCGTGGCTGCTCGATGCGCTCACCCAGGTTTGTCTGCGCTACTTGGCGCCCGAACGCGCGGCAAAGCTGCGCGCCGACACCGAGCAGCTGATGTGTGCGCAGCTCGACCGCGGCACGAGCGCGTTGCAGTTGCAGTTGTTCCGCAGCCTCGTGCGCGCCGGCCGCAGCGCCGACGCTCTCGCACGCATTGTCGCAGCGACCTCGACACAGAAACTGGCTGGCGACGTCGCGCTCGGCCAAGAAGACACCTACCTCGGTCTCGCCGCCCTGATCGCTGCCAGCCAAGACGCCGACCTGCGCGCCAAGCTGCCGCAGCCCGACGATGTCGCCAAGTACGTCTATCTGGCCGACGCCGCCACGCCGAGCGCCGAGCACAAGGCGCGCTACTTCAAGACTTACCTGGACGCCAAGGAGCCACCCGAGCAGTGGGTGCAGCAGAGCCTCGCGTTCTTTCATTGGCCTGGCCAAGACGAGCTGACGCTGCCCTACCTGCGGCAGGCCCTCGATCAGGTCGAGTGGGTGAAGCAGCACCGCAAGATCTTCTTCATGCCGGCGTGGATCGACGGCTTCGTGAATGGCCACAGCTCGGCGGCGGCGCTCGCCGTGGTCGAGGCCTTCCTCGCCGAGCGCAAAGACCTCGCCGAGGACGTGCGCAAGAAGGTGCTGCAGTCGCTCGACGAGTTGCGCCGGGT
>JANPER010000002.1:0-4019 GCA_031423015.1 Planctomycetota bacterium | reverse complement strand
GTTGCGCTCGCTCAGCAGGTCGTAGCGCGGCAGGACGGAGTTGGTCGGCAGCAGGTGGAGGAAGAACCACAGGATGCCGAACGAGAACAGCGGCGCACGGCGGGCGAGCATGAGCGCGGCGACGACGAGGCCGGCCAGCGCTGCGATCGAGAACAGCGTCGGGCCCTGCAGGATCGACGTGACCAGCAGCAGGTCGTGATCGAAGTTCAGCTGCGTGGGCCGCACGAACAGCGTCATCGCGTAGGCCACGGTGTTCGCCTGCGTCAACAGGTTGTCGACCCAGCTGCGCAGGTGCAGGCTGTAGTCGAACAGGAGGGCGTACCTCGCGTGGAACGCGGCGTAGATCAGGAACAGGGCGACGACCGCCGACAGCGGGAGATGGACGCGCTTGACCCTGTCGGCGAGGCCGGCCCGCTGCCCAAGCCCGAGCACGGCTTCGTACAGCACGAGCAGCACCGGGAACACGAGCGCCACCTCCTTTGCGAGCAACGACAGCGCCAGGCACGCCGATGCCCACGCCACCGCGACCCTTTGCTTCGGACTTCCGGGTTCGGCGGTCCGCGCCTCGAGGAACAGCAGGAACGCCGCTAGACAGCCGCAGGTCATGAGCCCGGTCGGCCGTCCGGAGATGTAGGTCACGGCCTCGGTCGAGATCGGATGCAGCAGGAACAGCAGCGTGGTCCAGAACGCGATCTGCCGGTCGCCGACCTTGATCGCGGGATGGCACAGGATGCGGTAGACGAGAACACCGCTGGCCAGGTGCAGCAGCAGGTTCAGCGCGTGGTAGCCCGCCGGGCGCTGGCCATAAAGCCAGCGGTCGACCAGGAATGTCGCCTTGGTGAAGGGCCGGATGGTTTCGCCCACGCTGGCGCCAAATGCGCTGAAGCTTTGCAGGCGCGGGTCGTTAAACAGAACCGCTTGGTCGTCGAAGTAGAACGCGCCCGCGAACGAGTTCGCGTAGGCCAGGAGGGTCAGGGCCAGCAGCAGCCACAGCTCATTTCGGCGCAGGGTCATCGGATTCATGGTGGCCCTTGCGCCGGGAGGCGACGAACGAGCGTTGCGGTCGGTCTACCGCAGCAGATCGGCGGTCCGACGCACGCGCACGCGTCTGACAGACACCCCTGCGTGCTTGATCCCGTGGCGGAAGTCTCCTATCCTTACTCTAGGGAACTACCCAAATTGTCATCATGCCATCGCCACACACGCTAGTCGTTGTCGGGCTCGGAGTCGCTGCCATCGCCGGGGTCATTTGGGGCGCCAACAAGGACAAGACCGACGTGAAGCCGGATGAAGACGCGTGCGATTGCTTCAATATAGAAGTGATGTTGGCCCGAGAGCACATTGCCGAAGCCGCGATTGAGAGCATCGATCGTCAAATGAAGCAACAGGCTGCGACAGATGCCAATGCGACGTACAGCGACGCGCTGTACAAAAAAGGCAGAGATGTCAATCAAGCACGAGTGTCCATTGCAGCCGAAGGGGATCCGTACACCGGGGCAGGCGAGACGGATCCGTGGAACTGCAAGACCAACGTTTCCAAGGGAACGTCGGGTTGCATGAAAGCATCGCTTCAAGCCCACGAGAACGTGCACCACAACGCGTGCCTGAAGGTCAACAATCGGTTCCGAGATTACAGGTCTGATATGAAGATGACCGAGTACTGGGAGGAGGACCGCGCAGGCTACCAGGCAGAGTTGGAGTACTTGAAGCGCAACCGCGGACCGGCAATTAAGAGGTGCCCGCCGCTTACGAACTACCCCGGCGCGCAGAGCAAGGAGGAGCAGCAGCAGCGCCTCGCCGCATCGAAGCGGCGCACGACAAAGTACGCGGCGGGGCTTCCCTCGTGATGCGCGGCTGGTCAGGACGCAGGGGCTGACGCACGCCGAGGAACAACCATGGCACGCATGCCGGGATTCTTCACTGAAGGCTGCCGCGAGATCGGCCGCAAGGCGAACCGCGTCGGTTTGCGCCGCCGGCTCGCAACGAAGGATCGGGACCGCCAGCAGGCCCTGGCGCGGCTCGGGCAGACCGCGTGGCAGTCGAAGATCGACCTGCGCGCATTCGCCGAACAGCGCGGCCGGCTCGAGCAGCTCGATGCGCGCGCGGGCGACCTGTCGGAGACGGCCACGCGGCTCGCCGCGGAGCGCGCCGACCTGCAGGCACGGCGGCAGGCTGAGGTGGACCGGTTCGACACGCTGCTCGCCCCGGCCAAGGCCGCGCAGTCGCAATCCGACACGGCGTTGCGCACAGCACGTGCGGCACTGGCCGAGAAGGAGCGCGCGATCCGCGCGCTCGAGGCCCAGACGGCGAACCTGCCCAAGGATGAAACGGGAACAGCACAGCGCATGTTGCTGACGCAACAGGCTGCGGCCGAAGCGGCCGCCAAGGCGCCGCTCGCCGACGCGGTCAGCGCACGCGCCACCGAGAGCCAGCGCTGTGCGGCCGAGACCGCGCGGCTCGACGCCGAGCGCAAGGCCGCATTGCAACCGATCGACGCCGAGCTCGCGCGCCTGCAGCAGGCAACGGCCGCCGCCTCGCACGAACGCGCCAGCGTGGGCCGCGAGCAGGAAGAAGCGTTTCGCGGCCTGGGCACCGCCTTGTACGAGCGGAGCACCGGCGATCCGGCGCTCGCCGACGGCGTCCAGGCCGTCGCCGCCGTGGACGCGGACCGCGCCGCCACCCAGGCGGCGATCGACAACTCGCTCGGGCTGACCAACGCCATGGCGCGCGGCACGATGGCGAAATTCGGGACGCTCGTACTGCTGGTTCCCATGGTGCTCATCGCTGCCGGCTACGGCGCCTACGGTTGGCTCGAACCTGCCGGCGCACCTGGCAAGTCCGCGCAGGTGACGAGTGCGTCCCCTGAAAAACTGGCCGCCATTCGCGTCGCGGCCGATGAACAACGCAAGGACACGGCGGTGCAGGCGTTCATGAAGGCACCGACCGACCCCAACCTGCGCAAGGAGGGTGTGGCGATTCTCGCGGCCGACCTGACCGCGCTCGGGTCGGCCGTCGACCGCTCGTCGCTGCCTCTGCTCATCACGATCCTCGAGCGAGGCGAACCGGAACTGCGCGCCGCCGCGGTCCACGCGGTCGGGATGATCGGGCCGACACCCGCCGAGGCGCCGGCGCTCGTGAAGGCACTGAACGATCCGATGCCCGCCGTGCGTGACGGCGCGCTGCTGGTGCTCGACCGCTACAAGGATCCCCGCACCCAGCTTCTGGTGCTGCGCGCGCGCTCAGGGGCACGCGAAGGCGCCCGGCCTGAGAGCGACAACTTCAACCCGACCGTCGCGCCGGACGCGGCGAAGCTCGGGACGCCCATCTACCCGGGTGCGACCTTCCTCGCCTACGCCAGCGATCTCGGGATCGGCCGCGTCTCGTTCTCGTCGCCGGACCCGGTGCAGAAGGTCGTCGACTTCTACGCGGCCGCGGCCGCGAGTCGCCCGCCGGTCAATGCTGAAGAGTTCACTCGCTTGTACTTTGGCGGATCGGCCAGCGATCCGACCGGCGCGGGCGCGGCGAATGCACAGCTCAACGTGTGGCTCAAGCAGGCCATGGCCGCCGGCATGCCACAGGCCGAGATGGAGGCCGAGTACAAGCAGCGCGTGCAGCGGATGAGGAGTCTGCCGCTGGCTCGATATGCCGAGGCCACGCTCTACGGTGCTCCGGCATTCATCGCGACGGAGGTTGCTGCGGCGGAGGGCACAACACGCGCGCTGCGTTACGTCGCGGTGTTCCAGGATCACGCACTCGGTCGTACGGGGTTCGAGGTCCAAGGTGCGGCCGACACCCCGCGCAAGTAGCCGCGCGACTGAGGATTCCACTAATCTTCGGGCTGCAACACGGATCGGGGGCGCGACATGCGGAACTGGCTTTTGGCGCTCGGACTGCTGCCCTCGCTCCTGGGCGTCGCGTGGGCGGACGACGCGATCCTGGTATTCGACGCGTCCGGTTCGATGTGGGGCCAGGTCGAGGGCAAGACCAAGGCCGCGATCGCGCGCTCCGTCGTCAGCGAT
>JANPER010000001.1:0-53708 GCA_031423015.1 Planctomycetota bacterium | reverse complement strand
GACTCGGTTGAGGCGCCAATCGGCGCTGGCTGGCCACAGGGGCGGCGTGCCTTGCACTGAAGCGACGCTGTAGTCGTCGGCTTGGAGGAACCAGCCGGGTTGGAAGAGATGCTCCAGCGCGGCGTCACCGTCGAGCAGTTCGATGTGCACGATGCGCCACGCGCCGCGCATCGCGATGCCGCGCTGCGTGCCCTCGGGTGCATCGGGCAAACTCTCGGGGCCGTCGAAGTCGACCAATGGATACGGGACGTCGACCTGGCGCGACTCGATCTTGGGGACGCAGGCCGACAGCGAGGCCAGCGCGGCGAGAGCGGGGCGAGCGAGCATGGGCGGGCACGGCGCGCGATCCGCGGCACGACTTGGGTCGACGCGGCCGCGCGCGGTCGCGCGCGGACGCGTAGGCGACGGGCAAGTCCTGCCACCGGCACTGTGTTCCCACGGACGCCTACCACGCCAAGGATCGGTCCGCAACCCGGTCCCACTTCCGGGAGGCGCTGGAACTGACGCAGCCCCCGGACGCGCCGTTGCGATCAGCACCGACCCACCGCCGGTCTCCCAGGCAACCGTCTTTTCCTTCCTGCAACTGATCCCTATGGTGCCCGCCTGTTTCGCTCCGGACTCGGGGTGCCCGGACGACTGAAGTGACCACCCTTCCGTCCCGTCGTCGTGCAGGCTCCCGTCCTACTCTCTCGCATCCCCCGTGTGGCGGATGGTCGCTTCGACTTGCCGGCGCTGCTGCCGCTGATGACCAAGTCGCAACTCGGCGATACGCCCGCCGAAGGCCTCTATGTCCGGCGTGACGAAGGCGACTATCCCGTGGCGCAGGCCAAACTGGTGCACGCTGAGTTCAACCAGGCCATCGAGGAACACTGGTCGAAGCGGGCGATGTGCACCAACGCCCTTGCAGCACGGGCATGAGTCGCGAATCCGAGCTGCTGAACGCGAAGAAGGGGCTGATCTTCCGCATCACGCACATCGACAACGTTCCGTGGATCCTCGACCATGGGCTGCACTGTCGGAACTCACCGAGCCGCGACGCCGACTTCGTCGATATCGGTAACCAAGACTTGATCGCCAAGCGCCACAGTCGCGTGCTGGCGATTGGACCTGGCGGCTTGTTGAGCGACTACGTGCCGTTCTACTTCACCCCGTGGTCGCCGATGCTCTACAACATCAAGACCGGCTACCAGGGCGTGACAAAGCGACCGATGTCGGAGATCGCGATCCTCGTCAGCTCCGTTCCCAGGCTCGACGAACTCGGCCTGGGCTACCTGATCAGCGATCGCCACGCCTACCTTCAGCTCGCCAACTTTGCCGCCGATGCCGGCGGCCTGATGCGAATCGACTGGCCCCTGCTCCAGGGCCGGGTCTTCCGGCGTGACCCAGAGCATCCAGAGCGGTTTGATCGCTACCAGGCTGAGGGCCTGGTTCACCGGTACTTGCCGTGCGACGCTCTTCGGGGTCTCGTCTGCTACGGCGAGGCGCAGAGGGTGAGGCTGGAAGGCGAGTTGAACTGCCGCGGCCTAGGGCTCAAGCTCTTGGCCCAACCGGACATGTTCTTCTGATGCTCCGCTTCACCCAAGGCAACCTGCTCGAGGCCCCGGTCGAGGCCCTGGTCAACACCGTCAACGAAGTTGGCGTGATGGGCAAGGGCATCGCTCTCATGTTCAAGGAGGCGTACCCCGAGAGCGCGAAGCTCTACGAGGAGGCGTGCAAGCGGAAGGAGCTTCAGGTCGGACACGTGCTGGTGACTCCGAGCCAGCAGCTGCACGGACCGCGTTGGGTCATCCACTTTCCGACCAAGAAGCACTGGCGGCACCCGTCCCGCCTGCAGTGGGTGAGCGATGGCTTGAAGGACTTGGTGCGGCAACTTCGCGAGAGACAGATCCAGTCGGTGGCCATTCCTCCGCTCGGTTGCGGCAACGGTGGGTTGGAGTGGGAGCAAGTGCGCCGAGAGATCGAGACGGCGTTCGCCGAATTGCCCGACGTTCAGGTTGTGGTCTACGCACCGACCGCGGAGTACGTGAATGCGCCGAAACGAGAGGGAGTGACGGAGCTCACCCCCGCGCGCGCTTTGATTGCTGAACTCGTGCGGCGCTACTCGATCTTGGGTATTGAGTGCGCCCTCATTGAGGTGCAGAAGCTCGCGTGGTTCCTGCAGCGCGTGATCAGGTCTCAGCGGCTGGAGGATCCGCTCCGACTCCAGTTTTCTGCGAATCGCTACGGCCCCTACGACGACAGCCTGCGGCTTCTGTTGAACGCTCTCGACGGCAGCTACCTGCACTGCGAGCGCCGGATCGCGGACGCCAAGCCGTTCGAGCCGATATGGTTCGATGACAGCAAGCGAGAAGCCGTGAGCGCTTACCTTCGCAGCGCGTCTGCGATAACCTACGCGCCTGCCCTGGAGAAGACGGCGGCCATCATCGATGGGTTCGAGTCGCCCCTGGGCATGGAACTGCTGGCGACTGTGGACTGGTTGCTCAGCGATGGTCGCTGTGAGCCGTCGCTGGAAGCGCTCAAGGAGGGGATCGAGCGGTGGCCGGGAGGCGGGGATGCAGCGCGGCGCAAGCAGCGCCTCTTCGACGATCGGATGCTGCAGCTTGCCCTGAACCGACTGACCGCTGAGGAGCCGATAGCGCAAGTTCGCACCTGACAAGACTACCTTCGCGGGGGATCATGCTTGCGAACCGCGGGAGGATCCTGGCCGAGTCCGTGCATGGCCCTGAACCCCATCGTCTTCACCGAGAAGGTCGTTCGCAGCTTCCTGCGCTACCAGCTCACGGCCTACCCGTTCGGGGACGATCGTCTGCATCGGCAGGTGCGCGGACTGCTGTCGCTCGACGAGACGCGCCACTCACCTCTGCTGAAGGCTCCCGAGCGAGGGCTAGCGAGGGTGGGGAGGCACGGCGCTCGCGGCTTCCTTCAGAGGTAGCTGTGTTCATCTACCCTACTCGGGCCAGCGCGGTTGGCTCGGAACGACCTGATGGACTGGAGGTCGTTGCACGCGTTCCAGTTCGATCGACCAAGTCGCCCAGCTGATGCCGCCGAAGCGGGCGTCTTCGAAGTGCAGGGCTTCGATGGCGCGGGCGTGGTTGGGGCTGTCGGCGGCGGCGACGAAGGCGTAGTGCAGGAAGTTGAGGTTGCCGCGGGGGGTGGCGAAGCCGAAGCCTAGGGCGATGCCGCGGCCGTCGACTCGGTTGAGGCGCCAATCGGCGGTGACTGGCCACAGGGGCGGCGTGCCTTGCACTGAGGCGACGCTGTAGTCGTCGGCTTGGAGGAACCAGCCGGGTTGGAAGAGATGCTCCAGCGCGGCGTCGCCGTCGAGCAGTTCGATGTGCACGATGCGCCACGCGCCGCGCATCGCGATGCCGCGCTGCGTGCCCTCGGGTGCATCGGGCAAACTCTCGGGGCCGTCGAAGTCGACCAAGGGATACGGGACGTCGACTTGGCGCGACTCGATCTTGGGGACGCAGGCCGACAGCGAGGCCAGCGCGGCGAGAGCGAGGCGAGCAAGCATGGGCGGGCAGAGTAGCGCACTTGGTGCGGCGCGTAACGGGGTGCGACCCGCGTCGAGCCTGCGACCGATCGGCTGGTCACTGCATGCGACCGGGGCTCGCTGCTACCCGGCGGCTACCTTCGGTGACGCTGCGATGTTGCCGGGCGGATCGCTCGTTCCGCGGGCGTAGCGGATCGCGTGCGCGAAGAAATAGTTGACCACCGGCAGGCCGAGCACGAGGCCCCACACACCGAACAGCTTGCCGCCGACCGTCAGCACGATGAGCACCAGCACGGCGTTCATCCGGAAGTGGTGGCCAAAGATCTTCGGGTTCAGGAAGTAGGCCTCGATGAAGTGGATCAGCAAGATGAGTCCGACGGCGACGAGCATCAGCTTGACGCCGCCGTTGGGCTCCACCTGCAGTGCGACCAAGCAGATCGGTGTCGAGCTGAGGAACACGCCGGCGACCGGGATGAAGCTGCAGAAGAAGACGATGGTCGACAGGAACACCAAGCTCGGCAGCCCCATCATCCACAGACCGATGGCGGTGAGGATGGTGTTGGCGATGGCGATGAAGAGTTGCGCTTCGAGGGCGGTACCGAGCACCCGGCCGAAGTCCTTGATGTTGTCGGCGACCTCCTCGTAGATGAACCCGACCTTGGTGTGCTGCAGGTTGTGAACCGCGCGCGTGAGCTTGGGCAGGTCGAGCACGATCAGGAACGAGAACAACAGCGACAACAGGAACGACGAGCCGATGCCCAACAGATTGCCGGCGATGCCTTGCAGCTTCTCGACGGTCTGGCGCACGGCGGCGCGGTTGGCGGCGCGCTCACTTGGCGCGAGCGTTCCCGTCTGATGGCTCCTGCCGTTTTGTGACGGTTCGCGGCCGGCGTGTGCGGTCTCGTTCGACCTGCTGACATCCTCTGGCTTGGCCGGCTCGTCGGCATCGCTCGCGAGGCCAAAGCCGATCAGGTCGGCGACGACATCCTCGATCTCGAAGCTCTCGAGCTGAACTGCCGTCTTGGCCGGCAGTTGCATCGTGGTGCCGAGGTTGCGCACCGTCTTGTTGAGCGCGGCCGCGTGTGTTTGGTAGTTGCGCCCGAAGTCCTGCACTTGCTCGGCGAGCTGCGGCGCCAGGAAGTAGCCGACGGCGCCGATGAAGCCCAAGAACACCAACGCGACCAGCACGACTCGCAGCGGTCGGTTGAGGATGCGGTGCTGCAACCCGTCGACGCCGTGGCCCTGGATGTAGGCGAAGACGAAGGTCAGGAAGATCAGCAGGAAGAACGGCCGCAGGATGTAGAGGATGCCGAAGATCAGCCCCCACACGACGATGCGCGTGCCGAGGGAGAAGATGCGATCCCACGGCGGCGGCAGGTTGCGGTGCGTGCGCTCTAGGTCCGACTCTTGGCGCATGCACTCGTTCTAGTGTTTGTCGAAACCGTTTTCCTGCGGTTTCTTCTGCGCGTGCCGCCGCCGAGGCGGCTGGCTCCTCGGCGTCACGCCTGCGGGGCGCGTCGCGCTACTTCGGCTGACCACCACCGGGCTTGCCGACGGCGCGACCCGGCGCGCTCCCCTGCGACTTGCCCTCGGGACGCGGCCCGTCGTGTTCTTGCTTCCCCCGCGTTCGCACGTCGTGCGCACGCTCGCGCTCCTTTGGCCCCACCTTGCCGTCGTCGTTGCGATCCATGCGCTCCTTCACCTCGCGGCCGTGGACGCGCTCCTTGGGGCCGACCTTGCCGTCGTCGTTCTTGTCGAGCCCTTCGCGCCGTTCTTCGCGGCGTTCCTGCCGCGTCGCTTGGTGTTCGCCGCGCGCCGCTTCGCGCTCGGCGCGCTCGAGCTTGCCGTCGTCGTCGGTGTCGATGCGATCGAATACCTCGCGCGCCTTCTTGCGCTCGAGTTCGTCGACGACGCCGTCGCCGTTGCAGTCGGCGTGCTTCTTGAAACGCGACGCCATCTCGCGCTCCCTCGGCCCGATCTTGCCGTCGTCGTTGCGATCCATGCGTTCGAAGGCCGCGCGCGCCTGCTTGCGCTCCGCCTCGTCGATCTTCCCATCGCCGTTTTGGTCGATGCGCTCCTTGAAGCGCTGCGCCATCTCCCGCTCGTGCGGCCCGACCTTGCCGTCGCCGTTGCGATCGGCGCGGGTGGGCTTGCCGTCAGGCGGGCCCGTCTCACCCTCGGGCTTGTGTGCGGGCTGGCCGGGCGCGGGCTTGGTGCTGGGCTCAGCCGGCCGTTCCGTCTTGCCTTGCGGCTTCAGCCGCGTCTCACCCGTCGGGCGCGCGCCAGGCTCTTGCGCGCTCGTCGTCGCCGCCAGAAGACAGGCGGCCAATGTCGCGGTCACGATTCTCGTGTTCATGTGCTTCCTTGTTCTTGTCCCGCCAGCGGGATCGGCGTTGACTGTGCGGATCTTGAGCAGGTGTCGCGTGCGCCAGCAGTCTGTGTCATTTCGAGGCAACGCGGCCGCGGCTGGCGCGTCGCAACCTGAGCGATGGCATCGAGCGCGCCCGTCCGCCGAGCCTCGGCCGTGAAGCTCCTCGTCCTCGACGTCGTCGGGTTGCGCCCCAAGGACCTCGCGCTCGCCCCCAATCTGAGCGCGCTGGCGCGGCGCGGCTTCGTCGCGCCGATGCGCACCATCCTGCCGGCGGTGACCTGCTCGGTGCAGGCGACTTGGCTCACGGGCACACTGCCGAGCGCGCACGGCGTGGTCGGCAACGGCTGGTACTTTCGTGATCTGGCGCAGGTGTGGCTGTGGCGACAGGCCAATCAGCTCGTGCAAGGCGCCAAGTTCTACGAGACGGCGAAGCAGCGTGACGCGGCGTTCACCTGCGCCAAGCTGTTCTGGTGGTTCAACATGTATGGCGACGTGGCGTTCGCCGTGACGCCGCGCCCCGAGTACCACGCCGACGGTCTCAAGCGGCCCGGCCTCTACTCCGAACCTGCCGACTTGCAGGCGACGCTGCAACAGCGTCTCGGTGCGTTCCCGCTGTTCAACTTCTGGGGACCGACGGCTGACCTGCGCTCGACGCAGTGGATCGCGGATTGCGCGCGCGAAGTGATCGAGGCGCACGACCCGACGTTGGCGCTCGTGTACTTGCCCCACCTCGACTACGACCATCAGCGTTTTGGGCCCGACGATCCGCGCTCGCAGGCGGCGGTGCGCGCGGTCGACGCGGTGGCCAAGCCGCTGATCGACCTGGCGCTCTCGCGCGGCGCCGAGGTGATGGTGCTGTCGGAGTACGGCATCGAGAAGGCCACGCAGCCGGTGTTCATCAACCGTCTGTTGCACCAGCAGGGACTGCTGCGCGTGCAGGAAACGAGCCACGGCCAACTGCTCGACGCCGGGGCGTCGCGCGCGTTCGCCGTGGCCGATCATCAGGTCGCGCACGTGTACGTGCGCGACGCGAGCGACCTGGAGAGCGTGCGCCGGTTGCTGGCCGCAGTGCCAGGGATCGCGCGCGTGCTCGATCGGCAAGCCCAGCGCGAAGTGGGTTTGGATCACGCGCGAAGCGGGGAGTTGGTGGCGATCGCCGACGCGGGCGCGTGGTTCGCCTATCACTATTGGCTCGACGAAGCGCGCCGGCCCGACTTCGCCACGACCGTCGACATCCACCGCAAGCCGGGCTACGACCCGACGGAACTGTTCGTCGACCCAAAGCTGCGCTTTCCCAAGCTGCGCGTCGCCAAGAACCTGGCCAAGAAGCTGCTGGGCTTCCGCTATCTGATGGACGTGATCGGCACCGACCCGAGCATCGTGTCGGGGACGCACGGTCGGCTGTTCGAGGCGCCCGAGGCTGGCCCTTTGTTCATCAGCTCGTCGCGCACCGGGGTTGCCGATCAGGTGGCGGCGACTGAGGTGAGCGAACGCATCCTACGGGCGGTGGCGCGGGGTTGACCGCGCCCCAAACGGTGGTTGGGCAGGGCAGGGGATCGTCTGTTTCTGGCGGCCTCGACGTGACTATCATCACCGGCCGGCTTGGCGACTGCCCCGGTTGTCTCGCTCCGCGCGGTGTCACGCTGCGCCCTGAAGGTGAAGTCATGAAGCCTCAACTGCTGCCGTGCTGTGGTTTGCTCGGACTCGTCCTTCTGCTTCTGGGTTGCCACCGCGCCAGAATCGCCACCCTGCCGGTGGGCCAAGAGCTTGCGGTTCTCGGTGTGACACCAGACGGCAGCGCGCCGCTGTGGCTCAACGACAGCCTTGCCGTGGCGTTCAGTCACGACCTCGACCTTGCCAGCCTGACTCCGTCGGCGGTGCGCTTCTTTCACGTCGACGGCGCACAGGGGCCCGGTGCTTTGGCGTTGGTGCGTGGCACGTTTCACCTCCGCGAGCTGCCGGGGGACGCGGCCGGCAACCGACGTGTTCTGGAGTTCAGGCCAGCGCTGCCTTTGCATGACGCGGCCGCGGCGGGTGGCTTGCGTCACGTCGGCTTGGCGCCAACCACGCGCTACCTGATGGAGATCGCCGGCGCCGACAGCAACGCGCCGAGCCTGCTGCGCGATGTGCGTGGACAGGCGCTGCGCGCCACCTTCTCCCTGCGCTTCGCCACGGTCGAAGAAGCCAGTTCAGCGCAGCTCTTTGCTGACACCAAGGCCGGTGGGCCGCGCGTGGTGGAGGTGACGGCGAGCCCGCGGCGCGACGATCGCGTGGCACTCGGGCGGTTGACTGGCGAGCCGGTCGAGGTTCGCGTGCGCTTCGATCAGCCGCTGTATCCCGCGCCGCAGAACCTCGTGCTTTGGCGTGACCGCGAGATCGATCGGGTGGATACGCGCGCGGTGACTGGCGAGGCGAAGGGGCGCGTGTTCTTGGAGTACGACGACCCCGAGTTCGGGCGCGACGTGTGGCTGCCGGCGAGCGTGCAAGTCGAAGTGAACGATGCGGACGGGTGCACGCTGGTCTTGCTGCCGCGCGGTGTGCTGCCCAACGACGCTAGCCTGCGCGTGATCGTGGAGTCGACGCTGCAGGACATCGCTGGCGAATCCAACGTGGGCAACGCGACGCATGCGCGCGTGGCTGCCACCCTGCGCACCGAGGCGGCGCGCGCGCCGCAGTTCGACGCGTTGGTCGAGACCTTCGACAACCCCGACCACATCGATCTCGAGGCGGCGTTTCTCGAGCCGGCCGCCGAGATCGGTCGCGACGCGCACGGTGGCTTTGTGCGGGCGCGCTTGGACTTCGAGGGCCGTGACGTGACGCGCGACTTCCGACCGCGCGTGCCCGAGGTGTTGCTCAACACGGACCACACGCACGTGATGCCCGAGTTTGGCGCGTCGTTCGATGTCGTTGGCGGTGTGTTCGAGTTTCGCAACGTCACCATTCCGCGAGGCGTGGTCGTGCGCGGCATCGGCACCAAGCCGATGGTGTGGCTGGTCACCGGCGACTTCGTGGTGGAAGGCGAGTTGAACGTCGGGGGTGGCGACGGGGCGTTGGCGCGTGGGGTTGGACAATACGAACCCGGAACGCCGGCCTACGGTGGCCGCGGCGTGTGCGGCGGCGGCCGCGGCGGCCATGGCAGCCCATCGGTTGTCGACTCGGATCTGCAAGGCGAGAGCGGTTTCGGGCCATTCCAAGAGCCGAACGGCGGCGGTCCTGGCGGTCGCCATAGCTGTACCGTGTCGAGTTGTGGGCGCGGGGGCGGTGGTGGTGGTGGCAGCTTCACTACGCTCGGAGATCCGCATCATGTGCTTGCGTGGCTTGGTGGTGCGGGTCTACCGGGCGTTGGTCTGGGTGCCGGTGGACGCATGTGCGGGCCCACTCCACCGGTGGGGCCGAGGGTCTTGGCAGGGCCCAGCGGGTTCCGAGACGGTCGACCGGACAACGATTTCTACGGCGTTGGTGTCGACGTGCGGCGCGGGTTGCGCGTCGTCGGTGAGTTGCTCACGCCACGCGGTGGCTCGGGTGGTGGCGGCGGCGGTGACAGCGGCGTGCGTTGCCCACCCAATGCACAGTTCCTTCACGACAGCAAAGGTGGCGGTGGCGGCGGTGGCGCGGGAGCACTGCTGGTGAAGGCGCTGGGCCGGGTCATCATCCGGAGCACCGGAGTGATCACGGCGAACGGCGGCGGTGGTGGCGGTGGCTTCACACTCGGCAGCAATAGCAACGCCGGCGGCGGTGGTGGGGGTTCTGGTGGCACGGTCGTGCTGATGGCCGGCCAGGGCATCCATATCGCAACCCACGGCGCCGCCTACGCCGACGCGACGTTGACCGGCAACGCCAACGGCGCCTACACCTTCGCGATCGAGGCTGACGGTGGTGTGGGGCTGCGTGGCCCGTTTCAGGGCAACGCGGTTGCCGGCAAGTACCCAGGGCGCGGCGGCCCATCGTCGGCCGCGAGTTTCGACTTCAATCCTATCGGTGGCTTCGGTGGGCTCGGGCTCGTGCAGTTGATGGCGCCCGCGGGCGACAACCTGCCAGTGGCGCAGAGTGGCGACGGCACCAACACGCGCCTCGACGACCACGTGTTCTTCTACCCCGACGATGCGCGCCTCGACCGCGGGCTAGTGAGCGACAACCCCAACCTCGCGGGCGCGATGGTGGGGAGCGACAAGATTCGGTTCCTGGGCTGGCGTGGACTTATCGATGAGCGCGGAGTGGGGCGCGACGACCAGGGCAACGTCGTCGTCTTGCCGCACAGCAACCATGGCGAAGGCGACATTCGGCCGTCGCCGGTGTTGCTGCCTTCGCCATTCGGCGCGTTGTCGCGCGTGCGCTCGCGTTGGCTCGACACGGGCGCGACCGCGCGTCGTGCGGACCGCACCGGCAGCGACGGCACCGCGCGCACCTTGGTGGAGCGCATCGACCCGCTCGATCCGAGCAACCCGTTCACCAACCTGCGCGCGGGCCCCACGTGGCTGTTTGCCGGCACTTTTGGCGGCGCGCAAGAACCCAAGGGCTACGTCGCCTACCAACAGACGAGCACCGGGATCGCGCGTCGCGTGCCCGAAGTGTTGCCGGTCGCGGTGGCGGTTGCCTCGATCGTGAGCGACGTGACGTGGCGCGGCACCGCTGCGCATCGTGTCGAACTCAGCGCGTCGTCGGCGATCCTGGGCCAGAACGCAGGTCGCTACGTCGGCTACCGCGCGTCGCTGCGCGGCCGCTTTGGTGAAGCGCTCGACTCGTACCGCATCCTTTGGCACGACGATCGGGCGCTGGTCCTCGCCGCCGAAGGCCCGCTTGCCGTGGCTGCTGCGTTGGTGGTGCAAGTCCAAGTCGTCGCTGACCTGATCGGCTTCGACGGCGGGCATGGTGGCGACTTCGGTGGCGTTCGCGTCGAGCGCGGCCGCAACGTGCCGCTGGCGAACGCCCGGGTTGGGTTCGCCTTCCACACCAACCCCAATCGCCCCCGCCTGGTCGGTGGTCTGGATCTGAACCGCTGGCCGCGCGAGCCCAACACGTTTCTCTTCGAGCTGGACCTGTCTCGACCCGACGTGCTGCGCCAGGTGCGCGACCTCGGCAAGACCTTGGGCGTCACCGATGGCCCCACCTGGGTGCAGTACGACGTCACGTTCAACACGGCGTTCTCGGAGGGTGCAGCAGGTCAGGTCGATCCGACCCGTCCGGCGTCCGTGCGTGGTCCGCGACCCTCGCTGCGGTGGCTGGTCTTGCCGGTGCAGTTCTGATCTCCGGCGCGCTGCGCGCGACGCAGATCAAGCGAGCCAGCGAGCTGGCTCGACGCTGATGCAGCGGCGCGCCCCGTGTGACGGGAGTCGGGGAGACACGAGATGTCTTGTCGCTGATCTGTTCGGGGGCGGCCGTTGGGCGCTGGCAAGGGGGGGAGGCGGTGGTTGGGGTGTGGCGGTGCCTTGGCGGTTTAGGGCGAAAATCCGTGGCCTGTTCTGCCGATGCATGACCATGCTAGACTTCCCTGCCCTTACCGGCTGCGTCGTCAGCGGCTGGTCCTAGCGTTTCGCGGTCTGCTGAAGTTCCGCTGCAGGCACTGCAAGCTCATGAGATTTGCGATGTTACGACAATTCCCCGCGTTGATCGGCCTGCTCGTTGCCGCCTCTTGTTCCTCCGGCAGTCGCACGGCTTCCGTCGTGCCCGGCACGGGTGGCGACTTCTTTGTGTTTGCGACCGATCCGGTCCCGCAAGCCCAGATCTTCTTGAACGACTCGGTGTTCGTCACCTTCACCGGCGACGTCGACCTCGGCACCGCGAACCTCAACTCGGTCAGCTTCGCCGTCTTCGACCTGAACGGCAACGCGTTGCAGGAGCAACCGCGCGGCACGTTCGCGGTCGGCGCGTCGGTCGGTGGAGAAGCGGGCAACACGCGCGTCCTCGAGTTCCGACCGTCCTTCCCCACCAACGACGACTACAGCAACGGTGGTTTCAAGTCGGGTCGGCGCTACCTGATGCAGATCGCGCAGGGGAATGTGCGTCAAGGTGTGACGCTGCGTGACAAGACGGGTCGGGGTTTGCGAGACGCATTCACTCTCGCGTTTCAGACCGTCGCCGGGGACACGCCGTCGCAGCTCTTCCGCGACTTGCAGGGTGGCGGTCCACGTGTCACTGGCATCGACGTCGTGCCGACGCTCGACGGTGTCGCTTACCTTGGCAAGAAGAACGAGCGCCCGGTCGAGGTTCGCGTGAAGTTCGATCAGCCGCTCAATCCGGCGTCGACCAACCTTCCGACGCGCTTGGATCCAAACCCCGCGATCGTCGATCCGCGCCTGATTACCGCCCTGCAAAAGGGACGCATCTTCTTGGAGTATGACGATCCCGAGTATGGCGCCGCAGCCTGGATTCCCGCGGTTGTCGACATCGACAGCAACAGCAATGCGGGCAGCTCGTTGTTGCTGACCGTGGCCGGTGTGTTGCCGAACAACGCCAATGTGCGGGTGATCGTCGAGCCGACCCTCGAAGACTTGTCTGGCGAGTCCAACCGCAACAACCCCGACCACGTTCGCGCCGCTTTCACGTTCCGCACCGAAGGGGCGCGTGAGCCGCAGTTCGACGCGATCGTCGAGAGCTTCGACAACCTCGATCAGGTGGATCTGGCGCCGACGTTCCTCGAGCCTCTCGCCGAGATTGGCTCGGGCTACGTGCGCGCTGGCTTCGAGTTCGAGGGCACCGAAACCCAATTCGACTATGTGCCGCGCGTGCGCGAGATTCAGCTGAATACTGACTTCACGCAGATCACTCCGGCCAATGGCTCGCCATTCAACGTGTCCGGCGGCGTGTTCCAGTTCCGGAACGTGACCATCCCGGAAAACGTGACGGTGATCGGCACCGGCAGCAAGCCCATGGTCTGGCTGGTGACTGGCGACTTCGTGGTCGAAGGCGAGATCCGTGTGGCGGGTGGCCCTGGTGCACGCGTGGATACGCTGATGTCACCCAACTTCCCGACGCCGGGCGGGAACGCCGGCTGCGGTGGCGGCAACGGTGGTCGCGGTAGCCCGGCGACGAACGACAGCGATATTCGCGGTGAGAACGGCTTTGGTGCGTTTCAGACGCCAAGTGGCGGCGGCGCCGGGGGACGGCATTCTTGCGACGTGGCCAGTTGCGCGCGCGGCGGTGGCGGTGGCGGCGGCAGCTTCACATCGCAGGGTGATCCGCATTACGCGTTGGTTTGGCTCGGTACGCCGCCTGGCCTGCCTTCCGTCGGCTTGGGCAAAGGTGGCCGAATGTGCACGCAATCGCCCCCGACTGGTCCCCAGGCTGATGCTGGCCCGCTTGCGTTCATTGACTTGCGCCGCGACAACGACTTCTGGGGCTCGCTCGTCGACCAGTTCATCGACAAGCGCATCACTGGCGAGATTCTCTCGCCGCGCGGCGGCACCGGCGGTGGTGGTGGCGGTGACACTGGCACGCGTTGCCCGCCAAACCCTGGCTTCCTGACTGACACCAAGGGCGGCGGCGGCGGCGCCGGTGGTGGCGTGCTCATCGTCAAGGCCCTCGGCCGCATCGTGGTCAAGAGCCGAGGTCTGATCAATGCCAACGGCGGTGATGGTGGTGGCGGCGAGCAGGCTGGCACCAACGGCGCGGCCGGCGGTGGTGGCGCCGGTTCCGGTGGCATGATCGTCTTGATGTCGGGTAGCGGCATCCACATCGTCCGCCACGGTGGTGCGAACTTCGACATCGGTGCGTACGCCGACGGGAACTTGAGCGGCAACACGAACGGCTCCTACACCTTCGCCGTGCAGGCGGACGGCGGCATCGGGTTGCGCGGACCGTTCCAAGGCAACGCGATCAGCGGGAAGTACCCGGGCCTCGGCGGCCCCTCCTCGAATGCTGCGTGGGACTTCAATCCCCTGGGCGGCTTCGGCGGCCTTGGTCTGATTCAGTTGATGGTGCCGCCTGGGCCTTCCGCGGGCGCCAACGTCGATGGCACGGCGACGCGCCTCGATGACAACATCTTCTTCTACAACGACGACGTCAAGCTCGACGCCGGCCTCGCGAGCGCGACCAACCCCCACGCTCCCGGAGGTCCAGCCATGACTGGTATCGTGAAGCAGAAGTTCATCGGCTGGCGCGGTGTGCTTGACGAGCAGGGTGTCGGCCATGACGACAGCGGCAATCCGGTGACCCTTCCGTTCTCAAACCATGGCGAGGGAGATATCCGACCGTCGCCTATCCTCTTGCCTGCTCCCTTTGGCGCGACCTCGCGGTTGCGCTCGCGCTGGATCGATACCGGGGCGACTGCGCGTTTGCCGGACCCGACGGGCACCGACCAAGCGCCGCGGAAGATGGTGGAGCGCATCGACCAAGGCGATCCCACCAACCCGTTCACGAGCCTGACGGCCGGTCCAACGTACCTGTTCTCTGGCGCTTTCCACGAAGCGGGTCGGCCCTTGGGATACGTGCGCTACGACGCGACCGGCGCTAGCCGCGAGATCCCTGTCGTGTTGCCGACGCCAGCTCCAGTGGCCGCGGTCGAGGCCAACGCGCAATGGCGCGGCCAGCCGGCCTATGTCGTACGGCTGCGTGGAGAGTCGGCGTTGTTGGGCCAGGTTCCAGGGCGCTACACGGGCTACCGCGCACAACTGCGCAACAACCTGGGGTCGGTGATCGGGGCCTACCGCATTCTGGGTCACACCGGCACCGAGATCCACCTGAGCCCGGACGATGGCTTCCTGCCAGAAGAGCCGACTGCAGCGGTCCAGCTGATCGCTGACTTGGTGGGCTTCCGCAACACCGACGGCGAGGGCTTCGGTGCGACCTACGTCGAGAATGGGGTCAACGTGCCGTTCATCAACGCCCGTATTGGGTTTGCCTTCCACGTCAATCCCAAGGAAGGCCTGCCTGGCACCAACCGCTATCCGAGTGATCCGACGCTGTTCGCGCACAATCTTGATCTGCAGCGACCGGAGGTCATGCGGCAGATTCGTGCGCTGGGCAAGTTGAACAATGGCACCAAGGGTGCCGTGTCGGTGCAGTACGACATCTTGTTCAACATGGCGTACTCCGAGCGGAGCGGCAGCCACGTCGACAGCGCCCGCAGACTGTCGCCCAACACGCCACGACCGGAAGTGCGTTACCTGGTCTTGCCGTTCCAGTTTTAGAACTGCGGCGCGCCGGGCGCTACGCAGTCTAAGCGAGCCAGCAGAGCTGGCTCGACGTTAGAGCTGCGGCGCCGGGGTGCTGGACGGGTTGGTGCGGTGGTTGTTGCGAGACGGGCTTCTCGGTCGGGGCTTGGGAACGGGCGTTGCTTGGGCAGGCGTCCCCGCATCTGGCTGAGGGCGGGATTCTGGCGTCGGGTGAGTCGGCGCGGGACAACCAGGTCTGCTACGTTCTTTGCAGATGCTGCCCGTCTCTCATGTCATGCAATCGGCCCACCTGCGGGTGCGTTGTGGTCGCGGGGGTCTCCGATTCGGGGAGCTGCCATCCCGGGCCTCGACGTGGTGGCGAGTCGCGCTGACTGCGACTTTGGTAGGAGGCCTGGTGGGTCACGGAGGCGCACGGGCACAGCTGGCAGAGGACCGGCTTCGCTTGCCTGCGGGTTTGTCGCCTGCAGTTGACCTGCTGCTGGGGGATGTCGACGGCGATGGCCGCATCGACTTGGTGCGCGTCGCGGCGGAGTCGGTCGACATTCTCTTGCAAGATGGCGCTGGACGATTCGCCGCGAATGTTGCGCAGCAGCAGCTCATCTTCAGGGGCGCAGCGCTGCGCGCCGGTGCCTTCGGGCGCATCCGTGTGGGTGGCACCCTGCCGGACTTGTGGCTCACACGCACTCAACAGGCGCCCTTGGGGTTGCTCAACCAAGGCGGCGCTTACTCGCCTGCGCCCTTGTCGCTGCCTCCGCCACCGTCGCCGGTCGCAGGCGTGCTGGTCGGCGACCTCGACCGAATTGCGCCAGACGACATGATCGTCTTGCCTGAGCTGGGTCGACCGCAGCTCCTGTTGGGCCAGTTGGCCTCCTACCGCGATGCGTCGCAGATGCTGTCGAGTACTGTGTTGCTGCAGTCCCCCCTCGGCGCTCTCTTCGACTTCGACAACGACACCGACCTGGACGTGCTCCTGGCCAGCGGGGTGGGCTCGCGGCCGTACATGCTGGAGAACACCGGCACGTTCATGCGGCAGCTTCCGTTGCCCATCGTTGGTGCCTACAGCGCCCTGGCGACCGGCGACTTCGATGGCGATGGTCGCTTGGACATCGCCTTTGCGCGGACTTCACCCTTGCCTCTAGCGATCGAGTTCGCGTTGAATCGGGTCACCGGTCTCATCGCGTACTCGCCGGCCGGCCCGTTCCCCTTGGATGCACCGGTGATGCGCTTGTGCGCGACGGACCTGCAGGGAGACGGGAAGGTAGACCTGGTCGTCTTGCAGAGTGATGGCCGCGTCCGTGTCGGGTTGAACGACGGGCAATCGAACTTCCAGTTCAACTACGTGCTGCTGTCGCTCGACACGGCGCCGCGCAGCAGCATCGCCATCGGCGACTTTGAGGGCGACGGCGACGTGGACATGGTGGTTGGGGGCGGATTGGTCAGCGCGGCGACTGTGCGTGACAGCGTCATGCTGGGGCATGGGCGGACGGCGACGTGGTTTGACACTGAGGCTGTCGGGTTTCCGATTGGAGCGTTCGCCGGTAGCAGTGTGGGCGCGGCAGTGGACAGCGACGGCGACGCTGAACTCGACCTGGTGGGATACACGACAGCCGGGCGGGGGTTTGCGTACCGCAACGATGGCACCGCGCGCTTCGCTGAAGCGATGGGTGTCGCGCCGACCCTGCCGATGCGAGATGTGCGTGGGCTGTTGCGCGCCTCGATCGACACCCCAGACCGTGACTTGGTCGTGGTGTCCTCATCGGCAGGTGGCACTGCGGCTCCGCCCGGCTTGCGTGTCTTGGTGAATCGGGCTGGCGCCTACCTCGACGTCACCGGGTCTCGCCTACCGTCGCTCGTGCAGCGCGGGTTCGCTGATGTTGGCCTCGCGCGCGTGTTCCAGCCGACGACTGGCCGGCGGGTCGATGACATGGTGCTCGCCGATGGGGCGGGCAACTTGTCGGTGCTCATCAATCAGAGCGGGACCTTCGCCGACGTTCCGGGAGCATTTGCGCCGAACATCGCCGCTGCGCCGGTGCGCGTCGTGCTCGCGGGTGATCTCAATCGCGACGCACGATCGGACGTGGTTTTGGTCGAGAACGGCTTGGCCGGCGGCAGCCTTCAGGTCTACCTGCGCACGGCAACGAACGTGCCCCCCATGTTCGTCTTGGCGCCGAGGCAGCCTGCCGTTCTGTTTGGCGCCGTCCGTCAGGCGCGGCTCGCGGACTTCGATGGCGACAATGATCTCGACATCATCGCGGTGCTGGAGAGCGGTTCGACGAATCCGATGCTCTTCCTCGCCGGCGACGGCACTGGCGACTTCGTCGATGCCACTTCCACCGTGCTGCCGACGCCCTTGCCACCAGAGATCGTGTCTTTCGCGCTCTTGCCCGGCCCGCGTCTAGACGCCCTGCTGCTCAGTCGGGCTGCGGGTGAGCCACTGCTGTTGCTCCGCCGCGTCGGCAGTGCGTTTGCACCGGCCGAGGAACAGCCGATTCATGGCTCGAGCCGGGCTACCGATCTGGTGGTCGCGGACTTCGACACAGATGGCGACAGTGACTGCGCGGTGCTCACCCCCAACACCCGCCCGGGGCTCTTGCTCGGCACGAACTTGCAGTTCGCCAGCACAGTGTTTCAGGGTGGCCGTGAGATCTACATGCGCGCGCGGGGCCCTCACCCGGCGGCGATCGCTGCCTGGCTTTGGTCGCCAGCCGGCGTGGCTCGCGTGCCCGTGCCAGGCTTCGGCATCCTGCGCTTGGCGTCGCCGGTTCAGAGCCTGGCGGTGTTTCCCATCGGGCCGCGCCTCGTGCAAGAGATCGGTTTTCAAGCGCCCAGCCTGCCAGCAGACGTGACGCTCTACTTCCAGCTCGCGCTGTTCGACCCAGGGCTCGGGGTCGTCCGGCTGTCCAACCTCGAGCCTACGCTGCTGACCGCACGCTGATGGAGAACGCGCGAGGCCAGCAGCTCCGCTGCTGGCCTCGACTTGACTTGCTTGGCGATGGATCGATGGATCAGTAGTCCATGTCGCCCATGTCGCCCATCTCCTCACCGCCCCCACCACCGCCCTTCTTCTTCTCGGGCACGCTGGAGATCAGCGCCTCGGTGGTCAGGAGCAATGTGGCGACCGAGGCAGCGTTCTGCAACGCTGCCGTCGTGACCTTGCACGGGTCGATGACGCCGCTCTTCACCAAGTCCTCGTAGTGATCGGTGGCGGCGTTGTAGCCGTAGCCCGGGTCGTTCTTGGCTAGCACGGTCTGCACGACGATCGAGCCATCCACGCCAGCGTTCTTGGCAATCTGCCGGATCGGAGCCTCGATGGCGCGACGCACGATCTCGGCGCCGATGCGCTCGTCGCCGTCGAGCTTGAGGTTCTTCACCACCGACTGCGCGCGTAGCAGCGCCACGCCGCCGCCGGGGAGGATGCCCTCCTCAACCGCTGCGCGCGTAGCGTGCAGCGCGTCCTCGACACGAGCCTTCTTCTCCTTCATCTCGGCCTCGGTCGCGGCGCCAACCAGGATCTGTGCCACACCGCCCGACAGCTTGGCGAGACGCTCCTGCAGCTTCTCACGATCGTAGTCGGACGTGGTCTTGTCGATCTCGGCGCGGATCTGTGCGATGCGACCCTGCACGTCGTTGGCCTTGCCAGCACCTTCGATGATGGTCGTGTCGTCCTTGCCGATCACGACTTTCTTGGCGCTGCCGAGGTCGTCGGTCTTGATCGACTCCATCGAGATGCCGAGATCCTCGAAGATGGCGCGCCCGCCGGTGAGGATCGCGATGTCCTCCAGCATCGCCTTGCGGCGATCACCGAAGCCCGGGGCCTTCACCGCGACGCACTTGAACACGCCGCGCAGCTTGTTGACCACGAGTGTCGCGAGCGCCTCGCCCTCGACCTCCTCGGCGATCACCAGCAACGGACGACCGCTTTGCGCAATCTTCTCGAGCAAGGGCAGCATGTCCTTGATCGACGAGATCTTCTTCTCGTGCACCAGGATGAACGGATTCTCGAGCAGGCACTCCATCTTGTCGGCGTTGGTGACGAAGTGCGGCGAGAGGAAGCCCTTGTCGAACTGCATGCCCTCGACCCACCTCACTTCGGTGTCGAGGCTCTTGCCTTCTTCGACGGTGATTACGCCGTCCTGTCCGACGCGCTCCATGGCGTCAGCCAAGATCTTGCCGATCTCCTCGTCGTTGTTGGCGGCGACGCAGCCGACCTGTGCGATCTCCTTCTTGCCCGCGACCTTCGTCGCGTTCTTCTTGAGTTCCTTCACGACGGCGAGCACAGCCTTCTCGATCCCGCGCTTGAGCGCGACCGGATTGGCGCCGGCAGTGACGTTCTTGAGCCCCTCTTCGAAGATTGCTTCGGCGAGGATGGTCGCGGTCGT
This sequence comes from Planctomycetota bacterium, assembly GCA_031423015.1. GTDB lineage: Bacteria > Planctomycetota > UBA1135 > UBA1135 > UBA2386 > DATGPD01. The sequence continues at coordinate 34,352 of JANPER010000001.1, read as the reverse complement.
GGTGCCGTCGCCGGCGACGTCGGAAGTCTTCGAAGCGACTTCCTTCACCAGCTGCGCGCCCATGTTTTCGTATCTGCCTTCGAGCTCGATCTCCTTGGCGACGGTTACGCCGTCCTTGGTGATGGTGGGGCTACCGAAGGACTTCTCGATGATGACGTTGCGGCCGCGCGGACCGAGCGTGACTTTGACTGCGCGTGCCAGCTTGCGCACGCCATCACGGATTCGTTCGCGGGCTTCTTGGTCGTATGCGATTTTCTTGACGGCCATGGTGAGTTCTCCTGTTCAGTTCCGGATGGTTGGGGTCACTCGATGACCGCGAGGATTTCGTCTTCGCTGAGGATCAGGTAGTCCTCGCCGTCGAGCTGGATCTCCGAGCCCGAGTATGACGAGAACAGAACGCGGTCCTTCGGCTTCACGGTGAAGGGTGCGCGCCCGCCGTTGTCGAGCGAGCGGCCTTGGCCAACTGCGATGACGGTGCCTTCCTTCGGTTTTTCCTTCGCCGTGTCGGGAAGGATGATGCCGCCCTTGGTGACTTCGTCAGCGTCCGAACGCTTGACGAGAACTTTGTCGCCGAGCGGTGTGATCTTGGTGGTGGTCTTGGTCTTGGCCATTGTGAGACAGCTCCTGAGTGACGTGGCTGGGTAAAGGATGATGCGAGATCAAAAGGGCGGCAGAGTCGGAGGCCCCAGAGCAGGGCCGCCAAAGTGCCGTTGGATGAGTTCCGCCAAGCACGTTCGAAGCGCCGTCAGGTGGAGGGGCTTGCGCAAGAACGTGTGGGCGCCGAGAGCGAAGGCTAGTGCCGTGTCTTCTCTCGTCGCTTGCCCGGACATGAGGATCCAGGGCAGCGGCCCGTTCTCACGCGCGATCGCGCGATAGACCTCGATGCCGGTCATGCCCGGGAGATGCATGTCGAGCAGCGAGAAGTCGAGTGGGACTTGGCGTGCAAGAGCGACAGCGTCGGGTCCGGTACCGACGGAGTAGACTGACCACCCATTGGCGGCCAGTACCTCGGCGAGGCAGCGTCGTAGAGCGACGTCGTCCTCGGCCAGCAGAACGGAAAACGGCTTGCGCATCCTTGCGAGGCGCGGGCCAAAGCAACCGTTGTACCGATCCGAATTGGATGCCCTAAGGTCTCCGATTGCAGGCTCTTGCGGACCGCGACGCAGCCCAAGAAGGGGCGATCATGTCAGGCTGGCAGCGGGACTGCACGAGAGGGCTGCCAACCTGGCAGCGCTCCGGTCAGCCGGCCACATGGCGGCTAGTAGCCGTCACTCCTTGTCATCTTCCTTGTCGTCCTCGTCGTCATCGTCCTCGTCGTCGTCGTCATCATCCTCGTCGTCTTCGTCCTCGTCCGGGTCCCCATCGGGCACCTCGGTCTCCTCCCAATCCTTGTCGTCCTCCTTGACGTCTTCGACTTTTTCTTCAGCTTCCTCTTCGTCCTCGTCATCTACGTCGTCCAGGTCGCCGTCTTCCTCCTCGTACGAGGCGAGGATGCGATCCCAATCAGAGACCTCGATCACCGCGTTGCACGACATGCAGATGCCGTCGTTGTCACGCAGGTCTTCGATGTCTTCGAGAGTGCGGTAGATTCGTCCGCACTCCTCGCAGCGAATGACCTTGCCCATGTCGGTGCCGTTCCGTGTTTCTAGGGGTTTTGCGAAGCACTCAGGCGCGGCGAACGCGGCCGCGCCGCCTCAGTCGGTGCCGAGTCGATCGACTTGCATAACACGCCGGCCACCCGGCGAAAAGAGTTCCTCTACCTAGTCTGCGTTCTCGTGCAGGGCTTCGAAGCGGATTCAGAACGGATCCAGTCGGCCTCCGCCCGTGGACGACAACCACGACGTGCGCACACCCTTGACGATCTTCGCGTTCGGGACGGGAGCCTGCCTCGCCCTCGGTTTGATGATGCAGCACCTCCTACGTGTTTCCCAGGAGCGAAACCAGCCGCCGATCGTGGCCGAGGTCAACCGCATCTACGGGGCGCGCCTCGATGGGGAGGCCAAGCTGCGCCTCCTTCGGCGGCAGGAGGGAACCCTGGCCGAACTCTCCATCAGCCCGCTCATCGTCGGGATGACGGGGGAGCTAGCCCGAGAGATCGGTCACTTCGTGTGGCGGGGGAACCAGGACCACACGCTCATCGGTATCACGGTCGTGTGCGAGGATCCACTCGGTGCCGGTCCGCAGCGTTTCGTGATCGAACGTCCGTTCATGGCGGGTTCGACGCCCGCCGTGGCAAGTCCGCGGCCGCCGCTCCACCACAGGCCCCCCGCGGGCGCCGCCGGCAAGGCGAGCGCGATCAACAGCGTAGTCACTCCGCCACCAGTGCCTGCAAGACCAGCGACGCCGGCGCCTGCTGGCAGTGGGCCGTTGCCGCCTCCGACGCCGCAGCGCTGATCGGCTGCACAACGGCCTGCCCCGGATGCGCCACGCGCGGTAAGTTCGTCGGCGTCGATGTCGCTCATCCTACTGCTCATCGCTGCGCAGAGCTTGCCGACGCAGCCGCAGCCCGCGTTGCATCTACACAATCCCTCGCCGCTGCCACAGCAATGCGTGCTGACGGCATCGTTGCCGTTGCCGAGACCGTGGGGGGCGCGTTCGCTGCTCGGGCTGAGGGTAGGTGACGCGAATGCCGATTGGGCGCCACTCCTGCGCTGGGCTGACGGCACCCTGGCGGTCGTGCAGTTGCAATGGAGCGCCGCACTCGCGGCCGGAGAGACGACGCGTGTCTTGGTTCACTGTGTTCCGAGCCCGGATGATCCGCGCGCACCGGCAGCCGGCCCCCAAGTCGCTAGCGCCCCGTGGATTCTCGATCTACCGTTGCACACCGAGGTCGTCGATCCCTGGGGTCGGGCCTACGTCGCGCGACTGTCGGCGCCCGACCAAACGCGGCGCGGAGCCGTGCAGCAGTTGCACTGGGTGGCGCCTCACGTTCACGCGGCGACTGGCGCGGCTTTTCTGACGACCGAGATCTACCTGACTCGATCTGGCGACGAACCCTTCGGTGAACTGACGGTCGTGCTCAACAACGCCCGCGGGGGTGAGCCGGCGCCCATCGGCCCGGCGCGTCTCGCGCGCTTCAGCCTGATCACGGCAGACTCGCGGCTGCGCTTGCGCCCGCACGATGGCTACGAGCACCTGCTGCCGCAACCGACGATGGAGCGCGGCCCCGACGGCGTCGAGTGTGGCTTTCGCCAGGACCTGCTCGGTCCGTCCGAGATGCTGTTCCTTGGTGATGGCACGGCCAAGGTCTTCCGTTTCGATGTGTGCTTCAATGCCGGCCTCTCGGCGTCCCAGCTGGCAGCAATCGAGGCGCACATGTCCGCGCCGCCAAGCGCGTTTGCTGACCTCGAGTGGGTGCGCTTCACCGGCGCGTTCGGCATGTACGGTGGCCCGGCGCCGGTCGTCTCGGCCGCCGACGACCTGGCGGTACACGCGCTCACCGCCTGGCGACACACGGCTCAGTTTGGGCCGTTCGGTGGGTTTGGCAACGTCAAGGAGGCTGCCGCCGTTGGCTACGCACACAACACGCCAACCGCGCTGCACAACGTCCTGCGCTGGCGTTCGTCTGCCCTGTTGCGCGTCGCGCAAGCGCGGGCGATGCAAGCGGCGCTGCGACCGCTGCCTGGTCGCCGCCCGTGTCTGCCGGCACAGACGTCGGACCTGCGCCAGGGCCTCTCGGCGCGCGCCGTCGAACGGCCGCACGGTTTTGCAGCGCTCGGCTATGAGCACGCCAACGTCGACGTGCTGCTCGAGTTGTTCTGGCTCACTGGCGACCCTTGGGCGCGCGATGAGCTTGCTCGCCAGGGGGTCGCGATCCGCGCCTTGCTGCAGCGGCTACCCTTCATGACCAGCCGAGGCGAGGGTCAGTGCGCGCAAGCGTTGGCGGCAGTGGGGTGGGCGACGGCCGATGACGAGTTGTTGGCTTGGGCGGTCCGCCGCCTGCATGAACATGTGCTGCCTCGCCTGAGTCAATCGGCCGTCGCGGCGTTGGCGCAGCCGCCGCACCCAGAGGTTCTCGGCGGTGATGCCTGGTTCGATGCGCCATGGCAGATGGCTGTGCTGGTGCATGGGCTTTGTGCCTTGCACCGGCGCACCGATGATCCGGGGCTCGCGGGCGCGGCCGTGGACGTAGCGCGAAAGATGGCAACGCTTGGTTTCGTCGACGGCGTTGGCCCCAAGTACTTTGTGCACGCCGGTAACAGCCAGCGCTTCTGCCTCCCCGTAGGCTTCGCGCCGTTGCATGGCACCGCGACCCTCGAGATCGGTGCATTCGTGTTGGCGGCAGAACTGGCGCGCGATGATGCGGCGACTCAGCATCTGTTGGAGGCGCGGGCAAAGACCATCGTCGCGGCGGCGCGTGACTCGGCCGGCCTGTTGCCGCCAGCGGTCCGGGCGAATGCGTGGTTTCAGGTTTGGCTCGACCGAAACCAGCCCGCCTTCTGATCCCCCTTTGATTGACTCTGGTTGGCGCCTGGTGTCCGCTGCGGGCATGCAGCCTGACCCGCTCCTGTGCTGGCGCCAGGAGTTTCCGATCTCCGAGCGCACCAGCTACTTGGTAAGTCACTCGCTCGGTGCGATGCCGTTGCGAGCGCGGGCTCGCGTGCAGCGCCACCTCGACCAATGGGATCAGCGGGGGGTGCGGGCGTGGGCCGAGGGTTGGTGGGTCGCGCAGAACGAGATTGCGGCGGCGGTGGAGAGCATCCTTGGCGCTGCGGCCGACACGGTGTCCATGCACCAAAACGTCGCCGTTGCGAGCCAGGTGATCCTGTCGTGCTTCGAGTTCTCGGGCCTGCGTCGCAAGATCGTGCTGTGCGATGCCGAGTTTCCTTCGGTGCTCTACCTCTACGAAGGGCAACGGGCGCGTGGCGCCGAGATCGTGCGCGTGCCATCGGATGAAGCGGGTATCGGGATCGACCTCGATCGACTACTGAAAGCGATCGACGAACGCACGCTGCTGGTCCCGATCAGCCACGTGCTGTTTCGCAGCGCGTTCATTCAAGACGCGCGGGCGATCGCGGCGCGCGCGCGCGAAGTCGGCGCGTTCCTGATCCTCGATGTGTTCCAATCGGTGGGCACGGTGCCGCTCCAACTTGCCGAGTGGGGTGTGCACGCTGCGGTGGGCGGCGCGCTCAAGTTCCTTTGTGGGGGCCCCGGCAACGGCTTCTTGTACGTCGATCCGCACGAGCGCGCGCGTTTGCGTCCGACGTTCACTGGCTGGATGGCACACGACAACCCGTTCGGCTTCGAGCGCGAGCACGCGCTGCGCGGCGACGGCTGGCGCTTCTTGCACGGCACGCCGAACGTGCCAGCCATTGCGGCAGGAACCGACGGCCCGGCCATCGTCGCGGAGATCGGCGTGGAGGCAATCCGTCGCAAGAGCATCCGGCAGACCGCGCTGATCGTCGACCGCGCGCGACACCACGGCTACGCGGTGCATGCGCCATCAGCACCTGAACAGCGGGGCGGCACCGTGGCGGTGAAGGTACCGCACGGCTACGAGGTCTGTCAGGCGCTGCTGGCCGAAGACACGGTCGTTGACTTCCGGCCCGAGGCGGGCATCCGCATCGCGCCGCATTTCTACACCGAGGACGCCGAGTGCACTCGCGTGGTCGATCGGATGGCGGAGATCGTGAGTTCGCGCGCCTACGAGCGCTTCTCGCGTCAAGAACGATCACCTGGGTGATCAGTGGTCACGGTGATCTACGACATCAGCGAGCCCATCGAGCCGTCGACCGCCGTGTTTCCTGGCGATACGCCGTTCTCGGCTGACTGGGTGGCGCGCCTCGAGCGTGGCGATTCCTGCAACGTATCGACGGTGCGCATGTCGGTGCACTGCGGCAGCCACGCCGACTCCCCGTTGCACTACGTCGCTGGCGGTCGCGACATCGCGTCGGTGCCGCTCGAGACCTACCTCGGTCGCTGCCGGGTGCTGGAGGTGCGCGGGATAGGGCAGCCAAGCGTTGTCGACGTGCGCGACCTGCGCGATCGCCTTGTGGGCGTCGAGCGCGTGTTGCTGCGCACCAGCCGCCGGCACGATCACCGACGCTTCGATCCGACGTTCACCGCCTTGGGGCCGGATGCGGCGCACGCGATCGTCAGCGCCGGTGTGCGCCTGGTTGGCATCGACACGCCGAGCATGGATCACGCGACCAGCAAGGACCTACCAGCGCATCACGTGCTGGCGGCCGGTGGTGTCGCCCTGCTCGAGAACCTCGACCTCAGCGCCGTGCCTGTCGACGCGACAGCCGGCACCGACTATGAGCTGATTGCACTGCCGCTGCGCATCGTCGGCGGTGACTCTGGGCCGGTGCGTGCTATCCTCCGGTCGCTGCACGCATGAGTTCGACGAAACTCGCGATCAATCCGCCCACCCTGGCAAAGCCGATTGGCTTCGCTCACGGTTGGCTCGTGACCAACGAGCTGGCGCAGTCGAGGACGCTCTACCTTGCGGGACAGTGCGGCTACGACCCGCAGGGACGCATCACTGCTCCAGGCGACTTGGTCGGCCAACTGGACCGAGCCCTCGCCAACATTCTTGAAGTGCTGCAACTCGCCAGCATGAGCTTCCAGGACGTCGTGCAGCTCAATTTCTACGTGACCAGTCGCGACGACTACGCCACTGCGCGCAGCTCATTTGGCGCGATATGGCGCCGTCACTGCGACTGTCACTACCCGGCGATGGCGATGTTGATGGTGAGCGGGCTGCTTGACCCCCAGGCCCGCATCGAGATCCAGGGCATCGCGGCGCGGTGATCCCTGGCGGCTGTGGCGTCGACCGCTTGTTCGTGCGCGAGCCCTTACTGCGCGTTCCAGGTGTGCGCGTTGCTGGTCTCGAGCGGCAGCATGATGTTGGCCGGGTCGAGGGTGATGACCTCGAAGTAGAACGGCCACCGCGGGAACAAGGAGTGGATCGGGATCTGGAACTGAACGACCCCCTGCGGGTTGTGCACGAACGTCGCAACCTCCCACAGATTGAGGAAGAAGTTGCCGATCTCCAGGTCGACGACGCCGGGGAGCTGCGACGGGAAATTCGAGTTCGACAGCAGCAAGAGGGAGAACCAACCCCGCTCGCCGTAGATCGTGAATGAGCCGACCGAGCCGCGCGGAATGATCGCCGGGCCGATGATCAGCGCGGGGTGCGTGCCGGTTGCCTCGATCGGGGTGGGCATTGTCGCGCCCGCTTCCGTGATGATCACGACGTTGTGCGTGCCGATCGCCAAGGTGGCCGGCGGCAGGAACTTGAGCGTCGTGCTCGACACCGAAGTGAACGACGCCACCGCTTGACCGCCGATGGTCACGCTGCGCACGAAGTCGAGGTCTGTGCCGGTGACCGTGACCTCTGGTGGCTGATGGATCGAGATGCTCGTCGGCGAGAAGGTTCCGATGATCGGCAACCCAATCACCTCGACGCTGCCGGCAACGGCAACGTCGTACGATTTGTTGGTGCCTGGTACCGTCAAGAACACCGAGGCGCGGAACGTGCTCGGTCCGCCTGGCTGGAAGCTCACCTTGGCGTAGGAGTTCTCGGGGTTGAGGTCGCTGGCGATCTGCAAGCCGTTGGCCTGGAAGACCTCGAGATCGATGTTCTCGGCCGCGCCACCTTGGGTCCGGAACCAGCAAGCCGTGACCGACTCTGGGCCACCGTTCGCGAGGATGCGTATGTGCTTGCGTGGCGCAGCGCTGGTCAAGCGTGTGGTTGCGACCTCGCGAGCGAGCGCCGCGTCGACCGCATAGTCGGCCCGCATCATGCCGAGGCCGTAGAGGTTGCGACCCCCTAGTGGAATCGTCGTGTCCAATAGAATGGCCTTGGTCTCGAGGGCAGTCAGGGTCGGATTGGCTTGGCGCACCAGCACACCGGCACCGGCCACCATGGGCGATGCGAACGAGGTGCCGTCACCCGTCGCTATCGCCGTCTCGTTGTCGGGGAGGAGGCTATGCACGGCGACGCCTACCGCCGCGATGTCGGGATACGTGCGCTGCGAGCCATTCAAGGGGCCGGTGCACGAGAACGAGGCGACGTTGAACGTGTTCTTCTCGATCGCGCCCACCGCCACGCCGTTGTATGCGGATTGGCTCTGCGCCGTGTTGTTTCCCGAGTTGCCGGCGGCGACCACTGCCAACACATTGGAATTGGCGGCGACCGAGTCGAGCACGATCTGCGTCGGGTCGCTCAAGGATGGATTGCCCGAGTAGGAATTGTTGGCGACCGTGATGTTCAGCGTGGCGCGCTGCGCCGCGACGTTCTGCCAAGCCGCGGCGATGTCTGCGCCAAAGGCGCCGCCGTTTGCAAACGAGGACACGTTGATGTTGTAGATCCCAGCCTCAGGTGCGAAGGCGTAGTCGGCTTGCGCGTTCAAGGGGATCCACTTGTTTGCCGCGGCGCAACCGGCCACGAATGTTCCGTGTCCGTTCCGGTCTTCGGTGCCCCAAGTGCCGCTGGCGTCGAACTGGCCACGGATGTAGCTGCCGCCAATCCCGCCGCCGCTGCGCAACACATCCCCATCGGGAAAGAACCCAGCGTGTGGCCGGCCCGCGTTGTTGTGATTGGCGTCGATCCCGGTGTCGAGGATCGCGACGGTCTGGCCGCGTCCCTTCACCAACACCCCTCCGACTGACCGTTGATTCGCTTGATCACCTGCATGGTGCTGGCTGTTGGTGGCGGTGTCGAGCCAGGGCATCCACAGGCGGTCGACGGTGACTACGGCGACATTCGGCAGGCTGCGCAGGAGAGCCTCGCCGTTGGCGAGCCGCACGCTAGCCCCATTGATGATCCAGTACTGATGCCGAACGACGCCGCCAGCCGACGTGACTGCGCGCACGAAGTCGGCCTGGTCCAGTTCGGTGGCGTTCACCAACTCGCGCACGATCTGCTCGACCTCGTGCGCCGGACGCTTGTCGTAGATCGCGGCGCGATACTGTTCGAGGTCGAAGCTCCGTTTCGCGAACTGAACGATGAAGTGGTCCTTGGCGACCGTCTCTTCGGGAGGCGTCGACTGGGCGTTGATGGAGAGTGTCAGCAGCGTGACAGCGGACAGGAGATAGTGGCGCGTCATCGTGGTTGAGCCTTCGAGAAACGAGTCGGGGCAGGCGCGGTGCACCGGGGTCGGCAGCAACGATCACTCAGCGCCCGGGCGTGGTCAGACTAAACAGTCTACTTGCATTGACCGCTCCGCCAAGCCCATGCGGCCGGACTCAGAGCCTGAGCAACAATTGCTCAGGCTCTGAGTTCCTTGCTGGAGGGGGAGGCGGACCCTCCCCCACGCACCCCCACGCCGGCCGCGACACGCGGCCTCCCCCTCCTCGGCGCCTGATGGGCGCCGGGGTCTATGGCGGGTCGATTCTTGCTCATGCTCTCACGAAAGTTCGGTTTGGGCTGCGGGTCACCGCCCGCGATGGGGGTCGCGTGGTCAATCGGCGGAAGGCACCCATCCGATCGGCTGCGAGGTCTCGGCTTGGTTCGTGGTGCCGTAACCGCGGCGCAATCGGACCTGCGCCAAACGCCTAAGGCGGGTCCATCCCCGTGCCGAAGACATCGCACTGAGTCAATGGGGACCGCCACGACGCTCCGGCTAGCCGCCGCACACCTCGCGCCCGACGTCGACGTCACGCCGGTGACGTTCGACGTACTCGCGGGGGCCGCCGTCGAGCAGGTGATCCCAGAATGGGACGCGTGCTCGGCTCGCGCCGGCAACTCGTTCCTGCTCTCGCCCTGGCTCGCGACCGCGATTTGGAACATGGACGTGGCGCGGCGGGGCGAGCTGTACTTGGTCACTGGACGCGATGCCGCCGGCAGCCTGCAGACGGTGTTTCCGCTGTGGCTCTCGCGGTCGAGAATGCCAGTGTTGGGGCTCTCTACTCTGCAGCCGCTCGGTCTCTACGCGCAGGAGACCTCGTCGGTCGTGGTCGGCGAATCCGATCGCGCCATCGCCACCGACCGCGTCGCTGAGTTCCTGCTGGCTCCGGAAGCTCCGCCGTACGACGTGTTGCACCTGCCGACGATCGATCCGCGCGGCGAGCTGTTTGCGGCGCTCGTTGCGCGCGCCGAACGTCATGCCATGCCGGTGCTCACCAGCGCGCCGATGATCACGGCATTCATCCAGCCAGCGCGCGGCCCGGCGCAAGCCCTGCCTGGGCCATCGCCGCGCCTTCGCCGGAACATTCGCCGCGCCTGGCGGCGGGCTCAGAAGTCGGGTGCGGAAGTGGTCTGCCGCGAGATCTCCTGGGATTGGGAAGCGCACCAGCAAGCGGTGGCCCGCATCGACAGCGCCAGGTGGGGTGAGGCCCAACCGGGTTCGAGCTACGCGCTGCACGATGACGGCGTCCAGCGATTGGTGGCCGCGGCGATGGGGCGACTCGATCGCCACTTTCGCGCCCACGCGTTTGCCGCGTTCGTTGACGGTGAGGTGGCGGCCTACGTCATTTGCTTTCGCAGCGGCCCCGAAGTGATCTTGTGGAGTGCCAGCCTCGACGACCGCTTCCGACATCTCAACGCGGGCATGCTGCTCTGGGACTACTGCCTGCACGAGATCGCAGGCTGGCCGGGCGTGGCGCGGATCAACTTCTCGAAGGGTGCCGAGCGCTACAAGCTCGATTGGAGTGACAGCGCGTGCGGCGTTTGCGAACTCGCCATCGTGCGAGCGACCGGTCTGCGCCGCCGGCGCGCGATCGCTCGCTTCCCGGACTTGTCACCGGCGAGCGCGGGCCTGCACATCGGCGACTAGAAGAACGTCGTCTGGCCGCGATTGCTCGCCTCGATCGGTGCGACCAAGTTGAGCGGGTCGACGGTGATCGCCTGCCACAACAGGACCAGGCCAGCCGGCACGCTGGCCGGCACGATCACGGGCAGCACCCATGTGCCACGTCCATCGTTGCCCAACACTGCGAGTTGATACAACTCGGCGAAGTTGTTGCCCAGGCTCAAGTTGACCAGGCCCGGCAGGATGCTCGGCGTGGTGCTCGTTGACATGTAGAGCACGGTCACCCAGTTTCGGTCGCCGATGCCGTTGATGTTCGTCGGGAAGGCGCGAATGGAGAACGCCGGCGCGATGAGCTGCATCGGGTGGACCCCGTTGACCGTCACCTGCAATGGGTTGCTGGTGCCGATCACGTTGGTCGTGGTGACGTTGTGCGTGCCGATCAAGAACGGACCTGGCAACCCGAACTGCACCCGGGTTGGTGACACCACCGTGAAGGTCGTGAGGTCGATGCCGCCCACCGTGATGCGAGTGATGTCCTCGAGGTTGGTGCCGTCGAGGGTGATTTGGGCTGGCGCGGGGTTGTTCACGCTGCTCGGGGCGATCGTCGTGAGCGTCGGTGGCGCGGTCGGCAACAGGCTACCGATGCCCGAGATGCCGAAATCGATGGTTCGACCCGCAACCGGGTTCACCCAGGTCACCTCGGCGGTGAACGTGCCGCCCGTGAAGGTGCTGACGATGACCTTCTCGTAGCTATTCAGAGTGTTGAGATCCGAGGCCACCACGTTGTTGCCTGCGTCACGAATGCGCAGGTCGACATTGTCGATTCCCGCGCCTGGCGGGTGCATCCATGCGATCGCGATCGGGTAGTTGCCAAACGTCGGCAGGGTGAACTGTCTCCGCCAGACCGGCGCAGCGCTGGTGAGGCGAGCCTTGCCGTAGTCGTGCGCAATGGCGGCGCCCACCGCGGCGTCGATGTCGAGCACGCCGAGCCCATACGTGTTGCGCGACGTCTGCACGTGCTTGGTGCGTGCCAGGAGGGTCGCCTTGGCTTCGCGTGCCGTCATCAGGGGATCCACCTGGCGCACACAGGCGGCGCCACCGGCCACCATCGGCGAGGCCATCGAAGTGCCGTCCTGGGCGAAGGGATTCGGGTTGTCGATCTGCGTGGACGCTACGTCGACACCGACCGCGGCGAGGTCGGGGTAGGTGCGGCCAAAGCCGGCGAGTGGTCCTTGCCCGGAGAAGCTGACGACCGTCAGCGACGACTTGAAGATCGCGCCGACCGCGAGGCCATTCCAAGCGTTCTGGCTGGCCGTAGTGTTGGTGCCATTGTTGCCGGCGGCGACCACGCACAGGACGTCCGCGTTGAAGGCCGCGCTGTCGAGCGCCACCTGCGCCGGCTCGCTGAGCGAGGGCGAGCCGCTCATCGAGTTGTTCGCTACCAGGATGTTGTCGGCCGTGCGTCGCGCCACGACCTGTTGCCAGCCCTCCACCAAGGTGTTGGTGTTGCCGAAGCCTTGATCGTCAGCGACCTTGATGCCGACGACCCAGGCGCCGGGCGCCATGCCCCGATAGGCGGCAGCGTCGCTGGCGGCCGATCCGCTCACGTGCGTGCCGTGGCTGTGCCCGTCCTCGGTGACGTTGCCCAACGATGGCACGCCGTAGGCTCCCTTGAGTCGGCTGCCGTTCAGGCCACCGCCCTGGTTGTTGCCCTGGTTGCCGCCGATGTAGTAGGAAGGGTGCGGCAGGCCTGAGCCGGCGTAGTTGCGGTCGACGCCGGTGTCCACCACGGCGACCGACACTCCTCTTCCGACCGCCGGCACCGTCCCGCCGATCAGGCGCAGGTTGGCCTGGTCGGCCTCGTGGTTGCTGGCGTTGCGTGCAATGTTGTTGACCACCTGCCACACGCGGTTCTCATGCACGGCTTCGACGTTGGGTAGACCCCGAAGGTCGTCAACTCGTTCGGCCGCAATATTGGAGACGCAGGCGCCGTTGATCAGCCAGTAGTGGCTCACGACGCGGCCGCCAAGTTCGCCTACCGCGCGGCTGAAGTCGGCTTGGTCGCGCACCGCAGCCACCGCCAGATCTTTCACGATCGTCTCGACTTCGGCCGCCGGTCGGCGCGCGTAGATTGCTTCGCGCAGCCCGTCGAGGGTGAATGAGCGACCGTGGAACATCACGACGTAGCTGTTCTCAACCACCCGGGCGGAGGGAGGTGCTGGGGACACTGGCGTGACCGGCTCCTGCGCTGCGGCCGTCAGGCAAAGGAGGAAGAGGGGTGTAGCTACGAATCGCATAGGACCTTGCTCGCGGAGGGGAGGGTGGGGTGATCTGACGGCACCGGATTGGCGCGGTGTTCCCTCTAGTTTGGTCCGAAAGCTGCGCAAACACTACCCCTGGCCTTGGACCGCGGCGATTATTTGTCCGCATGCGCCGTTGGCCTTTCTCGCTGGCGACCATTGCTGTGGTCGCTTGCACATCGGTTTCGCCGAGCGGTGGAGAGTCCGCCGAGGTCGTCCTCTTGGACGGCGGCTTTGTGCGGTTCGAGGGTCAACGGATCGCGACCGAAGCGTTCCTGCTGGAGATCCGGCAGCGCATCCGTGAGGCGAGCGGCGACGCGACACGCTACCCAGCCCTCCGAATCCTGATCGAAGCGGACCTGCCGAGCGGCCGGCTGGACAAGCTGCTGCGCGAGCTTCAGTCCGCGGGTGTGCGTCACGTGACGCTCGGATGAGGGCGCGGATGATGACCCGGACGACCAAGTCGTTGGCCACGCCGCGCCTCGTGGTGTTCGATGTCGACGGCACCTTGCAGGACACGTTCCGTTGGTGGCCAACCGTGCTGCGCCGAGGCGTCGCCGCGTTCGCCGCGGCGCGCGGCTTTGCCGTCGATCTCCCCGACGATGCCACGGCCTGCGCCGTCATCGGCAAGCGCGACGCTGACGTTTGGTCACCCTTCCTACCGGCCGAACACAAGCACCTGTGGCCCGACCTGCGCGCCGACGTGGTGCCGCTCGAGTGCGATCAACTGCGGGGCGGGATCGACTACCTCTATCCCAGGGTGCGTGCCCTGTTGGGTCGTCTGCGGGCCGCGGGCATCGTTCTCGCGCTCGCCAGCAACTGTCGGCGCAACTACTTCCTGGCGGTGCGTGAGGGTTTGGGCCTCGCCTTCCTTACCGACTGGCAGTTCTGTCTCGATTCCGAGGGGATCGGTAACAAGGCCGACATGGTCGCTGCGGCGTTGGCCGCGGCCGGCACCCGCTCGGCCGTGATGGTGGGCGACCGTGAGGGCGACCAGGAGGCGGCGCGCGCGCATGGCCTGCCTTTCATCTGGCGGCCCAGCCCCTTCTGCACGCTCGACGCTGACGCGGTGTGGAACGGCGACCCGGACGAGTTTCTCAGTATCATCGGTTTGCCGCCAGCTTCCGAATAGTCGGGCGCCGACGCGCAGCGTTCTGTCTTGCCATGCTTGCCTCCAATGACGAAGCCTTCTTGTTCTTGCTGATGGCCGGAGTCGGCGGCGTGGTGATCGTCGCGATGCGCCATCGCCACAGCGAGCGCATGCTGCGCTTGCGGGTGTTGGAGGAGGGGTTGCGCGACGCCAAGCTCGACGCCGCCTCGCGTCAGCAGCTGATCACGAGCTTGAACCGACCCGAGAGCGTGGTTGGAACCTGGGGCGCTTGGCTGCGCGATAACTTGGTGCCACGGCGCGTGTTCACCAGCGCGGCCTGGCTGGCGATGATCATCGGTGGCCTGATCGCGACCTTTGGCTCGCGCTACGACCAGACGGGTGGCATCGCGGCCGCCTCGATCGGCCTTGGGGTTCTGGCGCTGCCGCTGGTGCTGCGCGAGTTGGAAGGGCGCGCGACGCGGCGATAGTTAGCGCGGGCCGGTGCGGCATGTGGCCCCGAAGACTCACTTCGCACGAGTCAGAGCCTCGTCGAGCAGCTTGATCAGACCATCCCGGTCGTACGCGTAGGGCTGCTCCTCGTTGAGTTGCACGACGCGCACAAGCGCTGCCCTGATCGTCAACTCGGCCTCGCGTTGGTTGGGCACGACCATGTAGCGGCGCTTTTGCTTTGCGTCGGTGAGCGCGTGCAGGAAGGCCTCGGCCACCTCGTCTGGTTCTTTGTGCTCGGCCCGATCGGTTGGGCGATCGAGCAGTCGATCCATCTGCCCTTGGTAGCGAGACCCAGTGCTCGTGTAGCCCGCATCCAGCAGGCGCTGGCGCATGCTCGTCATGATCTCCGAACGGTAGTTGCCAGGCTCGACCACGCTGACACTCACCCCGAACGGCGCCATCTCCGCGGCCAACACGTCCGTGTAGGCCTCGACCGCGTGCTTGCTCATGGTGTATGGGCCGCCCATGCCCCAGGTCACGGTCCCGGAGATGGAGCCGGTCGTGGTGACTCGGCCCTTGCTCTCGATGAGGAGCGGCGCGAACGCCTTCGTCACCCGGTAGGGGCCGAACACGTTCACGTCGAACTGGAAGTCGAGATCGGGTTCCCGCAGCTCGATGAGCGGGGCCATGACGATCACCCCGGCGTTGTTCACCAGGCCGTACAGCCCGCGACCCGCGTCGCGCACGGTCTTCACCGCGGCTTCGATCTGCTCGGGTTTCGTCACATCGAGTGCGATCCCCTGCACGTGGTCGAGCGCGTCGAGTTCTTTCAGGTCCTCCGGCTTGCGAGCGCCGGCGTAGACGAAGAAGCCCTTCGCCGCGAGCAGCTCCGCCGTCTTGCGACCGATTCCCGAGCTGGCGCCGGTGACCAGAACCGCGCGTCGCGCGTCGGGCTTGCGCGGCTCTTCCTGCGCGGCTGCGGTCCAACTGAGCAAGGCAACGGCGACGGTGGTGGTCAGAGTTTTCATCATGCAGGCTGTTCTGTTCGACCGGGTGGTGAGGAGCATCGGGAAGGTAGTGGAGGCGACGGCGGTTGCGCCACCGGTTCGCATCAGCGACTCCCGTTCGGCCAGCCGCTTGGGGCGGGTTGTAGCCGGGCCGCGTGACGACCGTGCCGCGTGGGACTAAGCTCTCGTCCCCCATGTCCGACCGCGCGCACGCCGACATCTTCGAAGAGATCGTGCGTCTGCGCCGTGCGGGCATCCCCGCGGCGCTTGCGACCATCGTGGCGACGCGCGGCTCGACGCCCGGGCGTGAGGCGATGCGCCTCTTGGTCCTCGAGGACGGCACGTTCCTTGGCACCGTGGGCGGGGGTTGCCTCGAGGCTGAAGTGTACGAGGCGGCGAAGGAAGTGATCCGCGACGAGGCGCCGCGCACGCTGAGCTTCCGGCTCACCGAGTTCGGCTCGCCTGACTCGGGTCTCTTGTGTGGCGGCGAGGTCACCGTGTTCGTGGAGCCGATCACCACGCCGTCGCTTTGGGTGTTTGGCGGCGGTCACGTGAGCAAGGCGCTGTGTCAGGTCGCGGCGCTCGCTGGCTTTCGGGTCACGGTCACCGACGACCGCGAGGCGTTCGCGTCGGCGCAGCGCTTTCCTTGGGCCAGCCACTCGATCGTCGCGCCGCTCGGCGACACCGTGGCGCGCATGCCATTGCGCGCCAACACCTACGTCGTGATCGTGACCCGTGGGCACAAGGAAGACGGCCAAGTGCTCGAAGCTCTGGCGGCGCGCGCGGCGCGCGGCGAGTGCGCCAAGTTCTTGGGGATGATCGGCAGCAAGACCAAACGGGTCGTGCTGTTCAGGCATCTGCGCGCGGCTGGCGTCGATGACGGGTTCCTTGCGACCGTGCGAAGCCCGGTGGGTCTTTGCATCGGCGCGCGCTCGCACGAGGAGATCGCCGTCTCCGTCGTCGGCGAGTTGATCCAAGTGCGTCGCACCGGTCAGGATGCGGCCGCGGGCTGGGAGACTCGCCGGCGCGCGCGGGCGGCCGAACGAAAGGCCGAGGGTGACAGCCCGGAGTTGGCCGCCCCCGCCTTGGTGGAACCGCCGGCCGAGGGTTGATGCCGAGGGTTAGGGCTCGGTGGCGAATGACCGCGCACCTGAACCCTTGAACCCTTGACCCGTTGCCTCGTTGCGTAGGGCCACGTTCCCTGGCATCATCCGCCGCCCCCCCGCCGGCCCCTCCGGCCGTACGCAATCGCCGTCTTGCCGCATGCGCCATTTCACGACCGCGCTCCTCTTCGCCGCCGCCTCTTCCTCGCTACTCGCCCAGGATGTGATCACCTGGATCGATGGCACGACGACCGAACACGTCCGCGTATCGGACTTCACTGTGATCGAGATCAAGTGGCTCGGCGGTGGCAACTCTGACAAGAGGTCATCGGACCAGGTCTTGGACGTGTCAGTCGCCAAGGTGCTGGAGGCGTTCAAGCGCGGCTACGCCGCCAAAGAGCAAAACGCGGCCGAGACCGCCGACATGTTCTTGGGCGTGGCGCGCCAAGAGCTGACCAAGACGCCGTTCTTGGCGCAGTTCGGCCTGTGGGAAGCGGGCAAGTTCTTGATGGAGGTCGGCAATGAGGACGAGGCCTTCCCGATCTTCGACGAACTCATCACCAAGCTGCCCGACTCCGGCTTCGTGCCGCGCGCGATGGCGATGAAGTTGGACTACTACTTTGCCACCGGCAAGGTGAAGAACGCCACCAAGTTCGCCAAAGACTACCGGGAGTTGGCGACGACGAAGGGCTTCCCCATCGGCTACATCAACGAAGCGAACTTCTACGTGGTCATGTCTGGAGCTGGCGGCGTCAAGCCCGCCGAGCTGCGCAGCCAGCTAGAGAATCTGACGGCGCAGACCGAGACTTCGTCGCCGATGGTCGCCAACCGGTGCCGCTTGGAGGTCGCCAACAGCTGGCGGCGCGAAGGCAAGCTCGAAGAGGCGCAGGCCCTCTACACGCGTCTGACGCAGGCCAAGATCATCGACAAGTCGACGTTGGCGAGCGCCATGCTCGGAACCGGCCATCTGCACCTGGCCAAGGCGAACGGCGGCGACACGGAGTCGTACCGCGAAGCGATGCTGGCCTTCCTGCACGTCTACATCGATACGCCCGGGGCGTCGCCGGACATCGTGGCCGAAGCGCTGTTCCACGGCGCGGACGCGGCCACCAAGTGGGGTGGGAACGACCATCGGTTGGTCGCCGGTCGGCTGCGCTACATGCTGCGCAGCGACACGCGCTTCAGCGACACCGAGTGGGCCAAGAAGTAGCACCGATCGGTTGGCCGGCGCGTCTCAGCGACGCCGCGTACTGGTGCTTTTGGGCCACCGTCGGCTCCGGCGTTCGGCTTGCGTTCAGGGTGCGGGCCGACGGGCCAAGACTTCCGGATGGGCCGTGCGTGATCGTCGCCAACCACGCGTCGTACCTCGACCCCGTGGTGTTGAGTGCGGTCAGTCGGCGGCGGATCGTGTTCCTGATGAACGCGATCATCTGTCGCACCCCGCCGTTGCGTTGGTTCTTCCGCTGGAACCGCGTGATCCCAGTGGAGCCGCGCGGCAATAACCGCGACGCGATGCGACGGGCGCGGGCGGCGCTGGCCGCGGGGCACGTGCTCGGCGTGTTTCCGGAGGGTGGCATCAGCCGCGACGGACGGCTGGCGCTCGGCAATCCCGGTGCCGTTGCCATCGCGCTCGCTGGCGAAGTGCCGGTGGTGCCGGTGGGCATCATCGGTGCGTCGGACGCGCTGCCGCCGCATCGGCGACTCCCTCGCCTGCGCCGCGTGCGCGTGCGATTCGGCGCGCCACTTGCCCCGAGCGCCTTGCTCGCCGGCGACGAGGCCCATGGCCGCAAGCAGCGCCTGCGCGTGGCAACGCGCTGCGTGATGGATGCGATTGCCGTGCTGACCGAGCAGGAGAGCCGCGAGAGCGAGCTCGCGCGCGCGTCGCGCCGCTGAGCGCCGCCGGTGAGGTGGGGGGTGCGCGCGGTGTGCGGGCGCGAGTTTTCTGAGATCGCCACGCGAAAGTTGACCGCGCCGTTTCCCCAAGGATGCCGAACGCAGTGCGCGTTCAGGAGGGCAACCTGGTGCAGCAGCAGATCAAGGCAGCGGCGGACATCGAGACCACGGCGACCGAAGTGCGCGGCGTCGCAGCCCGCTTCCTCGCGCGCTGGACCGATCCGATGACGATCAACCTCGTCGACGACATCGCGCAAGTTGCCACCCTCGACGCGCTCTCGTGCTACGACCGCCTGCAAGACAAGCGCTGTATGCCAGGCTTCGTGCGCACGATCGCGCGTCGCCTGCGCTTCAAGGCGCTGCGCCGGGAGCATGAGCGCTGCGATGCCGACAGCGAGCCGAGCGTGCAAGAGGTCGTCGAGTGCGCGCATGATCCGGTCAGGCTGCGGGTGTGTTCCCGCTGGATCGCGCGCGACCAGCTGCTGCCTTGGTTGGACGACGCGCTCGCCCGCCTGCCGGCTCTCAACTCACGCTTGCTGCGCGAGTTCTACGGCGGATGCAGTTGTCGCGACCTTGCGGTGCGTCACCGGCTGACGATGGAAACCGTGAAGGTGCGGCTGCACCGCAGCCGCGAACGAGTGCGCGCCAGCATCGAGCGGCGCGCGGTGTCGAATCTGGCGTGACGGGACGGTCCCGTGCACGCCCTGTGTGATCGAGAAGGATTGGAGTGATGCAATGAACTGGTTCACGACTTGTCTCGTACCGGCGACCACGGTCGCCATGTTCTCTTTGGCCGCGATCGCGGCCCAACAACCAGCCACGCCGGCAGTGCCGGCGGCTAGCCCCAAGCAGGCGCTCGCCGAGGCGCGCGCACTGGCGGGCTTGGCGAAGGGCAAGACAGGCCCGGAGCGCGCCACGGCGCTCGAAGCGGGTGCCCGGGCCTACCAGCAGCTGGCGACGACGTTCAGCGCTGACGCCGGCATCGTCGCCGAGGCGTCGTACGAGGCCGCCGAACTCTGGCGTCGCAAGGGCGCGCTCGCCGACGCGGAGGCGGCGTATCGGGTCGCGCTCGAACACGATCCTTCGCGCTACGAGGCACGCGCCGCCTTCGAGCTGGCGCACCTGTTGCGGCGCGGCAAGAAGACCGACGCGGCGGTCGATCTCTACCGAAAGGTGGCGAGCCTGCAACCCGGCAGCGCGCGCGCCCACAGTGCGCTCGTGTGGATCGGTCGCACGCAGCAGGCGGCCAACAAGCTCGACGAGGCGATCGCCGCGTTCGAGGTCGCCCTGCAGTCGGCGCCAACGCCGGCCGCGTTGATCAGCGCCGGCAACTGGCAGGCCAAGGCGAAGATCAAGAAGGGCGACTACGAGGGCGCGCGCGTCACTATTGCCGACGTCGACCAGCGCGTGGCAAACGACGTCGTCGGTGATTCGCCGGCCGGCAAGCGCCTGCAGGCAGCGCTGGTCGACATGTCAGCGCGGCGCGCTCTGCAGCGCACACTCGACAAGAAGACCAACGCCAGCGCCGATGCCCTCGACGTGGAGAACGTGGACGCTGACGAGGAAGAGAATCGAGAGAACGAAGAAGTCGGCAACGGCAGCAAGCCGGCGCCCAAGAAGCCCGACGGCAAGAAGGCCGGCGCCAAGGGCGGTCGCTGATGGTCGCGCGCCTAGGCCGCAGCGATCAGCGCGTGCCAATGCCGTAGTACACGAAGCCCTGCGCGCGCATGCGCGCGGGGTTGAAGATGTTGCGGCCGTCGAACACCACCGGCGTCTTGAGGCGCGCGCGGATCTCTTCGGGATCGGCGTGGCGGAACTCATTCCACTCGGTCACCAACACCAACGCGTCGGCGCCGTCGAGGGCCTCCAACGCCGACGTCGCGTAGCGGACTCTGTCGCCGATCCGGCGGCGCGCCTCAGCCATCGCCTCCGGATCGAAGGCCGTCACGCTGGCGCCGGCGCCCACCAGAGCATCGATCAGCACAACGCTGGGTGCCTCGCGCATGTCATCGGTGCGCGGCTTGAACGCCAAGCCCCACACCGCGATGCGTTTGCCTTTCAGCTCGCCGCCGAAGTGTGCCTTCAGCTTGGCGAACAGGACGTGCTTCTGTGCCTCGTTCACCTCCTCCACGGCGTTCACGATGCGCGGCGTGTAGCCGTGGCTCTCGGCGGTGCGCACCAGGGCGCGCACGTCCTTGGGAAAGCACGAGCCGCCGTAGCCAGCGCCCGGAAACAAGAACGCGGCGCCGATGCGTTCGTCGGTGGCGATGCCCTTGCGCACCTCGTTGACATCCGCGCCGACCGCGTCGCAGATGCGCGCCATCTCGTTCATGAACGAGATCCGCGTCGCCAGCATGGCGTTGGCCGCGTACTTCGTCATCTCCGCCGAGCGCGGATCCATCACCAGGATCGGCTTGCCGGTGCGCAGGAACGGCGAATACAGCTCGGTCATCACGTCGGTGGCGCGTTGGCTGGTCGTACCGATGACCACCCGATCGGGCTTCATGAAGTCATCGATCGCAGCGCCTTCCTTCAAGAACTCCGGGTTGCTCACGACATCGAATTCGTGTTTGGTGTGCTTGCCAATCTCTTCGCGCACCTTGTCGTTGGTACCCACCGGCACCGTGCTCTTGACGACGACCACACGGTAGCCCTGCATGGCCGTGCCGATCGTGCGCGCCACCGACAGCACGTGGCGCAGATCAGCACTGCCGTCTTCGTCTTGTGGCGTGCCCACCGCAATGAACACAGCTTTGGCGTCGCGCACCGCCTGCGCGACGTCGGTGGAGAACGTCAGGCGCTCCTCCGCCACGTTGCGCTGGATCAGCTCCTCGAGGCCGGGCTCGTAGATGGGCACTTCGCCCGCGCGCAGGCGCTTGATCTTGTTCTCGTCGATGTCGACGCACGCGACGCGGTTGCCAGTTTCGGCGAGGCAGGTGCCGACGACCAAGCCGACGTAGCCGGTACCAATGACAGCGATCTTCATGGGGGGCGCAGACGGTAAGGCGGCGTGGCGTCAGGTCCAACCAGCGCCTGGCCGGAAACTGGCGATCGACGCCTCGCCAAACCTACCACGGGCCGCGGGCGTGCATCCGGCTGCCGCGCCTCGACGCGGCCACAGTCTTGCCTTCGCGCTGGCAACGCCCCTGGGACCGGAGCTACGTTGTCAGCATGAGCCGGCGCGCTGTCCTCGCATGTGTCCTTCTTCTTGGTGCCTGCACGCTGCCGGAGACGGTCGACAACCTGGAACGCGAGAACCCCCCGCCCGAACTCGGCCGCCCGGGCTTCGTGCGCGTCGCCGCTCGCACCGGTGCGTGGGCGGGTGGCTTGGTCGGTGGCGTGGCTTCGGTCGTGTTGCTGCCGATCACCTATCCGGTGTCGCTGCTCGCCGAGTGCCCGCTCGGCTACAGCAAAGCTGAGTTCCGCTGGGGTGCTGCCAGCATGGGTGCCTCCGCCGGTCACTGGCTGCTCGGGGCACCGCTCGACGTGGTGCACTACGTGTTCTGGCGCGCGTGGGTCAACCCGAGCTGCGAGCCAGCCGGCTACGACCACGTGCCGATGCGACCGCCAGTGGGGCCGGCGTCGGCGACTGCAGCCGCGAAGGAGTGAGGCGCCTGTTGTCTATGGTTGCCGTAGCAACGTCCGTTCGTCACTCTCAGCCTGATCGCGCGCGGCCTCACCGCGGGCGCGGTCGGCTATGCGGCGCACCCGCCATCGCACCGCCTGCCCGTGCGGCAGCGCGGCCCAGTAGCTCGCAGGCATGGACCACTCGCCACCGGTGAGCGCAACTCGCGCGGTCTCCCACGTCGCGAACGCCACTCCATCTGGGAACGTCAAGATCAGCGAGTAGGCGTCACTCGGCGTTCCTTGCGGGTCGAGCCAACGGAACGTCGGTGGAGTGTCGAGGCGCGCGTCGGGTGCGGGCGCGGTCGCCACGAGCGTGCGCTGTGCTGGCGCGGCCGGCGTGTGCAGGCCTTCGTGGTAGGAGGCGTACCGCGGCTCGTCGACTGGCTCAGGCGTCAGCATTGGCAAGAACCAGGTGTGTTGCAGAACCAAGGCGCCGACGACGACGGCGAAGCCAGCCACGCGGCCGATCGACTTGGCCAAGGGCAGCTGCGCGAGGCCGGCGCCCAGGAGGATGGCCACGACGCCGATGGCCGGGAAGAGATAGCGCCCCTGCGGCTGAAAGAACGTGAGGTTGTACTGCACCAGGCCCGCGACGGTCAGTCCGAGCGCGACGAGCGAGGTCCCGAGCGGCGCGCCGCCCTCGCGGGCCAACACGCGCGCGCGCGCCGCCACGCCGAGCAACGCAAGGAGCGCGACGACGGCAGCGGCGTACTCGGCCGCGCGCGGCGCGGCGCGGCAAGACCAGCCGACGCCCGCGAATGTCGAGTGCAGTGTCCGCCAAACGAAGTCACCGACGATGTAGCTCGATCGCAGGTCGGCGGGGACGCGGTTGCTGGCGTAGGCGACGGCGTGCGGCGCGAGTGCAAGCGGATCGCCGTACAACGTGGCGTTGCGCCAGAACCACGCGCCGCTGAGCAGCGCGGCCAGCCCGAATGCGATCGCTGCCGACGCGAAGAGCCGCCCGCGCCCTCCGCGCGCCACGATCACCGCGTGTGCGTAGGCGACCGCGACCATCGGCAGCAGGAACAGCGCCGTCAGCTTGGTGAGCAAAGCGACGCCGAGCAGCAACCCCAGCGCAGCACCAGTGCCGAGCCCGAGCGCGCCCGCGCGCGCGCCGCGCGCCAGCACCAGCAGCGTGGCCGCGGCCAGCGCGGTGGCCAAGTTGCCGTTGTCGAGCACGCCGTGCATCCATGACCACTGCGGCAGGCAGGCAAGCCCGACGACGGCGGCGTCAGCAATCCCCAGACGAGTCGAAAAGAGCACGCGCGCCAACGCCCAAGTGAGTGTGATCGACACCGCGCCGAGCAGCACCGAGAAGCAGCGCAGCACGCGCAGCATGCCGATCTCGCGTGAGACCGGCGGTTGCTCATCGCGGCCGTGCTGCCACTTGAGGTCGCTCGTCACCGGCCATGCTGGGTTGGGCGACCAGAACGGCGTGTAGTCGCCGCTGCCCAGCGCGCGCGCGAGCCCACCGAGGATCGCGTAGTAGAGCGGTGGGTGGTGGCCGAGGCTGGCCTCTTCGTGCGGCGCGCGACCCGTCGTGGCCGACGACTGCAGGATCGTTGGCTGCCGCCCGGTCGCTGCCAGAAACGACGCGTAGTACGCGTGATCGTTCTCGTCGGGACCTTCCCAAGCCGGCGCGCGCCAGGCGTAGGTTCCAGCCAGCGTGAGGTGGGCGAGCAGGGCGACGGCGAGCCAGAAGGAGCGCATGCGGCGCCGATACCCGCTAGGCGCTGCGGATGGGCGCGCGCGCGCGCGGGGCGCTCGACGAAGTCGGGTCGTCACGCGCGGGCAAGCTGGTTGCCGCCGGCGGCTCGTTGCCGTACGCCGCACGCAGGGCGCTGAACCAGCGCGCGAGCAGCGTGAGCAACGCGACGGCGAAGGTGATCCCCAGCACCGGGAACACCCAGAACAGCGTCGTTACCCACTGCGGCGGCACTTCGCCGTAGTAGCGCGTCCAGCCGTTGGCAAATCCCATCACCAGCAACCAACCCACCAGGGCGCCCGCCGCGAAGTTGAGCAAGCGCAGGCTGCCGGGCACGGTCAAGCGCGCGGCGAAGTCTGGGCGGCGTTCCATCAGCAGCCAGGTGACCGCGGCGAACAGCGCCATCGAGTCGATGCCGATCTCGGCGGCCATCGCGTGCGCGGCGACCACGTGCGTGCCGTGGATGAGCGAGTTCCACGCCGGCACCGAGATGATGATCGACAGCGTGAGGTTGAACGCGTTCCAGTTGCGCGCGGATGCCAAGAAGCGCAGGGCTGGGTGACTCGGCGCCGCGGCGCGCAGGCTCGCCACCAGATCGATCAGCACGCGCCACAAGATGATGACCTCGGCCATCGACACCACGAACGCGACCCACTTGGCGGCTGAGTCCTGTGGCACGTGGTAGGTGTGGTGGACGTAGTTGGTGAACGAGTTGAGGCAACCGACGCCGAACAGCGCGAAGGTCCAACGCGAGTGCGCCGCGCTGGTTTGGCCGGTCACGCGCTCGCGCAGATAAGCGATCGAGCCGTACACCATGAAGTTGAACGAGCCGACCAGCGTGCCGCACGACTTCCACTGCAGTTGGAGATCGCGCACCGGGTTGTCGCCGACGTGCGGCAGCATCCACACCTGCGCCTCGACGAACGCATAGGTGAACAAGCACGTGCCGACCGTCCACATGTAGATGTAGACCGGCTGGCCCCAGAAGCCGCGGAACGCGCGCCGCCAGAACGACCAGGCGAACGCGAGCCAGCCGGCGAGCAGGGGAATCGCGAAGACCGGGTGGAACTCGAAGTACTCCCGCCCCGACGAGATCCCGAGCAACGCGGTGACGAAGATGCCGACGCCGGCGAGGCCCCAACACGCGGTGTGGAACTTGAAGCGCGCGCGGTCGCCCGCCGAGAGGCCGCCGTCTTGCCGCGCGAGCCACGCGTAGACCACCGCCACCGCGGCGCCGTAGATCCACAGCGTGACGAACGTGGTGTGCACCGGTCGCACCCGCGGCATCGTCAGGCCGTTGGCGTTGAGCCACAGCGACACCGACGGCACGTAGTGCAACACGCTCAACGCGCCGCCGAGCAGCGCCAGCACCAAGCACGCGAGCGCCATGCGCAGTTGCACGCGCACGATGCGGTCGAAGTCGCTCACCTGAATTCCCACCAGGGCAGCCCCTGAGCCGTGCCTTCACCACACTCGGCCACCAGCGTCGCCCGCGTCGCGTGCAGCCAGGTCATGAACGCGATCACGTCTTGCCGCTGCTCGGCGGTGAGCGGTGCCGGCGGCATGCCGCGGGCGGGGCGCCCGCTGATGAGCACTTCTTCGATCTGCGTCGCCGACAGGCGCGCGGCGATGCCGCAGGGATCTGGCGCCATGGCGACGCCGAGCGGATTGGCGCGCAGCGGCACGTGACAGCTGGCGCAGAAGGTGCCGAACAGCTGGTGCCCGCGCGCGACCGCGCCCTCGCACTCCGCGGCGCTGGCGCACTTGTGCACGGCGGCCATGGCCTGCGCCACCGGCGGCGGCACGCGGTGACGCGCGACACCGATGCCGGTGCGATCGAGCGCCCGCAGATACGCCTCGACCGCGTCGATGTCCTCGCCCGCCAGGCCGAACGCCGGCATCTGCAGGCTGCCCTTGGTCAGCAGTTCGTCGAGCCGCGCGCGCGGCACGCGCTGCGCCGCGTTGGTGAGGTCGGGTCCGAGGAAACCGCCGAAGCCGAAGATCTGATGGCAGGCGGCGCAGTTGCTGCGCAGGTAGACGGCGCGGCCCTTCTGCTCGAGCTGCGTGAGCGGCGGGTGCGCGGCGGCCACCCCATCGCTGTAGACCAGGTATCCCTGCGTGGCGAACGCTCCGAGCAGGCTGAAGATCAGGAGCTTGCGGTGGGCGATCTGCACGGCGCGGGGAGGGGCGCACTATGAAGAGCAGGTCGAGGAAAGCAACTGCTTGTTGGGCGCCGCGGTCTCGCCCGTTGCAGTGGAACGAGCGGGCTCCGCGCGCCCGTGCGGGGTCGGGGTGGCGTTCACCCTGTCCTGATGCGCCTGTCCTCTTGCGACGGGCCGATGCGACCGAGCAACCGAGCAACAGGCGCGCTTGCGGCGCACCACCCAGCTATGCTCGCCGCCAATCGCATGCTGTCTGATCGCGCCGACACGTTCGCGGTGTTCGCCACCGCAAGTTGTCGCGCCGATCAGGGCGAGGCCCGCGCCATCGCCCGCGCCTTCGAAGCCGGCTTGCGCGGCGACCCGGCCGAGCGCAGGCGCGAACGCGTCGGCGGCCTGCGGCTCGCGGGCGAGTGGTTCCTGCTGATTGCAGTCACGTTCGCGATCATCTACGCCGTCGAGCCGACCTGGCTGAAGGTCGCGCTGCTTTTGCCATGGTCGCTCTACGCCAGCCTGGCGCTGGACAACATCGCGCACTACGCCAACCACTGGCCGCTGTTTCGCAGCGCGGCGCTCAACGCCTTGTGGCGCGTGTCCGGCGCGTTGATGTTCTTCAACCCGCTCGAGATCCGCGCCATCCACAGCGATCATCACCGCGCCTACAGTCGCGCCGATAACGACGAACGGGTGTTCGCTGCGACCGACCGACAGCGGTCGTTCTGGGGCTACCTCGCGGGCGGCGCCCTCGACGGGCTGCGCTTGCTGTTGCCGTGGCGCGGCATGGAGCAAAGCGTCGCCGCGCTCGCCCAACGACACCCCGCGGGCTACCGCGAGGTCATCGCGCTGCGCTATGCGTCGGTCGCGTTCTTCGTGCTGCTCGTCGGTCTGGATTGGCGCAACACCCTGTTTTTCTACGTGCCCGCAGTCCTCATCGTCGGCTCACTCGGCAGCTTGGTGATGAACCTGACCGACCACATCCCGGGCGACGCGCGCCATCCGTTCCGCTTCGCCACCTTCATCGAACCGGTGACGCGCCGCGAGGCGATGCTCTCATCGATCAACCACCACACCGCCGCCACGCACCTCACGCACCACCTGTTCCCCGGCGTGCACTGGGTGCACTTGCCCGCGTTGCAGCGTCAGCTAGCACCGATCTACGCGCGGCACGGCGCGCCGCGCTCACGCATCCTCAACTCGACGCTGATCGGCAACCCGCTGCGCTTTGCGTGGCTGCTGTGGGACCTCGAGCAGCGACGCTTCGACCTTCAGTAGCGCAGCGCGACGCGAGGCCGCGTCACCCCTTGTGGCCGCAGCAGTAACCGACAGCGTCGCATTGTGCGCTCAGCTCGGCCCACGCCGGCTCGGCGATGGCGGCGAATGCCATCGGGTAGAGGATGTTGTCTTCCTTCTCGATGTGGGCGCGCAGCGTCGACACCAGTGCCGCGGTCACGCCGCGCAGTTGCTCGATCGCCGACGTGTCGCCCATGGTGCCCTTGGCCGCGAGATCGACGATCTGGTGCTCGAGCGCGCGCATCTCGACGTGCTCCAGAGTCATCACGTTGGGCGGGCCGTCGATGCCGAGCGCCCGCAAGGCCGGGAACAGCACCCTCTCCTCGCGTTGATGGTGCGGTTCGGCGCCCAGGAGTTGACGCCCGACAGCCTCGATGCGGGCGAACACCATCCCGCCCTTGGACGGCAGGTCAGTCGCCAGCCGCTCGAGTTGATCGAGTTGGGCCAGGATGCGGGCATGCTCGTCCATCAGGACGGCGAGCACGTGGTTCGCGGGCAGGCGGCCGCGGAACGCGTTCCGCGCGCCCCCCATCGCGGCGTGAGCCTGATGACCGCAGGAGCCGGTGTGTGCTTTGGGGGAGGCGTCGAGTGGGGGAATTCCGCTGCCCTGTGAGGCGATCATGCCGAATCAACTCCGGCCGCGCGGTGCGGTTTGCACTTTGACCGCTGCGTATCATCGTGGTCTCGTTCAGTGAACTTCCTTGCAGGTGCCGCCGGTGATCTCCGCGATCTTGCGCAGCTGCTCCAGGTACCACTCGACGTCGCTGTAGGCGACCGTATGCACCACGACCTTGTGGAAACGGTTGAGATCCTGCAGGTGGCGGGTGACGCGGTTCCAATGCACGTAGTCGCCGACTTCGGGCTCGCCCGATGACAGCAGGATCACGGTGTCCACGCTGGGGTCGGCCACCGCGGTGCTGAGCGCGTTCCAGATGT
The DNA here is from genome assembly GCA_031423015.1 of Planctomycetota bacterium. GTDB lineage: Bacteria > Planctomycetota > UBA1135 > UBA1135 > UBA2386 > DATGPD01. The sequence continues at coordinate 6,095 of JANPER010000001.1, read as the reverse complement.
TCTTGCTGCCCTTTGGCTTGGCGTCGCGCACGTGCTTGATCGCCGCCTGCAGCGACTTCTTGGTGAGCGGCGCGGCGGCCTTGCTCAGCGGGTCGACGGTTTCGTTGTAGAGCGCGACATTGAAGGAAATGCCGGTGTCGAGCAGGCGCCGCAACGTGGCCTCGAACTCTTGCGCCGCGGCTTCGAGCTTGTCGGTGCCGGTTGCGGCGAGAGGCTTCTCCATGCTGGGTGTGTTGTCGATCAGGAACACGCAGTGGTCGCTCTCGATCCGCACGCCGTGAAATGACGCGACCGTGGCGCTGTCGGCCCTGGCGCTGGCTTGCGCGCTGGCCTTGGCCTCGGCGAACGCAAAGGTCGCTGCGTTGTCCTTCCACCAGCCACTCCACTCGATGAGCTTGCTGTACTTCTGCCCGGTCAACGAGCGCAATGCATCGAGCGCGCGCAGGCGCACGGCCGGGCGACCATCTTGCAGCAGCACGATCAGGCCATCGACCGCACCCTTGGTCTTGGTCTGCGCCAAGTTGTCGACCGCCTGCATCCGCGGTCGCCAATCGGTGTCGGTCAGGGCCGCGCCCGCCATCGCTTCGTGGTCGTCGGGAAACAGCTGCGGCGCGGCGCCGAGCAAGGCGCAGCGCACGCCACCGTCCCGGTCGGTCAAGCCAGCGCGGAACAGCTTGCCGAACGCGACTGCCTCGAGGCGGGCAAGGGCGATGATGCTGTCGGCGCGCAGCCGCGGGTCCTTGTTCCTGGCGCTCACCTCGAGGTGCTTGATGGCGTCGCGGTGCCGCAGCATGCCGAGCGAACGTGCGGCGGCGCGCGCGACGTCGAGGTCCTTGTCCTTGAGTGCAACGATCAAGAAGCCGAGCCAATCGGCGTCGCCGTAGATGCCGAGCAGTTCGGCACACCACTGTCGCACGCCGGCGTTGTCCGTGTTGTTCCTGAGTTCGTCGGCCACGCGTCGGCGTGCGTACGGATCCTTGAACTCAGTCAGCACCTCCCAGGCGATGTCGCGCACGTGCGGGTTCGGGCCGTTGAGTGCCTTCAGCACGATGCCGATGGCTCTGGCGTCGCCCTTGGCCAAACACGTGCGCATGCCGCCGCGAATCTCCGTCTCGTTTCGGCCGCGGAAGATGGCACGAATGGCATCTTCGAGCGCGGGGTCACCGCCGGTGTCCTGGGCTCGCGTTGACGGCAGAGCGATGGCGAGCAGCCCCAGGAAGGTGGCCGCGGTGCGAGTCAGCATCGGCGCAGTATCACCAACGCCGCAGCCGAGCCAATGGGGAGCCAATGGGGAGCTAGCTCGCGCCGGCGCCGAACCGCTCGCGCGCCGCTCGCGCCAGTTCTTCGCGGTGCTGCGGATGCGCCACTGCCACCAGCGCTTGCGCGCGCTGCCGTAGATTCTGGCCGTAGAGGTTGGCGACGCCGTGCTCGGTCACCACCCAGTGCACGTGCGCCCGCGTCGTCACCACGCCGGCACCTTGCTTGAGGTAAGTCACGATGCGCGAGGCGCCGCGGCTGGTGATCGATGGCAGCGCGATGATCGGCTTGCCGCCCTCCGACAGCGCGGCGCCGCGGATGAAGTCCATCTGGCCGCCGACGCCCGAGTAGAGGCGCGTGCCGATCGAGTCGGCGCAGACTTGGCCCGAGAGATCGACTTCGATGGCGCTGTTGATCGCCGTGACCTTCGGGTTGCGCCGGATCACGTCGGTGTCATTCACGTAGCCGATGTCGAGCATCGCCACCTGCGGGTTGTCGTCGACGAAGTCGAAGAGGCGGCGCGTGCCCATCAGGAAACCGCTCACCAGCTTGCCCGGATGGACGCGCTTCTTGCTGCCGGTGATCACGCCGCGCGCGACCAGGTCGATGACGCCGTCCGAGAACAGCTCCGTATGTAGACCGAGATCCTGGTGGCCGGTCAGCGCGGCCAGCACCGCGTCGGGGATGGCGCCGATGCCGGTCTGCAAGGTGGCGCCGTCTTCGATCAGGCTGGCGCAGTGCCGGCCGATCGCGCGCTCGATGTCGGTCAGCGCCGGCGGCGCGTGCTCGGGCAACGGCACATCGACCAGCGTCGCGGCGTGGATCTGCGTTGTGTGAATGAGGCCGTCGCCGTGCGTGCGCGGCATGCGCGGATTCACCTGCGCAATCACCCGCTTGGCGGTCTGCACCGCGGCGCGCGCCACATCCACCGACACGCCGAGCGAGCAGAAGCCGTGGCGGTCGGGTGGCGAGACGTGCACGAGCGCGACGTCGAGCGGCAGGATGCCCTGCCGGAACAGGCTGGGAACCTCGCTCAGAAACACCGGCACGTAGTCGGCGTCGCCGCGGGCCACGGCGTCGCGCACGTTGGCACCGATGAACAGGGAGTTGACCCGGAAGCTCTTGGCCAGCCCGGGCGCCGCGTACGGAGCTGCCCCCTCGGTGTGCAAGTGAACGATCTCGACGCTTTCGAGTTCGTGCGCGCGCGCCACCATGGCATCGATGAGCACGTGCGGCGTGGCCGCCGCGCCTTGGATGAATACGCGCTGGTGCGAACGGATCCCGGCGATGGCGTCTTCAGCGGCGACGAAGCGCATCGCTTGCACCATACTCGTCCAGTCGGCAAACACCGCATTGCTGGCGACTCACGGTCAGGCCCTCGCTCGCCACAGCAACCAGGCGCAACCCACCGCGAGCACTGGCCCGAGCAGGCCGAGGCAACGCAGGAAGAAGCGGCGGCCGCCGAGAAACGCGGCGATGCTCAGCTTGAACAGCAAGTTGGCGAGGATGGCCACGACGATGCCGGAGGCGCCCATGCGCGCGTCAGCGCGTGCCTCCTCGACCATGCGGGCGGTCGACAGGGTGATCGCGTCGACGTCGGTCAGGCCCGACAGCGCCGCGACCGCGAGCAGCCCGCGATGCCCGAACTGATCGAGCGCCCAGGCTGCGGCCAGCAAGATGGCGGCAAAGATCACGCCGAACAGCACGGCGCCGCGCAGCTCCGCGGGATTCGTCGATTCGGGCAGCTCGATGCCTTCGCGCTGCAACCCCCACCAGCCGAGCGCGAGGCTCACCATGAACGCGGCCAGCAGCAAAGCGAGCGGTTGCCACAACTCGCTCAGTGCGCGCGGTGCGACGACCGCGATCACCGAGGCGACGCGCGGCAACACCACCGCGCTGGCCACGCAGACGATGAGCGCTGGCGCACCTGGCCGCGGCAGCACCCGCGCCTGCCGTGCCGCGCTGGCCGTGGTGGCGGTGCTGGAGATCAGGCCGCCCAGCACGCCGTTCACCAGCAGGCCGGTGCGCGCGCTGAGCTGCTTGCGCAGCAGGTACGCACCCAGGTTGATGCCGACGATCAGCACCACCATCAGCCAGATGTGGTGCGGGTTGAGCACGGCGTACGGGCCAAAGGCTCGGTTCGGCAACACCGGCAGGATCACCAGAGTGATCAACGCGAACTGCACGATCGCGCTGAAGTCGCGGTCGTTGATGCGTCGCGCGAGGTCGTGCAAGCGGAGCTTGGCGTGCAGGAGCACCATGGCGCAGCCCGCCACCGCGACCGCGATCTCCCGCGGACCGCGCACAACCAGCACGCCGACGCACACCATCAAGAGCATGGCGATCTCGGTGGCGAGGCCGGCGCTGTCGTGGCCATCGGGCGCCACCGCATGGGATCGCGTGCCGCGCGCAACCGCCAACACGGTGACCGCGAGCAGGATGGTGACCACCGGCCAAACGCCGAGCGATTCGGTCAACAGCGCCGCAATCGCGCCGAGCAGCGTCAGCAGCGCGAACGTGCGGACCCCCGCGATGCTCGACCCAGCCCGCTGACGCTGCAGCCCGACCAACAGCCCGAGGCCGAGCGCGATGCCGAGCGAAGCAAACGCGTGGCCGAGATCGTGTTCGGGCATCGAGGCGAAGGGAGCGATGAGTCGCGCGCCGGCTTGGTGTCGAGGCACCTCGTAGCCCGCGGGCGCGCGACGCGGCTACTTAGCGGGCGCCGTCTCGGTGGCGGCGACCCCTGGTGCGTAGCGAGTGTAGACGTAGATCGGGATGTTCAGCTCACCGAGGTGCTTGGCGATGAGCGGCTGCACATCCGACCACGCGAGGCCGCCGACTCCCGTGGCGAGGCGCGGCAGAGCCAGACTGTGGAACCCTTCGTTCGCTATGGTGTGCCGCAGCTCGCGCAGAGCGTGGTTGACGTTCGGCAGCGTTGCGCGGCCCGGGTGTTGCCCCGGTCTGGCGGCTGGCTCCTGCGTCAACAGCGCGGCGATGCGCACGTTCGGGCCGCCCCAGGCCCACACTTGGCCGCACTGACGGGCCTCGATGTGGCACCAGTGGCGGAAGTCGCGATACATCGCCGGCCACTGCTGGCGCAGCGCCAAGGCCAGGCCGCTGTGAAAGTCGTCATTCGGCGCCACGCCGTGCGCGATCGCATGCGCCTTGGAAAGCAGAATGTCACCCGAGACTTCGTGGATCATCGCGCGGCCAACGTGCGCACCGGCGCAGTGTTTTCATGGCGCGTCACGCAACGTGGGTAGCGGCATCGTTTGGTGTGGTCCGCAGAAAACCGGGCCAGCCGGCGCGCGTTCGACAGATGTGGGAATCTCCAAACTCCGATCGTCGCCAGTGGCGGCTCGTCATGTGTCGTTCCTGGTCGGCTTGGTGATGGCCGGCTGCTCGTCGCCGTCGTCCGTCGAACGGGCTGCGGTCCCGGCGCGCGCCGAGCCTCTGTTCGCGCGCCACTGCGCGGCGTGCCATGGTGCACGTGGTGCCGCCGACAGCGCGTTGGCCGCGCTCCTGCATCCGCCGCCGCGCAGCTTTGCACTCGCGAGCTTCAACCTGGTGAGCACGACGAACGGTGTGCCCACCGACGACGACCTCATGCGGGCGATCGAACGCGGCATGCCCGGCTCGACGATGCCGTCGTTCTCCTGGATGCCGGCCGATGACCTGCGCCTGTTGGCGCGGCATGTGCGCACGCTCGCCATCACTGGCCACGTGGCGATGCAGGCGGCGAGCGCGGTGTCCTCTGGCCGTGCCTTCGACGCCGGGCGGGCGCAGGCCGCTGCCGAACGCCAACTGCGGCCCGGCGACGTGATCCCGGTGCCGGAGCCCGCGGCAGTCGATGCGACGGCGTTGGCGCGTGGGCGCGAGCTGTTCGTCGAGCGTTGCGCGGCGTGTCACGGGCCCGACGGTCGCGGCTTTGGCGAAGTGCAGACCTGGAGCGAACGCAGCGAGGTCGTGTGGCCGCGTGACCTCACCGCCGGCGTGCTGAAGGGCGGCGCCAGCCACCGCGACTTGTACTGGCGCATCGCCGGTGGCATGCCCGCGGCTGGCATGCCGCCCGCACGTCTGGCGGAACAAGACCTCGTCGCGGTGCTCGAGTTCGTTCGCACCCTGGTGCCAAGCGGCGCCGAGGACAACCTAGTGCAGCGCCGCTTGCAGCTCGTGGCGCCGCGCGTGACGTCCCCCGTGCCGACCGATCCCGACGACGCGCGCTGGCGGCCGGCGCCGTTGGTGTTGGCCCCGCTGCAATCGCATGCCAAGGCAGTGCACGTCGCCGAGGTGGCGTTCGTGCACGACGGCCGCGAGCTTGCGGCGCTGCTGCGGTGGCCAGACGCTTCACGCGACGATGTGCCGACCGGCATCTTTCCGGACGGCGCGGCGCTGCAGATTGCCGATGACTTCGATCCGCCGGCGATCGCGATGGGCACCCCATCTCAGCCGGTGCACATCTGGCATTGGCAAGCCTTCCGGCCGGGGGAACTCGCGGGCGACCTCGATTCGTTCCTGCCGCGATCCGACGGCAGCCGCGCCGACGTGCCGTTGCAGCGCCGGCCGGCGGCGTTCGACGCGCCGTCGAGCGAAGCGATGCGCGCGCACGGTCGCGGCGCGGGCGATCTGCGTCCGTTCCGCGCGGCTGACGCTGAACTCGCGGCGCGCCCGCGCTGGCGCGACGGAACGTGGTCGCTGGTGCTGCGCTGGCCGCTGGCCGGTCGCGGCCACGAAGACCTGGCCCTCGCCCCGAGCGCGCGCGTGCACATCGCCTGCGCGGTGTGGAACGGCGCGGCGCACGACCGCGGGGCAAGCAAATCGATCAGCGTTTGGCACCG